>NZ_JAJPWB010000002.1:0-648664 GCF_046549295.1 Micromonospora sp. 067-2 | reverse complement strand
GGTGGTTGGGGTTGTGGGGCTTGGACGGTGGTGGTTGGGGTTGTGGGGCTTGGACGGTGGTGGTTGGGGTTGTGGGGCTTGGACGGTGGTGGTTGGGGTTGTGGGGCTTGGACGGTGGTGGTTGGGGTTGTGGGGCTTGGACGGTGGTGGTTGGGGCTGTGGGGCTCGGACGGTGGTGGTTGGGGCTGTGGGGCTTGGACCGTGGTGGTTGGGGCTGTGGGGCTTGGACCGTGGTGGTTGGGGCTGTGGGGCTTGGACCGTGGCGATTGGGGTTGTGGGGCTTGGGCCGTGGTTGTTCGGGCCGTGGTGATGTCGCAAACGATTCAGCTCCAAAGGGCCCGCGGAGTAGGCCGTCCACCGGCCGGGAAGGTTGTCCACAGCGTTATCCACAGCTCTGGTCGGGGCGTTGATTGCTTGCTGGCCGGCGGGGAACATCGACTTGTGACCGAGTCGACTGACCGTGCCGACGCAGCGGGCGCCGACGCAGCGGGCGCCGCCGATCTCGGCGGGGTGCTTCGTGCTCTGCGCCGTCGCGCAGACCTGAGCCAGCGAGAGTTGGCCGAGAGAGCCGGGGTGCCGCAGCCGACGCTGGCCCGGATCGAGTCGGGGCGAGCGATCGATCCTCGGCTTCGGACGGTGGAGCGGCTCGTCCATGCTGCGGGCGGAGAGGTTCGGATCGGCGTGCCGGAGGCAGTCCCCGCCATCTCCGTGCCGACGTCGGTTCCGCACGACGACATGCGGGACCAGGCAGGGCGGCGGTACCCGGCTCACCTGGACGTCTGGCCGGTCCACGAGCCTCGGGACTGGCCGGGTGCGTAGTGGGCGGAGTGGTACCGGTTGCCGCCCGAGCGGTATCCGCTTCCGTTGCCGCCGGCGGCGTACGAGGTGAATCGGCGGTATCGGGACAACCGACGCTGGGGTGCGGAGGTGCGCCGTTCGGCCCGGGTACGGCGGGTCACCGGCGGCGAGGTGCCCGACACCTGCTGGCGGTTCGTTGCCGAGCTTCCGGGCGGTGAGCTGGTCGGTGAGTTGCGGGCCCATGAGCGGTCCCCGCACCTGGAGTACGGAGAGTGGTACCCAGGCATGCCGGAGCGGGAGATGGTGCTCGACGGAGTGCTCGTCGCTGCCCGATACCGACGGTTGGGGCTTGGGCGCCGGTTGGTGACGGCGCTGATCACCGAGATGCGCGCGGCGGGAATCGACGGTGCGGCTGCGGTCGCCGAAAACCTCGGGATCGAGCTGCTGCTCGCGTGCGGCTTCGAGATCGAGGCCCGCCGGCCCGCTGCGCTACGGCTGGATTCCCCACGACGGCGTTTCGGCTGAGGTCGAGGGCTTCGGCCGGCGCTGCGGCTGCGGTCGGCGACACGCCAGGGCCGCGCGGTCAGCGCAAAGCTGGCGCAGCCGTGGTCAGGGCCGTGAGGGCCTCGCGCAGCCGCCACGCGTCGCGGTCCCGCGGGCCGATCGGGTTGGAGATGGTGCGCAGCTCGGCGAAGGGAACCCCGGCCTGCGCTGCGGCCACGGCCACCCCGTACCCCTCCATGGCCTCCGCGACCGCCTCCGGATGCCGTCGACGCAGGGCCTCGGTGCTGGCGGCGGTGCCGGTGACCGTGCTGACCGTGAGCACCGGGCCGCTCGTGGCCGCCGGAAGGGCGGCCCTCAACAAGGCCAGCAGCTGGGGGTCGGCCGGTACGACACTGCCGCCGCCGAGCAGCGCGGGCGGCATGCCCAGGTCGTCGAGGGGGATGAAGCCGTCCGGTGACTCGGCGCCCAGATCCGCGGCGATGGCGGCGGTGCCGAGAACGGTGTCGCCGACTGCGGCCCGACCGGAAAAGCCGCCGGCCACGCCGGCGCTGACCACCGCGCGGTACGGGCGGCCGGCCGCCTCGGCCAGGGCCAGCAGCCGAGCGGTGGCGGCGCCGGCCACGGCAGGGCCGACCCCGACCGGAGTCACCGTCACGCTGGCGTCGGCCAACCCGGCCCGGACCGCGTCGGCCTCCGCGGGCACCGCGGTCACGACGAGCAGACCGGTCACGACAGAGGCCCGGGGGATTCCCGGCGGGTGTCGTCGTCCACGCCTCCGCCCGGCCCGCCGACCGCTGACGAGGGACGGTAGATGTGGTAGCCCGGTGGGGCGAGCCCAGGGTCGTCGTAGTGCGGCGAGCCGGCCTGGTTGGGCGCCGGTGAGGTGGGTGTGTCGTCCGCCGGCTCGTCGGTCGGCTCGTCGTCGGTCAGTTCGTCGTCGCCCAGCGGGCGGCCGGCCAGCTTCTCGCCACGCAACCGGGCGGCGACCAGCACACCCCGGGCGGCGGCGAGCACCCCGACCCCGGCGGCGACCGCGATGCCGATGCGGCCATCGAACGGGACCAGCCCGAGCCCGCCGCCGGCGACGAAGGCGAGCATCAGCACCGTCTCCGAGTGGGCGAAGGAACTGGCCCGCAGCCGCTCCGGGATGCGCTCCTGGATCGAGGCATCCACGGCCAGCTTGGCCACACCGCTGGCCAGCGCCGTGACCAGGCAGAGCAGGGCGACCAACGGCAGCGAGAACTGGATGACCGCGAGCACGGCCACCCCGGCCACGATGATCATGCTGCTGGACTGGATGGCGGTTGGCCGGTGGATGCGCAGCCGGGTGCCGACGGCCGTGGCCAGGAAGCCGCCGACCGCCAGCGCGCCACCGACCAGCCCCAGCGCCCACTCGGCGCCCAGATCCCGGCCGAACACGACGGTCGTCAGGTCGCCCTTCTTGATCGCGAAGGCGAGGAAGAGCAGCAGGAAGCCGTACACCGCGCGCAGGGTCGCGGCACCGATCAGGGTGGCGATCACCAGCCGGCCGGCCGGGCGGCCCCGGCCCAGCGGCCGATCTCGCCGGCGTACGCCCAGCGCACGCAATGCCCGAGGGACCCGCTCCGGTGGCTCGGAGTCGGCCTTCGGTGGCAGGCGCAGGGAGATCACCATGCCGACCAGGAAGATCACTGACGCGACCCGCAGGGGCCACTGCGGCCCGAACCAGAACGCGGCCAGCCCGATCGGCGCCACCAGTGCGCCCGCCACCGTGCCGTAGACGCTGGCCCGGGCACCCACCTGTGAGAGGCCGAGCCCTTCCGGCAACAGACGGGGTACGGCCGCCGACCGGGCCACGCCGTACGCCCGGGACAACGCGAGCACCCCGAACGCGGCCGGATACAGCCCGAAGCCGTGGATGTAGTCGGAGATCAACCAGGCCAGGAACGCTCGCCCGAGCATGGTGGCGGCCAGGGCGTACCGCCGGCCGTGTCGAAAGTGGTCCAGCAGCGGACCCACCACGGGGGCGAGCATCGCGAAAGGCACCATGGTCACCAGCAGGTAGAGCGCGACCTTGCTGCGGGCCTCGCCCAGCGGCACGTTGAAGAAGATCGTCCCGGCCAGGCCGATGGCGATCAGGGTGTCGCCGGCGCAGGAGACGGCGTGCAGGTCGAAGAGGCGGACCATGCCGACCTCGCCGCCGGCGCCCCGGGCCCGGGCCCGGCCGGCCCGGGAGGTCATCCAGCGTCCGCTGCCCACGGACCCGCGCAGCAGCAGACGGATGGCGCGGATGCCGGTGCCGACGGTCCGCCCGAGGACGGATCGCCCGGAGCGGGAGTACGACGGCATGTGCACCATCCTCGCCCATCCGATCCAGGTGCGCCGCACCACTGCGGCGATTCACCGGGAGTCCCTGTCACCTGTATCGAGCGCATGGGGAACAATGGTGAAGTGACCAGGCCCGCCTCCACCCGTGCCGCCCGCCTCGACCAGGTCTGCGCCGCCGCCGTCGAGACGGCCCGCGCTGGCATCACCGAGGTGGATGCCGACGATGTCGGCGACCACCTGCAGGTCGTGGCCGAGGGCGATCGGCTGGTCACCCACTACTTCGAATGCCGGCTCGCCGGCTACTGCGGCTGGTGGTGGGCGGTCACCGTCACCCGGGTGCCGCGTAGCCGGACGGTGACCATCTGCGAGACGGTGCTGCTGCCCGGTCCGGACGCGCTGCTCGCGCCCGGCTGGCTGCCCTGGCAGGAGCGGTTGAAGCCCGGCGACCTGGGCCCGGGTGACCTGCTGCCGACCTCGCCCGACGACGATCGGCTGGCCCCCGGCTACCTGCTCTCCGACGACCCGGCCGTCGAGGAGACGGCCTGGGAGTTGGGCCTCGGGCGGGCCCGGGTGCTCTCCCGGGAGGGACGCACCGACGCGGCACAGCGCTGGTACGACGGCGACCACGGCCCGGCCGCGGCCATCTCCGCCGCCGCGCCGGCCGCTGCCCGCTGCGGCACCTGCGGGTTCTACCTGCCGCTGGCCGGCGCCATGCGGCTGGCCTTCGGCGCGTGCGGCAACTTCTACGCCCCCGACGACGGCCGGGTGGTGAGTGCCGACCACGGGTGCGGCGCCCACTCCGAGACGCTCATCGAGGTGGCCGAGAGTGTCGTCGAGGAGTTGCCCACGGTCTACGACGACAGCGCGATGGAGGCCATGTCGGTCAGTCGCGCCCCGGGCTCGGTGGAGGCCGCCGAGCCGTCGGAGCCGTACGGGCACCCCTGACGTTCCGCGTCGGGTGTCCCGCCGCGGCCGCCCGGCTCAGCTCGCGCGGCGGCGGCGTCGGTTGGCGTCGTGCCGCATCATCGTGGCGAGACCGGGAAAGCCCCACAGGAACCCGGCCAGACAGGTCCAGAGCCAGTTCTCGTGGTGATGGTCGGTCAGCCAGCCCCGGAAGAAGATCAACAGGATCAGACCGGCCACTGCCCACACGATCAGCCCGGCGACGGCGAAGGGCACCATCGGCGGATCCAGCGGCGCGGGCCGCAGTGGCTGCTCGTTCGGCACCGGGCAAGCGTACGCGATCAACTTTCCCTGCCGGCCGGTGATCTGGGACGATGCGCGCGACAAACCGGAAGATCACCTGCGAGGACCCGATGGCAGTAGCGCCGCCCGAGAACGGCACACGACCTGACCCCGCTCACCCCCGGAACGGTTTCGACCGGTTCTTCGAGATCTCCGCCCGCGGCTCGACGCTGAGCCGTGAGGTCCGGGGTGGCCTGGCCACCTTCTTCACGATGGCGTACATCGTGGTGCTCAACCCGCTCATCCTCGGTGGCGCCGTCGACGGGGACGGCAAGACCCTTCCGATTCCCGCGCTGGCCGCGGCCACCGCGCTGGTCGCCGGCCTGATGACCATCCTGATGGGTGTGGTCGGCCGGTTCCCGTTGGCGCTGGCCGCCGGCCTGGGCGTCAACGCCCTGGTGGCGTACGAGATCGCCCCCGAGATGACCTGGGCCGACGCCATGGGCCTGGTGGTGATCGAGGGTGTGATCATCGCGGTGCTGGTGCTCACCGGCCTGCGTACCGCGGTGTTCCGCTCGGTGCCGACGCAGTTGAAGACGGCGATCGGCGTCGGCATCGGCCTCTTCCTGACCATCATCGGCCTGGTCGACGCCGGCTTCGTCCGGCGCGTGCCGGACGTCGCCAACACCACCGTGCCGGTGGGGTTGGGCATCGGCGGCAAGCTGGTCAGCTGGCCGCTGCTGGTCTTCGTGGTGGGCCTGCTGGTCACGCTGGTGCTCGTGGTGCGCCGGGTGAAGGGCGCGATCCTGATCGGGATCCTGACCTCCACCGTGCTGGCGGTCATCGTGGAGGCGGTCGCCAACATCGGCCCGTCGTTCGTCGACGGCAAGCCCAACCCGAAGGGCTGGGCGCTGAACGTGCCGGAGCTGCCGAAGACGGTGGTGGACGTGCCGGACCTGTCGCTGCTGGGCAAGTTCAACGTGCTCGACTCGTGGGGCCGCGCCGGCTGGGTGGTCGTGCTGATGTTCGTCTTCACCCTGCTGATCACGGACTTCTTCGACACCATGGGCACGATGGTGGCCGTCGGCCAGGAGGGTGGTCTGCTCGACGAGCGCGGCACCCCACCGAAGGCCAAGGAGATCCTGCTGGTCGACTCGATCGCGGCGGCTGCCGGCGGTGCTGCCAGCACGTCCAGCAACACCTCGTACATCGAGAGTGCCGCCGGTGTCGGCGAGGGCGCCCGGACCGGCGTGGCCAGCCTGGTCACCGGCGTGCTCTTCCTGCTGGCGATGTTCCTGGCGCCGCTGGTGGTGATCGTGCCGTTCGAGGCGGCCTCGACGGCCCTGGTGGTGGTCGGCTTCCTGATGATGACCGCGGTGCGGACGATCGACTGGTCCGACTACGAGATCGCGATCCCGGCGTTCCTCACCATCGTGCTGATGCCGTTCACCTACTCGATCTCCAACGGCATCGGTGCCGGCCTGATCACCTTCGTGCTGCTCAAACTGGCCAGGGGTAAGGCCCGGGAGATCCACCCGCTGCTGTACGGGGTGGCCGCGTTGTTCGTGCTGTACTTCCTGCGCGGACCGATCGAGTCTCTGGTGCTCTGACATCTGCCTCCGGGCGGGGCAACAGAACCGGATTCCCCGCCCGGAGCAGCATGAACCTCCTCGTGAGCCTGGCCATATCGGATGTCGTTAGCCAGGCTCATTAGTTAAGCTAACTATCGTGACGGAGCGGACGGTGACGGCGGAACGCGTGCCACCGGCGCAACTGGCTCCCCAGTTGCGTGATGCGATCACCCGACTCAACCGGCGGGTCCGCCAGGCCCGACCGGTCGGCGACCTCACGGTCACTCAGGTCTCCGCGCTCACCAGCCTGCGGCTGGCGGGCGCGTTGACGCCGAGGGAACTGGCCGATGTGGAACGGGTGCAGCCACCGACGATGACCAAGATCGTCGCGAAGTTGGAGGACCGCGGCCTCGTGCAGCGGACCCCCCACCCGACCGACGGCCGGCAGGTCATCCTCGCGGCGACCGAAGGAGGGCAGGCCGTGCTCGACCAGTTCGAGCGGGCCCGCGACGAGTGGCTGGCCCACCGGCTGGCCGCGCTCGACGAGGACGAACGGGAGACCCTGCACAGGGCCGCCGAGATTCTCCAGCAGCTCGCTCGCGCCTGAGCAGGCCCGCGCCACCGGGCCGTGCCGTCACCTGTCGATGACGCGTACGTCCTTGAGGAGGCGCACCAAGAGTGCAGGCCAAGCTGAGCACGATGTTCCAGTCCCTACAGGTCCGCAACTACCGGCTCTTCGCATCCGGGCAACTGATCAAGCTGATCGGCGTCTGGATGATGTTCATCGCCCAGGACTGGCTCGTTCTCGAGCTCTCCGACAACTCGGCGACCGCGCTCGGCGTGGTCACCGCGCTGCAGTTCACCCCGGTGCTGCTGCTCACGCTGCTCTCCGGCCGGCTCGCCGACCGGTACGACAAGCGGGTGCTGCTCTTCGCCGCCAACGCGTTCTGGACCGTGCTGGCGCTCGGCATGTCCCTGCTGGTCCTCACCGACATGGTGCAGCTCTGGCACGTCTTCGCCTTCGCCGCGCTGCTCGGCACGGCCAACGCCGTGGAGACCCCGGTCCGCCAGGCGTTCGTCTCCGAGCTGGTCGGCACACCGCTGCTGCCCAACGCGCTGTCGCTCAACGCGGCCGTGTTCAACTCGGCGCGGATCATCGGCCCGGCCGTCGCCGGTCTGGCCATCGCCGCCTTCGACGTGGGGCCGGTCTTCCTCTTCACCGCGCTCAGCTCGATCGCGCCGCTGGTCAACGTGGTACGGATGCGCACGACAGAGTTGCACCGCGACGCCCTGCTGCCGCGCGACGAGCGGGCATCGGCCCGTGTGGTCGACGGGCTGCGGTACGTGTGGCGCCGGCCCGACCTGCTGCTGCCGATGGCGGTGATGTCGGTGATCGGCATGTCCCTGTTCAACTTCCAGCTCACCCTGGCCGCGCTGGCCAAGACGGTCTTCCACACCGGCGCCGCCTCCTTCGGTCTGTTCAGCACCGCGCTTGCGGTCGGCGCGCTGGGTGGCGCCCTCAGCGGCACCGGTCGGCGCAGCCGCCCGTCGGTCTGGCTGGTGCTCGGTGCCGCGATCGCCTGCGCCAGCTTCGGGACCCTGGTCGGCTTCGCGTCGACCTACTGGCTGGTCGTGGTGCTGCTGGTGCCGACCGGTTTCTTCATGGTCTTCTTCGCCCAGGCCGCCAACCAGCGGGTCCAGCTCGGCGTGGACGCCGCCTTCCGGGGACGCGTGATGGCCCTGTGGGTGCTGGTGTTCCTGGGCACCAACCCGGTCGGCGCACCGCTGATCGGTTGGGTCGCGGAGCACTTCGGTGCCGGTGCCAGCATCTGGATGGGCGGGCTCGTCTCGCTGACGGCCGCGCTGATCGGGCTCACCTGGCAGCTGCGCCACTCCGGTGCCCGGCTGCGCTTCCGGGTGCTGCCGATGCCCCGGTTCTACGTCACCTCCACCGACTGACGGAGGCGGCGGGAGGGTCCCTTGACATCGGACTTCGCCTGACAAGGGGCCCTCGCGCACCGTCGAGACATGGCACGTCCCGTTGAGCGGATGGCGCGGATGCGGCCAATCTGGTGGCGGGGCGGCACGCCGCGGCTTAGCGTCGATACGTGGGAGTCGGACGCGCGCTGATGCTGGCCCTGGCGTTGCTCGCCGTGGCCAGTCTGCCGGCGGCCTTCGCCCTGCTCTTCTGTGCCGACGAGATCATGGACCGGGTGGTGTGCGGGTGGTCCGAGTGGCGTGAACGCCGGCGGGAACGACGCACCATCGCCCGTCTCGACCGTGCCATCGAAGCCGACGCGCTGACCCGGGACATCGATCTCAGCGAGTTCGACAGGACCGACCGGCGCTCCCTGGAACAGCTCGCGGCCGACCTGCGCCGCCTCGGCGGGCAGCGGCTCGGCGGCACCGGCCGGTCGATGGTCTGGCACGGCGCGGTGCTCCAGGCGTACGACGACAGGCTTCGGCTGGCCTGCCGCGCCCTCGGCATCGCCGAACACCTCGCCGAGTTGACCGGCGTCGACCAGGAGATCGAGCGGGTCCGGGTGGAGGGCGTGCTGCACGCCGCCGGTCTGGCCCTGCCGGCGGCCCGGGCCGGGCGCCGTAACGGCACCGCCGAGCGGCGCGACGGTCGCGGGGCCTGATCATCCGGCACGTCGAGCGCCCCCGCGCCGACGGATGACGACACAGCCACCCGTCGACGCGAAGCGTCAGGAGGACTCGCGGGCGGCCGGACCGCTGCCGAACAGCACGTCGTCCCAGCTCGGCAGCCGCTTGCGTGGCTTGCCGTTGGCGTCGGTGGACTCGCCGCCGGCGGCAGCGGCCGCGCCCGTCCGGCGGGGCCGCAGCACCGCCAGCGACGGCACGGCCGGCACCTCCTTGGGCGCGTCCGAATCGTCGTCGAAGGCCGACCCCTGGCCACCGCCGAGCAGCGCCGCGGCGCCACCGCCGACCGGCCGCTGCCGGGGTGCGTCGGACCCGCCGAGGGCGGCCGGGGTACGCGGCTCCAGGCCGCGCCCCGACGAGTTGCCGAGCGGGCGGTCCAGCGAGGCGAGCAGGGCGTCCCGCCCGGCCCGGATCGGGTCCCGCGCGGTGCGCGGGTGCTCGGAAGCCGCCGGCAGCCCGTGCCCACCGCGGCTCGGCTCGCCGCGCGACGGACCGGGCAGGGCATGCCCGCCCCGCTCCGGCGCCGGCTCCTGGCCGAGGATCGGCGTGGGCCGCTCGGCGCACAGGTACTGCGCCATGTCGTCGTGCGGGGTGACAGCCTGCCTGGTCTTGTCGAGATCCCAGATCGCCTGCGCGGTGGCCTTGCCGGAGGGCCAGGTGGCGACGATCCGCCAGGTGCCGTCGTCGCGCCGGTATGCGTCCCAGGAGATCTTCTCGGTGTCGATGCCGTGCTGGCTCAGTCGGCCGTTGACCACCTCGGCGAGCGGGGTGGGCTTCTCCGCGCCCTTGAGCCGGGTGCGGCGGGCGTGCTGGGCGAGCATCGCCCGCTCCTGGAGGACCGGGCCTGCGTACCGCAGCACGCGGTCGACCGGCACACCGGCGATCCGGGCGACGTCCTCGGCGGACTCCCCGGAGCGGATGCGGGCCTGGATGTCTCGAGGGGACAGTGAGGGGATCGTTTCGGCGGTGCTCGGCGCCACGGCTAGCGGCGGAGCCCCCGGCTCGGCGTGCAACGCGCCGGAGATCCGGTCGTCGATCGGCAGGGCGAGCAGCCGCCCGACCTCGTCGGCGAGAACCAGAGCATGGCCGTCCTCGGAGAGGGCGACGAAGCGTACTGGGCGCATAACGTTGCCTCCGTCCCGCTTCGCTGGCCGCACGCCACGAGTCGGCCACCCAGGCGTCTCGGACCACCGTACGCGCATCTGCTTCGGGGTGGGGGAAGCGACACCCCGCATGTCGCGACTGAGCTGCAACGATGATCACGGTCGGTGTCCGCCGAGGCCCCGGCGAACACCGTCCGTGACGATCGTCTCAGAGCCGTTCGACCACGTAGTCGATGGACGCCGTCAGGGCCTCGACGTCAGCCGGCTCGATGGAGGGGAACAGAGCCACCCGCAGCTGGTTCCGACCGAGCTTGCGGTACGGCTCCGTGTCGACGATGCCGTTCGCGCGCAGTGCCTTGGCGATCGCCGTGGCGTCCACCTCGTCGACGAAGTCGATGGTGGCGACCACGTTGGACCGCAGTGCCGGGTCGCTGACGAACGGGTTGGCCACCGTGGACCGCTCCGCCCAGCCGTAGACCGTCGCGGCGCTCTCCGCGGTGCGCTTCGAGGCCCAGGCCAGGCCGCCCTGCGCGTTCATCCAGTCGGTCTGCTCGGCGGCCAGGAAGATGGTGGCCAGCGCCGGGGTGTTGTAGGTCTGCTGCAACCGGGAGTTGTCGATCGCGGTGACCAGGTCGAGGAAGGCCGGAATGTACCGCCCGGACGCCTTGATTTCGGTGGCCCGGTCCAGTGCGGCCGGCGACATCAGGGCCAGCCAGAGACCGCCGTCGGAGCCGAAGCACTTCTGTGGCGCGAAGTAGTAGACGTCGGTCTCGCCGACGTTGACCTCCAGACCGCCGGCGCCGGAGGTGGCGTCGACCAGCAGCAGGGAGCCCTCGTCCGCCCCCGCCACACGGCTGATCGGCACCGCCACGCCGGTGGAGGTCTCGTTCTGCGGTGTCGCGTAGACATCGACACCGGCCTCGGCGACCAGGGTCGGGGCGCCGCCCGCGTCGGCCTTGCGGACGGTCGGCTCGCCCAGGAACGGAGCGTCCCGGACCGACGTGGCGAACTTGGCGCCGAACTCGCCGAAGCTGGCGAACTGCGCGCGGTCGCGGATCAGACCGAAGGTGGCGACCTCCCAGAACGCGGTGGTGCCACCGTTGCCGATCACCACCTCGTAACCCTCGGGCAGCGAGAAGAACTCGGCGATGCCGGCGCGCAGCCGGGCCACCTGGTCCCGGACCGTCTTCTGCCGGTGCGAGGTGCCCAGGTAGCTGGTGGCCACCTCGGCGAGGGCGGACACTGCCGCCGGACGGACCTTGGACGGGCCGCAGCCGAAGCGTCCGTCGGCGGGCTTGATCTCGTCGGGAATCCGGATGGTCGGTGCGTCAGCCACGGTTCTGTTGGTCCTTCCGCAAGGGCGAGGGCGGGCCCGGCGACACTGCCGACCCTCATCCTCGCACCCTGGCCGGTGCCGGAAAGTCGGGGTCCCGAGGGCCGGTCTGAGTCCTTCGCCACATCCGGTGCCGCCCGCTCGGGCGGTGGTCAGGAAGGAGCCCCTCCTCGACGGCGGACGTCGAGAAGGGGCTCCCGTACGCCTCAGACGCCGTGCGGAACGGCGCCCCAACCCTCGACGTCGCTGGGCTTGCGGGTGTCCGGGCCCATGTAGCGGGCGGACGGGCGGACCAGCCGCTGCAGGCGCTTCTGCTCCAGGATGTGCGCGCTCCAGCCGCCCATCCGGGCGCAGGTGAACATCGAGGTGAACATGTGCGCCGGTACCTCGGCGAAGTCCAGCACCACGGCCGACCAGAACTCGACGTTGGTGGCGAGCACCCGGTCCGGGCGGCGGGCCTGCAACTCGGCCAGGGCCGCCTTCTCCAGCGCCTCGGCGATCTCGAAGCGCGGCGCGCCCAGCTCCTTCGCGGTGCGCCGGAGCACCCGGGCGCGCGGGTCCTCGGCACGGTAGACCCGGTGGCCGAAGCCCATCAGCCGCTCACCGCGGTCGAGTACGCCCTTGACGTAGCCCTCCGCGTCACCGCTGCGCTCCACCGCCTCCAACATGGTGAGCACCCGGGACGGGGCGCCGCCGTGCAGCGGGCCGGAGAGGGCGCCGATGCCCGACGAGATGCAGGCCGCCGCGTCCGCCCCGGTGGAGGCCACGATGCGGGCGGTGAAGGTGGAGGCGTTCAGGCCGTGCTCGGCGGCCGAGATGAAGTACGCGTCGACGGCCTTGACGTGCCGCGGGTCGGGCTCGCCCCGCCAGCGCTTCATGAACCGCTCGACGATGGTCTGCGCCTTGTCGATCTCCTTCTGCGGCACTGCCGGCAGACCGAGGCCGCGGGCGGACTGGGCGACGAAGGACAGCGCGGTCACCGAGACCCGGGCCAGGTCCTCGCGGGCCTGCTCGTCGGAGATGTCCAGCAGTTGGCTGAGCCCCCAGTACGGCGCCAGCATGGCGACCGCGGACTGCACGTCGACGCGGATGTCACCGGAGTGCACCGGCACCGGGAACGGCTCCGCCGGCGGCAGACCCGGCCCGAACCGACCGTCGACCAGCAGCGCCCACACGTTGCCGAACGAGACCTGGCCGATCAGATCCTCGATGTCGACCCCGCGATAGCGCAGCGCGCCACCCTCGCGGTCGGGTTCGGCGATCTCGGTCTCGAAGGCGACGACGCCCTCCAGTCCGGGTTTGAAATCGGCCATGTCGCTCTCCTGGATCTGGTCGGTGCGCCCGATCAGCTCATCCGGCCCGGTCGGCCGAGCGCCTTAGGCGACCCTCAGGGATGTGTTCGGAACATCTTGCCTGCTGAGTAACCGGATACGCGACCCACTGCGACTGTGCTGCACACGACATCCCCGAACGCGCATTCTGCGCGCCGCTCGGTGAGACTGGGTGGCGCGGGCTGGCCAGCGCGGGAGGGCGTCGCCGGGGCCGCCGAGAGGGAGTGGGGACGTGACGGGCGACACACCCGCCCCGGCCGCGATGCGTAACGAGTACGACGCGGACCTGGGCCTGACCGAAGCTGATCTGGCCGTCGACTGGCACACCCAGTTCGACCGCTGGTTCGCCGACGCGGTGGCCTTCGGGCTGCCCGAGGTGAACGCGATGGTGGTGGGCACCGCCGACGCCGCCGGGCGGCCGAGCGGCCGGACGGTGCTGCTGAAGGGGTACGACCCGGACGGTTTCGTCTTCTTCACCAACCACCTCTCCCGCAAGGGCGTCGAGGCGTCCGAGAACCCGTACGCCAGCCTGGTCTTTCCGTGGTTTCCCATGCAGCGGCAGGTGGTGGTCAGCGGGCGGGTGACGCCCGTCGACCGGAACGCCACCGAGGCGTACTTCGCCAGCCGGCCGCGCGGCTCCCAGCTCGGCGCGTGGGCCAGCCCGCAGTCGCAGGTCGTGCCGGACCGGGCGGCACTGGAGGAGCGCTACCGGACGGCAGCGGACCGGTTCGCCGACACCGCCGACATTCCCCCGCCGCCGCACTGGGGTGGGCTGCGGGTCCGGCCGGACATGGTCGAGTTCTGGCAGGGCCGGGCCGGCCGGCTGCACGACCGGCTCCGCTTCCGCCGCACCGACGAGGGCGCCTGGGCCGTCGAGCGGCTGGCACCGTGACCGGTGTGCGGCAAGCCCGGCCGCGCGGGACGCGGCGTTGGGCGATCGACCTGCGCCCGTTGGGCGTGCCCACGTACCGGCGGGTGTGGTTCGGCAACGGCGTCGCGATGTTCGGCTTCCAGTTCACCGCGGTGGCCGTACCGGTGGAGATGTTCGGGCTGACCGGGGGATCGTTCTGGGTAGGTCTGCTCGGCATCGCGGGGTTCCTGCCGCTGCTGGTGTTCGGGCTCTGGGGCGGCGCGGTGGCCGACGCCCGGGACCGGCGTCGGGTGCTGCTCGGCGGCGGCGTGCTGCTCTGGGCGTCGACGGTGGCGCTGCTGGTGCAGGCCCTGCTGGGCGTGGGCAGCCCGCTGTTGCTGCTGCTCCTCGTCGCGGTGCAGTCGACCGCCTTCGCGATCACCTCGGCCAGCCGGAGCGCGATCCTGCCGCGCCTGGTCCCGGAACACCTGGTGCCGGCCGCCAGCACGCTGAACTTCACCACGTTCACCGCCACCTCGGTCTTCGGGCCGCTCGCCGCCGGTCTGATCTTCGCGATCTGGCGGACGGACGTGGGACTGCCGCTCGCGTACGCGGTGGACGCGCTGCTGTTCGGCGCCTCGTTCTGGGCGACGTGGCGGTTGCCCGCGATGCCGCCGGAGCCGGATCCGGAGGCCGGGGTCGGCCCGCGTCGGGCCGGCCTGGCCAGCGTCATCGACGGATTCCGCTACCTGGCGACGACGCCGGTGCTGCTGATCTCGTTCGGGGTGGACCTCATCGCGATGGTCCTGGCCATGCCCCGGGCCCTCTTTCCGGAGATCGCCACCGAGCGGTTCCACAATCCGGCGACGGTCGGCTGGCTCTACAGCGCCATCGCGATCGGCTCGATGCTCGGCGGGCTCACCTCCGGCTGGATCGGCCGGCTCCGCCGGCAGGGGCTCGGGCTGGTGCTCGCGGTGGTCGGCTGGGGGTTGGCGATCGCGGCAGCCGGCCTGGCTCGGCAGCTCTGGCTGATGGTCGCCCTGCTCGCCGTGGCCGGGGCCGCCGACCTGGTCAGCTCGGTGCTGCGCCAGACGATGCTGCTGGTGTACGCGCCCGATCGGATGCGCGGGCGGCTCCAGGGCGTCAACACGGTGGTGGTGGCCGGTGGCCCGCGCCTGGGCGACCTGCGGGCCGGCACGATGGCCGCCGGTCTCGGCGGCGGGGTGGCCTGGGTGGCCGGCGGGCTCGCCTCGGCGGTGCTCGTGGTGGTGCTCGCGGTCGCGTTCCCGGCGCTGCTGCGCTACCGGGCCGCGACGGCGTCGAGCGGTGACCGGACGTGACCGGTTAGGGTCGCCGGCATGGAAAGACCCGATCAGCGCCCGTTCTCCGGCGCCCAGTGGACCATCTCCGCCGCCGGCCACGAGGCCGTCATCGTCGAGGTGGGCGGCGGGCTGCGGACGTACCGGCAGGACGGTGTCGACCTGGTCGACGGGTACCGGACCGACGAGGTCGCCCCGGGCTGCGCCGGGCAGGTGCTGGCGCCCTGGCCGAACCGGATCCGGGATGGGCGTTACGTGTTCTCCGACCGGACCCACCAGCTCCCGTTGACCGAGCCGGAGCGGCACGTCGCCATCCACGGGCTGGTCAACTGGGTGCCGTGGCGGCTGCTGGAGCAGTCCGCGGACGCGGTGACGGTCGGCTACGACCTGCCGCCGCAGCCGGGCTACCCGTGGCCGCTGCGGCTGCACAGCCGGTGGAGCGTCGGCCGGGACGGGCTGCGCGCCGAGCACGAGGTCACCAACATCGGCGATGACCTGGCGCCGTTCGGTTTCTCCGTGCATCCGTACCTGCAACTGCCCGGCGTCGCGGTCGACGACCTGATCATGCGGCTGCCCGCCCGTACCCGGCTGCTGGTGGACGGGCGGCTGCTGCCGGTCGGGGCGACCCCGGTGACCGGCACCGAGTACGACTGGACCAGCCCGCGCCGGATCGGTGCCGCACAGCTGGACCTGTGCTTCGGTCAGGTGGTCCCCGACGCCGACGGCGGTTCGTCGGTGAGCCTGGCCGCGCCGGACGGGTCGGCTCAGGTGAGCATCTGGGCGGACGAGGAGTTCGGCTGGTGGCAGGTGTTCACCGGGGACGCGCTCACCGGTGAGCGGCACCGCCGCTCGGTGGCGGTCGAGCCGATGACCTGTCCGCCGGACGCGTTCCGCTCCGGCAAGGACGTGCTCACGCTCAAGCCCGGCGCGACCTGGCGGGGCGCCTGGGGCATCCGGCCCGGGGCCTGATGGAGTTCGCCGAGGTCGTCCGCCGGCGGCGGATGGTGCGCAACTACGACCCGGACCGGCCGGTCCCGCCCGACGTGGTGAACCGGCTGTTGGAGCACGCGGTCCGCGCGCCGTCGGCCGGGTTCGCCCAGGGCTGGGGTTTCCTGGTGCTGGAGGAGGCGGCCGACCGGGAGCGGTTCTGGGCCGCCACCACGCCGGACGGTGGCGGGCGGGAGCGCTGGCTCACCGGGATGCGCCGGGCGCCGCTGATCGTGGTGCCGCACTCGAACGAGTCGGCCTACCTGCAGCGGTACGCGGAGCCGGACAAGGGTTGGACGGATCGGTCCACCGACCGCTGGCCGGTGCCCTACTGGCACGTCGACACCGGCTTCGCCGCGTTGCTGATGCTGCTCACCGCGGTGGACGAGGGTCTGGGCGCGTGCTTCTTCGGCATCCCGCCGCAACGGCTGCCCGACTACCGGAACGCGTTCGGCGTGCCGACGGAGTACCAACCCATCGGTGCCGTCACAATCGGTTACGGACTGACCGACCATCGGTCACCATCGCTACGCCGCGGCCGTCGTCCGATGGGCGAGGTCGTGCGGCGTGGCCGATGGGATTGAGCGCGGCGTCCCGTACGTCCCGGTCCGGGATCGGGCGAGCGGTAGCGAAACTGACATCAGGGAGCAGAACGGAGCGTGCGCTGGGCGGCTAGGCTGG
Organism: Micromonospora sp. 067-2; assembly: GCF_046549295.1. Classification (NCBI taxonomy): domain Bacteria; kingdom Bacillati; phylum Actinomycetota; class Actinomycetes; order Micromonosporales; family Micromonosporaceae; genus Micromonospora; species Micromonospora sp. 067-2. The sequence continues at coordinate 632,031 of NZ_JAJPWB010000002.1, read as the reverse complement.
CATGGTCATCGGTGCCGCGCCACGCGGCGCCTGCCGCGGCCCGGCTCGCCGCCGCCGGTCGGCCCGGCCACGGGGAGGGGAGCGTGCCGTCGTGATCTTCAGAGCGGTCCGGGACGGGCGTCCCTATCCGGAGCACAACCTGACGCTCAAGCAGTGGGCGGAGATTCCGCCACGACCCCTGCGCCTGGACCAGTTGATCACCACCAAGCGTGAGCTGGCGCTCGACAAGCTCCTCGCCGAGGACTCCACCTTCTACGGCGACCTCTTTCCGCACGTGGTGCAGTGGAACGGCGGGCTCTACCTGGAGGACGGCCTGCACCGGGCGTTGCGCGCCGCCCTGCAACAGCGCAACCAGATCCACGCCCGGGTGCTGGTGCTCTCCGAGGCGATCGAGTGACGAGCCCTTCTGCCACGGCTTGAGCCTTCGTTAAGGTGACGTCCATGACCGCTGCGCTGGACCTGCTCGACCTGGACCCGTCGCTCACCCAGGAGGAACGGCAGATCCGGGACGTCGTACGCCAGCTCGTCGACGACCGGGTGCGCCCGCACGTCGCCGACTGGTACGAGGAGGGCCGGGTGCCGGCCCGCGAACTGGCCCGGGAGTTCGGCAAGCTCGGGCTGCTCGGCATGCACCTGACCGGCTACGGCTGCGCCGGTGCCTCCGCCGTCGCCTACGGGCTGGCCTGCCAGGAGTTGGAGGCCGGCGACTCCGGCGTCCGTTCGCTGGTCTCGGTGCAGGGCTCGCTGGCCATGTACGCCATCTGGCGCTACGGCAGCGAGGAGCAGAAGCAGCGCTGGCTCCCGTCGATGGCGACCGGCGAGGCGATCGGCTGTTTCGGCCTGACCGAACCGGATCACGGCTCCGACCCGGCGTCGATGGCCACCCGGGCCCGCCGCGACGGCGACGACTGGGTGCTCACCGGCGGCAAGATGTGGATCACCAACGCGCCGATCGCCGACGTCGGGGTGATCTGGGCGCGCACCGACGAGGGCGTTCGGGGCTTCGCCGTACCCATGGACACACCCGGTGTCACGGCCCGGGAGATCCGTCGCAAGATGTCGCTGCGCGCGTCGGTGACCGGCGAGATCGTGCTCGACGACGTCCGGCTCCCGGCGGACGCGCAACTGCCCGAGGCGGTCGGGCTCAAGGCCCCGCTGAGCTGCCTCACCGAGGCCCGGTACGGCATCATCTGGGGCTCGGTCGGTGCGGCCCGCGACTGCCTGGAGACCGCGCTGACGTACGCCACCACCCGCACCCAGTTCGGTCGACCGCTGGCCGGCTTCCAGCTCACCCAGGCCAAGCTCGCTGACATGGCCGTCGAGCTGGTGAAGGGGCAGCTGCTGGCCCTGCACCTGGGTCGGCTTGCCGACAACGGCCGCCTGCGGCCCGAGCAGGTCAGCGTGGGCAAGCTGAACAACGTGCGGGAGGCCCTGGCCATAGCCCGGCAGTGCCGCACCATCCTCGGCGCCAACGGCGTCTCCGGTGAGTACCCGGTGATGCGGCACGCGAACAACCTGGAGAGCGTGCTGACGTACGAGGGCACCACGGAAATCCACCAGCTGGTCGTCGGACAGCGGCTCACCGGGCTCTCCGCCTTCGCCTGACCTGCCCGTTTACGCAATCCGGGCGCTCGCCGCGCGGCTGTCGTACCGGGGCCGTACCGTCAATGGCAGACGACGTGTCTGACGAGGACGGTGAGCGTGATGGCCCGCGACGCTGGCATCAACGAGCCCACGAGGGAGTTCCCCGGTTATCCGACCGGCGACGATCTCAAGGAGCGGTCGGCGGCGAAACCTGAGCCGACCACGGACACAAGGGGCGGCTCCGGCGGCCCGTCGACCGGCGGCCCGTCGACCGGCGGCCCCTCTGCCGGCGGCCCGTCGACCGGCGGCGCCGGTGGGCCGGCGCGCGGTCTGCTCATGTTGCTGGGGGCCGCCGCGCTGGCCGTGGTGGTGCTGCTCGGCATCCAGGCCACCGGGCTCCTGCCGGAGTTCCGCAACCCGTTCGCGAAGGAACAGACCGACCGCAGCCAGCCGCCGCTGCTGAAGTCGATCCAGGACCTGAGCCGCTACGTGGCCGCCGAGGGCAACTTCCAGGTCGTGGTCGACACCCAGAACGACCGGCGCAACGTTCCGGATTTCCTGCTCAACGAGCGCACCCTGTTCGTCGGGGCCGGCAGCGTCGAGGCCTACGTCGACTTCGGCAAGATCGGCGAGGGTGCTGTGGTCACGTCGGCCGACGGCAAGTCCGTCGAGATCAAGCTGCCGGCGCCGCAACTCGGTGAGACCAACCTCGACCTGGAAAAGAGCTACGTCTTCGCCGAACGGCGCGGTCTGCTCAACCGACTCGGGGACCTGGTCGGCAACGACCCCAACCGGCAGCAGCAGGTCTACAAGCTCGCCGAGGAACGAATCACCGGCGCCGCCCGGGACAGCGGGCTCTCCGCACGCGCCGAGGAGAACACCCGCAAGATGCTGGAGGGGCTGCTGCGTTCCCTGGGCTACCAGCAGGTCACGATCACCTACACCGCACCCTGACCCGCCGCGTACCCCGAACGCGAAGCGCCCGCCCCGACAGTCGTCCAGGGCGGGCGCTTCACCGTGCAGGTTCGGTGATCCGGGGTCAGTGCTGGGTGGACGACAGGTAGCGGCCCTCGTCCGGCATGAGGATCCACAGGATCAGGTAGACGATCACCTGCGTGCCGGGCAACAGCAACGACAGCAGGAACAGCAACCGGACCATCCCTGCCGACATCCCGAACCGCTGACCGAGGCCGGCGCAGACACCGGCGATCATGCGCCCCTCGCGGGGCCGAACCAGTTTGCGACTCATCGTCGTACTCCCACTCTGCGGCGGTACGCCGCGTCTGCAATCCACGGTAGAAAGGGATGGCCAGCTCGCCCTCCGTCCCGAGGAGGACCGGCTTTCCGTGGACCCGTAGGTGCTTACCCGTGCGGCGTCCCTCCAACGCACCACGCCCATCCACACCGCCCGCGTTCGGCCCCGCGCGATGATCGTGCTCGATCAAGGATGTAGTGGCATCGCAGTCGCGCGGAGGCCACTACATCCTGGATCGAGCACGATCATGCGGGCGGCCGGGCGGCCGGGCGGCCGGGCGGCAGGGCGGCAGGGCGGCGGGGCGGCGGGGCGGCGGGGCGGCAGGGCGGCAGGGCGGCAGGGCGGCCGGGCGGCGGGGCGGCGGGGCGGCGGGGTGGCGGGGTGGCGGGGTGGCGGGGCGGCGGGGCGGTGGGGTGGCGGGGTGGCGCGGTGGCAGGGTGGCGGGGCGGTGGCGGTGCGACGGCCGGGGGGTGGATCTCCGGCGGCGGTGTCGCGGCGGCGGGGTGGGCCGTGACCTGGGCGGGTAGGCTCGCTGGTTGGGCACCCACACCCCGGGTGGCCGGCGGCCGCCAACCCGGGCCGCCACGAGCGGGGCCGCCCTGACCGGGCGGCTAGACCGGGCCGGATCCCACACGACGGGACGACGGCGAGGAAGCGCAGCCATGATCAGTGTTTTTGACCTCTTCAGCGTCGGCATCGGGCCGTCCAGCTCGCACACGGTGGGGCCGATGCGGGCCGCTCGCACCTTCGCGGCCGGGCTCAAGGCCGACGGGCTGCTCACCGACACGGCGCGGGTGCAGGCCGAGCTGTTCGGTTCGCTGGGCGCCACCGGTCACGGCCACGGCAGCGGGCCGGCAGTGCTGCTCGGGCTGTCGGGTGAGTCGCCGGAGACGGTCGACACGGACACCGTCGGCCCTCGGGTCGAGCGGATCAAGGTCGAGCGGCGGATCAGCCTGCTGGACGCGCACGAGATCGATTTCGACCCGGCCCGGGACCTGACCCTGCACCGCCGCCGGTCGCTGCCGTACCACCCGAACGGCATGACCTTCACGGCGTACGACGGCAGTGGCTCTGAACTGCGCAACCGCACCTACTACTCGGTGGGTGGCGGTTTCGTGGCGGACGAGGCGGCCGCCGGCGCGGACCGGATCAAGCCGGACAGCACCCGGGTGAAGCACCCCTTCCTGACCGGGGCGCAGCTGTTGGGGGTGACCACGGCGACCGGTCTGTCGATCAGCGAGGTGATGCTGGCCAACGAACGCTCCTGGCGTAGCGAGGCGGAGATCCGCGCCGGCCTGCTGGAGATCTGGCGGGTGATGCGGGAGTGCGTGGAGCGCGGCTGCGAGCGCGACGGCGTACTCCCTGGTGGGTTGAAGGTCCGGCGGCGCGCGGCGGAGCTGCGGCGCAGCCTGGAGGCGGACACCGGCACCACCGACCCGCTGCGCGTGATGGACTGGGTGACGCTGTTCGCCCTGGCGGTGAACGAGGAGAACGCCGCCGGCGGTCGGGTGGTCACCGCGCCGACCAACGGCGCGGCCGGGATCATTCCGGCGGTGCTGCACTACTACACCCGTTTCGTGCCGGGCGCCGACGACGACGGCGTGGTGCGGTTCCTGCTGACGGCCGGTGCGATCGGTGTGCTGTTCAAGGAGAACGCCTCGATCTCCGGTGCGGAGGTCGGCTGCCAGGGTGAGGTCGGTTCGGCCTGCTCGATGGCGGCGGCGGGGCTCGCCGAGGCGCTGGGCGGAACCCCGGAGCAGGTGGAGAACGCCGCCGAGATCGGCATGGAGCACAACCTCGGGTTGACCTGCGACCCGGTGGGTGGCCTGGTGCAGATTCCCTGCATCGAGCGGAACGCGGTGGCTAGCATCAAGGCGATCACGGCCGCCCGCCTGGCGCTGCGCGGCGACGGGGTGCACGCGGTGTCGCTGGACAAGGTCATCAAGACCATGCGGGAGACCGGCGCCGACATGAAGGTCAAATACAAGGAGACGGCGCGCGGCGGTCTGGCCGTCAACGTGATCGAGTGCTGAACCCGGTGGATGCGGGGCATTCGTTCACCGACTGCTAACCTGTCGTCCGTTTCAGGAGGCGGGAGGCTGCGGTGACCTCTGGCGTCGCGGCGTTGTGGTCGCACCGCAGCTCGCTGCGCATCCTGGTGAGACGGGACCTGGCGGTCAAGTACCAGCAGTCGGTGCTGGGCTATTTCTGGTCACTGATCGAGCCGCTCGGCATGGGCGCCATCTACTGGTTCGTCTTCGGCGTGCTCTATTCCCGCGACACCGGGCGGCACCTCGGCGAGGCGGCCGGGTCGTACCCGCTCTTCCTGATCACCGGGATCTTCGCCTGGATGTGGACCAGTTCGGCGCTGAGTGAGGCGACCAACGCCCTGACCGGCCAGTCCCGGCTGATCACCACGATGAACGTGCCGCGTCAGGTCTTTCCGATCGGCCGGGTCACCGGCCGGTTCGCCGAGTACGTGGCCGGCCTGCCGATCCTGATCGCGATCGCGGCGATCTACGCGGCACACGGGCGGGTGCACGTGGGCTGGTCTCTGCTGGCCCTGCCGCTCGCGGTGGTCGTGCAGGGGATCCTGTTGATCGGGCTGGCGCTGCTGCTCTCCGCGTGGAACGTGCTGATGCGCGACGTGGAACGGCTCATGCGGCTGTTCATCCGGGTGCTCTTCTACGCCACGCCGATCATCTATCCGCTCAGCCTGGTCCGGCAGTCCGGTCTGCCCGGCTGGCTGAAGGTGCTGTACGAGCTGAACCCGCTGGTCGGGATCTTCCAGCTGCACCACGCGATCTGGTACCCGGACGAGTTCCCGGACGCCCGGCTGCTCGCCACCACGATCGCCGGCAGCCTGCTCGTGCTGGCCGCCGGCTGGTGGTCGTTCCGCCGGCTGGAGCCCGCCGTGCTCAAGGAACTCTGAGATGGCCGCGCCGATCATCGAGGCCGACGGCCTGGGCATCCGGTTCGTCCGCAACCGTCGCCGCCAGCTGCGGCTGCGGGAGTTGTTCATCCACCGGGGTGGGCGGGGTGCCCTGCCGGGCCAGTTCTGGCCGTTGCGCGACGTCTCGTTCACCGTCGAGCCGGGCGAGACGGTCGGGGTGATCGGCCGCAACGGCACCGGCAAGAGCACCCTGCTGCGGCTGATCGCCGGGGTGCTCATTCCGGACGAGGGCAGCATCCGGGTGCACGGCGCCGTGGCCCCGCTGCTGGAGCTGTCCGCCGGTTTCTCCAACGACCTGACCGGCCGGGAGAACCTGCACCTGGTCGGCGGACTGCACGGCCTGTCCACGGGCTATCTGAAGCGGCACTTCGACGAGATCGTCGAGTTCGCCGGTGAGCAGGTGGAACGGGCCATCGACACGTCGGTGCGGCACTACTCGTCGGGGATGAAGGTACGACTCGGCTTCGCGATCATCTCGCACCTGCCGCACCCGGTCCTGCTGATGGACGAGGTGACCGCGGTCGGGGACGCGGAGTTCCGCAAGAAGTGTTACGCGACGATTGATCGTCTGCTCGGGGAGGGGCGCACGCTGGTGTTGGTGTCACACAACGAAAAGGACCTGACCCGGTTCTGCCGTCGGGGGTTGTATCTCGACGCGGGCCGGTTGACGCTCGACGGCACCATCGCCGAGGCGCTCGACGCGTACCACGCCGCGGTTCCACGGTGACGCTCGCGATCGTGCTCGCCGGCGGGACGCCCGCGGCGGGCCTCACCACCGCGACCGGCGAGCCGTTGGCCGACCGTATCGCGGCCCAGCTGCGCCGGGCCGGCGCGGACGAGGTGCGCTTCGCCGCCACCCTCGAGGAGTTGGCCGCGCTGGCGGACACCGCCACCGGTTCGCTGCTGGTGACGGGCACCGACCTGGTCGCGCACACCGCCGTGCTGCGGCACCTGGCGACCAGCCCGGTGGGCCCGACGGTCGCATTGGTGCTCGCCGACCCGCCGGTGCCCGGGCGGACAGCCGTGCGCGAGGAGCGCGGCCAGATCACCGACGCCGACGCGGTGGACGCCCTCGACGGCGACGCGACCGGGGTGTTCGGTGGCGCGCTGCGGGTCGGCGTGGACGACCTGCCGACCCTGGCCGCGGCCGCCCGTGCCGCGGCGGCCGGCATGCTGCCCATCGTCACCCCACTCGGCCCGGCCGGGGACGTGTCGCCGCTGCCACCGGCCGGCGGCGGCGGGCCGACCGGTTCGGTCGCGGCCGGTGGCCCCGGGTCCGCCGTGGACCGGCTCGTCGCGGGCCTCGCCGCGCTGGGCACCCTGATCTTCGCCCAGCGGGTACGCCTGCTCGTCGCGCACCGGGTCGACGACGCGGCCGGGCTGGCCGCTGCCGAGGCGGCGGTGACGGCGGTCGACGAGGACCGGGCCGAGTTGCGGCTGTCGGTCAAGGAGAAGGACGACTTCTTCTCCACGTACTTCGTCAGCACCTGGTCGCCGTACGTGGTCCGGCTGGCGGCCCGGCTCCGGCTCACCCCGACCGGGGTGACGGTGATCTCGGTGCTCTTCGCGCTGGCCGCCGCGGTGCTGTTCGGTGTCGGCGGGCGACCCGCGCTGGTCAGTGGCGCGGTGCTGCTCTACCTCGGTTTCGTGCTGGACTGCGTGGACGGCCAGCTGGCCCGCTACACCCGGCACTTCAGTGCCTGGGGTGGCTGGCTGGACACGATGGCAGACCGCGTGAAGGAGTACGTGGTCTATGCCGGGCTGGGCTTCGGGGTGAGCCACGCCGGGCTGGGCAACGGCTGGGCGCTGGCGATCGCCGCGATGACGTTGCAGACCGTCCGGCACATGACCGACACCTGGTACGGGGTGCTGCACGACGAGGCGGCCCGCCGTCCCCGGACGACCGGTGCCAGCGGTGGGATCGGTGACCGGCTGAACGCCGCGTCGACGCGGGTGCAGGCGGACACCGGCTCGCTGTCGTACTGGCTGAAGCGGACCGTCGTCTTTCCGATCGGCGAGCGGTGGGCGCTGATCGCGCTGACCGTGGCGCTGTTCAACCCGCTGGTCAGCCTGATCGCGGTGCTGGTCTGGGGTGCGCTGGCGTTCGCGTACACCGGGGCTCTGCGGACGTTGCGGGCGCGCTGGATGTGGGTGCCGGTGCTGGACACGGTCGATGCCACCCTGCATCGGGACGACGGCCCGTTGGCGCGCCGGCTGCCCGTGGTCCGCCCGATGGGGCCGCTCACCCTGGCGGTGATCGCCACGCTCGGCCCGGCGGCGCTGCTGGTGGTGGCGCTGTTGGCCGACACGCCCGACCGGTTGCGCTGGGTGGTGCCGGTGGCGTTGCTGGTGCTGCTGGTCGGCGGCCTGGGCTCGGGGGCCGCGCACAACGGCCCGCTGGACTGGCTGGTGCCCGCCGCGCTGCGGGCCGCCGAGTATCTGTTCGCGATCGCGGCCGGGGTGGTCGGCGGTGCACCGGGATGGCTGATCTTCGGCTATGTCCTCGTGCTCACCGTGCACCACTACGACCTGACCGCACGGCTGGAGAAGCGGCAGGCGGCGCCGCCACTGCACCCGGCGACGCTGGGCTGGGAGGGTCGCTCGGCGCTGGTGACCCTCGCGGCGATTGCCGGAATCGTGAGTATCGGTCTGGTTACACTCGGTGCGTACCTTCTCGTGGTTTTCGTGGTGAGCGTGGTCCTGGCCTGGTTCGTCCGGCCGGCCCGGAGCGCGCGGGCGTCGGCCGCGCCGGTGGGCGCGGGAGGTGTCGCGCCGCGCTGACGGAGGGACGGCCGGATGACCCTGATCAGCTTCGTGGTACCGGCCTTCCGGGTGCAGGGATACCTGCGTGAGTGCCTCGACTCGATCCTCGGCCAGCCGGAGACCGACCTCGAAGTGATCGCTGTCGACGACTGCTCACCGGACTCCAGCGGCGAGATCATCGACGAGTACGTGGCCCGCGACCAGCGGGTCCGCTCGGTTCGGCTGCGGGAGAACGTCGGCCTCGGTCCGGCCCGTAACCTCGGGCTGGACCGGGCCGTCGGCGAGTACGTCTGGTTCCTCGACGGTGACGACTGGCTGGCGCCGGTCTGCCTGCCCGTGGTGGCCGACCGGCTGCGCGGCACCCGACCGGACGTGCTGCTGGTCGACCACGTCCGGGCGCACTGGAACGACACCGCCACCCGCAGCGCGATGGCCGAGGTCTTCCCCGAGTCGCCCGGCGCGGACACGTTCCGGCTGCGGGACCGGCCGGAGGCGATGCGGTTGCTGCACACCGCGTGGAACCGGCTGGTCCGCCGGGAGTTCCTGGTCGAGGTGGGGCTGCGCTTCGCGCCCGGCTGGTACGAGGACGTCTCGTTCAGCTACCCGGTGCTGATGGCGGCGCAGCGGATCGGCGTCCTCGATCTGGTGTGTGTGAACTACCGGCAGCGTCGCGCCGGTGCGATCACCCGCACCAGGGGGGACCGGCATTTCGAGGTGTTCCCGCAGTGGCACCGGGTCTTCCACCTGATGGACGACTGGGGACCGGCGGTGGGTGGCCTGCGGCCGGCGGTCTTCGAGCGGATGATCTGGCACTACCTGACCGTGCTCGGCAACGGCCAGCGGATCGCCCCGGAGCTGCGGCCGGCCTTCTTCGCGCAGATCACTGCCGACTACGCACGGTGGCTGCCGGGCGGCGGCTACCCGGCGCCGGACGGGGTGGAGGGGATCAAGCACCGGCTGGTCGCCACCGGCCGATGGCGGACGTTCAGCGCGTTGCGGGCCGCCAGCCGGGCCCGCGACCTGGCCCGCCGGCAGGCCCGCACCGCGCGACGCCGGTTCGGCCCGGCCGCCCGGCGGGGCGCCCGGCTGACCCGCGACGGCCTGCTGCGCGAGTACTACCGGGCGGAACTGCGCCGTCCGGTGGATCCGACGCTCGCGGTGTACGCGGCCTACTGGTACCGGGGGTACTCCTGCAACCCGGCGGCGATCTACGAGGTCGCCCGCCGGCTCGCTCCCGGGGTGCGGGGCGTGTGGATCGTGCGCCGGGACCGGGTGGACACCGTCCCGGCGGGCGCGGAGTACGTCGTCGCGGGCACCCCGGCGTACTACCGGGCGCTGGCCCGGGCCCGGTGGCTGGTCAACAACGTCAACTTCCCGGACTTCGTCCACAAGCGGCCGGAGCAGGTGCACGTGCAGACCCACCACGGCACGCCGGTCAAGGTGATGGGGCTGGACCAGCAGCGCTACCCGATCGGTGCGGGCCGGATGGACTTCGCCGGGCTGCTGCGCCGGGTGGACCGCTGGGACTACAGCGTCAGCGCGAACAGCTTCTCGACCCAGATGTGGGACCGGGCCTACCCGGCGTCGTACACCACGCTGGAGGTGGGCTACCCGCGCAACGACCGGCTGGTCACCGCTGGTCCGGATGAGGTGCGCCGGCTGCGTGCCGACTTCGGCATCGGCCCTCACGAGCAGGTGGTCCTGTACGCCCCGACGCACCGCGAGCACCTGCCCGGCTACCGGCCGCCGTTCGACCCCGACCGGTTCCTGACCGCGCTCGGTGACTCCGGTCGGCTGCTGATGCGCAGCCACTACTTCCACGACCGGGACCGCCACCCCCGCCGGCTGGTGGATCGGGAGCGGGTGAGCGACGTCAGCGGCTACCAGCGGGTCGAGGACCTCTATCTGATCGCCGATGTGCTGGTCACCGACTATTCCTCGGCGATGTTCGACTACGCGGTGCTGGACCGGCCGATCGTGCTCTACGCGCCGGACTGGGAGGCGTACCGGCTGGCCCGGGGGGTCTACCTCGACGTCACGGCGGAGCCGCCGGGCGCCGTGACGACGACCTTCGCCGACCTGCTCGACCTGTTCCGTACCGACGGGGTGCGCTCGGACGCGGCGACCAGGGCACGCGAGCACTTCCGGGTCCGGTTCTGCGCGCTGGACGACGGTCGTGCGGCGGAGCGGGTGGTGCGCCGGGTGTTCCTGGGCGAGCCGGCCGGGCTGACGCAGCCCTGCTGAAACCGCGTCTCGTAATGCCGCGTTTCGATCGATGGCGGCGTCATTCGTCGAACATGAGACGTTCACCCGATGTGCTGATCCAATGATCCTGGTCACAGTCTTGGGGGGCTGACCGCCGGCAGCAGGTCGACCGGATCGGCCGACGAACTGGGGGAGGAGACGGTGACCACCGTCGCGCTCAAGGATGTCACCAAGATCTTCAAGGACGGCACGTTGGCCGTCGACAGCGTCAACCTCGACGTGAACGACGGCGAGTTCATGGTCCTGCTCGGCCCGTCCGGCTGCGGCAAGTCCACCGTGCTGCGGATGATCGCGGGGCTGGAGGACCCGACCCAGGGCGCGGTGCTGCTCGACGGTGAGCTCGCCAACGACCTGCCGCCACGGGACCGGAAGATCGCCATGGTCTTCCAGGACTTCGCGCTCTACCCGCACATGTCCGTCGGCGACAACATCGCCTTTCCACTGCGGCTGGCCGGGGTGGAACCGACACCGCGGGGTGAGCGGGTCGGCGACGTGGCCAGTGCGCTGGGCATCGGCGACGTGCTCGCACGCAAACCCGGCCAGCTCTCCGGCGGGCAGCGCCAGCGGGTCGCGATGGGCCGGGCGATCGTCCGCCGGCCCGGGCTCTTCCTGATGGACGAGCCGCTGTCCAACCTCGACAGCGGCCTGCGCGCCGAGCTGCGCGCGGAGATCTCGGGCCTCACCCGCGAGTTGGGCGTCACCACCGTCTACGTCACCCACGACCAGGCCGAGGCGCTCACCATGGCCGACCGGGTGGCCATCATGCGCCGCGGTGTGCTCCAGGACGTGGGCACCCCCACCCAGGTGTACGGCCGGCCGGCGACGCTCTACGTGGCCGCCTTCCTGGGCAGCCCACGGATGAACCTGTTGGAGGCGTCGGTCTACGTCCACCTCGACCGGTACGTCACGCTCAACCTCGGGGAGCAGTCGCTCTACCTGCCCTGGAACGACATCCGCAGCCGGGTGGTGGCCCACTACCACGGTGAGCGGATCGTGGTCGGCATGCGCGCCGAGGCGCTCACACCGGTCTCCCCGGACAGCCCCGGCGACGTGCTGCGCGGCCGGATCCGCTATCTGGAGCACCACGGGCACGAGTCACTGGCGTTCCTGGACATCGGTGCCACCGCCATCGTGGTCGACGAGATGGGGGCGCCGCTGGATCCGCCACCGTTGGGCCAACGCGGCCTGCGCCGGTTCGGCTCGGTGATGCAGCGGCTCACCGGCAAGCCGGTGGAGGCGGTCGACGAGCCGGGTGAGGGCACCCGGACGAGCGTGCTTCCCGATCCGGGCCGGCACCACCGCCGTCCGGCGGAGCTGGCGGTGCGGCTGGCGCCGTACCCGGCGGTCGCCGCTGGTCATCCGCTCGCCGTGTCGGTCCGGATGGACGCGCTGCACTTCTTCGACGAGCGCGGAGCCCGGATCGACATCGGGTGGCGGTGACACCACGCCGAAGCGGGGTGGCGGCACCCCTGCCCGTTGTCCTACCGTCTGCGCACCGAGTCCACATCGAACGCCACCGAGAGGGGGCCACCCGTGTCGGGTGACCGTCCCAGCCCGCTCGTCATCGAGCGCATCCTTCGCGACCGGCAGGGCATCTGGCAGCAGATCGTGGCCGAGCATGACCTGAACCGGTTGACCGGGCGGATGCTGGCCAGCTCCGCCATCGCGCTCGCCTGCTACGGCGCGGTGCTGGGGGCATTCCACAGCCCGCTGATGGCGCTGACCTCCGCGCTGAAGCTGCCGCTGCTGTTCCTGGTCACGCTCGCCATCTGCCTGCCCACGCTCTACCTGTTCAACCTGGTCTTCGGCGCCCGCCTGTCGGTGCGTCAGTCGCTGTCGCTGGTGATGGTGGCGATCACGGTCACCTCGATGCTCGCGGTGGCGTTCGCCCCGATCAGCCTCTTCTTCCTGATCACCGCACCCGACTACGGGTTCTTCAAGCTGCTCAACGTGGCGATCCTGACCCTGTCGGCGGTGGTCGGGCTGCGCTTCCTGACCGGCGGGATGCAGGTGCTCAACGACCACGGCCTGCTCGCGCCGGAGGCGGCCCAGGCCCAGACCGCCCAGGCGGCGCTGCCCGCGGCCGCACCGGACTCCGGCCAGGTCGCCGCGCCGGTGGCCGTACCGGTCGGCGCAGCGGTGGCCGGCTCGGCCGGTTCGGTCCCGAACGGCGCGACCCCCGACGCCACGTCGTCCGCCGTGGCGGCCCCGGCGCAGGTCCCGGCCCAGGGGGCGCCCGCCGGCGTCTCGTTCCCGCCCGGCATGCTGCCCCCCGGCCACCCGGCGTCGCAGCACCAGTGGAGTGCCCGGCCGGTACGGCGGGGCGAGCCCACGGAGCGGCCGGCCAGCATGACGCTGCTCTACATCTGGATCCTGCTGTTCGGGTTCGTCGGCACCCAGCTCGCCTGGACGCTGCGCCCGTTCTTCGGCGACCCGGATCGGGACTTTGCCCTCTTCCGCAGCATCGACGGCAATTTCTACGCGGAGATCCTACGGACGATCGCCAACCTCTGAACACCTGCCGAACCTGGTAAACGGCTGATTGCGGGGCAGGTTACCGGCCGTTAACGTCGGGCCATGACCATCGACTCCCGCCAGGTGGCGGCCGGCATGTTGGAAGCCGTGCCGTTCGCCCGCACGCTCGGCTTCGAATTCGTCGAGGTGGCACCCGAGGCGGAGGGCGGGGTCCGGGCGGTCGTCCGGCTCCCCGACCTCCCGGCCACCCACAACCACGTCGGCGGGCCGCACGCCGGGGCCATGTTCACCCTGGGTGAGACGGCCTCGGGTGCGGTGGTGCTGGCCGCCTTCGGGCAGTTGCTCGATCGGGCCGTGCCGCTGGCCGTCCGCGCCGACATCGCGTACCGCACGTTGGCCCGGGGGCCGGTGCTGGCCACCGCGCGGCTCGGCCGGCCCGCTCTCGAGGTGATCGACGAGCTGGAGTCCGGCCGGCGGCCCGAGTTCCCGGTCGAGGTCGAGATCACCACCGAGGACGGCACGCCCACCTCGGCGATGACCGTCATCTGGACGCTCCGACCGAACTGAGCCGCGCGGACGGCGGCGGAAACGGGGTTTAGCGGCCCGGCTGGGTGGTTAGATTCTTAGCGTGCTGGGCCTACCTGCTCATGTGACCGCCTGTCTCTTCGATCTGGACGGTGTGCTGACGCAGACCGCCCGCGTGCACAACGCCGCCTGGACGGAGACGTTCGACGAGTTCCTGCGGCAGCGCGCGTCGGCCACCGGCCAGCCGTTCCAGCCGTTCGACCCCGGTCCGGACTACAACCGCTACGTCGACGGCCGTCCCCGCGCCGACGGCGTCCGGGCGTTCCTCGCGTCCCGCGGGATCGTGCTGCCCGAGGGCGGCCCGGACGACCCCCCGGACGCCGAAACGGTCAACGGCGTCGGCAACCGCAAGAACGTCCTGCTGCTGGAGCGCCTGCGGACCGCCGGCGTCGAGGTCTACCCGGGTTCGGTCCGCTATCTGCAGGCGGCCGCCGACGCGGGGTTGCGCCGGGCCGTGGTGACCGCGAGCGCCAACGGCCACGAGGTGGTCGCCGCCACCGGGCTGGAACCCCTGCTCGAGGCGCGGGTCGACGGCCTGGTCACCCGGGCGCAGGGGCTGCGCGGCAAGCCCCACCCGGACACGTTTCTGGCCGGCGCCCGGCTGCTGGGTGTCGACCCGGCGCAGGCCGCCGTCTTCGAGGACGCGCTCTCCGGGGTGGCGGCCGGCCGGGCTGGTGACTTCGGCTACGTGATCGGGGTCGACCGGGTCGGCCAGGCCGACGAGTTGCGCGCGCACGGCGCCGACATCGTGGTGAAGGATCTGGCCGATCTCCTCGACGCGGGCGACGTCGAGCCGCCGACACCGCAGCCGACAGGCCGGCGGGGTCCCGCGTGATCCGGGAGCGGGCCTATCCGGTCGAGCCCTGGCACGTCCGCGAGACCCGGCTGGACATGGACGTGCTGGCCCAGTCGGAGTCGGTCTTCGCGCTCTCCAACGGTCACGTCGGGCTGCGCGGCAACCTCGACGAGGGCGAGCCGCACGGCCTTCCCGGCACCTACCTCAACTCGTTCTACGAGTTGCGGCCGCTGCCGTACGCGGAGGCCGGCTACGGTTTCCCCGAGTCCGGGCAGACCGTCGTCAACGTCACCAACGGCAAGCTGATCCGGCTGCTGGTCGACGACGAACCGCTGGACGTGCGCTACGGCGAGCTGCTCGGCCACGAACGGATCCTCGACCTGCGGGCCGGCACCCTGCACCGGGAGGTGCACTGGCGCTCGCCGGCCGGCCGGGAGGTCAAGGTCCGCAGCACCCGGCTCGTGTCGTTCACCCAGCGATCGGTCGCCGCCATCAGCTACGAGGTGGAGGCCGTCGACGGCCCGCTCCGACTGATCGTGCAGTCCGAGTTGGTGGCCAACGAAACGCTCCCTCCGCAGAGCAAGGACCCCCGGGTCGCCGCGGTGCTGGAGTCGCCGTTGCAGGCCGAGGAGGAGCTCACCACACCCGACGGCGGGCAGATGATCCACCGCACCAAGGTCTCCGGCCTGCGGGTGGCCGCCGCCATGGAGCACGAGGTGCACGGCCCGGACCACACCACGATCGAGTCCGAGGGGTACGAGGACTGGGTCCGCACCACCATCGGCTGCGTCCTCAAGCCGGGCGAGAAGCTCCGGGTGGTCAAGTACCTGACGTACGGGTGGTCGAGCCGTCGCTCGCTGCCCGCCCTGCGCGACCAGGTCGGCGCGGCGCTGGCCGGGGCACGACTGGACGGGTGGGACGGGCTCTGCCGGGAGCAGCGCGGCTATCTCGACGAGTTCTGGGACGCGTCCGACGTGCGGGTCGAGGGTGACCCGGAGGTGCAGCAGGCCGTCCGGTTCGGCCTCTTCCACGTGCTCCAGGCCGGTGCCCGTGCCGAGCGGCGGCCGATCTCCGCGAAGGGGCTGACCGGCCCCGGCTACGACGGGCACGCCTTCTGGGACACCGAGATGTTCGTCCTCCCGGTGCTCACCTACACCCAGCCGAGCGCGGTACGCAACGCCCTCTACTGGCGACACAGCACCCTCGAGCAGGCCCGTGAACGGGCGGAGACGCTCAACCTCAAGGGCGCCGCCTTTCCCTGGCGGACCATCGAGGGCCCGGAGTCCTCCGGATACTGGCCGGCCGGCACGGCTGCCTTCCACATCGCCGCCGACATCGCCGATGCGCTGCGCCGGTACGTGCTGGTCACCGGGGACACCCAGCTGGAGCAGGAGATCGGGCTGGAGCTGCTGGTGGAGACCGCCCGGCTGTGGCGTTCGGTCGGCCACCACGACCGGCACGGGCAGTTCCACATCGACGGGGTCACCGGCCCGGACGAGTACACGGCGGTCAAGAACGACAACGTCTACACCAACCTGATGGCGCAGCGTAACCTGCTCACCGCCGCCGACGTGGTGATGCGCTACCGGGACGAGGCGTTCCGTTTCGGGGTGACCGACGAGGAGGCGGCGAGCTGGCGGGACGCGGCCATCTCGATGCACATCCCGTACGACAAGGAACTCGACGTCCACCAGCAGGTGGAGGGGTTCACCCGGCTTCAGGAGTGGGACTTCGGGCACACGCCGGCCGAGAAGTACCCGTTGCTGCTGCACTACCCCTACGTCCAGCTGTATCGCAAGCAGGTGGTCAAGCAGGCGGACCTGGTCCTTGCCATGCACTGGCGGGGAGACGCGTTCACCCCCGAGCAGAAGCTTCGCAACTTCCTCTACTACGAGCGCCGCACCGTACGGGACTCGTCGTTGTCGGCCTGCACCCAGGCGGTGCTCGCCGCCGAGGTCGGCTACCCCGAGCTGGCGCACATCTATCTGCGCGAGGCCGCGCTGATGGACCTGCACGACCTCAACGAGAACACCCGCGACGGGGTGCACATGGCCTCGCTGGCCGGTGCGTGGCTCGCCCTGGTCGGCGGGCTGGGCGGGTTACGGGACCACGACGGGCAACTGTCGTTCGCGCCGCGGCTCTCCAGCCGGCTGAGCCGACTGGAGTTCTCCCTGCAGTGGCGCGGGCTGGCCCTGCGGGTGGACGTCCGGCCACACCAGACGACGTACACCCTGCGTCATGGCGGCCCGGAGGATGTCGTCGAGCTGCGCCACCACGACCAGGTGGTGCGGGTCACCTGCGACGAGCCGGTGACCGTGCCGGTGCCACCGGCCGACCCGGCCGGCCCCCCGCCGGAGCATCCGCCGGGCCGGTCGCCGCTGCTGCGGTTGCCCGAAAGCCACGAGTGACGGCCGGGGCGGGAGTGCTCCCGCCCCGGCCGCCAATCAGCGGGCCGATCGCCCGGTTGCGGACGCCGAGGTCAGATGGGCTCGCCCTGGGAGGGGCGCCCGATCGCGTCCCGCGGGGCCATCGCCTTGGGATCGTCGGGTAGGCGGGCCGACGCGGCCTCGTCTCCGAAGTCCCGGTTCCGCTCGGCGTCCTGTTCCCGCCGGTTCCGTTCGTCCATCTGCTGCTGCCGGGAGGGCTGCTGCTGGGCCATGGCGATCCTCGCGATCCGTCGGGGCGCGGTTGCGCCGACACGGTCTGCGGTCGCTCGTCGCGTACCCGCCGGCCCAGCCGACAAACGGACCCCGATGCTCGACCGCGCCCTGGGCGCGGCGTGGGGTGGGCCGGGTGGGGTAACCGGGCGGAAGTCGAGCCAGCGGAGGTGGGCATGCAGGGGTGGCAGGACGAGGTGCGGATTCCGGTCGGGGACGTCGAGCTTCCGGCCGACCTGACGATGCCCGCCGGGGCGAGCGGAGTGGTGCTCTTCGCGCACGGCAGCGGAAGCTCCCGGCACAGCCCGCGCAACGTGGCGGTGGCCGGCACGCTCCACCGGCATGCGCTCGGCACGGTGCTGGTCGACCTGCTCACCCCGGCCGAGGACGAGGTGGACGCCCGCAGCGCCGAGCTGCGGTTCGACATCGGCCTGCTGGCGAGCCGGTTGGCGGGTGTCGTCGACTGGCTGGCTGCCGAGCGCCCCGCCGGCACCGTGCCGATCGGGCTGTTCGGCGCCAGTACGGGTGCCGCCGCCGCTCTGGTCGCGGCGGCATCGCGGGCCGACCGGGTGGGCGCGGTCGTCTCCCGGGGCGGCCGACCGGATCTGGCCGGCGACGCGCTGCCGCAGGTGCGTACCCCGACGTTGCTGCTGGTCGGGGGCCTGGACGACGAGGTGATCACGCTCAACGAGCGGGCGTTGGCCGAGTTGGGCGACGTCGGTGAGCTGCGGGTGGTGCCGGGCGCCACCCACCTCTTCGAGGAGCCCGGCACCCTGGAACAGGTCGCCGACCAGGCAGCGACCTGGTTCGAGACCCGCCTCGCCCCGACGTCAGCCTCCTGATCACCCAGCCGGGGCCGGAGTGGGGCCCGCGGGTGTGGTGCGGTGGCTCTGGATGGTGTCGATGACACGCCAGAGGACGGCGGTGATCGGGACGCTGACGAACGCGCCGGCGATGCCGGCGATCAGGGTGCCGGCGGTGACCGCCACCAGGATCACCGCCGGGTGCAGCCGGACCTGCCGCTTCATGACCAGCGGCTCCAGCAGGTTGCCCTCGATCTGCTGGACGGCGACCACGGCGGCCAGGGTCAGCAGCGCCGTTGTCGGGCCGTTGGCGGCGAGCGCCACCAGCACCGCGACCGCGCCTGCCACGGTCGCCCCGATGATCGGGACGAAGCCACCCAGGAACGTGATGAGCGCCAGCGGCAGGGCGAGCGGCACCCGGAGCACCACCAGGGCGACACCGATGCCGATGGCGTCGATCGCGGCGATCAGCATGGTGCCCCGGCTGTAGGCGCCCAGCGTCTGCCAACCGGCCCGGCCGGACTCCGCCACCACCTGTCGGTTGGGGCCGGTCATCCGGGACAGCACCCAGTGCCACATCGAGCGGCCGTCCTTGAGCAGGAAGAAGAGAAGCACCAGGGCGAGCAGCGCGGAGCCGAGCACCTCGGTGGCGGTCCGCGCACCGGCGATCGGGTCGACCGATCCGCTGCCCGCGGCCTGCCGAGCCTGGTCGACGAGGTCGTCCAGTTGCGCGTCGGTGACCGGCAGGCTGGAGGTGACGAAGTCCCGGCTACGTTCCAACCCCTGGGTCAACTGCTGGCTGAGCTGGTCGAACTGGCTGGCGGTCAGGTTCCACACCAGGGCACCGACCCCGACCAGGATGCCGAGCAGCAGCAGCACGGTGAGCAGCGCGGCCAGTGCCGCCGGCAACCGTAGCCGGCGCAGCAGGAGCAGCACGGGGTCGAGCAGCGCGGTGAGGAAGAGGGTGGCAGCCAGCGCGATGGCCAGCGGCGCCAGCAGCACGGCGATCTTTCCCAGCAGGTAGAGCCCGGCGACGATCACCACCAGGCAGGCGCTCCACAGCACCGCGGACCGGACCGGCCAGGGCAACCCGGACCACGCCTGCCGTGGCCCTGGCCCGCCCGAGGCCTTCCTCGCCCCGGTGTCCGTCCCGGGATCGCCTGCCACCATGTCGGTCCTCCTCGATCTCGGCGAGGTCGGTACCCGCCCGGGCTCCCGCCGACACCCCCGCGCCACCATCGGTCCGGAACGGGCCGGCGTGTCGGGTCTTGTCAGGACACTCCGGGCCAGGCCGCCAGGTAGCCGGCGCCGCCGGCGGGCAGGCCGCCCGACTGCACACTGTGGGTCCGCCAGAACTGACCCTTGTCCACCCGGGCCGCGGCCGCCGCGATCCCGGAGCCGGCGGCCACCGCGCGTACCGCGCCGGCGCCGCCGTCGGTGAAGACCGTCCAGGTGGTACGCCTGCGCAGGTCCGCCGACAGCACCAGCACCCAGGCGTCCCCACCGGAGTACGGGGCCAGTCGCCTGCCGCCGAGGGTGGCCCGGGTGCGGCCGGCGATCTGGTACGCCGACACGCCACCCGCGTACACCCGGCCGGACTCGTCTGCGGTGATCGCGTACGGCTTGATGGTGTTGCCCAGATTGCCCTTGGTGTCGATCCTGGCCAGCACCATCTGCCCGGCGAGCTGGCGGCCGGTGGCCGGATCGAACCGGGCCAGATAGGTGAGGTGCGCGTTCGAGGTGTTGGACGCCTCGGTGAACGAGTCGATCACCACGTTCGGCGCCGGCCTGGACGGGTCGGCGGCGGACCGGTTGAAGATGGTGTTTCCGCCCGCGGTCTCCCCGGCCAGGTAGAGGCGGCCGTCGCGGCCCACCGCGATCCGATCGGCCCGGCTGTCCGCGCAGAGATCGCCGAGCCGGTCGGCCGCGTGGTCGTACGCCCGCCAGCGCAGTGCGCCCCGCCGGTCGTAGGCGTGCAGGTAGGCGATCTGCACCGGTACGCAGCGGCCGGCATTGACCTGCCGGAACCCGCTCACGTAGATCAGGCCGGTGCGGTCGTCCACCGCCACGTCGCTGACCGTGCGGCCGGTCGGGCGGATGGTGGCGAGGGTGGTGCCCCTGAGGTCGTACACCCGCACGGTGTTGCCGGTGAGGGCGGCGACCGTGCCCGCGCCGCCGACCGCGACCCGGGTCGCCGCGCCGTCGCGCCGCCAGCGGGCGGCCGTGGCGCGGGGGTCGAGCAGGAACACGCCCCGGTCGGTGGCGACCGCGATCTCGCCGCCGCCGCGACGTACCTCCAGGTCTTCCACCACGCCGGCGAGCCGGGTCGTGCCGAGCGGCTTGCGGCCGGTGGCGTCCAGCCGGAGCACCGCGCCGGCGCCACCCTGACCCAGCGTGGACGCGGTGCCGCCGGAGAACCCGGTGAACCGGCCGCCGACCACGATCGCGCAGTCGTCGGAGATGTCGACGGCGTTGGCGCTGTCCGCGCCGTCCCGCCCGAGGTAGCTGGCGGCGGTCGGGTCCAGCACGCTGGCCGAGCGGGGAGCCGGGCCGGGATCGGGACAGTCCACGGTGGTCGCGGCGGGCGTACCGGTAACGGCGGGAGTGGCGGCTGTCGACGGCGGCGCGGCGGCGGTCGGTGTCACCGGGGCGGCACCGGACCAGCGCCCGCCCTGTGCCGGTGTCCCGTCGGCACAGCCGGCGAGGGTGACGACGAGCAGTGCCACGGTCAGGGTCGACCGCAAGCGGTTCGGGTTCCGGTGCACGCGCCTGCCCCTCTCCGGAGAGATACCGCAGCGGATCGTACGCGCAGTGCCGGGTGGGTGTCGCCGGCCCGATCCGGCCCCGGGTGCCCGGTTTCTCGGTGTTTGCGCTGGCCGGGCCAGGGAACTCGAACAACACGGACGAATATTCGAGGAGGATCGACCATGGGTGACTTCATGGACAAGGCCAAGGACTTCGCGGACAAGCACGACAAGCAGGTCGACCAGGGGTTGGACAAGGCCGGCGACCAGGTCGACAAGCGCACCGGTGGCAAGTACGGCGACCAGATCGACAAGGGCGTCGACCAGGCCCAGGCGCGCACCGGCGAGGGCGACCAGGTTCGCTGACCACCCCGACGTCTCCCGGGTCACCGCCTCCGCGGTGGCCCGGGAGTGTCTGTGTGGACAGCTGTCGTCGACGAACGTCCGGGGCGTTGTCCGCGACGGTGTGCTGCCGTACGCTTCTGCTCGGCCCGCCCTCACGGTTTCCAGTGAGGAGCAGTCATGCCCGTGAACCGCCTGCTGACCCTCGGGGTCGGCGCGTGCGCGGCGGTGGCGCTGAGCGTCCCCGTGGCCGCGGTGCCCGCCTCGGCCCACCCGTCCCACTCGCGCGGCGGCAGCCTGGTGCTGGTCGGTGGCGCGCTCGCCGACGACAACGCGGCCGTCTACAACGACATCGTCCGGCTGGCCGGGGGTGCCGGCACAGCACGGATCGGCATTTTCACCGCCGCTGCCCCGGTGCCCAGCGAGGACCCGGACGCGGACACCCCGGACTGTAACAACAGCGTCTGCAATGGTGACTACTACGCCAAGCTGTTCCGCACCTACGGGGTGGCCGACGCGCAGTGGATCCCGATCGACCTGGACCGGCCGGGCGCGGCCGAGGACCCGGCGGTGGTGCGGCAGATCAACTCGATGACCGGGTTCTTCTTCGGTGGTGGTGACCAGTACCGGTACGTCACCACGTTGACCCGGGGCAGCGCCCAACGGGACACCCCGGCGCTGGCCGCGGTACGCCGCAAGCTGCGCGGCGGCGCGGTGGTCGCCGGCACCAGCGCGGGCGCCCAGATCATGGCCGGCCGCGACATGATCACCGGCGGCTCCACCGAGCCGGGCCTGCGCGACGGCTCGCGGCCGGGCTACTTCGACGACGGGGACATCCTCGCGTACCTGCCGAAGGGTGGCTTCGGGTTCTTCACCGACGGTCTGCTGGACACCCACTTCTCCCGGCGTGGTCGGGAGGCCCGGTCGATCCGGCTCGCCTCGGACACCCGGCACGACCGGGTGTTCGGTCTGGACGAGAACACCGCGCTGGAGGTGACCGGCGTCGGTTCGCGGCACCGGTCGCTGCGCGTGCTGGGGCAGCGTGGGGTGAGCGTCCTCGACCTGCGCCGGGCCCGGGTGACCGACTCGGCGGTCTGGGGGATCGACGGTGTGCGGTGGAGCCGGCTCACCGATGGTGACCGGTACCGGGCCGACCGCTGGCAGCCGGTCGTCGCGCCGGGCAAGGAGCCGGTGCGTGGCGCCGAGGGCCCCTGCGCGGTGGTGCCGTCGGAGGACGTCTTCTACAACTACGAGTTGGTCGGCCTGGCCGAGGGCCTGATCGGCAACCGCGGCTGTGCCTCGGTCTCCGGCACCTCCTACGAGAAGGATCCGCAGTTCGAGGCGCGGTTGACCCGCGGGCGGGACTTCGCCGCCTGGCGGGCGGGGGAGAGCACCTCGTTCAGCGGTGTGGTGATCGGCATCGGCGCGGCCTGACCTGGGCAACCACGGCGACCCCGGGCCACCTGCCACCCGGGGTCGCCGTCGTGCCCGCCGTCGGGCTCACAGTGTCGAGTGGTTCACGAACCTGTAACAGAAGTTACGTATTGAGCAGTGAACGTGATGGATGTAACTTCTGTTTCATCGCTTCGTGGCCCCTCGGAGGTGCCCATGTCCCATTCCCGCAACCCCCTGCGTACCCGGCTCGCGGTTCTCACCGCCACGACCCTGCTGCTGACCGTCGCGCCGATCGGGGTGACCGCCGCCCAGGCCCAGGTCACCCGGAGCCGGCAGGGCAGCTCGACCGACGTCAGCCGAGCCACCTGGTCCGGCCCGGCCTTCACCATGAACGGCTCGGGCGGCATCATCACCGCCACCATGAACCAGGCGATCAGCGCGATCCGTGGCGGCTCCGGCTCGATCGATGTGGCGGTCGTCGCCGGGTCGGGCACGAGCACCCCGGAATGTGACGTGATCACCGGGTTGAGCGGCGTGAACTCCTGCACCACGCTCACCCTGACCGCCACCGCCGACGGCAACAACAGCCAGGTCAACACCGATATCCGCAACGCCGAGTTCGTCTACTTCGCGGGCGGCGACCAGTGTCGCTACGTCGCCTGGAAGGGCACCGCGTTGGAGGCGTCCGTGGAGTCGGTGGTCGCCAAGGGCGGCGGGGTCGGCGGCGGCAGCGCCGGGCACCACGTCAACAGCGACATCGTGTACGACGCCTGCGGCGGCAGCGCCACCTCGGCGATCGCCCTCGACGACCCGTACGACCAGTCGATGACCTTCACCACCGGCATGTTCCGCTGGCCGAACTACGCCAACACCATCAACGACTCGCACTTCGTTACCCGGGACCGGATGGGCCGGCTCATGGCCTTCGTGGCCCGTGCCGTCAAGGACGGTCGGACCAGCGGCGGCAAGGCGTGGGGGGTGGGGGTCGAAGAGGGCGCCTCGCTCTTCATCGACCGCAACGGGCTGGCCACGCTCAGCGGACCCAGCGCGTACGTGGTGCTCGGCGACCACCAGCCGGAGGTGGCCAGCTCCGGCCAACCGCTGACCTACTCCAACTTCAAGATCTGGAAGCTGGCCAGCGGCCAGAGCTACAACTTCGCCAACCGGCCGACCTGCGGGTACTACCTCAAGAGCGTGACCAACGGGTCGCCCAGCAGCAGCCTCTACAGCGGCACGCCGGTCACCGACTGCTCCAATCCACCGCCCACCAACCCTCCCGGCGGCGGGTCGAGCTATGCCGAGGTGGAGTCGAACGACTCCCGCACCGCGGCCAACGACGTGAGCGGTCTCAGCTACCCGCTGACCATCACCGGGGACATGAAGAGCGGCAGTGACCGGGACTACTTCGGGGTCAGCCTCGCCAGTGGACAGACCCTGTCGGTGGACTGCGCGGTGCCCAGCGCGTACGACGCGGACCTCTACCTGCTCAGCTCGACCGGAAGCACGCTGACCCGGTCGGTCAACAGCGGTGCGGGTGCCGACGAGTCGGCATCCACCACCCGTACCGCGTCCGGCTCGGCGACGTACTACGTCGAGTTGGAGGCGTACTCGGGTTCTGGCAGCGCCGACTACAGCTGCACCGTCAGCAGGTCCTGACCCCGCCCCGCGGCTGGAGCACGCCGGCCCGCCCCTCGGCGGGCGTGCCTCCGCCGCCGGAAGGAGTGGCCACCGGTGTGCCCGGGGTGGCCACTCCTTTCGGGTCGGCCCGGCCTCGCGGCGCTCCGAAGTCCCGTGCGCGCCGCGATTAGGCTCAGCCCGTGTTGACCTCCGATCCTGCCGGCGGGCCCGCCGGCGCAGTTCCCGACCCCGCCGTGGCCGCAGAACCGTCCGCCGTGCCCGCGGTCGGGGTGGCAGCCCTCATCCGGCAGCGCCTCGGTGAGTGCAGCCCGGCCGAGCGACGGGTGGCGCGGGCGTTGCTCGCCGCCTATCCGGCGGCCGGGTTGGGCACGGTGGCCGCACTGGCCGAGCGCGCCGAGGTGAGCGCCCCCACCGTGTTGCGCCTCCTGAGTCGCCTCGGGTTCGGCGGTTACCCGGAGTTCCAGCGCGCGCTGCGCGACGAGCTGACCGAGCGCGAGACATCGCCGCTGACCGCGTACCGGGCGGCGGAACGCACCGGCGATCCTCCGGCGGACGCGCTGGCCCGGGCCGCGGCCAGGCTGCCCGAGGCTGTCGCCCGTACGCTCGTCGACCTGCCACAGGGCGAGCTGGACGCGGCGGCGCGGCTGCTCGCCGACCAGCAGTTGCGCGTCACGGCGGCCGGTGGCCGGTTCTCCGGGCTGCTCGCCCACTACCTGGTGCTGCACCTGATGCAGGTGCGCGGCGGCAGTCGACTGTTGCCGATCAGCCCGGTGGAGCGCACCGACATGCTCGTCGACGTGGGCCGGCGCGACGTGGTCGCGCTCTTCGACTTCCGCCGGTACGAGGAGCCGACGCTGGCGTTGGCCCGGGAGGTGACCGCGCGCGGTGCCCGGGTGGTGCTGTTCACCGACCGGTGGATGTCCCCGGTGGCCGGGCTGGCCGAGGTGGTGCTGCCCGGTCGCGCCGAGTCGCCCTCGCTGTACGACAGCTTCGTTCCGGCATTGGCCCTGGTGGAGACGGTGGTGGCGGCGGTGATCGACCGGCTCGGGCCGATCGCGGGCACCCGGCTGAAGGCGATGGAGCAGGCGCAGCAGGAGTTCCACGTCGGCTGATCCTCATTACAGAAAACTGTAACCCCACCGAAATAGTAATGTGCGTTACAGTCCGGGAGCTGGTACGTCTGGCACCCGGAAGGACACCCCCATGCGCATCCGTCAGCTCGCCCTGGCCACCTCGGCCTCGGCCCTCCTCGCCGTCACCGCCGGCTGCGGCGGCACCTCCTCCACCGCCGCCGGCTCCGGTGACAAGGCCGCCGGCTCCGGTGGAAGGGCCGCCACCGTCACCATCACCGTCGAGGGCGTCGGCCCGATCAGCACCGACGCCAACCTCGCCGGAAAGGTCCCCGGCGACCTGCGCTCCCGAGGCACGGTGACGGTCGCCACCAACGCCCCCTACCAGCCGTTCATCGACTTCAAGCAGGAGGGACGGACCGACGAGTTCAAGGGTCTGGACTACGACCTCTTCCTCGCCGCCTCCGCCCGGCTCGGCATCAAGGCCACCTTCACCCAACAACCCTTCGACGGGCTGGTGCCCGGCCTGCAGGCCGGCAAGTACGACGCCATCGCCGGCGGCATCACCGACAAGAAGGAACGCCAGCAGGTCGCCACCTTCGTCGACTACTCCGCCTCCGGCACCGGCTTCCTGGTGCGCACCGGCAACCCGCTCGCCGTGAAGACCGTCGCGGACCTCTGTGGGCGCAAGGTCGCCGTGCAGAAGGCCAGCAACCAGGCGAAGAACCTGGCCGCCTACAGCAAGGACAGCTGCGCGGGCAGGGCGATCGAGGTCAAGGAATACCCGGAGAACCCGCAGGCGGTGCAGGCGCTGATCGCCGGCAACGTCGAGGTGGTCGCCGCCACCAGGGTCAACCTGGTGGACACCGCCGGCGCCCTGGCCGGCAAGGCCGACCTGGTCACGGACCCGGCCGCCCCCAACGGCTGGCTCGCCAGCCCGAACGGTTTCGGCTTCCTGAAGAGCAAGAAGGACGTCGCCGAGGCGTACCGGGCCGCCGTGCAGTCGCTGATCGACGACGGCAGCTACGCCAAGATCCTCGGCCAGTGGAAGCAGACCCCGATCGCCGTCAAGCAGGCCACGGTCGACCAGGCCATCGACTGACCTCGGCGGAGACGACCCCCTGAACCGCGGTCGCCGGGCGCCCTTCCGACTCCGTGAGGGCGGGCCCGGGAGGCGCCCGGCGACCGCTACACCGTTTCCGCAGGAGGCACTGCATTGAGCGAGACCGAGACCGTACGGGTGGTCCCCGTGCGGCACTACGGCCGCTGGCTGACCGCGCTGCTCGTGGTCGGCCTGGCGGCCCTGTTCCTCCGGGCGCTGCTGGACAGCCCCAACCTCGAACCCGCCACCATCGGCGACTATCTGTTCAAGGACTACATCCTCGACGGCGTGGTCACCACCCTGTGGCTGACCCTGCTGGCGATGGTGCTCGGCACCGCCGGCGGCGTACTGCTCGCCGTCATGCGCCTGTCGCCCAACCCGGTGCTGCGCGGCGTCTCCTGGGCCTTCATCTGGGTCTTCCGGGGCACCCCGCTGCTCGTCCAGATCATCTTCTTCGGCTTCCTCGGCGCGCTCTTCCCCCGGCTGACGTTGAGCCTGCCGTTCACCGGCACCGTCCTGTTCGACCAGCCGACCAGCGTGGTGGTCACCGGCACGGTCGCCGCCGTCCTGGCCCTGTCGCTCAACGAGATGGCGTACGCCGCCGAAGTCATCCGGGGCGGCATCCTGGCCGTCGACGGTGGGCAGACGGAGGCCGCCGCCGCGCTCGGCATGAGCCCGACGCTGACCCTGCGCCGGGTGGTGCTGCCCCAGGCGATGCGGGTCATCATCCCGCCGATGGGCAACGAGACGATCACCATGCTCAAATCCACCGCACTGGTGTCGATCATCGCGGGGCGTGACCTGATGACCGCCGTGCAGACCGTCTACCAGGGCAACTACAAGGTGATTCCGCTGCTGGTGGTCGCCGCGATCTGGTATCTGGCGCTGGTGAGCCTGCTCTCCGCCGGGCAGTGGGCGATCGAACGGCGATTCGGCCGCGGCTTCACCCGGGGAGGAGTGCGATGACGGTTACGGCGCACGACAGCGTGAAGTCCGAGACCGATTCGGATCGGCCGATGGTGCGCGCGGAGGCGGTCACCAAACGGTTCGGCGCGATCGAGGTGCTCACGGGCGTCGACCTCACGGTGGCACCCGGAGAGGTGTCCTGCCTGCTCGGGCCCTCCGGCTCCGGCAAGTCCACCTTCCTGCGCTGCGTCAACCACCTGGAACGCATCGACGGCGGCCAGCTCTGGGTCGACGGCGAGCTGGTCGGCTACCGGCGCAGCGGCGACAAACTCTACGAGCTGAAGGCACCCGAGGTGGCCCGCCGTCGCCGGGACATCGGGATGGTCTTCCAGCGTTTCAACCTCTTTCCGCACCTGACCGCGTTGGGCAACGTGATCGAGGCGCCGGTCCGGGTGCTCGGCGCCGCCCGCGAGGCGGCCCGCGCCGAGGCGATGCGGCTGCTCGATCGGGTCGGGCTGGCGGAGAAGGCGCACGCCTACCCCGGGCAGCTCTCCGGTGGGCAGCAGCAGCGGGTGGCGATCGCCCGTGCCCTGGCAATGCACCCGAAACTGATGCTCTTCGACGAGCCCACCTCGGCGCTCGACCCCGAACTGGTGGGTGACGTTCTGGACGTGATGAAGGGCCTCGCCGCCGACGGGATGACGATGGTCGTGGTGACCCACGAGATGGGCTTCGCCCGCGAGGTGGCCGACTCGGTGGCCTTCCTCGACGGCGGTGTGGTCGTCGAGACCGGCCCACCGGCAGAGGTGCTCGGCAACCCGCGGCACGAGCGCACCCGCGCCTTCCTGGACAAGGTGCTCTGATGGATCCTCTGCTCAGCGCCGCTGGCGACCGGCTCACCGCCTACCACGGGCGGCTGGCCGAGCTGGTCGGCATCGACTCCGGATCCGGGCACGTCGACGGGCTGCGCGCCGCAGCCGATCTGCTGCAGACCTGGTGTTTGACCGCCGGCATGGCGGTGGAACGGAAACCGGTCACCGACCCGTCCGGGGCACCACTGGGCGACGTACTGATCGCCCGCCGGCGCGGACGCGGCAACCGGCGGATCCTGCTCGCCGGCCACCTCGACACGGTCTTTCCGCCGGGAACGGCCGCCGCCCGCCCGTTCTGGGTGCAGGACGGACGGGCGTACGGGCCGGGGGTCAGTGACGACAAGGGCGGTGTACTCGCCGGCTTGGCCGCGATCGAGGTACTGGCCACGTTGGAGCTGGCCGAGTACGGCGAGCTGATCCTGGTCTGCACACCGGACGAGGAGATCGGCTCGCCCGGCAGCCGGGCACTGCTGCGTGAGCTCGGGTCGGAGGTCGACGTGGCGCTCTGCCTCGAGTGCGCCCGAGACAACGGAGACCTGGTCTCCGCCCGAAAGGGCGTCGCGGACCTGGAGATCACCCTGCGCGGCCGGGCAGCGCACGCGGGCATCGAGCCGGAACGCGGCGTCAACGCGCTACTCGCCGCCGCCCGGCTGACCGTCGCTCTGGACGCGCTCAACGGCCGTTGGCCCGGTGTGACGGTCAACGTCGGGCACCTGCACGCCGGAGACCGACCGAACGTGGTGGCCGACCGGGCCAGGATGCTGGTCGACCTGCGCGCCTGGCGTGTCGGCGAGTACGAGGCGGCGCTGGCCGAGATCCGCCGGATGGTGGCCGTGCCGACCGTTCCCGGCATTCGGGCCGAGGTGGCCGTGCACGCGCCCACCCCGCCCTGGGAGCCGGACCGGGCCGACCGCCGGCTCACCGAGCTGGCGGCGAAGGTCGGGGCAGGGCTGGGCGTACCGGTGTCACACACCGCCACCGGCGGATGTGCCGACGCGAACCTGCTGGCCGAGGCGGGCGCGGCGGTGCTGGACGGCCTCGGCCCGGTCGGCGGCGCGGACCACAGCCCGTCGGAGTGGCTGGACCTGGACTCTGTCGTGCCCCGCACGGCCCTGCTCGCCGGCCTGATCGACCAGGTCAGTCGGGACACCGGCGGCTGACATCAGGCAGGCCGTCCGCCCCGCCGGACAGCGCGGGTGGTGCCGGCGGTGTCGATGGTGCCGGCGGGGCGGACGGGCACGATTGCCCGGTCGACGCCGGGGTAAGCGCCGCCATGGCCGACGATCGCTCACCAGCCGACCGCGACCGGATGCGGCTCGGCGAGGCCGCCGAGCGGGGCGGTCAGGTGGTCGAACGGGTGCGGCACCGCAGCGGGCGCGCCAGCCGGGTCCGGGTCCGGCAGTTGGAGGTCACGGTGGTGATCGCCGTCCAGTCCGGGCTGGCCGCGGCACTCGCCGCCCTGATCGCCAAGAACTTCCTCGGCCCCGGAGCGCACGTATTCGCCCCCGCCGCCGCCGTCGGTACGATCGCCACCGCCATCGGGCAGCGGGCCCGGCGCACCTTCGAACTGCTGGCCGGTGTGGCCCTGGGCATCGTCATCGGAGACGGGCTGCGCTTCCTGGTCGGCTCGGGGCCGTGGCAGACCGGCGTGGTGGTCGCCCTGGCCATCGCCTCGGCGTTGCTGGTCGCCGGAAAGGGTGGCCCCCTGGTGGGTCAGGCCGGCGGTACCGCGGTGCTGATCGCCACGCTGGCCCCGACGAACAGCGGTCTGGAGGTGCCCCGGATCTTCGACGCGCTGGTCGGGGGACTCGTCGGCCTGGTGGTGGTTGCCCTGTTGGTGCCGGTCAACCCGATGCGGGTACTGGACCGGGCCGCGGCACCGATCTTCACGGTCCTCACGGAGCAGCTCGCCGAGCTGGCCGAGGCGTTGCGGGAGCGCGACGCCGACCGGGCCATTCGCGTGCTGGGGAGGCTCCGTGGCACCGACGACGACCTCGGTCGGCTGCACGACGCGCTGAGCGGGGCGGAGGAGGTGGTGACGATCGCGCCGGCCCGCTGGCACCGCCGGCAGCAGTACCACCGGTACGCCCGCAGCGCGGACCACCTGGAACGGCTGCTGCTGGTCACCCGTGCCATGTCGCGCTCGTCGACGACCGCGCTCCAGTACGACGAGCCGATCCCGCCGGAGTTGTCCGACGCGATGCAGCGGCTGGGCCAGGCGGTGGCGGAGATGCGGACTGACTGCCGTTTCGACAACGACCCGGGGCGGACCCGCGAACTGGTGGAACAGTGCGCCGAGTTGGCCGGGCGGGCCGCCGCCAAGGGGGTCAGATCGTTCGGCGACGCGCTCGTCACCGGCCTGCGCACCGCCTCCAGCGACCTGCTCCGGGCCACCGGCTGTGAGCCCGACGACGCCAACCGGATCGTGCGCCGAGCCGCTGGCGCTGGTGAGGCAGCGATCCACCCGCCGGTCCGGCTACACCTGCACCGTGCTCGGCCGACCCGGACCGCGGGCGCCCGGAGACGGTCGCACCTGGAGGCCCGCCAGCGCCACGAAGCTCGGGCCGGTCCCCCCGGCGGAGGGAGACCGGCCCGGTGAACTGCCCGGATCAGGAGGAGTAGCCGCGCTCGGCGATCCAGTTGGCGACCTTCGGCAGGCTCACCCAGTACTCACCGAGCGCCGGGTCGGCCGGGTCGGCGACCCGGATGGTGTCCCCACCATCGCGGTAGCCGACGAGGGTCAGGTAGTGGCCGCCCTCGTACGAGTGCGGATTGCCGTCGGTGTCCACGGTCGTGCCCTTGATGTTGGCCACCACCGGCCGTCCGGCGTCCACCGCGACCAGCACGTCCCGGCGCAGCTGCTCGACCTGCCCGGGGCGGGCCACCGAGTCACGGATCTCGGTGGTCCGGTACTTGCCGCCGGTCAGTTCGTTCAGCACCCGGGTGGTGTCCAGGGCCGAGGGGGTGCCCGCCTCGGTGGTGCCGAGAAGGCTGGCCACCTGGTCCTGCGGCACCGCCTTGCCCTGGGCGGACAGCGCGATCCGCGTCGCCGCCGGGCCGCAGTAGTAGAAGTTCGGCTGGGCCTGGTAGTCGATGCCGAGGATCCGTTCGGCGGTGCGGCCGGGCTGGCTGGCCGCGTCGTTCTGGCTCGACGAGGTCGGGATGCCGTGCACCGGGGCGGCCTGCGCGGCCACCGCGGGACCAAGAGCGCAACCGCCGGCGACCAGCAGGCCGGCGACGGACAGGCCGCTCTTCTGGATGATCGGGTTCATGGTCGAGTCTCCGTTCGGGGGTTGGCACCTCCGACTGGGCGGAGGGCAGCAGCACCGGGAATGGCGCTCGGCTCGTCGAATGGGCGACAGCCCGCGCAGGCTTCGCGACCTGGTGCAACGGCTGCCGGCCGGCTGGGATTCCGGGCTCTACGTGCGCCCGCTCACGGCTCTCGCGGATCAGGGCCGAAAAGCCGGTCACCGGGTCGCGAACCGTTCAGAAGCCGACGAACCGGACGCGGAGAACGGCGTAGGCCACGGGTCGCAGTTGCGACGGGTAGGTGGCGCTGGTCAGAGACTGCCCAGCAGGCCGGTCACGGTGATCTCGATGACCGCACGCTCCGGATTCGGGCGCGGAGTCCGGTACCGCTCGGCGTAGCGCCGCTCCGCCTCCGCCACGGCGGCGCGGTCCGTCCGGAGCACCGCACGGCCCTCGATCGTCAGCCAGCGGCGGCCATCCACGGAACAGACGGCCACCGGCGTGCCCGCCGCGCCGGCGGCGGCCACCAGGCGGGCCTTGCGGGAGGTGCCGGAGGTGATCACTCGGGCGAGCCCGGCGGTCGGGTCGAGGGTGACCCCCACCGGCACCACGTGCGGGGTGCCGTCGGCGCGCATCGTGGTCAGCGTCGCGAGGTGCCGCTCCGCGCAGAAGGCGGCGACGCGGTCGTCGCGTACGTCCAGCTGATGATCGCCCGTCATGCCCGTCCCCTGTCCGCCGAACCAACCTCGATCATGGCACGCGGCGGCGTACCCGGTCCGGGTCCGGCGGCGCGTCCGGCTGCCCGGGCAGGCGGCGATCCGCCGCCCGGCGCTTCGCAACCAGCCGGCTCAGATAGATCAGCGCGCCGGCCAGAACGCCCATGTCGTCCAGGTAGATCGGGTCGGGAAGCAGGTCGATCGGGAAGACCGTGTAGATCAGCGCCCCGTAGAAGGCGACCTTGCCGCCCGCGCCGAGCCCGGTCAGCAGACGCCGGGTCCGCACCACCCGCACCGCCAGCAGCACCGCGCCGACCAGAGTGGCGATGGCCAGAATGCCGGCGATCACCACGAGCACCCACGCCTGTCGGGACATGGCGTCACGCTAGCCCACCCGCGCCTCCCCGGCCCGGTCAACGGGGCCGGCCGGCCACCCGCTCAGAACGCCGGCACGGTGGCGCGACCTCGGGCGACCACCGCGTTCTCCCTGGTCTGCTCGGCCGCCGGCCGGACAACCTCGCTCAACGGCAACACGGACGCGGACTCCGCCACCCGCCGCCCGGTCGCCGCGTGGGCCTCCTCGCGCAGGCTGCGGGCCGCCGCCACGGCCAACTCCGCAGCCCGCCAGGCGGCCCGCTCCCGCTCCACGGCGGCGGCGTGCCGAGCCGCGAGGTTGTCGCGGATCGCGCGCTGCAGCACCAGTTCCTGCTCGACCGGGTGCAGCCGCGGGTCCCAGCCGTCGCGGTGCGCGAAGACATCACTGAGCTGCTCCACCGACAGTTCCCGCCGCCAGTACGCGTCCAACGCGGCCCGGTGCAGGTAGCGCTCGCGGTCGACGTACTCCGCCGGGGTCCGGGTGGTCTGCGGCGGCGGCACCGCGGCGGCGGCACCGAATCGTCGGACGCCTGCCTCGGCTGCCTCGTACGCGTGCCACGCGGCCTCGAGGGTCTCCTGCGCGGCCAGCCATTCCGCGCGGCGGCGCTGGGCGGTGGTGGTGGCCCGCCCGGAGGCCACCGAAACCTCCTGCGCGTAGCGGCTCTGCTCCCGTTCCTCGTGCGCCTGTTCGAGCTGGCTGGGCATGGCGGCGCGACGGATCAGGGATCCGGGGTCGAGGCGGAACCTGGCGGGCCGCAGCAGCAGGGCGGCGACAGCGACCACGACCACCCCGAGCAGGCTCAGCCAGATGGCGGCGGCCCGGGGCACGTCGGGCAGGACGGCGGAGAGGACGGTCTGCATGATCAGCACCTCGCGGTCGAACGACGGGTATCGACGGGTGGTGACGGACGGGTGTCCCGCTGGCGCGGGCCGGGTGAGCCGGCCGTGGGCGGGAGAGCTGCCAGGTCCTCGGGGTGGTCGACGCTGTGGGTCGCCTGCCGGCGGAGCGCAGTTCGAGTGGTCTCCGGCCGGCGTGATCACACCGACGACGTCCGGCACCGGGACAGGTGCCCCGTACCGGACCGCGTGGGTCGCGGGCGCGGGTGGCCGGCCGAGGTCAGCGAGTGGGCGGGCCGCGTCGGGCCGGGGTGCCGCGGCCGGGCTCGTTTGCGGTCGCGCGCTCTGAGCTGGCGGGGACCGGGCCGGTGGCGGCGTCGACGACCGTGCTGACCGGTCGGGGAGCGGCGGGCTGACTCGCCCGCTCGGTTGCCGCGGCGGCGGCGGGCCGGACCGTGTCCACCCGGCTGCTCACGGCGCTGGGCCGAAGCTGCGTGGGCGCGGGAGGTGAGGTGGCGGCGAGCGCGCCGCCGACGCCGACCGCGAGCACCAGTGCGGTGAACGCCAGCCGGGTCAGCTCACGCAGCGACCGCAGCACGACCCACCGGGCCGGGCGGACGACAGCTGCGGAGGACACCTGACCAACCTAACGCCCGCCCTGCGGTGACGCAGCTCCGTAACCGCCCGCATGGGCGTGATCGCCACCACCCCGCGCACTGTGGACGCAACGGTCGACGGCCTCATGACGGCGGCCCCGGGCTGGATGGTTGCGGTGGCGCCACCCGGTGGTCCGACGAAGTGGTGCGCCGGAGGTGGATTGGTCAGTCGGTGGTGCCGAGCACCGGTGGCGCAGCGTCCCCCTTGTCCCGCCACACCATGTCGTCCTCGGTCAGCCAGGTCAGCCGCTCGTCGGAGTCGTCGGCCTCCGGCCGGCCGTGCCCGCCGAGCACCCCCGGGCGTCGCCCGCCGCTGCCGCTGCCGCTGCCGCTGCTTCCGCTTCCGCCCGCCGCGCGGCCGGCGCTCTCGCCACGTCGACCGTCGATGCTGCGCCCGACCCCGGTGGCCGGGCGGTTCTCGGCTGCGGTCGGGCCAGCGGTCGGCTTGGCCGAGGCGGTGGGGGTGCTGCCCGAACCGGCGAGCGCGGTGGTGCGGAGCACCCCACCGGCCGGAGCCCCGCCCGGCGATCCGAAGAGCAGACCCGGCCCGGCACCGGAACCGGCACCGGCGATCGCGGCGGTCGGCCCGGACAGGCCGACCAGACCTGCGGCCCCGCCAGCGAGCAGTGCCCCGCCGACCACCGGGTCCGCGCCGGCCAGGGAGGTGCCTGCCCCGGAGTCGGAGCCGCCGCCAGGGCCGGTGACGACGCCCGGAACGCTGCCGGTGCCGGTGCCCACCGGAACGGCGACGGACCCGTCGCCGGCGACCGGTGGCACGGCGGCGCGGACGGGCGTCCCGATGGTCGCGTCGCCGGTGTGCGCGGTCTGCCGGGTGGCGGTGGGCGCGGCGCTCGGCGTGTCACTGTGCGGTGTGCTGCGTGGCTTCGTCGGGTCCTTGCGGGCCGTCTCCGGTGTGTCCGGGTCGGGAGCGGGCGGGTCGACCACCCGGTCGTAGGCGGACAGGTGGTAGCCGTCGGCCAGATCGGCCACCACCTTCACCATCCGCTGGTGGGCCTTCTCCTGCTCCTTCTTGTCCTGCTGGTGACCCATGAAGGCGCCGACCACCGCGCCGGGCACGCCGGAGGTGACTGCGCCGCGCAGCGCGCCACTGATCGCCTGGTCGTTGTCGTCGGTCGCCTCCGGGCTCTCCGACTGGATGTGCGCGGTGCGCAGATGGCCGGCCATCATGGTCAGGCCCTGCTTGACGCCGGCCATCCCCTCACCCAGCGCCTCGGAGTGGGCGACGATCAGCGACAACCGTCGCTGGAACTCCCGACCAGCCGAACCCGTCCAGGTGTTGCCGAGCTTCTCGAGGTCGCCGCCCAACTCCCGGCCCAGGCCGTCCAGGATGCCCTTGAGGGCGGTCCACTGGGCGGCCACGCCGTCGATCTGCTCCGGCTTGCCGGCCATCACACCGTCGTAGAGCTCCTGGTGGCTCTTGCCCTGGTAGCGCTGGGTGTATTCAGACACGCCCGTCCCCCTTCGGCTCCAGCGCCTGGTCGACACCGGTCAGCGCGGCGGTGATGTCGGTGGCATTGGCCGCGTTACGCGCCTCGGCGGTGCGGTAGCTGGTCAGGATCGTGCTGGTCGCCTGCTGTGCCGCCAGCACCGCCTGCCGAAGCCGCTGCGCCTGGACCACATAGGACTGGTGGACGTCGCTGTATCGGCGTGCGTTGTCGGTGGCGTCGAAGAACGAGCCCAACGCCGGGGGGCGGCACTGCATCTCGGTGTTGAGCTTGCGCAGCACCGACTCGGCCTGGCTCAGCCGCGCGGCCAGATGCTGGTGGAAATCCTCAAGGGACAGCAGGTCGACTTCCGTACGCCCGGTCATGGCAACATCCCCGTCGTTCTGGTTGACAACCGACAGCCACTCTCAGGTTAGTCCACCAGTGCGACACGAGGCGACCCGTCCGGGCCGCTCAGTCGTCGGCTCCGGTCGATGTCGTCGGCACGCCACCGCCCGCCCCACCGCTCGCCGGGGTGCCGTCGGGCGCGGAGGGCGGCGTCGTCGCCGGCGCTGCCGGGCCACCGGGTGCGAAGAAGTCCGACGCGTCCTCGCGGTTCAGGCTGGGCCCGGTCGGGATCAACGAGAGCAGCGAGCCGGGCACCGCCAGCGGGGTGATCCCGCCGTAGCCGAGGACGGCCAGCGTTTCGCTCGACCCGAGCGGGTAGCGGATGCCC
Organism: Micromonospora sp. 067-2; assembly: GCF_046549295.1. NCBI lineage: Bacteria > Bacillati > Actinomycetota > Actinomycetes > Micromonosporales > Micromonosporaceae > Micromonospora > Micromonospora sp. 067-2. Next base: position 595,812 of record NZ_JAJPWB010000002.1, on the reverse strand, counting down.
TGCGGGCTGATCAGGTAGATCGTCGACCCGACGGCGACCGATCCGCTGGCCCCGGCACCGGGCGCGGCCTGGGCGAGCACGCCCTTGCCGCCGGGCAGCAGCACCGCCTCGGCCGTACGCACCGAGTCACGGGCGGTCTGGTTGACCGGCAGCGCACCCGACGCGCTGGCGGTCAGCTCCACCGGCACCCGGTCGAAAACCTCGACGGTGGTGGTCGGCGGGCCACCTCCACTGCCCGCCCGGTACGTCGCGCACAGCACGGTCTGCCCGGACCGGGTCGTGTACAGCGCGGGCAACCTCGGCGGCAGGCCCTCCTCGTCCACCCGCTGCTTGACCAGCCGCTCCCCGGCCTGATCGGGCGTGATGTCGGTGATCTGACCGCCGCCGCCGATCATCAACAGTGCGGTGATCTCGCTGATCGAGACGAGTCCTTCGCGGGTCAGCACGTAGTGCTGCCCGGCCGCCTGGAACACCTGACCGATGGTGGCCGGTCGACCGGTCGGCGACAGGCCGCTGGGCTCGCCCTCACCGGGCAGGGACGGCTTGCGCAGCGGCGGCCCGGCAGGCACGGCGTTGAGCAGTTGCTGGCCCACCGGCAGTGGTGCCGTGCCGGTCATCCTCAACGCCGCGATCGCCGGCTGGCCGCCGAGCACCTGGAGGCGGGCGCCGCCGGTGAGCAGGTACTGCTGCCGGTCCACGGTGACCAGCACCGCGCGGTCGCCCAGTGGTGTGCCGCCGGGCAACGCACGGTCGATCACCACCTGCGTGGAGTGGCGCTGGTCAGCCGGGTCGGGCACGTCGCAGACCGACCAGGGCAGGCCGGTCAGCGACTTGCGGCCGGGCAGGTCGTCCGGCGCGCCGACGATACCGACGGTGCGCCCGCGCGGCCGCTCCCGTAGCGACGCCTGGGACATCATCCGCACCGTCGGATCCGCCTTGTCCAGCACCAGCCGGGCCGACGTGTAGTTGAGCGTCGGAATCAGTTTCCCCTGCCTGAACACGTACGTCGCGCCGCTCTCGCGTTCGATGACCAGTGTGTCCTCCGCGAGCGGCGCGGCATTCCCGGTCAGTTGGCCGTACGCGCCCACCCCGCCGAGCACGATGGCGGCGGCGATCACACTGCCGAAGATCGCCATGCCGAGCCGTCGCATCGGCAGGTTGGTGGTCTCCGGATCGCCCGACAACACCGCGGAGACGATCCGGCGGGTGACGAAGCGGTACGCCTGCACCTGATCGCGGCGGGTCCGCATGACTAACCTCCGACGGGGTGGATCCGCGACGATCAGGTCGGAGCGCCGTCGCGGGCTTCCCTACGATAAGGGGCCGACGGCGGGTCTCCGGGACCACCGCCGGTGGCCGACGCCGGAACGACCCGGCGTGCAGCCGTACCGTGCAGGAGGGACAGTCACCGATGACGCAGGTTCAGGCGCGACCCGACCGAGTGACCGAGAACCCCTCCGGCGGCACGGCGCGGGCGATGCCACCGGCCGACCGGTCCGGCCGGGGCAGGGTCGGTCCGTTGCTGGTCGGGCAGCTCGTCGTGCTGGAGATGTGTGCGGTCGCCGTCTGGGCCGCGACGGCGGGACCCACGTGGCTGCTCGCCGCGGTGGGTACGGTGGCGGCGTTGGTCGTGGTTGCCGCGTTCGCCCGTCGGGGTGGCCGCTGGTGGTTCGAGGACCTGCTGCTGCGGCGGCGGCTGCGGCGTCGCCGTGAGCAGGCTGCGGCGGCGCTGGCCGACGGAACGGCGGTGGACCCCCGGTTGGCCGCGCTCGCGCCCGAGCTGAGCGTCATCGAGCTGACCGACCGGGGCACGCGCCTCGGGATCGGGCAGGACGCCCAGGGCTGGTTCGCCGCGGTCGCGTTGCAGCCGGCCCCCGGCACGACGGTCGGCTCGATGGACGCGTCGACGGTGGACCGGGCGCTGGGAGTGCTCGCCGACTTCGCCGCGCCGATCTCGCGGTCCCAGGTCGTCGCGCACACCCTGGTCTGGTACCCGGCGCCCGGCGCGCCACCGGCAGCCCACCGGACCGTGTGGGTGGCACTGCGGCTCAGCATCCAGGACGCCCGAGCGGAGACGGTGAGCCGGGGCGGCGGGCTTGCCGGCGTACACCGGACGATGGCCACCGGGATCGGTCGGTTGGGTAAGGCACTGACCGCCGCCGGGCTGGCCCACCGGCCACTGGGCCGCGACGAGCTGCGCGCGGCCGTGGTGTCGGCCGCCGGTCTGGACCTGGTGCCGGAGCCGCCCGCGGAGACCTGGTGGGGGCTGCGCGGTGGCGGCTGGACGCACCGCTGCCTGTCCCTGCGCGGCCGATCGGATGCCCCACTCGGTCCGCTGGTGGAGGCGATCACCGCGACCTCCGCGCCGTCGCACACGGTGGCCGCGGCGGTCTCGCCGGACGGTCGGGTGGCGCCGCCGTTGCTGCGCGTCGCAGCCATGGACAACCACGTCGAGGCGCTGGTCAAGGTGGTCGGGGACGTCGCACGGCGGGCCGGCGCGTCGACCCGGCCGGTGGACGGGCAGCACGCTCCCGGCGTGTACGCCAGCGCACCTGTCGCGTCGGCACTGGGCGGTGCAGCCCGCCCGGAGCCCCGCTGACCGTCCGTCCGGCCGGCGGTGCGTCAGGGGCGCAGGTTGACGATCCAGCCGTACAGGCCGCAGACCCAGACGGCGAGCGGAACCAGCGCGATGATCAGCAGGATCTCGACGATGTCGAGCAGTCGACCCCAGACCGGAGAGATGCGCTTGCCGGCCACGGTCAGGCCGTAGATCAGGCTGACCACGGCAGCCAGCACCAGCCCGCCGAGGATCAGGCCCAGTCGGACCGGCAGGGACCCTCCGGCGTAGGTTGCCGCGGCGGCCAGGCCCAGTCCGACAGTGCCGGTGAGCAGCACCGGAGTGCGCTGGGCGCGGCCCAGGAGCGGACGGGCCCGCAGCAGTGAGAGCAGGGCCAGCACCAGGCAGAGCAGCACCGCCGGCAGTCGGCCGTCCAGGGCCAGCACCAGTTGGGCGCCCAGCACCAGCAGTGACACCGTCCACAGCAGACCGATCAGGAACTGGTCGGCGCGCTCGCTGAGTTGCAGCACCTGCCTGCCGTCGACCGACTCGCTGTCGGTCTTCAGGTCCTCCGGGCCGGTCGGGATCGACGGCACCGGCAGCCGGGCCAGCCGGTAGGCGGCCATCGGCAGCGCCGGCACCGCGCCGAACGCGACCGCCGCCACCACCGAGGCCGCAGCCGGGGCGTCCATGCCGAAGACCAGGCAGAGCATCGCGCCCAGACCCGTGGCGGCACCCACCCCGACCGCGCCGAAGAAGAGCGGATAGCGGTCGCCGACCGCCAGCGCGGCCACCGCCCCGGCGATCACCACCGCGGTGGCCGCGAGCAGCACGTGCGGGCTGGCCAGGTCGGTCAGGGACCGGTCACCGGCGAGCAGCAGCAGACCACCGGTGCCGGCGTACACCAGGCCGACGACGGCCAGCACCGCCCCGGTCCCGCTGTCACCGGCGGCCCTGGACAGCACCGCGGCGCCCACCAGCAGCGCCACCGTGACGAGCAGAGCGGCCAGAGCGCCGGGCAGGTGTGGCGGGCCGGCGAAGAGCGTCGCGAGGGCTCCCGCGCCGAACGCCGCCGCGGCGAACAGCACCGCGAAGGACCGGGTCGAGCCGGCCTGCCAGGCGCCGGGGCGTTGGTTGGTGGCGGTCGCGACGGCGTCCACCACGTCGTCGAAGACGATCTCCGGCGCGGCGGCCGAGCGGGGGTTGAAGTACAGCACCTCACCGTCCCGGACGCTCAGCTGCGCGGCGGTGCGCCCGCCGTCAAGGGGTGCGCCGCCCAACCTGGAGAGTGCCCATCCGCCGTGCCGCACGCCCTCGTCGGCCAGATCCTCCCCGGCGTAGCGCAGCAGGGTGGGCAGCAGGTCGGCCATCGGCACGTCCGACGGTAGGGCCAGATCCATCCGGGTACGGGGAGCCACGATCGTGATTCGGCTCAGACCACCGGTCGCCGTCTTCGTCGCCACAGTGGCCTCCAGGTGTCCGTCTACGATCGGCTGGCCGTGGTGCCGCGATGCGGGTCCACCGCGCCCACGGGAGATTACCTACGATGGCGGGCACGTACGATGCCCACCCGCGGACTTCGGTTCGTGACGGCACGTCATCAGGGCCGCTTCTGGGGAGGAGACAGCCGTGAGCACGGTCGTGTTCCGCCGGCTCCCGCGTCAACCGGGGCCGGCTCTGCCACGCGGTGAGGTGCTGCTGGAGTCCCCTCCTGAGCTGCCCGAACCGACGCCCCGCGGGATGGGGCAGCTGCTCATGATCCTCCCGATGTTCTGCGGCGTCGGCGCGATGGCCTTCCTCTACGTCGGCAAGGGCGGCGGCAGCACGATGACGTACGTCGCCGGCGGCCTGTTCGGCGTCTCGATGCTCGGGATGGCCATCGGCTCCCTCAGCAACAGTGGCGGCAAGGACAAGGCCGAGCTGAACGCCGACCGCCGCGACTACATGCGGTACCTGGCCCAGATGCGCAAGCGCACCCGGCGCGCGGCCGAGCAGCAGCGCGCGGCGATGGCCTGGCGGCACCCGGAACCCGACGCGCTCTGGTCGATCGGGGCCTCCCGACGGCTCTGGGAGCGGCGGATCACCGAGGACGACTTCGGCGAGACCCGGATCGCGCTCGGCCCGCAGCGGCTGGCCGTGGAGATCGTTCCCCCGGAGACGAAGCCGGTGGAGGACCTGGAGCCGATGAGCGCCATCGCGCTGCGCCGGTTCGTCCGCGCGCACTCCACTGTGCCCGACCTGCCGACCGCGTTGTCGGTGCGCGCGTTCAGCAGGGTCGTGCTGCGAGGTGACCGGGAGCCGGTGCTCGACCTGACCCGGGCGGCACTGGGCCAGCTGGCCACGTTCCACGCACCGGAGGACCTGGTGATCGCCGTGGTCGCCGCGCCGGACCGGCAGTCGGCCTGGGGTTGGGTGAAGTGGCTGCCGCACGCCCACCACAGCGGGCGTACCGACGCCGCCGGCGCCCGTCGGCTGGTCTTCGCGAGCCTTACCGAGGCCGAGGAGTCGCTCGCCGGTGAGCTGGCCGGGCGGCCCCGGTTCGCGCCCGAGGCCAAGCCGCTCACGACCGCGCCGCACCTGGTCGTGGTGATCGACGGTGGCGAGATCTCACCGACCTGCCAGCTGGTCGGCCAGGGGCTGCTCGGCGCCACCATGATCGACCTTTCCGGAACGGTGCCGCGCGACGCCGGCCGCTGGCTGCTCTGCCTCGACGTCGGCGACGGAAGCACCCTCGACCTGGTCCGGGGCACCTCGTCCTCCCAGCTCGGCCGACCGGACCGGCTCAGCGCCGAAGCCGCCGAGGGGCTGGCCCGTCAGATCGCCCCCTTCCGGCTCTCCCAGCAGCAGACCAGTGACGACGAACCGCTGGCCCGCAGCACGGAGCTGCCGGACCTGCTCGGCGTCGGCGATGCCGCGGCGGTGGACGTCCGGCAGACCTGGCGCCCGCGCGGTCACCGGGACCGGCTGCGCATCCCGCTCGGCGTCGGCCCGGACGGCAACGTCGTCGAACTGGACTTCAAGGAGTCGGCGCACGAGGGCATGGGGCCACACGGCCTGGTGATCGGTGCGACCGGGTCGGGCAAGAGTGAGCTGCTGCGTACGGTGGTGGCCGCGCTGGCGGTGACCCACTCGTCGGAGGAACTGAACTTCGTCCTGGTGGACTTCAAGGGCGGCGCGACGTTCGCCTCACTGGAGGCGCTGCCACACACCAGCGCCGTCATCACCAACCTGGCCGACGAGCTGCCACTGGTCGACCGGATGCGCGACGCGCTCGCGGGCGAGATGGTGCGGCGGCAGGAGTTGCTGCGGGCGGCCGGCAACTACGTCTCCCGCTTCGAGTACGAGAAGGCCCGTGCGGCTGGTGAACCGCTGGCGCCGATGCCCAGCCTGCTGATCATCTGTGACGAGTTCAGCGAGCTGCTCGCCGCCAAGCCCGACTTCATCGACCTCTTCGTGATGATCGGCCGGTTGGGCCGTTCGCTCGGCGTGCACCTGTTGCTGGCCAGCCAGCGGCTGGAGGAGGGCAAGCTGCGTGGCCTGGACACCCACCTGTCGTACCGGATCGGTCTGCGTACCTTCTCCGCGGTCGAGAGCCGGATCGTGCTGGGCGTGCCGGACGCGTACGAGCTGCCGAACGCACCCGGTCACGGCTATCTGAAGACCGACACCAGCACGATGCTGCGGTTCCGGGCCGCGTACGTGTCGGGGGCGTACCGGGCGCCGGGGCAGCAGGCGTCCGCGTCGCAGGCCCTGGTGCAGCGCCGGATCGTGCCGTACGGCCTCGACTTCATCCCGGCGCAGCTCCCGCAGATGCCGGTCGACACCGCACCCGAGCCGGAGCAGCCGGCCGACGGCAAGGCCGTGGCGATGCTCGACGTGCTGATCGACCAGCTCAGGGGCCGGGGCCGCCCGGCGCACCAGGTGTGGCTGCCGCCGCTCGCCGACCCGCCGGGCCTGGGCGAGCTGCTCGGCCCGCTGGCGGTCGACCCGACGTACGGGTTGTGCACCGCCTCCTGGCCGGGCCGGGGTCGGCTCACCGTGCCGGTCGGCGTGGTGGACCGCCCGTACGAGCAGCGCCGTGACCCGATGATGGTCGAGCTGGCCGGGGCCGGCGGCAACGTGGTCATCGTGGGTCGTTCACTCAGCGGCAAGAGCACCATGCTGCGCTCGCTGCTCGCCTCGCTGTCGCTCACCCACACGCCTCGTGAGGTGCAGTTCTTCTGCCTGGACTTCGGCGGCGGCGCGCTGCGCAGCCTGGAGCGGCTGCCACACATGGCCGGGGTGGCCGGCCGGCGTGACGTCGAGGCGGTGCGCCGCACGGTTGCCGAGGTGGTCGCCGTCCTGGACGAGCGGGAGGCGCGCTTCGCCCAGCACGGCATCGACTCGGTGGCCAGCTACCGCCGTCGACGGGCCGCCGGTGAGTTCGCCGATGACCCGTTCGGTGACGTGTTCCTGGTGGTGGACGGCTGGAACACGCTGCGCCAGGAGTACGAGGAGCTGGAGCAGACCATCACCACGCTGGCCAACCGTGGTCTCGGTTTCGGCGTGCACGTGGTGCTCACGGCGGTGCGGTGGGCGGAGATCCGGATCAACATGCGGGACCTGCTCGGCACCAAGCTCGAGCTGCGCCTGGGTGACGCGTCGGAGTCCGAGATCGACCGTCGCTCGGCGATGAACGTGCCGGAGAAGTCGCCCGGTCGCGGCCTGACCCGCGACAAGCTGCACTTCCTCACCGCGATCTCGCGGATCGACGGGCGCCGCGACATCGAGGACCTGAGCGAGGCGTCGCTCGCCCTGGCCGGGCACGTGGCGGCCAACTGGCCGGGCCGGCCGGCGCCGAAGGTGCGGTTGCTGCCGCGCCGGCTGCCGGTGGCCGAGCTCGCCCGGATCATCGACCGGTCGGCGCCCGGCCTGCCGATCGGCGTGAACGAGTCGGCGCTGGCGCCGGTCTACCTCGACCTGGCCAACGAGCCGCACCTGACGGTCTTCGGCGACGCCGAGTGCGGCAAGACCAACCTGTTGCGGCTGATCGCCCGGGGCATCACCGAGCGGTACACGCCCGCCCAGGCCCGGCTCGTGATCGCCGACTACCGGCGCGGGTTGCTGGGTGCGGTGGAGGGCGACCACCTGCTGGACTACGCCCCGTCGAACCAGGCGTTCGCGCAGGGGCTCGGCTCGATCCGCAGTGCGCTGACCAACCGGTTGCCCGGCCCGGACGTGACCACCGCCCAACTGCGTGACCGCAGCTGGTGGAAGGGCCCGGACCTCTACATCCTGGTCGACGACTACGACCTGGTGGCCTCGGGTGGCAGCAACCCGCTCAGCGCCCTGCAGGAGCTGCTGCCGCAGGCCCGCGACATCGGTCTGCACCTGGTGGTCACGCGCCGGGTCGGCGGCGTGTCCCGGGCACTCTACGAGCCGGTGCTGCAGCGGCTGCGGGAGCTGGATTCGCCCGGTCTGCTGATGTCCGGCAACCGGGAGGAGGGTGCGGTCTTCGGCACGCTGCGGCCGAGCCCGCAGCCGCCGGGTCGGGGAACCCTCGTGCGCCGCCGCGACGGCCAGCAGCTGATCCAGACCGCCTGGTCCGAACCAGCCTGACGGGTCGGCCCGGCCCAGCCGTTCGGTACGTCGACGCTGACCTGATTCACCACTATCCATCGAAGGGCAGCGGTGAGGGCTGCGGAGGCTGGACAGGTTCCGCTACGGTCTTCACTGGAGTGTCCGTCGGTGGGGTGTCGCCACCTTGCCGCGGGGGAGGGGTGCGGCAGAGCCGCCACCACAACATGACGGAAGGGTGTGAAGCATGGCGTTCGAGGTCGAAGCTGCGACTCTGCATACCGCCGCGAGTGACGTGCGGTCCACGCGCAGCGAGGTCGACGGCGAGCTGAAGAAGCTGTGGAACGTGGTCGACGACCTGGCCATAGCGTGGAAGGGTCAGGCGTCCACGGGCTTCCAGTCGTTGATGACGCGCTGGAACGAGGACACCGTCAATCTGCTGACGGCGATGGACAACATCGCCGACCTGCTCGACAAGTCGGGTACGACGCACCAGGTCAACGACGAGGAGCAGCAGCAGATGCTGGACAAGTTCCACTCTGCTCTCAACCCGTGATCCGCAGACAGCAGAGGAGGAAACCGTGACGATCAAAGTTGACTACGCTGTCCTCGAGAGCAGCAACCAGCAGATGCAGGCCATCTCGAAGACGCTCGAGGAGAAGCTCGACACGCTGCGGTCGATGCTGACCAAGCTCCACTGGGACGGCGAGGACCGGGCTGCCTACGAGCAGCACCAGGCAAAGTGGGACGCGTCGGTCCGGGACATCAACCGGATCCTGAACGAGATCGGCGGCGCCGTCGGCATCGCCCGGGAAAACTACCTCACCACGGAGATGAGCAACTCCAAGGTGTGGGGCTGACGCGTAACACCGTGCGGCTCCGGTCCGGTTCCGCCGGGCCGGAGCCGCATTGCGTTGTGCCGCAGTCCTGTGCCGACGCCGTCAGCCGGTGATCGGCGCGTCGGGGCGCCGGCCAGGGCGCCAGCCCCGCCGACGACCGCGGACCAGGATCGGCCGGGCGACCAGCAGTAGTGCGGTGAGCAGGCCGCCGAGCAGCGCCGCCCAGATCGCGGCGGTGCGCTGCCAGCTCAGCGGGTCCTCCGTCCGGGTTGGTGCCGCAAGCGCGCCGGCGGGCGGGTCCGTCCGGGTGCCCAACAGGCTCGACAGCGCCCGGTACGGGTTGACCACGCCGTAGCCGACCTCCTCGTTGTGCCCGTCCGGCGGGTTGTCCGCCGTCCGTTGCAGCCGTTCGGTGACCTCCTGCGGGCCGAGGTCGGGGTAGGCCGACCGCACCAGCGCGGCCACACCCGAGACGTACGCGGCGGCGAAACTGGTGCCGCCCGTCGGCTCGATGCGGTAGCCGCTGCCGGACGGCGCCGGGCCGATGAGGTTCAACCCCGGGGCGGCGATGTCGACGTACGACCCGCTGATCGAGGTGCCCACGTGGCCGCCCTGCTCGTCCACGCCGGCGACCGCGAGAACACCGGGGTACGCGGCCGGGTAGGCGGGCCGGTTCTCCTGAGCCTGCTCCTGCTGGTTGCCGGCGGCGGCGACCAGGACGACGCCCTTGGCGAGCGCGTCCTCGACGGCCTTCGCGAGTGCGGGGTCGGGCAGGGTCACCAGGGACAGGTTGATCACGCTGGCGCCCTTCTCGACCGCCCAGTCGATGGCTGCGGCGATCTGTCCGGGTACGGCCTTGTCTCTGGTGTCCTTCTCATCCGGCAGCACCCGGATCGGCAGGATGCGTGCCGCCGGGGCGATGCCGCTGTAGGGGACGCCGGTGCCCTCCCGGCCCCCGATGATGCCGGCCACCATCGTGCCGTGGCCGGCCAGGTCGCACCGGCCCTGGTTGGCCGGCAGGCCGTTGAAGTCGCGACCCTCGAGCACCTGGCCCTGGAGCAGGGGGTGGCTGGCGGAGACCCCGGAGTCGATCACGGCCACGGTCACCCCGGCTCCCCGGGACAGTGGCCACGCCGAGGAAGGCTCCAACCGACGCAGCGCCCACGGCATCTCCGTGAGGGCGTTCTTGCCCGTCGGGCCGCAGGTGGGCGGTGCCGCGGCCGCCGGTGGGGGTGCCACCAGGGCGGTGCCGAGCAGGGCCGCCAGCATTCCACCGAGGACTCCGCGGACGGCACGGCGGGACGGCTTGGTCGCGCTCGACGGCTGGCTTTCGCGCACCCGCAGAGATTACCGCTGTGCCGCGTCGGGCTGCGGCCCGGCGACGCGGTCCGGACGGCCGGCTGCCGCGCCGGGTGGGTCGGCGAAGAGCGCGAGGAGGTCGCCGACCTGACGGTCCGCTTCGGCGGGGTGCCGGAACCGGCCGGCCGGGTTGAGGGTGTATTCGTTGCGCCGCCCCACCCGGGTGCGGTGCAGGTAGCCCTCGGCCTCCAGGTCGGCGACGATCCCCTGTGCGGCCCGCTCGGTGACGCCGACCTCGGCCGCCACGTCCCGCAGCCGGGCGGTGGGGTTACGGGCGATGGACAGCAGGACGTGCCCGTGGTTGGTGAGGAACGTCCAGTTCCGGCCGCCGCCGGTGTCGCCTGCCGTGCTCGCCATCCTGGGGCCGCCTTCCCGGTTGCCCGCCCTGCCGCCGCGCGTCGCCGGAGGACGCGCGGAGGGGCCGACGTATGAAATCTAACTCACGCATATCTTGACGCAACTTGTGGTGCGTGTGAGCGTGGAGCCGAGCCACCGCCCGCCCCCGGCTCGGCCTAGGAGCCGGTTGAGCAGGCCTGACGCAGAAAACGAGGTGTGGGATGAGTCGTCCCGGGACGTCCGGCGGGCAGCCGGACGCGCAGCGGACCGACGGGGCGCCGACGCTCACCGAGCCGGCCCGGGCGTACGCCGAGCTGGCCGCCGGCAACCAACGCTTCGTCAGCGGCTCCCCGCACCACCCCAACCAGGACGCCGGGCACCGGACGGCGGTGGCCGACGGACAGCACCCGTTCGCGGTGATCGTCGGCTGCTCCGACTCCCGGTTGGCCGCCGAGATCATCTTCGACCGAGGGCTGGGCGACCTCTTCGTGGTCCGTACGGCCGGGCACACCGCGGGCCCCGAGGTGCTGGGAAGTGTGGAGTACGCGGTGACAGTGCTCGGCACCCCGCTGGTGGTGGTGCTCGGCCACGACTCGTGCGGCGCGGTCCAGGCGGCCCGGGAGGCGGCCATCACCGGCACCTCGCCCCCGGGGCACCTGCGCGCCGTGGTCGACGCCGTGCTGCCCAGCCTGCGCCGTGCCGAGGCCGAGGGGGTGGACGACATCGACGGCATCGTCGACATTCACATCGCGCAGACCGTCGAGACGCTGCTCGCCCGGTCGCCCGTGCTGGCTGCCGAGGTGGCGCAGGGCCGGTGCGCGGTGGTGGGGCTGTCGTACCGTCTGGCCGCCGGGGTGGTCCGCCCGGTGACCGCCGTGCCGGCGGGTGCCGCGACGCTGGACGTACCGACCGGACCCGACGGGTCGGCCGCCGCCTGAGACGCGTCGAGGGCCGCCCCGCGACGCGGGACGGCCCTCGACGGGGAGATCTGCGGTTCAGAGCAGCGACATGTGTACGTGGTCGGTGTGGTTCGACGGCCCGCTGTACGACTTCCAGCCGGTGGCCGGGAACCAGATCTGCCGGTTCCAGATCACGTAGTAGATGCCGAGCCGATCGGCGTTACGGATGAGGAACGCGGCCACGTTGTTGCCGTACGTCCGGGTGTCCTCGTTGTGCCACGGGGCGAAGCCGCTCTTCTGCAGCGACCAGTCGCAGGCGCGGCCCTTCGGGTGCTCCCAGGGGCCGCCGGAGCGGAAGCAGCCGACGAACCGGTTGAAGCCGGCCCGCTTGACCTCCTTGTACGCGTGCAGGGTGCGCGGCGTGACGCAGCCGGAGGTGGTGGGGTCCTTCTCGCTGCACGACTCGGACTTCCAGTCACCGTCGGCGCTGCGGCCCGGGCCGACCCGGGCGACCGGCGAGGTCGCCGACACCAACCCGCCGGTGAAGCCCTTGCCGCCGACCAGCGCGAGCGCCTTGTCGGCGTCACGCTTCTCCTTCGCCATCAAGGCGGTCTGCTTCTGCTGCTCGCGGACCTCCGCGTCGAGGGCCAGCTTGGCCTGCTCGGCGAGGGTCTTCACCGCGTTGACCTCGGCGAGCTTCTTCTCATTGACCATGTTCATCTCGTCGAGCGCCGCGGCCCGTTGGACGAACGTGTCGGGGGCGTCGCTCTCCAGCAACATCGCGATCGCACCGATCCGGCCGGTCCGGTACGACTGGGCGGCGATCTGCCCGACCTGGGGAGCCAGCTTGTCCAGGTCTGCCTTGGCCCGGTCGACCTCCTGCGCCCGCTCGAGCTGCCGCTTCTTGGAGCTGTCCAGCTTGGACTTGGCGGAGGAGTAGTCGCGGTTGGCCTTCTCGATGACGTCGTTGAGCAGCGTCGGTTCGCCGTCCTCCTCGTGCCCGGATGGCGTGGGGGTCGCCGGGGCGGCGTGCGCGGGGAGAGGGCCGGCGAGCACGGTCAGTGCGGCGATCACGGCCACCACGGGTGTCAACCAGCGGCGTAGGGGTGCCGTCACAATATTCCCTTCCGTCGACCGCCGACCGGGTTAGCTGACGGGTTCGGGGCGGAAGTGGCCCCTACCGCTGACGCGGATTCACCCCACGTGCCTGGGTCCCCGGCTCGCCGGCTGGCGATTGGGCGGCGGCACCGCAGACGCTGCGTCGCGCCTTCAGCGGTGACCGGCAGCGAGGTTACCCGAGAGTCGACCGGCTGAGCTACGTCCAGATGCCGACTAAAAGCGTCATTTCGCCATGGCGTTGAGTGACCAGTGACGCGGTTCTCAGGGCGGGTGCCCCACCTCGTCACACTGAGGAGTGTCACCATGCCGTATCCGTGCTCCTGTCCGGCTCGGGCCACCGGTCGGTGGCGCTGGATGGGGGTCCGGTCCGCGTCGGGTCCGGTCCGGTCTCGTCGGTTCGACCGGTGCGGGGGGAGCTGAGGGCGGCCAGCGCTTCCGCGCGATCCGGCCTGGGTCGTCCATCGGGCGGGTCGGCCCTCGGAGCGGTATCCGGCCGCCCGGCGGCGGTCACCAGCGCGGCGAGTCCGGTGGTCAGCGGTACGGCGGCGATCAGGCCGAGCGTGGCGACCGCACTGCGGACGATCTCCTGCGCGAGGAACTCGCTGGTCAGGATCTGGCCGATGGGCCGCGTGTCGGCGGTGAGCAGGAGCAGCAGCGGTAGCGAGGCGCCCGCGTACGCCAGCACGATGGTGTTGACGGTGGAGGCGATGTGCGCCCGGCCGACGCGGGTGGCCGCCCGGTAGAGCTGCAAGCGGGTCAGCCCGGGGTTGGCGTTCGCCAGCTCGGTGACGGTGGCCGCCTGGGTGACGGTCACGTCGTCGAGCACCCCGAGCGAGCCGATGATGATCCCGGCGAGCAGCAGACCGTGCAGGTCCACGTTGGCCTGGAACATCGACAGGGTGGTGGCGTCGTCGCTGCCGAAGCCGGTGAGGTGGGTGGCGGCGGTGGCGATGGTGGCGAGCACGCCGGTCAGCACCAGGCTGCCCAGGGTGCCGAGGACCGCGACCGAGGTCTGCGCGGTGACACCGTGCGTCAGGTAGAGCACCACGAACATGATCAGGGCGGCACCGACCACCGCCACGAGCAGCGGTGACTGCCCGGCGGCGATCCCCGGCAGCACGAAGGCGAGCAGGATGGCGAAGCTGGCGGCCAGGCCGGCCAGCGCGGCGAGGCCCCGCCACCGGCCGAACGCGATGATCGCGGCGGCGAAGACCACCGCCAGCCAGACCAGTGGCGTGCCGCGCTGGTGCTCGGCGATGTTCCAGGTGCTGCTGGCGGGATCGGCGGGGTCGGTCAGTTCGACCAGGACGACCTTGTCGCCGACGTCGACCCGCGGTGCCCCGGGGCCGTCCGGCACCGGCGTCTGCACCTGCCGGCCGGCGGCAGGCCCGTCGGTCATCCGGACGTCCACGGTGCCGCACCGTCCGGCCCCGACATCCGGAGTGCCTTCGGGGCTGGGCGTCGGCGGGCACGGCTCGGTGACCACCCGGGTCACCGTGCCGTGGTACCGCGGCACGTCCGTGCCACCGGTGGTCTGGGGTGACCCGTCACGCGGCCAGAGCACCACCGCGGCGAGCACGGTGGCGACGAAGAGCGGCACCACCGTCGCGATGAGGATCCGTCGCACCCGGGGTGGGGCGGACGGAGCGGAATGGCTGTGGTCGGAACCCAATGCGGAGACTCCTCGACGATCCGGTGCGGGGTACGTGCCGGCGGGCCGGTCGGTTCACCGCCGCCGTGGGAATGCGACGACAGGCACGGCGGAGCGCTGGAGGGCGACGGCGGGACCACGGACGGTGAGTGCCCGGCTCGATCGGTCGGAGGCGACGCCGTGTCGTGGCGACGCTCGACCGTGCGGCAAACTCCGGAGGGTCATCGTGGGGAATGCTAACCACCGGGACCCGTGGACGCAGGTCGTGCCGGAGTGTCGTGCGGTCGACCGCTCCGCGCGGCCGCGTGCCGGGGTGGCGTGACGACCGGCGCTGGCGCGTTCAGCCGCGCTTCATCAGCCTGCCGACGGCCGCCATCATCTCGGTGGCCATCTCGTCGGCGCGGCCCTCGGCGGCCCCCTCGTGCATGCAGTGCCGGGCGTGCCCGTCGAGCAGGCCCAACGCCACCTTGTCCAGCGCGGCCTGGATCGCGGAGATCTGGGTGAGCACGTCGATGCAGTAGCGGTCGTCGTCGACCATCTTCTCGATGCCCCGAACCTGCCCCTCGACGCGGCGGAGCCGCGTGAGCAGCTGATCCTTGCTGGCGGTGTATCCGCGAATGGGGGTGGGTGCGGTCATGACGACCAGGATAGCGTACCCCCAGGGGGTATGGTACGGTCGTCCCGGCGGATACCCCCACCGGGTACCGGTAACGGGCGCGGGGCCTGACGCCACAGGCCCGGCGCCGACGGAGGGAGAACAGTTCGATGGTCAACACCACGACGTACCAGGTGCGGGGCATGACCTGTGGGCACTGCGTCACGGCGGTCAGCGCCGAGGTCGGCGCCATCGCGGGAGTGAGCGACGTCCAGGTCGACCTGGCCACCGGCCGGGTCACCGTCGCCAGCGACCGGCCGCTGGACGTGGAGACCGTCCGGGCCGCCGTCGACGAGGCCGGCTACGACCTCGCCGGCGCCTGATCACCGGGAGGCCGACATGAACACGGTGACCAGACTCGGCGGGTTCGCCCTCGGCCTCGCGGGGATCTTCGGCACGGCGTACGGGATCGGCCACGTGACCGGACCCTCCGCCCCGGTCGCCGAGAGTCGACACGGCGGCGGGGCCGCCCACGGGGAGGGTCCCGCGGGCCACGGGGAGCACGACGAGACGGCCGACCGGTCGCCCGGTGGCCTGCTCGTCTCCGACCAGGGCTACACCCTCGAACCGGTCGCCGCGCCGGTCGGCGAGTTCGCCTTCCGGATCGGCGGCCCCGACGGACGGCCGGTGACCGGATACGAGGTGGCGCACGATAAGCGGATGCACCTCGTCGTCGCCCGGCGGGACCTCTCCGGCTTCCGCCACGTGCACCCCGAGCTGGCGTCGGACGGCACCTGGCGGGTCGCCACCCCGCTGACCGGTCCGGGGCAGTGGCGGGCGTTCGCCGACTTCACCCCGACCGGGGGTGAGCCGCTCACCCTCGGTGTGGACGTGACCGTCCCCGGAGTGCTGACCGAACGGCCACTGCCCGCCCCGGCGACCAGCACGACCGTCGACGGTTACACCGTCACCCTGACCGGCGCGCCGCAGCCCGGGCGCACCGCACCGCTCACCCTGACCATCAGCAGGGACGGGCAGCCGGTCACCGACCTGGAGCCCTACCTGGGTGCGTACGGGCACCTGGTGGCGCTGCGCCGGGGCGACCTGGCGTACCTGCACGTGCACCCGGACGGAACGGCCGGAGACGGGCGGACGCCTCCCGGCCCGGCCGTGACCTTCGTCGCCGAGGTGCCCTCGGCCGGCAGCTATCGGCTCTACCTCGACTTCCGGCACGGCGCGGCGGTGCACACCGCCGAGTTCACCGTCGTGGCCGGCGCGCACGGGCACAACTGACGGGACCGGACGATGACCCCCACCAACAGACCGCTGCCCGAGGCGCCGAACCGGATCGAACTCGCCATCGGCGGGATGACCTGCGCCGCCTGCGCCGCCCGGATCGAGAAGAAACTGAACCGGTTGGACGGGGTCGCCGCCACCGTCAACTACGCCACCGAGAAGGCCACCGTCCGGTACGCCGACGGCATCACGCCGGACGAGCTTGTCGAGACCGTACGCAAGACCGGGTACACGGCCGCGCTGCCGTCCCCGCCAGCCACCACCGAGGAGCCGGTGGACGTGCTGCGCGGCCCGCGTACCCGGCTGTGGGTGTCGGGGGCACTCAGCGTGCCGGTGGTCGTGCTGGCCATGGTCCCGGCCTGGCAGTTCGACTACTGGCAGTGGCTGTCGCTGACCCTGGCCGCTCCGGTGGTGGTGTGGGGCGGGCTGCCCTTCCACCGGGCGGCCTGGACCAACCTGCGGCATGGCGCGGCGACCATGGACACGCTGGTGTCGCTCGGCACGCTCGCCGCGTTCGGCTGGTCGCTCTGGGCGCTCTTCCTCGGCGACGCCGGGATGCCCGGGATGACGCACCCGTTCCGCTTCGACATCACCCGCACCGACGGCGCGGGCACCATCTACCTGGAGGCGGCCGCCGGGGTGACGGTGTTTCTCCTGGCCGGCCGATATTTCGAGGCCCGATCCAAGCGAACCGCCGGTGCCGCCCTGCGCTCCCTGCTCGACCTCGGCGCCAGGGAGGTTGCGGTGCTGCGCGACGGGGTGGAGACCCTGATGCCGGTGGACCGGCTCACCGTCGGGGACCGCTTCGTGGTCCGCCCCGGCGAGAAGATCGCCACCGACGGGGTGGTCGACGAGGGCACCTCGGCCGTCGACGCCAGCATGCTCACCGGTGAGTCGGTGCCGGTCGAGGTCGGCCCGGGGGATGGCGTGGTGGGTGCGACGATCAACGCCGGTGGCCGGCTGGTCGTCACCGCCACCCGGGTCGGCGCGGACACCCAGCTCGCCCGGATGGCCGACCTCGTCGAGCAGGCGCAGAGCGGCAAGGCCGCCGTGCAGCGGCTGGCCGACCGGATCTCCGGCGTCTTCGTGCCGATCGTCATCACCCTCGCGGTGGGCACCCTCGGCTGGTGGCTCGGCACCGGGGCCGGCCCGACGGCCGCCTTCACCGCCGCGGTCGCGGTGCTGATCATCGCGTGCCCGTGCGCGCTCGGGCTGGCCACGCCGACCGCTCTCCTGGTCGGCACCGGGCGCGGCGCCCAGCTCGGCGTGCTGATCAAGGGGCCGGAGGTGCTGGAGTCGACCCGGCGGGTGGACACCGTCGTGCTGGACAAGACCGGCACCGTGACGACCGGCCGGATGACCCTGGTGGACGTGGTGCCGGCGAGCGGCGAGGACAGCGTCGAGCTGCTCCGGCTCGCCGGTGCGGTGGAGGCCGCCTCCGAGCATCCGATCGCCCGTGCGGTCGCCGCGCGTGCCGCCGAGGCCGGGCCGCTGCCCCCGGTGACCGGCTTCGCCAACCTCGATGGACTGGGCGTGACCGCGACGGTCGACGGGCGGGTCGTGCTGGTCGGCCGGTCCCGGCTGCTGCGGGAGCGCGGGCTCGACGTACCGCCGGAGGTCGAGTGGGCCGTCACCGACGCGGAGGCCGCCGGCCGCACGGCGATCGTCGCCGGCTGGGGCGGACGGGCCCGGGGCGTGCTCACGGTCGCCGACGTGGTCCGGCCGACCAGTCGTGCCGCGGTGGCCCGGCTGCGCGCTCTGGGGCTGACCCCGGTCCTGCTGACCGGGGACAACGCCACCGTGGCGCGGGCGGTCGCCGCCGAGGTGGGTGTCGACGAGGTGATCGCCGAGGTGCTGCCGGCCGGCAAGGTCGACGTGATCAGGCGCCTCCAGGCCGAGGGTAGGTCCGTGGCGATGGTCGGCGACGGCGTCAACGACGCGCCGGCGCTGGCCCAGGCCGACCTTGGTCTCGCCATGGGCACCGGCACCGACGTGGCGATCGAGGCGTCCGACCTCACGCTGGTCCGCGGCGACCTGAACGCCGCGGTGGACGCCATCAGGCTGGCCCGACGCACGCTCGGCATCATCCGGGGCAACCTGTTCTGGGCGTTCGGCTACAACGTGGCGGCCCTGCCGCTGGCCGCCGCCGGGCTGCTCAACCCGATGATCGCCGGCGCCACGATGGCCTTCTCGTCGGTCTTCGTGGTGGCCAACAGTCTGCGCCTGCGGCGGTTCCATTCGGCGGCCCCGACGACAGCTCGGAACGGGTCATCAGATCGGGATGATTGGACTGAGGATGGCCGGGGTACTGCTGGTGATGTAGCGACGCTTGCAGACGGAGGTTCGCAAATGGGTATCGACGACAAGATCAGCAACGCCGGCGAGGACGCGGCCGGTAAGGTCAAGGAAGGCGTCGGTCGCGCCACCGACGACGAGCAGCTCGAGGCCGAGGGCCGCGGCGACCAGGCGAAGGCCAGCCTCAAGCAGGCGGGCGAGAAGATCAAGGACGTCTTCAAGAGCTGACGTACGACGCGCTCCACGCGCCGGGCCGGTGATCGTTCACCGGCCCGGCGTGCTGTCTGTCCCGCCCCGTCCGCCGACCCTGAGAATCCCCGCGCGGCGCCGGGCTGGTCTCACCGTTGCCCCGCCAGTCGGGCGGCTCGCAGTTCCAGGTACCGCTGCTCGGGCAGGCTGGTCGTGCCGCGTGCCGCCGCCAGATAGGCGTCCCGCGCCGCGTCGGGCTCCCCGGCCAGCTCGAGCAGGTGGGCCCGGACCGCGGCGAGCCGGTGGTGCCCGGCGGTGCGCTCGTCGGCGTCCAGGGGTGTGAGCAGGGTGAGCCCGGCTTCCGGCCCGTCCACCATGGCGACGGCCACCGCCTGGTTGAGGGTGACCATCGGGTTCGGCGCGATCCGGGCGAGAAGCCGGTAGAGCGCGACGATCTGCGGCCAGTCCGTCGCCGCCGCCGTCGGCGCCTCGGCGTGCACCGCGGCGATCGCCGCCTGCAGTTGGTACGGGCCGGGCGGCGACCAGGTCAACGCCTCGGTGATCAGCGCGATCCCCTCCGCGATGGCCGTCCTGTCCCACCGGGTGCGGTCCTGCTCGGCCAGCGGCACCAACTCACCGTCCGCGCCGACCCGGACCGCGCGGTGCGCGTCGGTCAGCAGCATGAGCGCCAGCAGCCCGGCCACCTCGCCCTCGTCGGGCAGCAGCCCGTGCAGGACGCGGGCCAACCGGATCGCCTCGCCGGTCAGCTCGGCCCGGTGCAGGTCCGGCCCGCTGGACGCGGTGTAGCCCTCGTTGAAGATCAGGTAGAGCACCCGGAGCACCGTTCGCAGCCGCTCGTTCCGTTCGCCCGGTGCGGGCATGGTGAACCGGGCTCCGGCGACCTCGATCCGCTGTTTGGCCCGGCGGATCCGCTGGCTCATCGTCGCCTCCGGCACCAGGTGCGCCCGGGCGATCTGGGCGGTGCTGAGACCGCCGACCGCGCGCAGGGTGAGCGCCACCTGCGCCGAGGGAACCAGCGCGGGGTGGCAGCAGAGGAAGAGCAGCGTGAGCGTGTCGTCGGTGTCCGCCACCGCCGGCTGCGCGTCGGCTGCCGGTGCCATCCCGGCGTACGCCGGCTCGCGCAGCGCGACGGCCAGCTCGCGGTTCCGACGGGCGCTCTCACTGCGCCACTCGTCGGTGAGCCGGCGGGTGGCGACGGTGAGCAGCCAGGCGCGGGGGTTGTCCGGCAGGCCCTGCCCGGGCCACTGTGTCGCGGCGGCGAGCAGTGCCTCCTGGACCGCGTCCTCGCACCGGTCGAACTGCCCGTGCCGGCGGACCAGCAGGCCGAGGACCTGCGGCGCGAGTGTCCGCAGCAGGTCCTCGGCCGTCCGGTCGTCGGTCACATCTCCGTCCCGGCCTCATCCATGATCGGGCGGACCTCCATGGCGCCGCCGAAGCGCACGTCCGGCCAGCGGGCGGCGATCTCGGCGGCCCGCTGCGGGTTGGGGCAGTCGACGGTCAGGTAGCCGGCGAACTGTTCCTTGCTCTCCATGAACGGCCCGTCGACGATCTCCGGGTGGCCGCCCGCGAGCCGGACCGTCACCGTCTGCGACGGGTTGGCCAGCGCCTGGCCGCCGACGAACTCGCCGGTCTCGGTCAGCTCCTTCATGATCTCGTCGACCTCGCCGAAGAGCGCGGCGCGTTCCGACTCGGTCAGCTCCTCGGTGAAGCCGGGCCGGTTCCAGATCAGCAGCATGTACTTCACGGCGATGCTCCTCGGTTCCTGGTCGCACCCCGATCGGGGCGCGGCTCACCGGAGGGTCGGAGCCGACGGCCCGTTCCCTACCGCGCTCCGAAGGAGATCGCAGAATGTCTCGACGGTGGCGGTCCCACGCCGGGCGGATCAGCTCCGGTCGGGTCGGCCGGGTATCTGTCGGGGTTTCCGCCCGCCGCCGACATCCAGCGACGCCCGGTCGGCGGCAGAGGTGCCGGACGACCAGCCTTCGGCGTCACGGACGCTGAGCCGGTGCCGGGTGACACCGGGAAAGAGGGTGACCAGCCGCTCCTGGACCGCCTCGCCGCGGGCCGCGAGCACCGGCAGCAGCCGCTCCGGACCAGCCGCCTCGGCCGCCGCCCGGTCCGCCGCCTCGGTGGCCGCCCGCAACCGCTCGCCGATCCGCAGCGCGAACGCGTTGAGGAAGGACTCGTCCCAGACCTTCGTCCGGCGTCCCGCTCCCGGCCGGCGCTCGGCCCGCCCGCGCAGCATCGCGCCGGTGGCCTGGACCAGCAGCGAGGTGTACAGCAGTTCCACCGCCACCAGGTCGGCCGGCCAGCCCAGCACCGTGGCGAAACCGAGGTCGTCGGACCAGACCGCCTCGCACCGGTTTGCCGCCGCGACCTCCTGCACCAGCAGCGCCTTGGCCCCGGCGTACGGGCTCTCGGTGCCGAGCCGCACCCCGCCGGGCAGGTCACCACGGTCGGACCCGGCGGCCAGCAGAGCCTCGTCGATGCTGTGCCGGGCGATCAGCTCCTGCGCCTTGCCGGTCAACGCCTCCGCCTCGGCCGGGAAGGTCGTCGACTCGGCCTTGGCCAGCAGCGCCCGCACCCGGTTGAGCATCCCCGATCCGCTGCGGGTCGCGCCGGCCGGTCGGCTGGTGACCGCCGCACCGGTCGTGCCGGGTGGCGGGCGCAGCACCGCGATCGGCGGCAGGCTCTCCACCAGCGCGATCGTGTCCACGGCCGCGCGCAGCGCGTCGACCCGGTCCAGCCCGACACGTGTCGACCAGCCGGCCAGCACGCCCCGGTCGTCGTCCCACCACACCTCGGCGGCCAGCTCGCGTAGCTGCTCGTCCCACCAGTCCGGGACCGGTCCGGGCTGCTCGCGCCGCTGGGCGGCCATCGCGTCCCGGACGAGCCGGGCCGGCCGGGCGCCGAGCCGCCGGGTGGTGAGCCGGTCCAGGTCGGCCGGCTGCCAGCCGCGAGGCCAGAGACGTCCGACGCCGCGGACCAGGCGACGCAGCAGCGCCGCGTCCACCGCCGCCGCGCCGTCCGCCGCGCCGGTACCGACCATCAGCCGGTCCAGCTGCCGTTCGGCCTGACGTACGTCGGTGCCGCGCACCGCCCCGAGCACCTCGGCGACGAGTTCGTCCGCGTCCGGCACGTGCACCTCCTCCTGTGAACTCCGTGGCCGGCGCGGGTCCGCTGCCGGGTTGGTCGGTGGACGCCGCTGCCGGCATGGCGTTGGCCGTTCCGTTCCATGATCATGCCGCTAGTCGTGCCACCGGCGCGAAACGGGGATGTCGTCGCCCGCCCGAAAGCGGCGGCAGGCTGATCAATGGGCATTTTGCGGTAGTTTGGGCTTTGACCCGAGGCGAGATGCGAGGTGTGGGGTGGTCGGTTCACACCAGCCGGAGGCGCGCGTCAGCGCCGCGCCGGACGTCCGCTCGTCCATCCTCGCCGGCGTCCTGATCGGCGTCGCGGTGATGGCCGCGGTGGACGAGATCGTCTTCCACCAGCTGCTGGCCTGGCACCACTTCTACGATCGGTCCACCCCGACCGTGGGGCTGCTCTCCGACGGGCTGCTGCACGCCGCCGAGGTGCTGGCCCTGGTCGGCGGGTTCTTCTGGTTCGCCGACCTGCGCCGACGGGCCGTCCTGTCGGCCCGGCCGACCTGGGGTGGCGTCCTGCTCGGCGCCGGAGGGTTCCAGCTCTTCGACGGGCTGGTCGACCACAAGGTGCTCCGACTGCACCAGATCCGCTACGGCGTCCACCTGGTGCCGTACGACGTGTTCTGGAACGTGGGGGGCGCCGTGCTGCTGCTCGCGGGCGCCGCGCTGGTCTGGCGTACGCGGAACCGACGGCCACGCGACGGCCGGCGGTGACGGCGTCGCTCGCCGCCGGCACGGCCTGGTTCGCGGCGCCGGCGCTCCCGTCCGGCGGGAGCGCGACTGAGGCCCCGGCCTGGTTCGCGTCGTCGGCGCTCGCGCGCGGGGGGCACGCGGCGGATGCTCCGCCCTGGTTGCCGCTGGCGGTGGTTGGCCTGCTGGCTGGCGGTTACCTCGTGGCCGCCACACACGACCGAAGGGGCTGGGACCACCGACGCAGCGCTGCCTGGCTGGCCGGCTGTGCCGTGCTGGCGGTCGCGGTCGGGCCGCTCGCGCGGCTGCCCGACGACCCGCGGGGGCACATGGCCATGCACCTGCTGCTCGGCATGGTGGCCCCGCTCGGGCTGGTGCTCGGGGCTCCGGTGACCCTGCTGCTGCGGATCGCGTCCACGCCCACGCGCCGGCTCGTCGGCCGGCTGCTGCGCGCCCGTCCGCTGCGCCTGCTCGCCCACCCGGTCACCACGGCGCTGCTCGGCACGGGCGGGCTGGCCGTCGTGCTGCTCACCCCGCTCTACGCCGTGGCGGAGCGCCAGCCGGCCCTGCACCACGCCCTGCACCTGCACTATCTGGCCGCCGGTTATCTGTTCGCCTGGTCGCTGGTCGGCCCGGACCCGGCGCCGCGCCGCCCCGGGCTGGCGGTGCGGCTCGGAGCGCTGCTCGGCGCGGCGGCCGGGCACTCGGTGCTCGCCAAATACCTCTACGCGCACGCCGGAAGCCTGCCGCCCGGCCTCCCGGATCCGGACCCGGCGGCGTTCCGGTCCGCCGCCCAGCTCATGTACTACGGCGGCGACATCGCCGAGCTGCTGCTCGCCGTCGCCCTCTTCGCCACCTGGTACCACCGCCGAACCCCGCGCACCGCCGTCACGCCTCGATTGATCAAGGGGTTGGCGTCACCAGAGGACAGTTCTCTGACGCACACCTCCTGATCAGCTCGGAGGTGTGGCGGCCAGGGCGGCGGCGAGGAGCGTCGCCAGTTTGGCCGCACGGGTGGGGTGAGCGTGGCCGACCCAGGCGACCCGGCCGGCCAGGTGGTCGGCGAACGCCGGATGACCGCCGTGGTTCTGCGCGGCCAACCCGGTGCGTGCGGCGTTGTGCAGGACGGCGCGCAGTCGGTCGTAGTCGGCGCGCGGCACCGCCGGCCGCTCGTTGACCACGAGCCCGGCGAGGAGTTGCCGGTCGGCTCGGCCTCGAACCCGGGTCTTGCCCGGGTGCACCCGGAAACCCTCGTCCCGGGTCACCTCGGTCACCGCGGCGAGCAGGTCGGCTACCCGCCGGGGTGACAGTTCACCGGAGAAGGCGAGATCGTCGGCGTACCGCTGATAGTCGACGCCGAAGGCGGCGGCCAACCCGGTCAGCCGGCGGTCCAGCCGGAACGCGCAGAGATTGGCCAGCGCGGGCGAGGTGGGCGCGCCCTGCGGCAGGTGCCCGCCGCGCAGCACGGCGAGCCGCCACGCCCGGTCGGGCAGGCCGGCCGGCGCGCCGCGGAGCACCGCCGGTGGCGTCCGAGTCGTGCAGAGGCCGGTGAGCGCGTGCGCGACCGGCTCCGGATATCCGGCGGTGCGCAGGAGCCCGTACACCCGCCGGGCCGGCACGCTGCCGAAGAACGCGGCCAGGTCGACGCGGACCACCACCGCCCGACCGGCGTGCGCGGCCGCGAAGGTGTGCGCCGACCGGCCGGGCACGAACCCGTGCGCCGCCTGATGCACCGGCAGCGGGCCCAGCAGCTCGGCCAGCAGCCGCCGGTGCAGCGCGCGCAGTCGGGGCTTCGGCGCCTCGATCAGCCGACCACCGGCGGCCCACCGGTATCGGTAGTGGTGCAGCCGGCGATCGGCGGCGCGGCGGTTCATCCCCCGGCGGTCGGCGTACCAGTCGAGCTGTTCCGGGGTCAGGTCGAGCAACCGGGCCAGGGCGTCGAGGTCGTCCAGGACCGGGGTCGACCAGGGCCGACGTACCGTGCGGGTCGACGTGACCGGCCGGGCGCGGACCGCGATCGGCCGGCCGCGCTGCCGCGCCGTGCCGACCACCTCGGCGAGCAGCGCAAGGTCCGCGAGGAAGGCGGCCAGCTCCCGGGGCCGGTCCCGCGGAGCCCGGGCGTACGCGCTGAGCACGGCGTCCGCGACCGGCCACAGCCACCGCCGGCGTACGCCCAGCACGCGCCCACCCGACTCGACCAGGTCGCCGCGCTGCCACCGCTGGGCGGCGAGGAACGCGTCGCCGAGCGCGACGGCCAGGGAGGCGACTGTCGTCACGACCACTCCGGGATGTGTGGCAGCGTGCCCCGACGATGCCCGGTCGTACGGGTGCACGGGCTCGCAAAGCGTGCCGACGCACCTGTGGTGTGCTGCCCAGGTGGATGTGACGCCCCCGGGGTTACCCCGGAGGGACCTCGGCCGCGTCCCCGAAGGGATCGTGGCCAGGTCAGCTCGGGGCACGCTGCCATCCGGGCAGCCTAGCGCCCGACACCGGGCAACCGCAGATCCGAGCAACGTCAAAGTTCCTGCTGTCCCACCAGGTCACCAGGCAGCGCCTTTCCCGAGGTTGTTCGGATCGTGGCGGGCGGGTGCGGGGTTGGTCACGACCAGCCGGCGAGGATCTCACCGACCGGCAGGGCGTCGCGTTCCGGGTCGGGGGCCGGGGTTGGCAGAGCGGTCGGCGTCCGGTCGAAACGCGGCGCCGGGGCTGGCTGGATCTCACCGCTCACCTCGACGAAGGTGCCCCGGGCGGCGTTGTGCGGATGCCGGTGTGCCTCGCCGGGGGTGAGCACCGGCGCGACACACGCGTCCAGGTCCTCGAAGACCGCCGTCCACTCGTCCCGGGTCCGCTCGGCGAACCGCGCGGTGAACCGCCGGCGCAGCTCGTCCCAGCCGCTCGGGTCGTACTGGTCGGGCAGGTCCTCCTCGTCGGCGAGGCCGAGGCCGGTGAGCAGCGCGGCGTAGAACGCCGGTTCCAACGCGCCGACGGCCAGGTGGCCGCCGTCGGCCGTGGCGTACGTGTCGTAGAACGGGGCGCCACCGTCGAGCAGGTTGCGCCCGCGCGGGGCGGCCCACAGCCCGGTGCCGAGCAGCCCGTGCAGGAACGCGGTGAGCAGCGCCGACCCGTCCACCATGGCGGCGTCGACCACCTGGCCGACGCCGGAGCGTTCCCGTTCCAGCAGCGCGGCCAGCACTCCCACGGCGAGCAGCATGCCGCCGCCGGCGAAGTCGCCGATCAGGTTCAGCGGTGCGTGCGGACGTTCGCCGGCCCGGCCCAGCGGCTCCAGTGCCCCGGCCACGGCGATGTAGTCGATGTCGTGTCCGGCCCGCTGCGCCAGCGGCCCGTCCTGGCCCCAGCCGGTCATCCGGGCGTACACCAGGCGGGGGTTACGGGTCTGGCAGACCTCCGGCCCGAGACCCAACCGCTCGGTCACCCCCGGCCGGTACGCCTCGACCAGCACGTCCGCCCGCTCCACCAGGCGCAGCAGGTCTTCCACCCCGGCCGGGCTCTTCAGGTCCAGTGCGGTGACCCGGCGACCACGCTGCAACGGCCCGCCGGTCGGCGCGGCCAACCGCCCCGCTCCCGGGCCGCCCGGCCGGTCCACCCGCACCACGTCCGCGCCGAGGTCGGCGAGCACCATGCAGCCGAACGGCGCCGGAGCGAGGCTAGCCAACTCGACGACGCGCACCCCGGCCAACGGCCCACCCGAGGCCGTCACGCGGCGCGCACCGTGCTGGCCACGCCGCACCTGGCCACGATCGTGCTCGATCCAGGATGTAGTGGTGTACGAAGCCCTCCGATGCCACTAGATCCCTGATCGAGCACGATCATGCTGCTGGCCCCCTCGGTTGTCACGCGACGCCTACCGGCTCGGCGGGGTGAGCGGCCGAGGCGGCGAGCCGGTCGGCCAGGTCGGCGGGAGGCGTGAACCGGGTGCCGTAACGGTCGGCCAGCTCCACCGCGCGGGCCGCGAAGCCGGCCGGCCCGCCCGCGTACTGCCGGACGTAGCGGATCACCCCACCCGTCCAGGCCGGAAAGCCGATGCCGAAGATCGAGCCGATGTTGGCGTCGGTCTCGGTGCGCAGCACCCCCTCGTCGAGGCAGCGCAGCGCGTCGAGCGCCTCGGCGAAGAGCATCCGTTCCTGGAGGTCGGTGAAGGGCACGGCCCGGCCCGCGTCGGTGGTCAGCTCGGCCAGACCCGACCACAACCGGCCCCGGGTGCCGTCGTCGTAGGAGTAGAAGCCCCGGCCGGCCGCACGCCCCGCCCGGTCGTACGCGTCGACCAGCTCGTCCACCAGACGATGCGCGGGCAGCGGCAGGAAGCCTTCGCTGGCGGCCTCGAACTGCCGGCGGATCCGCTGGATCAGGGTGAGGCTCACCTCGTCGGCCAGCGCCAGCGGCCCGGTCGGGTAGCCGGCCTGCAGGGCGGCCTGCTCCACCGAGGCGGCCGGCACCCCCTCGGCGACCATGCCGACCGCCTCGTCGAGAAATCGGCCGATGACCCGACTGGTGAAGAAGCCCCGGCCGTCGTTGACCACGATCGGGGTCTTGCCGATCCGCCGGCCCAGGTCGAACGCCCGTGCCAGCGCGGCGTCGCCGGTCTGCTCGCCGACCACGATCTCCAGCAGCGGCATCCGGTCGACGGGGGAGAAGAAGTGCATGCCGAGGAAGTCGGCCGGCCGGTCCACTCCGGCGGCCAGCGCGGTGATCGGCAGGGTGGAGGTGTTGGAGGCGAGCAGCGCGCCCGGTGCCAGCACCGGCAGCACCTCGGCGAACACCGCCTGCTTCAGAGCCGGATCCTCGAAGACCGCCTCGATGACCGCGTCGCAGCCGCTCAGCGCGTCCACCTGGTCGGTGGTGAGGATCCGGTCCAGCACGGCTTGGGCCTGCGCCTGGGTGGCGCGTCCCTTGCGTACCTCGCGGGTCAGCAGCCGCTCGGCGTGCTCCCGGGCCCGGCCGGCCGCCTCCGCCGAGACGTCCCGGACGACGACGTCCAGGCCGGCGCTGGCGCAGGCGTACGCGATGCCGGCGCCCATCATCCCGGCGCCCAGCACCGCCACCCGGCGCACCGGGGCGACGTCCACCCCGGACGGTCGGGCCGCGCCGCCGTTGACCGCCTTCAGGTCGAAGAAGAACGCGCCGATCATGTTCTTGGCGACCTGCCCGGTGAGCAGGCCGATCAGGTGCCGGGTCTCGACGGTGAACGCGGTCTCCAGGTCGACCTGCGCGCCCTCGACGGCGGTGGCCAGGATCGCCTCGGGTGCGGGCAGCCGGGCACCCTTGAGCTGTTTGCGCAGGGTGGCCGGAAAGGCCGGCAGCTGCGCTGCGAGGGAGCGGCTGGCCGGGGTGCCGCCGGGCATCCGGTAGTCGGGCCGGTCCCACGGCTGCCTCGGGTGCGGGTTGGCCGCGATCCAGGCGCGGGCGGAGTCCAGCAGCTCGTCCGGGGTGGCGACCACCTCGTCGACCAGCCCGGCGGCCAGGGCGTCGGCCGGGCGCATCCGCCGGCCGGTGAGCAGCACCGTGGTCAGTGCCCCGGCCAGGCCGAGCATCCGTACCGTCCGGGTGACGCCGCCGGCGCCCGGCAACAGGCCCAGGGTCACCTCGGGCAGTCCGAGCCGACTGTCGGGCGCGTCCAACGCGACCCGGTGGTGGCAGGCGAGCGCGATCTCCAGGCCACCGCCGAGCGCCGAGCCGTTCACCGCGGCGACGACCGGCCGGCCGAGTGTCTCCAGCCTGCGCAGATCCCGCTTGATCGTGCCGAGTAGTTCGGCGAGCGCTGGCGCGTCGGCGTGGGTCGCCCGGATCATCTCCGGCAGGTCCCCACCGGCGAAGAAGGTCGACTTGGCGCTGGTCACGATTACTCCGGCGAGATCGGGCTCGGCCTCCAGCCGGTCCAGCACGCTGGTCATCGACGCGGCGTATGCGCGGTTCATGGTGTTGGCGGACTGCTCGGGGTCGTCGAGCGTGAGCGTGACGATGCCGTCGGCGCTGCGGTCGTACCGGATGGTGGTGGTCATTGGTCTTTTCCCCCGGGTCAGCAGCGCTCGAGAACGGTGGCGACGCCCATGCCGCCGCCGATGCAGAGGGTCACCACGGCGCGACGCAGGTCGCGGCGCTCCAACTCGTCCAACGCGGTGCCGAGCAACATGGCACCGGTCGCGCCGAGCGGGTGGCCGAGAGCGATCGCTCCGCCGTTGACGTTCACCCGGTCCGGGTCGAGGCCCAGGTCGCGGACGTACTTGAGGACCACCGCGGCGAACGCCTCGTTGATCTCGAACAGGTCGATGTCGGCGAGGGTCAGCCCGGCGGCGGCGAGCGCCTTGTGGGTGGCCGGGATCGGGCCGGTCAGCATCAGCGTCGGGTCGGCGCCGGTGACCGCCGCGCCGACGATCCGGGCGCGCGGGGTGAGGCCGAGGTCCCGGCCGACCTGCTCCGAGCCGATCAGCACCAGCGCCGCGCCGTCCACGATGCCCGACGAGTTGCCGGCGTGGTGGACGTGCTCGATCGCCTCCAGCCAGTGGAACTTCTGCAACGCGACCGCGTCGAAGCCGGCCGCATCGCCCATCGTGGCGAAGGACGGGGTGAGCCGGCCCAGCGCCTCCCGGGTGGTCTCCGGGCGGGGGTGCTCGTCCGCGGTGAGGATGTCCAGCCCGTTGCCGTCGCGTACCGGGACCACCGAGCGGGCGAAGTGCCCGCCGGCCCACGCCTTGGCGGCCCGCTCCTGTGACCGCAACGCGTAGCCGTCCACGTCGTCACGGGTGAAGCCCTCCAGTGTGGCGATCAGGTCGGCGCTGACGCCCTGCGGCACGAACGAGGTGGCCAGCGCGGTCTGCGGGTCGGTGGCCCAGGCCGCGCCGTCGGAGCCCATCGGCACCCGGGACATCGACTCGACTCCGCCGGCCAGCAACAGGTGCTCCCACCCGGAGCGGATCCGGGCGGCGGCGGAGTTGACCGCCTCCAGCCCGGAGGCGCAGAACCGGTTGAGCTGCACCCCACCCACCTGATCGGGCAGCCCGGCCAGCAGCGCGGCGGCCCGCGCCAGATCGCCGCCCTGCTCACCGATCGGGGTGACGATGCCGAGCAGCAGGTCCTCCAGCCGGTTGACGTCCAGGCCGGGGTTGCGCTCGCGCAGCGCGTCGATCAGGCCGACCACCAGCGAGATCGGCTTGACCCCGTGCAGCGCGCCGGTGTCCCGGCCGCGTCCGCGCGGGGTGCGGACCGCGTCGTAGACGTACGCCTCAGAGGGCACGGGCGATCAACTCCTTCATGATCTCGTTGGTGCCGCCGTAGATCTTCTGGACGCGGGCGTCGGCGTACATCCGGGCGATCGGGTACTCCGTCGTGTAGCCGTAGCCGCCGAAGAGCTGCAGGCAGCGATCGACCACCTCGCACTGCCCGTCGGTGAGCCAGGACTTCGCCATCGCGGCGGTCGCCACGTCCAGCTCGCCACGGGCGTGCCGGACGATGCAGTCGTCCAGGAAGACCCGGCTGACGCGGGTGCGGGTGGCGCACTCGGCGAGCACCATCCGGGTGTTCTGGTGGCCCATCAGCGGCTTGCCGAAGGCGGTGCGCTCCTTGGCGTACGCGACGGTCAGCTCGACGGCGCGCTCCATCACGGCGACCGCACCGACGCCGATCACCAGGCGTTCCTGGGGGAGCTGCTGCATGAGCTGGATGAAGCCCAGCCCCTCGGCGCCGCCGAGCAGGTTGGCCGCCGGCACCCGGAACTCGTCGAAGAACAGCTCGGCGGTGTCGTTGGCGTGCAGCCCGATCTTGGACAGCAGCCGGCCCCGGCGGAAGCCGGCCGGGTCGCCACCGACCTCGCACACCAGCAGCGAGACGCCGGCCGCCCGCTGTTCGGGGTCCGTCTTGACGGCCACGATGACCAGGTCGGCGAGGCCGCCGTTGGTGATGAACGTCTTCGCCCCGGTGACCAGGTAGTCGTCACCGTCGCGGATCGCCCGGGTGCGCATCGCCTGAAGGTCCGAGCCGCCGTCCGGCTCGGTCATCGCGATCGCGCCGACCAGGTCACCGCTGCAAAGGCCGGGCAGCCAGCGCCGCTTCTGCTCCTCGCTGCCGTACGTCGCCAGGTAGCCGGTCACGATGCCACTGTGGACGGCCAGCCCGAGGCTGCTCTCCCCGGTGTACGCCTGCTCGTGCAGCAGGACGGCCTCGTGGGTGAACCCGCCGCCCCCGCCGCCGTACTCCTCCGGCACGGACAGGCCGAGCAGCCCCAGCTCACCGGCGCGCCGGTAGTGCTCGCGATCCGGGTGGCCCTGTGCCAGCAGGCGGTCGGTGTGCGGCAGCACCTCCTTCGTGAAGAAGGTGCGGGCCAGGTCGGCCAGGTCGTCGTGCTCCGGCTCGCGCCACGGCGAGGGGGGACCGTCGGGGGTCGGCATGTGCACCACCCTCGCGCGCTGTTGGCGGCATGTCAATAAGTCTGGATCAACAGCCGCTCACACCCTTCCGGGTCGTCCGCGAAGGGCAGGTGTCCGCAGCCCGGTAGCGGCACGTGCCGGGCCTCCGGCAGCGCCACGCGGGCGCGCCGGGCCTGACTTCGGTACGGCAGCACGAGATCGCGCGTACCCCAGGCGACCGTCACCGGGATCTCCCGCAGCGCCCCGCGCGGATCGGGTGCCGGTCCTTTTCGGAGCTGCCACTGGCCGAACGCCGTGCGCGCTGCCGCAAAGCCCGGCGCGTCGGCCAGCGCCGCTGCCGAGTCGACGCACTCGTCCCGGTCCAGCCGGCTCGGACGGCCGTAGAACAGCCCGCAGATCGCCACCCGGCCGGCCCGACTCGCCAGCAGACGGGGCAACGCCGGGCGCAGAGCGACGGCGGCCGACCGGGCGCCGCCGACCGCCAGTTGACACCAGCGCCGCCCAACCGGCCCCCAGAACCCGATCGGTGCGAATGCGACGACCGCGCGGGCCAGCCCGCGCCGGCCCAGCTCCAACGCGATGCCGCCACCCAGCGAGTTGCCGGCCACCACGGGATGGCGCACACCCGACGCGGCCAGGAACGCGGCAACCCGATCGGCCAGATGCTCGACCGAGCCAGGCGAGGTGCCTACCGGCGGGTCGGGCCACCGGGGCGAGTCGCCGAACCCGGGCAGGTCGAGTGCGATCACCTCCCGGTGCCGCGCCACCCGGTCCAGTACCGGCTCCCAGACCTGCCACCGACTGCCGATGCCATGGATGAGGACCAGCGGCGGGCCGCTGCCGCGCCGCGAGTGGGCGAGCCAGGCAGGGTCCGCACGTCGCACGGTCCGACCCTGGCACACCGTCGATGCCGTCGACCAGACCTGCGGCGGTACGCTCGCGGAAAGAATTGTCGTACACCTGTTCTAGTCTTTGGTCGTGGTCGAGGAGTTGTCGCAGGCGGAAGCCGCAGTGTCGGGTTGTTCCGACGCGGTTGTCTGGGCCATGTCCGACGCTGATCTGGTCGCGGTGATCGATGCGTCGCACCGACTTCAGCAGCGGCTGGCGGCGGTGCACCTGACGGCTGTGCGGGAGTTGGATGGGCGGGGCACCGCTGTGGCGCATGGCGCGTCCTCGACGGTGGTGTGGCTGCGGGAACGGTTGCGGTTGACCGGCTCCGCCGCACGCCGACTGGTCGACCTCGCCGCCCTGCTGGACACCGGTGCCCCCGACGTTCGTCACGCCCTCGCCAACGGCAGCATCACCGTGGAGCAGACCCAGGTCATCGCCGACACGGTCGACACGGTGCACGCCGTGGCCGGCCCGGAGGCCGCCGACAAGGCGGTGGGGATGCTGATCGACTGGGCCGGGCAGTTCGATCCGACGCTGCTGCGCAAACTGGGCAGCCGCATCCTCGAGCACGTCGCGCCCGAGGTCGCCGACGCCGCCGCCCGAGCCGCACTGGAGGCCGCGGCTCGCCGGGCCGCCCGCGACCGGCACGTCACCATCAGCGAGCAGTCGGATGGTCGGCTGCGCCTGACCGGCAGCCTCGACACCGAAGCGGCCGCGGTGCTGCGTGCCGCCATCGACCCGCTCACCACACCCACCGGCCCGGATGACACCCGCACCGCAGGGCAGCGTCGGCACGACGCCCTCGCCGACGTGTGCCGTCTCGCGCTGCGTACCGGTGAGTTACCCGAGCACGGCGGCGACCCGGCGCAGGTCGTGGTGACCACCGACTACGACGCCCTGCTTCAGCAGCTCGACGCGGGTGCCCTGGACACCGGCCTGCAGCTCACTCCGGAGGCGGTACGCCGCCTCGCCTGCGACGCGGCCATCCTGCCCGCCGTGCTCGACGGCGCGGCTCAGGTCCTCGACGTGGGCCGGCAACGTCGCCTCTTCACCGGCCCGCTCCGTCGCGCCCTCGTGCTGCGGGACCGGGGTTGCGCCTTTCCCGGTTGCGATCGGCCACCGCGATGGTGCGACGCCCACCATATCCGTCACTGGGTCGACGGCGGCCCTACCAGCCTCGCGAACGCGGTGCTGCTCTGCGGCCACCACCACCGGCACCTGCACCACGGCGACTGGATCGTCCGGCTCGCCGGCGACGGCCAGCCGGAGTTCGTGCCGCCGGCCTGGCTCGACCCGGACCAGCTACCCCGCCGCAACCACTACCACCAGCGGACATGAGTCGTGGTCAGCCCCGCACCTCTCACGAGGCGACCCGGCTCCGCAACGCCCTCGCGACGAAGTGGCGATTACGGTTGGCGGAAACGGCCAGGTGATCGAGGCCGCGACGGCCTGCCGGTGGACAGCAGTGCAGGCCAG
Organism: Micromonospora sp. 067-2; assembly: GCF_046549295.1. NCBI lineage: Bacteria > Bacillati > Actinomycetota > Actinomycetes > Micromonosporales > Micromonosporaceae > Micromonospora > Micromonospora sp. 067-2. Next base: position 562,519 of record NZ_JAJPWB010000002.1, on the reverse strand, counting down.
TCTCGGGCATTGGCCCAGTCGACGAAGCGGTGCCAGCCGACCTCCGGGTAGTCGCGGCGTAGCGCGGCGACGTCGACCGCCAAGCCCACGACAGTGAAGTAGTCGAACATGGCCGCCAGGTCGGCGGACCGCTGTCGGACGTGGGCCAGGGGCACCTGCTGGTGGGTGATCGCGCCGCCGATGGCACCGGCGAGGATTTCGGCCATCTGGGCGGGAGTGCGCTCGTCGGAGGCGATGTCGATGCGACGGCTGGCGAACTCGTCGGCGCGCTGCAGGACGAGCGCGGCGAACGCGCCGATGTCGACTGCCGGGATGAGAGTGAGCGGCCGATCGGCGGGCATCGGCCAGGCGAAGGTCCCGGTGCGCAGGCCGTCGAGGGTCCAGCCGCTGGCGTAGTTGTCCATGAATGCGGCCGGCGCTATGACCGTCCAGGGCACACCGGAGGTGCGCAGGTGCTGCTCGATCAGGTGCTTGCTCTCGTAGTGCGGGATCCCGGTGCCGCGGTCGGCGTGGGCGGCGGTGGTGAGCACGACGTGGCCGAGGCCAGCGACTGTCGCGGCGTCGACGAGGGCCTTGCCGTGCCGCACTTCGGTGGCAAGGTCGGTGCCGAACGGCGTGGTGACCGCGAACAGCGAGTCGCACCCGGCGAGCGCGGCATCGAGAGAGGCGCGATCGTCGAAGTCGGCCTGGCATACCTCGGCACCTACGTCGCGCAGGGCTTCGGCGACTGGGGAGGCGGGCTGGCGGGTGAGTGCGCGTACCCGGTGCCCGGCCTTCAGCAGCGCGCGTGCCGTGGCCCCACCCTGGGCTCCGGTGGCCCCGGTGACGGCAACGGTGAGCATGACTCCTCCTGGAGATACGATAGCTGCGTGAAGAATTAACTGCGTCGCGCAGCAGATTATCAGAACCGCTGCGTGACGCAACTAGTTGGGATGTGATGCGGATGGCGGCGACGCGCCGGGCCAGGTTGTACGAGGAACTGTCGATGGCGTCCCGCCGCTATCTGGCCGCGTACGTGCTGTTCAACCAGGCCATCGCCGAGCATCTCGGGCTGCATCCGACGGATGTGCAGTTTCTGAGCCTGCTCTCGGCGGCTCCGGCACCGCTGACGGTCAAGGAGATCGCCGAGATGACCGGTCTGACCACGGGATCGGCGACCCGTCTGGTCGACCGGCTCGAACGTGGTGGCTACGTGAAACGCACGCCCGACCAGGATGATCGGCGTCGGGTGCTGGTCACCCAGGTGCCTGCCCGCGTCGACCGCGTCACCGCGGTCTGGGACGACCTCGGCCAGTCCTGGCAGGCAATCCTCGACGACCACACCGAGGAGGAGCTTGAGGTGATCACCCGCCACATGGGGCGAGCGCATGACCTCAGCCACGCCCAGATGCGTCGCCTACGCTCCCAACCGAAGCCCGACTGAGACCGTCGGGCGCCAGCCGCTGTCGCGGCACGCCCGGTGACAGCGACGTGAAGCCCGCGGGCCTGCCGATCGAAGCCGTACTCGGCCCCGACTGGCAGGTCGAGTACGTGCCCGAGTCTGCGCCGTCTGGAGGTTCAGGGTCGTGTGTCGAATTGGGCGCGGGCTTCGAAGACTCGATCCATGTGTGTCTCCGCCCAGTTCTTGATCGCGATCATGACTGGAAACAGCTCGTGACCGAGCGGAGTGAGTTCGTAGTCGACGCGGACCGGCACCGAGGCCGTGATCGTGCGGGTGACCAGGCCATCGCGTTCCAGCGTGCGCAGGGTCTGGGTGAGCATCTTCTGGCTGACCCCGGCGATGCGGCCGGCGAGTTCGCTGTGCCGCTGTGGGCCGCCGGCCAGAGCGGGGATCACCAGTGCGACCCACTTGTCGGTGAGCCTGCTCAGCAGCTCACGGGTCGGGCACTGCTGCAGGAACGCGTCGTAGTCGCGTTTGGCCTGTTCACGGCGTTCAGCCGCGGTTGTCGTCGCCATCTTTCCCTCCAACGGTGCCCTAGGTACTTCGAGGTACCTACTTTCTCATGGTGCCCCTGATTCGTACGGTCTTGGTGATCACGAGAATCGACCAGGGGGACAGCGATGCGCGCAGTCAGCTATGCACAGTTCGGCGGGCCGGAGGTCCTGCACGTGGCCGACGTGTCGGTGCCCGAGCCGGGGCGGGGGCAGGTACGGGTGAAGGTCAACGCGTCCGTCGTCCATCCCGTCGACCTGATGGTCCGCGCCGGTGGATTCCCGGCCCCGCTGCCCAACGGTCTGCCGTACACGCCCGGCTGGGACGTGGCGGGCGTCGTCGACGTGGTCGGCGCGGCGGTCGATCAGTTCACGATCGGCGACGAGGTCATCGGCTTCTCACCGTGGCTGCAGACCACGGTCGGCGCCCACGCGGAGTACGTGGTGCTCGACGCGGCCTGGCTGACGCACGCGCCCGCCGGCGTCCCTGCGACCGAGGCGGCGACCCTGCCGACGAACGGCCTCGCCGCGGCACAGGCCCTCGACCTGCTCGCGCTTCCGGCGGGTTCGACCGTGCTCGTCACCGGTGCCGCCGGGCAGGTCGGCGGGTTCGTCCTGGCGCTGGCTCGAGCGGCCGGCCTGCACGCCACGGGACTCGCCGGAGCCGACGACCGTACGTTCGTGGAGTCGCTGGGCGCGGCGTTCCTGTCGCGCTCCGACACTCCGGCCGGGACGTTCGATGCGGTCATCGACCTGGCGGTGATCGGTGCCTCGCTGCTGGACCTCGTCCGCGACGGCGGCGGCTTCGTGGCCGCGTCGCCGCCGCTTCGCCCGGAGACGGTACGGGGAATCCGGACGGTCGCGCTGGAGGTGCTGCCGGACGGGTCGCGACTGGGTGAGCTGGTCAAACTCGTCACCAGCGGCGACATCCCGCTTCGAGTCGCCGGCGTGTACCCCTTTGCCGAAGCCGCGGCCGCCCACGACAGGCTGGCCCAGGGCGGCGTACGCGGCGGCGTCGTGATCGTCCCATGACCCCGGCCAACCTCTGCCGTCACGACCAACCGACGCTTCCGCGGTGAATACGCCGTCCCGCCCGGACTGGGGTTCGCAACCCCCGGCGACGAACGCTCGCGGTGCTCAGTCGGAGGTCGGGGCGTAGGCGAGCACCGTGACACCGGAGGTGAAGGTGGTGGTGTCGACGAGCTTCAGGCCGGTGACGCTGTCGGGGCGGAACAGCGGCTCGCCCTGGCCCCTGAGGACGGGGTAGATCCAGATCCGGTACTCGTCGAGCAGCCCCGCCGTGGCCAGGTGGTCGGTGAGCCGGCCGTTGCCCCAGATGAGGATGTCGCTGCCGTCCTGCTCCTTGAGCTTGGTGATCTCAGTGGTGAGGTCGTCGCCCGGGACGACGACGGTGGGGTTCCATGCCGTGGTGTCGACGGGCTGGGAGGCCACGACGTACTTGGTCATCGCGTTGACGTGGTCGGCGAAGGGGTTGCCGCCCCTGCTCGGCCAGGCCTGAGCCATGCCCTCGTAGGTGATGCGGCCCAGCAGCAGCGCGTCGCAGCCGGTGGTCATGGCCAGGGCGTAGGCCATGGCCTCCTCGCTGCTGTAGCTCATCGACCACTCGTGGGGGTTGTCGATGAAGCCGTCGAGGGTGGCGTTGGTCGAGGCGATGATCTTGCGCATGATGGCTCCTCGGGAGTGCGTACGGCTGGGTGGTGAAGGTGGGGGTGCGGTCAGGCGGCCGAGCGATTCCGGTGCCACGGGGAGCTGTCGACGAAGTGGGTGTCGAAGCGGTCCTGGGTCGCCAGCAGATCCTCCGGGTCGGCGCGGCCGCGGCGGACGTGGTCCAGCAGGCGGAAGTAGGCGAACCGCTCCACGCCCGGCGTGATCACGATCCGCACGTCGGCACCTGTCGCGGGAGCGGCTGCGAAGGCGTGGACGGTGTGCGGCGGGACCACGAGCGTGCCGCCGGCCTCGACCTCCACCACCTTCTCGCCCACCAGGACCTGGAGTCGCCCGTCCAGGACGAAGAACAACTCGGCCGAACCGCGGTGATAGTGCGGGGTCGCGCCGTCCCTGCCGCGCCCCAAGGTCGTACGACTGACACCCAGCAGGCCGCCGGTGGCCGACGCGTCGGCCAGCAGCGCGATGGTGTCCGACCCGGCACCCAGGAACTCGGCGTCCTGCGGGTGTACGACCAGGGGATCAAACCCGGGTCGCTCGTCCGGCGGCCTCCCCGGCGGGTGCGCTTCGCTCATGCCGATGATGATTACACGTCAGATAGTACGGCGTCAAACTATACGGCTATGTTTGTATCTGGCATCGAACTAGGATGAGGGCATGAGCGCCGCAGACACCTCCGACCACGCCCCGGCTCCCACCTCGCCCGGCGCTGCCCCCGGCAGGCGCGTGAACAGTCCGACAGCCGCTCCGGACGCGGTGGACGCGGTGGTCGCCGCCTGGGAGCGGGAACGTCCGGACCTGGACCTCGCCGCGATCGCGGTGGTCGGCCGTCTGGGCCGCGTGAGCCTTCTCCTCGGCCCCGCCCAGGAGAAGGTGTTCACCGATTTCGGCCTGCAACGCGGCGAGTTCGACGTCCTTGCAGCGCTGCGCCGCTCAGGCACCCCGTACGTCCTCAGCCCTTCACGTCTGTCCGACCTGCTGATGCTCTCCAGAGCAGGGATGACCAACCGGCTGGACCGGCTGGAGTCCGCCGGAATGATCGAACGTTCCCTGGACCGCGCCGACCGGCGCAGCTTCCAGATCCGCCTCACCGAACGGGGCTACGCCACCGTCGACTCCGCCATGACCCGGCACGCCGCCAACGTCACCGCACTGCTGGCCGGCCTCACACCCCGAGAACTGACAAGCCTGGACACCCTGGCACGCAAACTCCTGCACGACCTGACCGCCGCTGCCCCATGAACTCCAGCGACGGTCATCCGGCCGCGATGCCTGGGCCCATGTGTGTGATTCCGTGTGCGTCAGTCGTCTTCCTGTAGCCAGTAGACGGAGATGGCGAGGAGCGGATCCGCTCCGTCGTTGCGAATCTGGTGCGGCACCTTGCTCTCGAACGCCGCGACATCGCCGGCGCACAGAACTCGGGTCTGGTCCGCGCACGTCAAGGTGCCGGTTCCGGATACGACGACCCACACCTCACGCGATCGGTGTACGTCGAAGTCGTTGGACGTTCTCGGAGCAACTGACCAGCGGGCTATTTCGAACGGAGCGGGCGCCGTTGACGGGAACGGCAGCAGCGCGCGGTGCACCGGGCCGCCCTCGGTGAAGTCGTACCAGTGTTCGAATCTGACCGGGCCGCTGCTCATGCTGGAGTTCGGTTTCGACACGTGTCCAGACTGGTTCGCTGAAGCTGGTGTGTCTCGCGGCAATCGGACGCGGCGCTGCAGGACGCGAGCGGAGGTGGTCATGGTGTCACGGGGTCCGGGTGAAGGCCTCCCGATGACGCTGAGCCCAGTCCCGGAAGGTCGCAGGGGAGCGTGACAGTACCTTCGCCACGTCCTCGGTGAGGATGCGGTTGCGACCGGCGCGTGCCCAGGCGGTCCCGATGGCGGTGGCCTCGACGGCTGCCGGGGGCATCCCTGAGGAAAGTAGCTGTTGGGTTGCGCTGCTCGGGGGGATGTCCACGGTTTCGACGGGGCGGCCGATGACCTCGGCGAGTTGGCTCGCCTGGTCGGGCACGCTGAGCAGTTCCGGACCGGTGAGCGTGTAGGTCTTGCCAGCATGGGCGGGATCAGTGAGGGCGGCAACCGCGACCGCGGCGATGTCGCGCGGATCGATGACGCCCTGCTCGCCGTCGCCGGTCAGGTTGGGTATGGGTTGTCCAGCCCGGATGGCGTCCGACCAGTAGAGGCAGTTCGAGGCGAAGCTCGACGGCCGCAGAACCGTCCATGCCAGGCCACTGGCGCGGACCGCTTCCTCAGCCGCTTGGTGCCACGCGCCGACGGTTGCGGTGCCGAATCGTTCGCCGGTGCCGATCGCGGAGAGCTTCACCACCGAGTTGACCCCCGCCGAACGGGCGACCGCCAGCAACGCCACGTCATGGTCTGGCGTAGGTGTGGCCGGAGCGGTCAGCAGGAACACAGCGCGTACGTCGGCTACCGCCCGACGCAGAGAGGAGAGGTCTTCGAAGTCGGCCTGCACCACATCGACGCCCGGCGGCACTGTGCGGCCGGAAGGGGCCCTGGTCATCGCGCGAGCGTGGTGCCCGCTCTGCTGGAGGAGCTGCATGACATGGCGGCCGATGGTGCCGGAGGCGCCGGTAACGAGGATCATGATCTCACCGTTGCAGGACAGCCGTGGTCAGGCCTAGGAACTTTCGGCACAACCCGACGCGGGCACCGGATGTTGTCCTGCGCCACGACGTACGGTGCTGAACTGTGCAGCGCGAAAAGTTGGTCGCCGCGGAGATGGCCGATCTGCTTCGGCCCTGGTTCTCTGACGTCACCGCAGGAGCGCAACCTGTCATCCACGATGCCCCGGCAGTATGGAACAGCCCGACCATGCCGTCACACTGACCTGGCGGGTGGGCTCCGACGACCCGTACGACATCGTGATCATGGGACCTCGGACGCACGCCAGGTATCACCTCGGACGGCCTGGCCGGGACTGCCTCCAACTGCGTTTCCGGCCAGGACGGGCTGCTGACTTTCTCGGCCTTCCCCTGCGCGACCTTGCCGACCGGGCCGTTGCCGCTGCCGATCTGGGCAGTAGATCGGTGACAGCGCTCGTCCAGACGATCGCCGACGGCGGCGCGCTGGTCGCTCCGCAGTCACACGCGGCACGACTACGCTCGCTGGCCGAAGCGTTACCGGTTGCCCCGTCCTCGCATGCCGACCGCGCCGCTCTACGCCGGCGCATCGTCGCCGAGGCGACGGCGCTGCTGTCTGTCGACGATGGTCTGACACGCGAATCCGTCCACCGCGTCGCCCGGCGCCTGAATGTCAGCGAGCGACATCTTCGCACCGTGTTCACCGATGGAGTCGGTCTGACACCCAGCCGGTTCGTGCGCATCGATCGCATTCGGACGGTGCTCGCGAACATCCAGCAGAAGCTGCCCGAGGTTTCTACCGGAGCGGGCTACTACGACCAGTCACACATGACCGCCGAGTTCCGCAGCGTCATGGGTACCACGCCGTACGCCTTCACCACACGACGCTGGCCGACCATCGAGGCATGCGCGGCCGGCAATGGCTGACCTGCCGGGTAGACGAGCGGTCATGCCGCGTTGAGGGTTCGGAGGTAGGGTCCAGCCCTTCGCCCTGCTGCACTAGCTGAGCCTTGCAGCGTCCACTCACCCGCGGCACCTACGCGGTGTCGTCGTCGGAATGACGCATGGCCACGTCGCCATTGGTGTCGACGACGATTGCGGTCATCTCACCGTCCGCGGTGGCTCCGAAAGTCGGTCGCTCTTCGCCGACCTGCTACGCGACGTGGCCAACATGGACGACGGCGGCCACGTTCATCTGGAGCACTTCGAGGGCCACTATTTCCTGTCACCAGACAGCGTGCCGCTCGTCGTCAACAGTCCGCACGCCGGGATGCCTCGGCGCTGATCAAGCGTTGGTCAGGTACGGGAACCGGTGCCTCGTGAGGGTTTCGTCGGTCAGGTCCGCCGGAGTTCCGAGGGGTGTGTCGGGTCCGGTGGGCCGTCGATTGCGAAGGGCGCCCGGTTGCGGCGATGTGCGCCTCCACGGGAAAGCCGCAGACCAATCGATCCGTGCGTTGTGCCGGCCGGTCGCCAACTCGACAAGGCTGTCCGGGTCGGCCTGGATGCGCCGCATGACTTGCCGCTTATACGACACGATCCAGTCCTGCACCGCGAGGACGGAGTGCGTTGCGGGGTCGCCTTCAGGCGGCGGGATGACGCCATTCCTTGAGCCTGCGCTCGGGGACGTCTCCGGCACACGGCCAGAGCTGCACCCGCCACCTGTCGCCGGGAGTCATCGAGCCCGGCCAGCCGCGGTTGACGAAGCCCCGACCCGATATTCGTACGGCGTACCGCCCACTCGACACCTCGAAGGTGGCGACCCCGTCCGTGGGGCTGGAGTAGTGGAGCACGTCATCGACGACCAGGAGGCTGGCCTCGAAGACCTCCTCCCACTCCTTCTGGTCATCAAACGGCCGGTCGTCCCACACCTCCAGGCGGAGCGGCATCTCGACGTTGTTCTGGTGAGGGGAGATAACGATGACCCCGTTGTCGTCTGCCGCGATGCCTGGGCCCTTGATCGCTTGTTCCAGCAGGGTCAGGTAGTCGGCATCAGGCGATGGATTACCGCAGAGGCAGAACTGCCCGTAGTCGAGCCGAACGGTTGTTTCCTCGACCCGGCGCGGTGCTGGAGCGGTCACACAGGGGATTGTGCCTCGATCGATCGTTCAAGCGAAGGCTTCGAAGCCGCGACAGTCAGCTACTCCGGTTCGTCGGCGTCGACGGGTCTCGGCGGGCGGTGCTCGGCGATCCACGCCTCCACGTCGGCGCGCAGCCACACCGTCGTGCCGTGCAGCCGTTGAAACGGCGGAGGGAAGGTTGGGTAGCGGATGAGCTGGCGCATTCGAGTCCGGCTCACGCCGAGCAGATCCTGCAGCTCGTGCGGACCGACCAGCGGACCCGGGACCTCACCCATCACCCGACCGTAGGGCGATCAGGGATGCCTAATTGCGTCTACCTACTTGCGCAGCCCCTTCGGATGGGTGAGAGTGGGGAGTGAATCGTCGACCGGCTGCGGCTCATGCCGGCTCATGAAGGCCGCAGCGGCGTGCTGGGAGGGTGGGCTTCGATGGATCAGGCGAGTGAGTTGGCGTGGTTGCGGGAGCGGGTCGGCGGTCTGGAGACAGCGTTGCACTGTGCCCGACGGGAGTTGTTCGACATGCGATGTCGACTGACGTTGATCGGGCGCGTGGTCCAGGACGTGGACCGCGTCCAGCGAGCGCCGGGGGTGGCGGTCGGTGCCATCAACGCGGCGCTCTACTCCGAGACACCCAACCTGCGGCAGGTCGGTCGCCACCTGGTCCGCCGGCGGCACGGCGTCCGATGATCAAGGTGGCGAGGGAGGGTCGGCGTTTTGCGCCTAGGCCGAGGTCGTGAGCTGCCGATAGGGTCGGGCAGGTGAAGGTCGAGACTGCGCCGCGTCGCCGACGGCTGGAGCCGGACGCCCGGCGCGGGCAGATCCTGACCTGCGCGGTCCGGCTGTTCGGCAGGCGCCCCTACCCGGACGTGTCGACCACCGACATCGCCCGCGAGGCGGGTGTGGCGCGCGGCCTGGTCAACCACTACTTCGGCACGAAGAAGGAGCTCTACCTGGAGGTCGTCCGGGTCATGGTGACCATTCCGGAGGTGGCCGTGGAGCGGCTGCCCAAGGGGGATGTGCGCACCCGGGTCGACGCCAGCGTCTCCTGGTTCCTCGACGTGGTCTCCCGGCACGGCACCTCCTGGCTGGCCGCCGTCACCGCCCGGGGGATGGGCGGCGACGCCGACGTGGAGCGGGTGCTCGCCGAGGCCGAGGAGGTCGCCGCCGACCGGATGCTGGTCGCCGTCGGCCTGGCCGGCGAGGCGCAGCACCGCGAGGAGTTGCGCGGGATGGTCCGGGCGTACGGCGGGCTGGCCACCTCGACCGCGCGCGAGTGGCTCCAGCGCGGCGCGTTGACCCGCGCCCAGGTGCATTTGCTGCTCACCACCACGCTGTTGACCATCGTCGAGCAGGTCATCCCGGAGGTCATCGCCCCTGGCGGTCAGAACCGCCGCACGGACCCGGCCGCGCGCGAAGCGCCATGACCGACGCCGCGTCGACCAGCGCCCGGCCCGACGGCAGCGCGCCCGACGGCAGCGCGCCCGACGGCAGCGCGCCCGACGGCAGCCGGTCTGGCGGCAACGCGACGGGCGGAGCACCACGCAGGCTGCGGGTGGCGATCATCGGTGCCGGGTTCGGTGGGGTGGCGGTGGCGGCCGAGCTGCGCCGGGGCGGTGACGCCGACGTGGTGGTGCTGGAACGGGCCGACCGGCTCGGCGGAGTGTGGCGGGACAACACCTACCCGGGCTGCGCCTGCGACATCCCGGCGCCGCTCTACTCGTACTCCTTTGCGCCCAACCCTGGCTGGACGCGGCGCTTTCCCCCGCACGCGGAGATCCTGGACTATCTGCACCGCTGCGTGGACGAGCTGGGGCTGGGCGACAGCATCCGGTTGCGTACCGACGTCACCGACGCCCGGTGGGACGAAGCCGCAGCCTGCTGGCGTCTGCGTACCGCCGACGGCGCGAAGCTGACGGCCGACGTGTTGGTGCCGGCCGTCGGCCAGCTCTCCCGACCGGTGGTGCCGGCGCTGCCCGGCGCGGAGCGGTTCGCCGGGCCGGCCCTGCACACCGCCCGGTGGGACCCGGCGGTCCCGCTGGACGGCGCCCGGGTCGCGGTGATCGGCACCGGGGCCAGCGCGGTGCAGCTGGTGCCGGCGATCGTGGACCGCGCGGCGCGGGTCACGGTCTTCCAGCGCACCCCGCCCTGGACGCTGCCCAAGCCGAACCGCCGGTACGGGCGGCTGGGCAGAATGCTCTACCGGCGGCTGCCGGCCCTGATGCGGCTGCCCAGGGCCGGGTTCTGGTCGCTCACCGTGTTCACCGGGCTGGCGGTGACCGGTAACCGTGCCGCCGCCGCGGTGCTCCGGGGTGTTTCGTGGGCGCAGCGCCGATGGCAGGTACGCGACCCGGAGTTACGGGCCCGCGTCACTCCTAACGAACCGATGGGTTGCAAACGGGTGCTGTTCACCAGTGACTGGCTGCCCACGTTGACCCGCCCCGACGTCGAGCTGGTCACCGACCGGATCGTCGAGGTGACCGAGGCCGGGCTGCGCACCGCCGACGGGCGGATCCACCCCTGCGACGTGCTGGTCTACGGCACCGGCTTCGCGGCCACCGACTTCCTGACCCCGATCCGGGTCACCGGGCGGGGCGGCCGGCGGCTCACCGAGGAGTGGCGCGACGGCGCCTACGCGTACCTCGGAATGGCGGTGCCCGGTTTTCCCAACCTCTTTCTGGTGTACGGCCCGAACACCAACACCGGTAACACCTCGGTGGTCTACTTCCACGAGGCGCAGGCCCGGCACATCGCCCAGGCGGTACGCCTGCTCGCCGCCGGTGGTCCGCCGCTGGAGGTACGCCCCGAGGTCGCCGCGAACCACGATGCAGAGCTGCAACGCCGGCTCGCCGGCAGCGTGTGGACCGCCTGCCAGAGTTGGTACCGCACGGCCAGCGGCCGAGTGGTCACCAACTGGCCGGGGATGGCCGACGAGTACCGCCGGCGTACCGCCCGGTTGGACCCGGCCGACTATGGCCGCGCCAACTAGGCGGCCTCAGGCGGCGCGGCGCTCAGTGCCCACGGCAGGGGCGGCGTGGCGGTCGGCGGCCTGTGCCGAGTACGGCTCGGACCGGACCACCCGCAGCGGCCGGTCGACCTCGTCGGTGCGGAACTGCCAGCGCGACGGCGTCGGCTGCCGCTGCGGCGCCGGGCCTCCCGGACGCAGGCCGGGCCGGGACAGCAGCACCGTGATCAGGTAACCGCTCACCAGGAACCCGTGGCTGACCAGCCGCGCCCCGCTCACCGTCCCGGTGACCAGGTCGTTGACCGAGAGCAACAGCAACGTGCCGACGAACGCGCTGAGCATCGGCAGCAGGCCGGCCGGCGGGCTGCGACGCACGGCCACGAAGAGGAAGCCGGCGCCCACCGCGACGTTCCAGGCGGCCGACTCGTGCCACAGGTGCTGACCGGACGTGTGCAGATGATCGGCGGTCGTGCCTCGGCCCACCTGCGCCAGACCGAGCACGAGCTGCACCGCGCCGAGCAGCCCGAGCGCCGCACGTAGCCCGGCGACCAGCCGACCGCGCCAGGCCGCGCCGGGGCCTGCCACCGCGCGCCAGGCCGTTCCGGGCCCGGCCACCGCGGGTAGCCACCGCCGCCGGGACCGGCGGGCCGGCGGAGCGGCGGCCGGTCCGGACCGGCGGGCCGGCGGAGCGGCAGCCGCGAGGATGGCGGCGGTCCGATCGGGCACATCAGCGACCAGTCGGGTACGAACCCGACGGGTCACCGACGCAGCCACCGTGAACCAGGCGCGGCATTCGGCGCACCCGTCGAGATGGTGCTGCGCCGCCGCCCGTTCCGCGGAGGTCTCCTCGCCGTCCAGCTGCGCCGACAGGACTTCCCGCCACTGCTCACACCCCATGTACGGGTAGTCGGTCCGACCCACGCCCAGGTTCCCGGCGGCCCGAAGAGGTTGTGGAATACTCGCCCGATCATGAACCGCTACGGCCTGCTGATCCTGCCCGCGACCAACCGGGTGTACGCCCGCTCCGCCGTCGACCTGACCCGGGCCGAGCTGGAGATATTCGGCCGGTCCGCGCTCGAAGGCCGGATCGGCGAGTTGGGCACCGCGACCGTGGGCGGGGCCAGCTACGTGACCTTCACCGGCGACGGGCTGACCGAGCGGGACCTGGCCGTGCTGGGCAACCTCTCCGCCGGGTACGCGCTGTTCGAGTTCGTCGGCGAGCTGCTGCGGCCGGTCGAGTGGAGCCGGCTGGACCGCTACGACGACGACCTGCTGACCATCCAGAAGTACCCGGGCAAGACCAACGAGCAGTTCACGAAGCTGCTGCTCAACGTCACCCTGCTCGCCTCGAACTGGGCCGGCGAGCTGACCAGCCGGCGGTTCCGGGTGCTCGACCCGCTCTGCGGCCGGGGCACCACCCTCAACCAGGCGCTGATGTACGGCTTCGACGCCTCCGGGATGGACCGCGACCAGAAGGACGTCGAGGCGTACCGGGCGTTCATCACGACCTGGTTGAAGCAGAAGCGGCTCAAGCATCGCGTGCTGGAGTCGGGGCCGGTGCGACGGGAGGGCAAGGTGGTCGGTCGCCGGGTGCGCATCGAGCTGGCGCCGACCCGCGAGGAGCACAAGGCCGGCAACCTCCAACTGCTGGACGTGGTCAACGCCGACACCACACGTGCCGGGGAGTTCTTCCGGCCGGAGACCTTCGACCTGATCGTCGCGGACGCTCCGTACGGCGTGCAGCACGGCAGCCGTACCGCCCAGCACGGGCTGACCCGCGACCCACTGGCGCTGCTCGCGGACGCCGCGCCGGTCTGGGCGCGGCTGCTGCGCCCCGGAGGGGCGCTCGGCATCTCCTGGAACACCCACGTCGCCGACCGGGACGCCGCCGCAGAAGCCCTGACCGCAGCCGGCCTGACCGTGGTGAACGCGGAGCCCTACCTGGCGCTACGCCACCGGGTAGACCAGTCGATCATGCGCGACATCCTGGTAGCCCGCCGCCCAACCTAACCCCGCCCCGCCCCCTGCCCCGCCCCCGCCCTCCATCCCCGTGGATCGAGGGCAAATCGGTGTGAGTGGATCTCCTTCACCACCGATTTGCCCTGGATCGACGGGGGAGGGGTGGGGGCGGCACTCGTTTGGGGCCTTGGTGTGAAAAGGGCGTGAAGAAACCGTTCGCCGCCGTCATGGTCGCGTTATGACCCTGCCGTCAGGCCCGGGGTGGGGCTTTGATTGCCCGGCGCGACCGGGAGGCGGTCGCGACGAACCTTTCCGGCTGAGGAGTCAGCGTGTCTGACGTGGTGTTCGTGATCCTGACGGTGGCGCTGTTCGCAGTGCTCGCCCTGGTGGTCCGGGCGGTGGAGAAGCTGTGAACGCGGTCAATGCCGTCGGTCTGGTGCTCGCGATCGTGCTGGGCGCGTTCCTGGTGTTCGCCCTGCTGTTTCCGGAGCGCTTCTGATGACCATGACAACAGCAGGCGTCATCTTCGTGCTGACGCTGGTGGCGGCCCTGGTCGCCGTCTACAAGCCGTTCGGTGACTACATGTTCCGGGCGGTCTCCAGCAGCAGGCAGTCGCGGGTCGAGCGGGGAATCTACCGCCTGGTCGGGGTCAACCCGGCCGCCGAGCAGACCTGGGGCGTGTACGCCCGCAGCGTGCTGGCGTTCTCGGCGGTCTCGATCCTGTTCCTGTACCTGTTCCAGCGGGTGCAGAACCACCTGTGGCTGTCGCTGGGCTTCGACCCGGTGGTGCCGCACGGTGCGTGGAACACGGCCGTCTCGTTCGTGACCAACACCAACTGGCAGTCGTACTCGGGTGAGTCGACGATGGGCCACCTGGTGCAGATGGCCGGTCTGGCGGTGCAGAACTTCGTCTCGGCGGCGGTCGGCATCGCGGTGGCGATCGCCCTCGTTCGTGGGTTCGCCCGCAGCCGCACAGGGCAGCTCGGCAACTTCTGGGTCGATCTGACCCGGATCACGCTGCGGATCCTGCTGCCGATCGCGGTGCTCGGCGCGATCGCGTTGATGATCGGCGGCGCGGTGCAGAACCTCTCTGCCGGCACCGACGTGAGCACGCTGACCGGGGGCACCCAGACCATCACCGGTGGTCCGGTCGCCAGCCAGGAAGTGATCAAGGAGCTGGGCACCAACGGTGGCGGCTTCTACAACGTCAACAGCGCCCACCCGTTCGAGAACCCCACCTCGTGGACGAACTGGTTGCAGATCTTCCTGATCTTCCTGATCCCGTTCAGTCTGCCCCGGGTCTTCGGCCGGATGGTCGGACAGAACCGGCAGGGCTACGCCATCGCCGCGGTGATGGGGATCCTCGCTGCCGCCAGCGTCGCCCTCACCAACATCTTCGAGCTGGCCGGGCACGGCACCGTGCCGCAGGCGGTCGGCGCCGCCCTGGAGGGCAAGGAGGTCCGGTTCGACGTGTCGAACTCGGCCACCTTCGCCGCCGCCACCACGTTGACCTCCACCGGTGCGGTGAACTCGTTCCACGACTCGTTCACCTCGTTCGGTGGTCTGATGACCATGTTCAACATGATGCTCGGCGAGGTGGCCCCGGGCGGTACCGGTTCCGGTCTCTACGGCCTGCTCGTCCTCGCGGTGATCACGGTCTTCGTGGCCGGGCTGATGGTGGGTCGGACCCCGGAGTACCTGGGCAAGAAGATCGGCTCGCGGGAGATCAAGTTCGCCTCGCTCTACTTCCTGATCACGCCGATCCTGGTGCTGGTCGGCACGGCGGCCGCATTTGCCACCGGCAACAACTCCACCGCGCTCAACGTCGGGCCGCACGGACTCTCCGAGGTGCTCTACGCGTTCACCTCGGCCAGCAACAACAACGGCTCCGCCTTCGGCGGCATCACGGTCAACACCACCTGGTGGGACACCGCGCTCGGGTTGTGCATGCTGTTCGGCCGTTTCCTTCCGCTCATCTTCGTGCTCGCCCTGGCCGGCTCGCTGGCCCGCCAGGCGCCCACACCCGCGTCCGAGGGCACCCTGCCGACCCACCGACCGCTGTTCATCGGCATGGTCGTCGGCGTCACGGTGATCCTCGTCGCGCTGACCTTCCTGCCCGCACTCGCGCTCGGCCCGCTGGCTGAGGGGCTGTGACCATCATGAGGAACGAGGACATGTCCGTCACCTCTGTGACATCCGGGACCGGCGAGCAACCGACGCCCGGCACCCCGGCCACCCAGGGCAACCGGGTCGGCGGGGGTCTGCTGGATCCCAAGCAGTTGGTCAGGTCCCTGCCGGACGCGGTGCGCAAGCTCAACCCGGCGACGCTGTGGCGCAACCCGGTGATGCTGATCGTGGAGGTCGGCGCCGCGTTCACCACCGTGCTGGCGGTGACCGACCCGTCGGTGTTCGCCTGGGCGATCACCGTCTGGCTCTGGCTGACCGTGGTCTTCGCCAACCTGGCCGAGGCGGTCGCGGAGGGCCGGGGCAAGGCCCAGGCCGCCGCGTTGCGGCAGGCCAAGCAGGACACCATCGCCACCCGGCTGATCAACTGGGCGCCGGGCGCCCGGGCGAACGCCTACTCCGACGAGGCGGTGCCCGCGGCGCAGCTGCGCCAGGGCGACATCGTGCTCGTCGAGGCGGGCGGCATCATCCCTGGCGACGGTGACATCGTCGAGGGCATCGCCAGCGTCGACGAGTCGGCGATCACCGGCGAGTCGGCCCCGGTCATCCGGGAATCCGGCGGCGACCGCAGCGCCGTCACCGGCGGCACCAGGGTGCTCTCCGACCGGATCGTCGTGAAGATCACCCAGAAGCCGGGGGAGAGCTTCATCGACCGGATGATCGCCCTGGTCGAGGGGGCCAACCGGCAGAAGACTCCGAACGAGATCGCGCTGAACATCCTGCTCGCCGCGCTCACGGTCATCTTCCTGCTGGCCGTGGTCACCCTCCAACCCCTCGCGATCTTCTCCAAGGCGTACCAGGCGGCCGCTCCGAACAGCGGTGCGATCACCGACTCCGGTGTCACCGGCATCGTGCTGGTCTCGCTGCTGGTCTGCCTGATCCCGACCACGATCGGCGCGCTGCTCTCCGCCATCGGTATCGCCGGCATGGACCGCCTCGTGCAGCGCAACGTCCTGGCCATGAGCGGACGGGCCGTCGAGGCGGCCGGCGACGTCAACACCCTGCTTCTCGACAAGACCGGCACCATCACCCTGGGCAACCGACAGGCCAGTGAGTTCGTACCTGTCGAAGGGGTGACCGCCGCGACCCTGGCCGACGCGGCGCAACTGTCCAGTCTGGCTGACGAGACCCCCGAGGGCCGCTCGGTGGTGGTGCTGGCGAAGAACGAGTTCGGGTTGCGCGAACGGGAGCCCGGCGTGATGCCGCACGTCACGTTCGTACCGTTCACCGCGCAGACACGGATGAGCGGCGTCGACATGACACCGGACGCCAGCGTGGACGCTGGCGCGGTGGGCACGGCCCGCCGGGTCCGCAAGGGTGCCGCCGCGGCGGTGATGAAGTGGGTTCGCGAGAACGGCGGGCACCCGACCGAACAGGTCGGCGAGATCGTCGACGCGATCAGTGGCACCGGCGGCACGCCGCTGGTCGTCGCCGAGCACGTCGACGGCGAACCCGCCCGTGCGCTCGGCGTCATCCACCTCAAGGACGTCGTCAAGTCCGGCATGCGGGAGCGGTTCGACGAGATGCGCCGGATGGGCATCCGGACCGTGATGATCACCGGTGACAACCCGCGTACCGCGAAGGCGATCGCCGACGAGGCCGGGGTGGACGACTTCCTGGCCGAGGCGACGCCGGAGGACAAGCTCGCGCTGATCAAGCGGGAGCAGGAGGGCGGCCGGCTGGTCGCGATGACCGGCGACGGCACCAACGACGCGCCGGCGCTCGCTCAGGCCGACGTGGGCGTGGCCATGAACACCGGTACGTCGGCCGCGAAGGAGGCCGGCAACATGGTCGACCTCGACTCCGACCCGACGAAGCTGATCGAGATCGTGGAGATCGGCAAGCAGTTGCTGATCACCCGGGGTGCGCTGACCACGTTCAGCATCGCCAACGACATCGCGAAGTACTTCGCGATCATCCCGGCCATGTTCGCCGGCCTCTACCCGAGCCTGGACGCGCTGAACATCATGCGGCTGACCAGCCCGGAGTCGGCGATCCTGTCCGCGGTCATCTTCAACGCCCTGGTGATCATCGCGCTGATCCCGCTCGCCCTGCGCGGCGTGCGGTACCGGCCGGCCGCCGCGTCGAAGCTGCTCAGCCGCAACCTCCTGGTGTACGGACTGGGCGGCATCATCGTGCCGTTCCTCGGCATCAAGATCATCGACCTGCTCATCCAGTTCATCCCGGGGATTTCGTGATGCGCCTACCCAACTGGCTCTCCCAACACCTCGCCGCCCTGCGCGCCGTGCTCGTCTTCACGGTGCTCCTCGGGCTGGTCTACCCGCTGGCGCTCGTCGCCCTCGGCAAGCTGCCCGGCCTCGACCACAAGGCCGACGGCTCGCTGGTCGACGCGGGCGGAAAGACGGTCGGCAGCTCGCTGATCGGCCAGCTCTTCACCGACGCCGACGGCAATCCCGTCCCGCGGTACTTCCAGTCCCGGCCCTCCGCCGCCGGCGACGGCTACGACCCGACCTCCACCTCGGCCAGCAACCTGGGCCCGGAGAGCGTCGTCGACACCATCGCCACCGACCCGGAGAAGTCCAGCGAGAGCCTGCTCACCCAGGTCTGCGGGCGCAGCAGGGCCGTCGGCGAGCTCGACGGCGTCGACGGCCGGCGCCCCTTCTGCACCACCGACGGGGTGGGCGCCGTGCTCGCGGTGTTCCGCGCCGACGGGCTGACCGGCCGGGTCACCCGGGTGGTCAGCGTCAACCAGGTCGCGCCGGCGACGCCGTTCCTCAGCTCGTACCAGGGAGTCCCGGTGCAGCTGGCCCAGCCCGACCAGGACTACGTGGCCGCCGGCGGCGTGGTCACCCCGATCCGCGGCGACGCCCCCGCCGACCCGGCGGTGCCGGCCGACGCGGTCACCGCCAGCGGCAGCGGCCTCGACCCGCAGATCAGCCCCGCGTACGCCGAGCTGCAGGTCAACCGCATCGCGCGCGAGCGCGGCGCGGACCCGACGGCGGTCCGCCGGCTGGTGGACGAGCACACCACCGGCCGGGCGCTCGGCTTCCTGGGCGAGCCGGGGGTCAACGTGCTGGAGCTGAACCTCGCGCTGGACAGGCAGTTCCCCGGACGCTGAGCACGGTAGGAAGGGCCCCTGGACAAGGGGCCCTTTCCTCCTGATCGGAGAGGATGGTGCCGTGCCACGCGGAGAACTGCGCATCTATCTCGGGGCCGCCCCCGGCGTCGGTAAGACGTACGCCATGTTGGAGGAGGCCCAGCGGCGTGCCGCGCGCGGCACGGACGTGGTGATCGGCTTCGTCGAGACCCACGGGCGTCAGCACACCGCGACCATGCTCGGCGACCTGGAGCAGGTCGCCCGCCGCACGATGAGCTATCGCGGCGCCGAGTTCACCGAGATGGACCTGGACGCGGTGCTGGGCCGCCGGCCGGAGATCGCGGTGGTCGACGAGCTGGCGCACACCAACGTGCCCGGCTCCCGGCACGACAAGCGCTGGCAGGACGTCCAGGCGCTGCTGGACGCGGGGATCGACGTGCTCTCCACCGTCAACGTGCAGCACCTGGAATCGGTGAACGACGTCGTCGCGCAGATCACCGGCACCACCCAGCGGGAGACCGTGCCGGACGAGATCGTCCGCGCCGCCGAGCAGGTCGAGCTGGTCGACATGACCCCCGAGGCGCTGCGTCGGCGGATGGCGCACGGCAACATCTACCGCCCCGACAAGATCGATGCCGCGCTGGGCAACTACTTCCGGGTCGGCAACCTCACCGCGCTGCGCGAGCTGGCGCTGCTCTGGTTGGCCGACAAGGTCGACGAGCAGCTCGACCGGTATCGCAGCCAGCAGGGCATCGCCACCACCTGGGAGGCCCGGGAGCGGGTCGTGGTGGCGCTGACCGGCGGCCCGGAGGGCGAGACGCTGATCCGCCGTGCGGCACGGGTCGCGGCCCGCAGCAAGGGCGCCGACCTCCTCGCCGTGCACGTCGCGCGCAGCGACGGCCTGGCCGGCGCGGACCCCGCGCAACTGGCCCGCCAGCGGGTGCTGGTGGAGAGCCTCGGCGGCACCTACCACCAGGTGCTCGGCACCGACGTGCCGGCCGCGCTGCTGGACTTCGCCAGTGGCGTGAACGCCACCCAGCTGGTGCTCGGTGCGAGCCGTCGGGGTCGCTTCGCGCAGATGTTCGCCCGGGGCGTCGGAGTGACCACCACCGCGCTCTCCGGTTCCATCGACGTACACCTGGTCACCCACACCGAGGCCGGTAGGGGACGCCGGGCGGCGGGCGTGCCGGCCGCGCTGTCCCGGCGTCGGCGGCTGCTCGGGTTCGCCCTGGCCGTGCTGGGCGTGCCGCTGCTCACCCTGCTGCTGACGACGCTGCCCGACCTCACGCTGACCAACGACATCCTGCTCTTCCTGGTGGCCGTGGTGGCGGTCGCCCTGGTCGGCGGGGTGTGGCCGGCGCTGGTCGCCGCGCTCGGCGGCTCGCTGCTGCTCAACTGGTTCTTCACCCCGCCCTATCGCACGCTGACCATCGCCGAGGCAGACAATCTGCTCGCCCTGGCTGTCTTCGTGGGCGTCGGCCTGGCGGTGAGCTGGATCGTCGACGTGGCCGCCCGACGCACCCGGGAGGCCGCCCGTGCCGCCGCCGACGCGCAGACCCTCGCCGCCGTCGCCGGTGGCGTGCTGCGCGGTGAACGCCCGCTGCCAGCCCTGCTGGAGCAGCTCCGCGAGACCTTCGGGCTGCGCGCGGTGAGCGTGTTGGAGTTGGCCGAGGAGGCCAGCGGCCGCCCGGCGCGGGCTCGCGAGGAGCACGCCTGGTGCGTGGTGGCCAGCGTCGGCGACCAGCCGGCCTCCACACCCGACAGCGGCGAGACGGCCGTGCCGGTGGACGAGCGGATCACCGTCGTGCTCAGCGGCCGGCGGCTGGAGGCCGCCGACCGACGGATCGTCGAGGCGTTCGCCGCCCAGGCAGCCGTCGCGTTGCGTCAGGAACGGCTGGCCGAGGAGGCGGCCACCGCCCGACCCCTGGCGGCGGCGGACCGGATGCGGACCGCGCTGCTCGCCGCGGTCAGCCACGACCTGCGTACGCCACTGGCGTCGGCCAAGGCGGCTGTGACGAGCCTGCGCAGCCACGACATCGAATTCGACGAGCAGGACCGCGAGGAGCTGCTGGAGACCGCCGAGGAGTCGCTGGACCGGCTCGCCCGGCTGGTCGGCAACCTGCTGGACATGAGCAGGCTCCAGGCCGGTGTCCTCGGCATCACCTCGACCGCGATCGGCCTGGAGGACGCCGTACCCCGGGCCCTCGACGAACTCGGCCCACCCGCCGCCGCGGTCGGCACCGACATCCCGGCCGACCTGCCCGCGGCCACCGCCGACCCCGGCCTGCTGGAACGGGTCCTGGTCAACGTCATCGCGAACGCGCTGCGGTTCAGCCCGCCCGGGCAACCGCCCACCGTCACCGCGAGCGCCCACGCCGGTCAGGTGGAACTGCGGATCATCGACCGGGGACCGGGCATCCCGGAGGACCAGTGGGAGCACGTGTTCCTGCCGTTCCAGCGCCTCGGTGACCGCGACAACCAGACCGGCGTCGGCCTCGGGCTCGCCCTGTCCCGGGGCCTGGCCGAGGCGATGGGTGGCAGCATCACCCCCGAGACCACCCCGGGTGGTGGCCTCACGATGGTGCTGCGGCTGCCCGCCGCCGTGCAGACCAGCTCCGAGGGGCCGCAGGAATGACGCGCATCCTGGTCGTCGACGACGAACCGCAGATCCTGCGGGCCCTGCGGATCAACCTGCGCGCCCGCCGGTACGACGTCGACGTCGCCGGCACCGGGGCCGCCGCGTTGAAGGCCGCCGCCAGCCATCCACCCGACCTGGTGGTGCTCGACCTCGGCCTGCCCGACATCGACGGGGTGGAGGTCATCCGCGGCCTGCGCGGCTGGACGGCCGTACCCATCATCGTGCTCTCCGGGCGGGCCGGCAGCGAGGACAAGGTCGCGGCGCTCGACGCCGGCGCGGACGACTACATCACCAAGCCGTTCGGGGTGGAGGAGTTGCTGGCCCGGATCCGGGCGGTGACCCGGCGGCTCGGCACGCCCAGCGAGACGACGCCCACGCTGCGGATCGGCCACCACACCGTCGACCTGACCGACCACAGCGTCCGGCGCGACGACGGCACCGAGGTCAAGCTGACCCCCATCCAGTGGAGCGTGCTGGAGAAGCTGCTGCGCCACCCCGGCAAGCTGGTCAGCCAACGTCAGCTCCTGCAGGACGTGTGGGGCCCGGAGTACCAGAACGAGACGAACTACCTGCGCCAGTACCTGGCCCAGCTGCGGCGCAAGCTGGAGGACGACCCGGCCCGGCCCCGGCACCTCATCACCGAGCCCGGCATGGGCTACCGCTACCGACCCTGACCGGCGGGCTCCGGTCGGGTTGACACCTGCCGGCAGAGATTGAAGAATTTCGTTCGCAGTCGCAGCGGCGTGCCTCTGTAACCGTCCCGTTCTCCGGTTACCCCCTCGGGAGCCCGCCGTGTCCTTGCCCCTGTCCCGCCGCCGCCTGCTCACCGCCGGCGGCGCCGGCCTCGTCCTGGCCGGTCTCAGCGACCCGTTCCGGGCCGGCCCCGCCCTCGCGGCCGTCACCACCGCCGACCTGGTCGTCTACGGCGCCACCTCCGGCGGGCTGGCCGCCGCGATCACCATGCGCCGTCTGGGCCGTACGGCCGTGGTGGTGGAACCCACCGGCCACGTCGGCGGACTGAGCACCGCCGGGCTGGGTGCCACCGACACCGGCGTGCAGGCGTCGATCGGCGGCCTGGCCGCCGAGTTCTACCGCCGGGTGTACGTCAAGTACCACGGCGGGACCCTCACGCCGACCTCGCCACTGCGGATGACCTTCGAACCGCACGTCGCCGCCGAGGTCTTCGCCGACCTGCTCGCCGACGCGGGCGTCCCGGTGGTCGTTCACGCCCGGCTGACCGGCCTCGGCCGCAGCGGCAACCGGATCACCGAGCTGCGCACCGAGGACGGGTCGATCTACCGGGGTGGCGTGTTCGTCGACGCCACCTACGAGGGTGACCTGCTGGCCATGGCCGGCGTGGGTTTCACCGTCGGGCGGGAGTCCAACGACACCTACGGTGAGACGATCAACGGGGTGCAGTCCCGCACCACCCACCAGTTCGCCTACCCGGTCGACCCGTACGTGACGGCCGGTTCGCCCGCCAGCGGCCTGCTGCCGGGGATCTCCGCGACCCCTCTCGCACCGCAGGGCAGTGGCGACGACCGGATCCAGGCGTACTGCTTCCGGATGTGCCTGACCCAGTCGGCCAACCGGATCCCGTTCGGCAGGCCGTCCGGCTACGACCCGATCCGGTACGAACTGCTGCTGCGGCACATCCAGGCCGGCTACACCGGCCCGTACTTCACCACCGGATCCATCGGCGGCGGCAAGACCGACTCGAACAACAACGGAGCGGTCTCCACCGACCACATCGGCTTCAACCACGCGTACCCGACGGCGACCTGGGCGGCGCGGGAGAGCATCATCGCCGAGCACCGCTCCTACCAGCAGGGGCTGATGTGGTTCCTGGCCAACGACCCCCGCCTGCCGGCCCCGGTACGCGACTCGACCGCCCGCTGGGGCCTGCCGGTCGACGAGTTTCCCACCACCGGCGGTTGGCCGCCGCTGCTGTACATCCGCGAGGCCCGTCGAATGGTCTCCGCGTACGTGATGACGGAGAACGACTGCCGGGGCCGGGTGCGGGTCGCCGACTCGGTCGGCCTGGCCAGCTACACCATGGACTCCCACAACTGTCAGCGGGTGGTGGTCGACGGCAGGGTGCGCAACGAGGGGGACGTACAGATCGGGGTGCCGGCACCGTACCCGGTGAGCTACCGCTCGATCGTGCCGCACCAGGCGCAGTGCGCCAACCTGCTGGTGCCGGTCTGTCTCTCGGCGAGCCACATCGCGTACGGCTCGATCCGGATGGAGCCGGTGTTCATGATCCTCGGGCAGGCCGCGGCCAGCGCGGCATCCCTGGCGCTCGCCGGGAACCTCGCCGTGCAGGCGGTGTCCGTGTCGGCCCTCCAGGGCCGGCTGCGCCAGGACGGCGCGGTGCTGGACTGGGCGCCGGCCGGGGAGGTGATCGTGGACAACGCGGCGGCCAGCGGGGTCACCCGGGCCGGAACGTGGCTACGCAGCACCAGCATCGGCGGCTACTACGGCCCGGACTACGAGCACGACGGCAACGTCGCCAAGGGGACCAACCGCCTGCGGTTCCGTCCGACGCTGCCGGCCTCCGGGTCGTGGACCGTGCAGTTGCGCTGGACCGCGGAGGAGAACCGGGCGACGAACGTGCCGGTGGACATCGTGTACTCCGGAGGGGTGACCACCCGGACGGTCGACCAGCGGCAGTCCGGCGGGCAGTGGGTCGCGCTGGGCACCTACCCGTTCGCTGCGGGCAGCGACGGGAGCGTGCTGATCCGTACCGACGGCACGGATGGCCACGTGGTGGCCGACGCGGTCCGCTTCCTGCGTGCCTGACCGCCGCCCCACGACGAGTAGCCTTCGTGCTGGATCAACGGTTGGCGTACGAGGAGGATCGGGTGCAGACGACGACGGTGGACGTCCCGACCAGCGACGGCGTGGCGGACGCGTGCCTGAGCCGGCCGGACTCCGGCGGCCCGTTCCCGGCGGTGCTGCTCTTCCAGGATGCCTTCGGCCCGCGCCCCCGCCTGGTGGAGATGGCGGAGCGGATCGCCGCGCGGGGCTACCTCGTGCTGATGCCCCACCTGTTCTACCGGGCCGGCCGGGCACCGCTCTTCGACCTGGCCCGACTCGCCGAGCCGGAGCAGCGCGGCGCGATCTTCGAGAAGATCAAACCCTTGATCGGTGCGCTGAACGCCGACGTGATCAGTCGGGACTCCGCCGCCCACCTCGACTTCCTGGCCGCCCGAGACGACGTCCGGCCCGGTCCGGTCGTGGCCGTCGGGTACTGCATGGGTGGCACGAACGCGCTGCGGGCCATGGAGGCGCACCCGGACCGGATCGCCGCGCTGGCCAGCTTCCACGGCGGCCGGATCGTCACCGACGCGCCGGACAGCCCGCACCTGGGCGTCGACTCGATCAGCGGCGAGGCGTACTTCGGGCACGCCGACTCCGACCCGTCGATGACGCCCGAGCAGATCGCGACGCTGGAGAAGGCGCTCGACGCGGCCGGCGTCCGGTACCGCTCCGAGGTGTACGCGGGCGCGCACCACGGCTTCACCATGGCCGACACGCCCGTCTACGACGAGCGGGCCACCGACCGACACTGGGCAGCCCTGTTCGACCTGCTGGACCGGACCCTGCCGGCGGGCTGACGAACCGTCGGCTCCGACGGCACGGCACGGCCCGGTCGGCGTCCAGGTGGTGGCGCGCGGTCAGCGGCGCAGCAGCACCGGCCCGGCGTCGATCCGGGTGCGGAACAGCGCGTACGGCTTGCGCCGCAAGTCCTGGCCCCGCTGGTACTGAGGTTGTCGGTGCAGCTGGTTGGCGGTCACGTAGAGGTGCCCGTCGACCGCCACCGACATGGTGTCCGGCCAGAGCAGTCGCGGGTCGTGGACCACCGTCTCGTACTCGCCGTCGGGCATCCGCCGCAGCACCGCGTTGTGTTCCCACGAGGTGAGGTAGAGCCGTCCGGCGTCGTCGCTCTCCAGACCGTCCGCCGCGGTGCCCTTGTCGCCCTCGTCGACCACGGTGGCCGCGACCGCCTCCTGGGTGACGCCCGGGTCGGCCAGGGCCTCGGTGGCGACGCTGTACCAGCGCCGGGACGCCAGCGGGCAGTAGTACAGCCGGGTGCCGTCGGCCGAGATGGCGATGCCGTCGGCGCCCATGGTCACCGGCTTCGGCGGCCCGTCCGCCGGCCGCTCGAGGAACGGCCGTCCCTCGGCCACCGGGCGGAACGTCGTCAGGGGCTCCGCCCTG
Organism: Micromonospora sp. 067-2; assembly: GCF_046549295.1. Taxonomy (NCBI): domain Bacteria; kingdom Bacillati; phylum Actinomycetota; class Actinomycetes; order Micromonosporales; family Micromonosporaceae; genus Micromonospora; species Micromonospora sp. 067-2. The sequence goes on along the minus strand of NZ_JAJPWB010000002.1, from coordinate 537,194 downwards.
GTGGACGGGTGGTCGTGCAACCGCCGCCAGGACGCTCCACTGGCCAGGTCGACCACGATGATCCCATTGGGTCCGGAGGCCGCCGAGTCGGTGATGTAGGCGACCCCCGCCTCGCCACGCCGCAGGTCGAAGCGAACGTCGTTGAGGTACGTCGTCGGCAGCGCCACGTCCGCCGGAAAGGTGATCACCTGGGCCACGCTGTCGCTGTCCAGGTCGACCCGCACCAGTTTCGGCCCGCCCGGCTTCGTGGGCTGGAACATCGGGCTGCCGGTGTCCAGTACCCAGAGCCGGTCGGCCGGGTCGACCACGATGCTCTGCACCGAGACGAACGCACCCGCGTCGTCGTCACCCGACGGGTCGTTCCACGGCTGGTCGGGGTAGGGCACCTCCCGGCCGTCGCGCAGCTCGACGACCGTGGCCGGCACCTCGTCGCCCCACTTCGGGAAGTTGACGAAGATCCGGCCCCGGTGCGAGACGCTCACCCCGGTCGGCATCGGGCCGGTGAAGGTGTGCACCAACTCCAACCCGCCAACCGGCTCGTCGCCGACCGGCCCGTTCATGACGCCCGCCCCACGGTGCTCATCGTCTCGCCCCCTGCCGGTGGGCCCGACCCACGCTGGTCGCGGGTGACCCGGCTGCCGCTATTCCCGCCCGGCCATCCGGTATGCCTCGTCGTGGTCAGTTCCGTCGGCTGTCCGGGTCGCGGTCAGCCCACCGGCGCGGCCGCCTTCGCGGTGGGCAGGCCGGGAACCGGGACGTCCACCGCGAGCAGCGCGCCGTCCTGCGCGCCCGCCGTGGACAGCCCCACCCGGGCGGTGCCGATGAAGAGGCGGCGCAGGTCGGGGCCGCCGAGGCAGATGCCAGCCGGCTGTCCTGCCGGCAGCCGGATCTCCCGGTCGAGTGTGCCGTCGGGCCGATAGCGGCGTACGGCGGAGCCGCCCCACAGCGCGACCCAGAGGTGGCCCGCCGCGTCGACGGTCATCCCGTCCGGGCCGCCGTCGTCGGCAGCCAGCCGCAGGAACGGCTCCCGCCCGTTCAGCTTTCCGGTGCCCGGGTCGACGGTGAACCGGTCGACCTCGCCGCGCGGCGAGTCCGCCAGGTACATGGTGGTGCCGGCGGCGTCGAACGCGGGACCGTTCGGCACGGTCAGCCCGGTCACCGCACGCACCGGCGCCGCGCCGGGGGTCAGCCGGTACAGCGACCCACCGCCGGGCACCCCGGCGTACGTCATGCTGCCGGCCCAGAAGCGGCCGTGCGGGTCGGCGACCGCGTCGTTCATGCGGGCCGGCTCCGGGTCGGCGGCGAGCAGATCGGCGACCGGTCGGAGCTCACCGGCGGCGGGCAGCAGAGCGACGCCGGTCCCGGCGGCCGCCAGCCAGTCGCCGGGACTGCCGGCGACCGGGGCAACCGCACCCAGCGGTACGGTCAGCCGACGCAGCTCCCGCAGCGGACCCGGCCGGTCGCCGTCGGTCTCCAGCAACCGCCCGGCCAGCAGGTCGACCAGGATCAGCCGGCCGTCCACCCAGCGCAGCCCCTCGCCCAGCTCCAGGCGGTCCATGCTCCACACGGTCGGTTCGGTCAGCTCCATCTCGCTCCTTCGATCGGCGCTGCGGTCGTCGCCCCAGGGGGTCAGCGCACCGTGCCGCCGGGGCCGTGGTCGAGCAGTGTCAGCTCCGCCCGGTCGGGCAGGCCCTCCCAGTCGCCCCGGGTGGCCACCGCGAACGCGCCGGTGGTGACCGCCCGGTCCAGCCGGGTCGGCGCGTCGGCACCGTCGAGCCAGCCGGACAGCAGCCCGGCCACGAAGGCGTCGCCAGCGCCGACGGTGTCCACCACCGGCACCGTCCGGGCTGGGCGGTGCACCGTGCCGGTCGCGCTGTGGCTGGTCGCACCGTCCGCGCCGTGCTTCACGACGACCTCGGCCACGCCGGCCGCGCGCAGCGCCGCGACCGGGTCGACCGCGTCGGTCAGCACGGCCAACTCGTCGTCGGAGGCGACCACCAGGTCGATCGAGGGCAGCAGGGGCCGCAGTGCCTCGGCGGCGTCGGCGATCGACCAGAGCCGGTGCCGGTGGTTGACGTCCAGGCAGACCGTGCTGCCCGCCGCGCGGGCGCGCCGAACGGCCTCCACCACGGCCTCGTACGGCTCCGCGCCCAGCGCGCAGGTGATGCCGGTGACGTGCAGCAGTCGGGGCGGCGGCCCGGGCGCGTCGAAGGCGCGGGTGACGTCGGCCGGGCGCAGCCGGGAGCCGGCCGACCCGGCGCGGTGGTAGGTGACGCGGTTGATGTCGGCGACCCGGGACTCGAAGAGGATCAGCCCGGTCGGGGCCGCCGGGTCGACCCGGGTGAAGGCCAGGTCGACGCCCTCGGCGCGCAGCGTACGGCGGATCAGCTCGCCGGGCTCGTCGGCGCCGGTGACCCCGACCCAGACGGCCCGGTGGCCGAGCCGGGCCAGCCCGATCGCCACCGTCGACTCGGACCCGGCGATCGAGATGCCGGCGGTGCCACCCAGCCGCAGCGGACCGGTGGTGCGGAAGGCCGCCATCGTCTCGCCGAGGGTCAGCAGGTCGGTCATGGCGCGACCGCCGCGAGGAAGGCGGCGGCGCGCTCGCGCAGTGCCGCCGGGTCGCCGCCCCGGACGGCGTCGCCGAGCAGCGGAGACCCGACGCCGACCGCGACCGCTCCCCGGTCCAGGTAGCGCCGTGCGCCGTCGACGTCGACACCGCCGACCGGCACGAAGGCGGTGCCGGGGAACGGGTCGCGCAGTGCGCCGAGGTAGTCGGGCCCGCCGAGCGAGGCCGGAAAGAGCTTGACCGCGGTGGCCCCGCCGCTGCTGGCCTGCACCACCTCGGTGGGGGTGAGCGCGCCGGCGAGCACCGGCAGCCCGAGCCGACCGGCCTCGGCGAGGCTCGGCGCCAGCGCCGGGGTGACCAGGAAGCCGGCGCCGGCCTCGGCCGCCGCTCGGGCGTCCTCGACGCTCAGCACGGTGCCCGCGCCCAGCGCGAAGTCCGCACCGAGTGCGGCCCGGGCACGCTGGATGGTGCCGAGCGCGTCGGCGCCGGTCAGCGAGACCTCGACCAGCGCCACGCCGCTGTCGGCCAGGGTGAGCACCGCGGCCAGCGCCGCGGCCGGGTCGGCGCCGCGCACGATGGCCAACAGCCGGTGGGTACGCAACTCGTCGAGCAGGTTCATCGCGAATGTCCTCGGTGGATGCGGTGGGCGGAGACGCTGAGCCGCCAGGCGACCTCACCGGCGGCCGGAACGACCGCAGCATCGGCCGGCCCGGCGTCGGCCAGGTCGAAAGCGGCGCCGAGCATCGGTTCGACGCCGATGCTGCGGTAGGGGGAGGCGGCCGGCCAGCCGCCCAGGTTGCGCCAGAGCGCGGTGCTGCGAGGCTGGTCGGTGCACTCCAGCTCGAGAGTCAGCCGGTCGACACCGTCGGTGAGCCGGACCCGGGGGCAGTCGAGCAGCACCGCGCCGAGCGCGGTCCCGTCGGCCGGGCCGAAGGAATCCAGAGTCAGCCCTGCGGGGGCGGGCCAGGGCCCGGTCAGCCAGGGACTGCCGTCGGGCCAGGTGCCCGGGGCAAGCAGCGCGGCGGCCTCGGGGTGCAGCCGCGTCGCTGTGCCGGCAGGCGCGTCGAGGCGGGCTTCGGGGGAGAGGTCGAGCAGGGCGTGCGCCGCCCAGACGAAGCGGTGACCCGGCTCGGCGGCGAGCAGGTAGTCGGCCACCACCGCGCCGGACCGGTCGCTGATCCGCCGGGTCAGGGTGAAGTCGGGGCGCTCGATGACCAGGGTTCCGGTGCCGGCCGCCCGCCACGGCCGGGACCACACCTCGCCGTGGTCGGGTCGACCGCGCACGGTGGGCAGGCACTCCTCCAGCCCGCCGGCGTCGACGAACGCGTCGTCGGGGCGTACCTCGCGACGGCCGGGCTCGGGACCGCGCCAGAGCCACTCACGGCCGCCGCCGCGCAGGCTGGTCCACCGCCCGCCGAGCGCCGCGTCGTACGCCATCCGCAGCGGCACCGGCTCCACCGAGGTCACCATTCGGCGAACGACCCGTCCCGGTGCTGCCAGACCGGGTTGCGCCAGGCGTGCGGGGTACGGGCGGCCTCGCGGACGGCTGCCTCGTCCACCGTGATGCCCAGGCCGGGCCGGTCGAATCGGGCGATGTGCCCGTCCACGAACCGGAAGGGCTCCGGGTCGACGACGTAGTCCAGCAACTCCGAGCCCGAGTGGTAGTGGATGCCGATGCTCTGTTCCTGGATCAGGAAGTTCGGTGTCGCGAAGGCCACCTGGAGGCTGGCTGCCAGGGAGATCGGGCCGAGTGGGCAGTGCGGGGCGAGCAGTGCCCCGTACGTCTCGGCCAGCGCGGCGATCCGACGGACCTCGGAGATCCCGCCCGCGTGCGACAGGTCCGGCTGGACCACGGCGACCCCGGCCTGCAACGGGCCGAGGAACTCGGAGCGGCCGTAGAGGCGTTCGCCGGTGGCCACCGGAATCGGGGTGCTGGCGACGATGTCGCGCAGGTGGTGGGCCTGGTCGGGCAGGACCGGCTCCTCCACGAAGAACGGCCGCAGCGGTGCCAGTTCGGGAAGGATCCGGCGTACCGCGGCCAGCCCGGCGCGGCCGTGGAAGTCCAGAGCGATGTCCCGGTCGGCACCGAGCACCTCCCGGGCGGCGGCGACCCGGCCGATCACCGCGTCCACCTCGGCGGACGTGGGGATGGCGGACAGCCGCCCCGAGGCGTTCATCTTGACGCCCGTGAAACCGGCGGCCACCTGCGCGGCGGCGCTGTCGGCGACCTCGTCGGGCTCGTCCCCGCCGATCCAGGAGTAGACCCGCACCCGGTCGCGGACGGCGCCACCGAGCAGGGCGTGCACCGGTGCCCCGTACGCCTGCCCGGCGATGTCCCACAGCGCCTGGTCGAGGCCGGCGACCGCGCTGGAGAGGATCGGCCCGCCCCGGTAGAAGCCACCCTTGGTGAGGATCTGCCAGTGCTGCTCGATCCGGAGCGGATCCTCACCGATCAGGTATTCGGAGAGCACCTCGACGGCGCTGCGCACCACCTCGGCGCGCCCCTCGACCACCGGTTCACCCCAGCCGACCAGCCCGTCGTCGGTCTCCACCCGGCAGAACAACCACCGTGGTGCGACCAGGAAGGTCTCGATCCGTTCGATCTTCACCGACTGCCCCTCTGTCCCCGTGCCTTCTCCACGTCCCGGACGGCCTTGTCCAGCAACTCACGCATGGCGGTCTCGGCCGCCGACTCGTCCCGGGCGCGCAGGGCGTCGACCACCGCGCGGTGGCTGGGCACCGGGTCGTCGTGGGCGGCGCCTCCGTGCACCAGCCGGTCCCGTTCGGCGAGCCCCGTCTCCATCACCACCTCCATGCGTTCCAGCAGCTCGTTGTGGGTGGCGGCGAGCAGCGCGCGGTGGAAGGAGAGGTCGGCGGCGACGGCGGCGGCCGGGTCGCCGTCGGCCTCGGCCATCTCGGTGAGCGCCCGGTCCAGGGCGGCCACGTCCTCCTCGGTGGACCGGCGGGCGGCCAGCCGGGCGGCGGCCGGCTCGATGATGGCGCGGACCTCGTGCAGCTTCTCCAGCAGGTGGTGGTCGGCGCCCTCGGCGAACTGCCAGCGGATCACGTCGCCGTCGAGCAGGTTCCAGTCGGCGCGGGGGCGCACGAACGTGCCGCGCTTCTGCCGTGCGTCGACGATGCCCTTGGCGGAGAGCACCTTCAGCGCCTCGCGCAGAGCGGTCAGGCTGACGTCGAACTCCTCCTGCAACGCGGCGATGTTGAGGGTGGCGCCGGCGGCGATGTCACCGGTGAGGATGCGGCGGGCGATGGCTTCCACGGTCTGCCCGTGGATGCCGCGCCGTGCGTACTGTGCCAATGCTGTCCTGGCCTTCTCGTTGGTCCGGATCGATCTCTCAGGCGGAGGCTTTCACCGCGGTCCAACCACCGTCCACCACGAGGCTCGCGCCGGTGACGAACGCGGCGTCGGGTGAGGCGAGGAAGGCCACCGTCGCGGCCACCTCGTCGGGGGTGCCGAACCGTTTCGCCACGGTCTCCGCGATGCTGCGCCGACGGTCCTCGTCGGACACGTCGGCCCAGGCCCCGGTGAGGATCGGGCCGGGCAGCACGGTGTTGACCCGCACCTGGGGGCCGTATTCCACGGCGAGCTGGCGGCCGAGCGCGACCAGGCCGCCCTTGGCGGCGGCGTACGCGGGTCGACCCGGCAGCCCGACCAGCGCGTGCACCGAGGAGACCAGCACCACCGCCCCGGCGCGTTTCCGCAGGTCGTCGAGGCAGGCTCGGACGCCGAGGAACGAGCCGGTGAGGCTCACGCCGAGCTGGTGGTCCCAGGACTGCCGGCTGGTCTCGTGGGCCGGTGCGACCTGCACGGCGTACGCGTTGCTGACCAGGACGTCCACCGGACCGAGATCGCCCCGCACCGCTGCCACGGCGGCCGTCCAGTCGGCCTCGTCGCTCACATCGGCGATCACGGACAGTGCTCGGCCGCCCCGTGCGGTCAGCTCCTCGGCCAGCGGCGTCGGATCGCACACGTCGAGCAGCGCAACGGCAGCTCCCTCGGCGGTGAGCCGCCGTGCGACGGCCGCGCCGATCCCGCCCATAGCGCCGGTGACCAGCGCGGTCCTGCCTTCTAGTCGGCGCATAGGCTGATTCACGTAACCTCGCCCCGGTCTCATCTAATCATTAATTACGAAGATATCTTGACAGCCGCCGGGGGCCGATGCAACCTTCTGGTCACCACCACTCACATGGATGACACACGGCAACGTCACGCTTCGTGTCGTAGAGGAAGGACACCCCCGTGAGCGACTTCGACCCCGGTCGCCGGCGATTCCTTGGGCACCTCGGGCTCGCCGGCCTGGGTGCGCTCGGCGCCAGCTCGTTCCTCAGCGCCTGCGCCAGCTCGGCCGGCGGGCCGTCGACCGGCAACGCGTCCGGCGCCGTCACCATCCAGTCCAACCTCTCCTCGCCGCAGGCCAAGGCGGCGATGGAGAAATTGATCTCCACCTTCAACGGGCAGGGCAAGGGCACGGCAAGCCTCAACACCATCGCGTCGGAGACCTTCCGCACCCAGCTGCCGACCTACCTGACCTCGGCCAACCCGCCGGACCTCTACACCTGGTACGCGGGCTCGGTCGCCAACGACTACGCCAGCCGAAACCTGCTGCTGGACGTCTCCGACGTCTGGAAGTCGTTGGGCGACTACCCCCAGTCGTTGCGCACCCTCTCCACCGACGCCAGCGGCAAGCAGATCTTCCTGCCGATGAACAACTACTGGTGGGGCTTCTTCTACCGCAAGTCCAACTTCGCAAAGTGGGGCGTGCAGGAGCCGAAGAACTGGGCCGACTTCCTGACGCTCTGCGAGACGCTGAAGAGCAAGGGCATCCCGCCGATCGGCATCGGCCTGGGCGACACCCCGTGGGTGGCCTCCGCCTGGTTCGACTACCTCAACATCCGGATCAACGGCGCCCCGTTCCACCGCGAGCTGCTGGCCGGCAAGCAGCGCTTCGACGACCCCAAGGTCAAGGCGGTCTTCACCCGCTGGCGCGAGGCGCTGCCCTACTTCGACCCCAAGGGCAAGGCGTACCCGTTCCAGGAGGCCACCACCGCGCTGCTGGCCGGCAAGACCGGCATGTTCCTGATCGGCACCTTCTTCGCCGACGCGGCGCCCAAGGACGCCCTCGGCGACCTGGACTTCTTCCAGTTCCCGATCATCGACCCGGCGGTGCCACTGGCCGAGGAGGCCCCCACCGACGGCTTCTTCGCGAGCGCGAAGACCGCCAACCCGACCGGCACCAAGGCGCTGCTCGGCTACCTGGCCTCGGTCGAGGCGCAGGAGGCGTACGTCAAGGCCAGCTCGGGCATCGTGCTGCCGGCCAACCCGAAGGCCAAGGCGTCCGACTCGCCGCTGGTGACCAAGGGCAAGGCGATGCTGGACGGCGCCAAGGAACTGACCCAGTTCTTCAACCGCGATTCCAGCGACGCGCTCCAGCCCACCGCGGACACCGCGCTGACCAAGTTCATCGACAAGCCGGACCAGATCGACGCGATCCTGCGGGAGTGGCAGGCCAGTGCCGAGAAGGTCTTCAAGGGCTGACGTGACGGCAACCATCTCCACACCTGCGGCAACGCCGGTCGTCCAGCGGCGGCGGCGGCGGTCCGCGGGACTGTCGCCGCTGCTTCTGGCATTTGTCCTGGTGCCCTTCGCGGTCGAGAGCATCTGGGTCTTCTGGCCGGCGCTGCAGGGCTTCTGGTTCTCGGTCACCCGCTGGGACGGCATGTCCCCGCCGTCCTTCGTCGGCGTCGACAACTACGTCGAGCTGGCCGGCGACGCCACCTTCCGGGGCGCGCTGCTCAACACGGTGATCTGGCTGGTCCTCTTCGGCGGGCTCTCCGTGGTCGGCGGCTTCGGCATGGCCCTGGCCCTGCAGCGCGAGCGGCGCGGGGTCGGCTTCTACCGCGCCGCCCTGTTCACCCCGGTGGTCTTCTCGATGGTGGTGACCGCGCTGGTCTGGCGGGTCTTCTACCAGCCCGACGGGGTCGCCGACTCGATCCTGCGCGGCGTCGGTCTGGAGCACCTGATCCGGCCGTGGCTCGCCGACCCGCAGACCGCGCTGTACGCGGTGATCCTGCCCGCGCTGTGGCGGCAGATCGGCTACGTCATGGTGTTGTTCCTGGCCGGGCTGAAGGCGATCGACCCGGCGCTGCACGAGGCGGCCCGGATGGACGGCGCCAACTCCTGGCAGCGGCTGCGACACGTGACCATTCCCCAGCTCAAGGGGGTCAACGCCGTCGTCCTCTCGGTCATCGTGATCGACTCGCTGCGGTCGTTCGACATCGTCTGGTCGCTCACCAGGGGCGGGCCGTACCACTCGTCGGAGTTGTTGAGCACGTACATGTACTCCACCGCATTCCAGAGTCTGCGGCTGGGCTACGCCTCCGCGATCGCCGTGGTGATCTTCGTGCTCGCGCTGGCGGTCATCCTCGGCTACCTCATCCGTGCGTTCCGGGAGGAAGCGTGATCTCCAAGCTCCGCACCGGGGCCTTCCACACCAGCATGATCCTGCTCTCGCTGCTCTGGCTCGGGCCGGTTCTCTGGGTGGTGGTGATGTCCACCCGGTCGTTCGACGACATCGCCGCGCACGGCGTCGGCAGCCTGCCCCGGTCGTTCACGCTCGACACGTACCGCCAGGCCTGGACCGACGGCGGTGAGCTGCGCGCCCTGGTCAACAGCCTGTTGGTCACCATCCCGTCGGTGGCGCTGAGCCTGAGCCTGGCCGCGGTGGCCGCGTTCGCGCTGAGTCGCTTCCGGATTCCCGGACGGCGGACCATCCTGCTGCTGATGCTCGCCGGCAACCTGCTGCCACCACAGATCCTGCTGATCCCGGTGGCCAAGTTCAGCGAGCTGACCGGTCTCTACGACACGCTCTGGGCGCTGATCGCGGTGCAGGTGGGCTTCGGGCTGGGCTTCTACACCTTCGTCCTGCACGGCTTCATGCGCGACCTGCCGGGCGAGATCCAGGAGGCGGCCACCATCGACGGCGCTGGTCCGGGCCAGATCTTCGCCCGGGTGATGCTGCCGCTGACCCGGCCGGCGTTGGCCGCACTCGGCGCGCTCTCCTTCACCTGGATCTTCAACGACCTGCTCTGGTCGATCACGGTGCTGCGCACCGACGACAAGATGCCGGTCACCCCGGCGCTGCTCGCCCTGCAGGGCCAGTTCGTCTCGTCCTGGAACGTCATCGCCGCCGGCACGGTCATCGCGGCCGTACCCACGGTCGCGGTCTTCCTGCGTTTCCAACGGCACTTCGTCTCCGGCCTGGCGATCGGGGCGGTCAAGTGAGCGCTCCAGAGGTGGCCGAGCGGCGCTGGACGCTACGCGGCACGACCACCGAGTACACCGTCACCGTGCCGGAGCACGGCCGGTGGCTGGAGCTGGTGGCGTGGGGTCCGCGCGGGGTCGCCGACGGGCCGTCCCCGGTGGCCTACGACGGCCCGGTGCCGTTCCTCACCCCCGGCGACGCCGCCCCGATCGAGTACGCCACCGACGCCGACCGGCCGTTCACCGGCGCCGACCTGGTGGTCGAGACGGCGGCCGGGGACCGCCGGGTGCGCCTCGGCTACACCGCTGCCCTGGCCCACGCCGACCAGCGCGAGCTGGCCGTCGACTTCGCCGACCCGGTCACCGGGCTCCGGGCCACCGTGCACTACCGGGTGCCGGCCGGCACCGACGTGGTGCAGCGGTGGGTCGAGCTGACCAACGACGGTAGCGGTCCACTGCGGGTGGTCCGGGCCGGCTCGGCCGGGTTCTGCGTACCCACTCCGCACGGCGCGCTGCTCAGCCACCAGTGGGGGCAGTGGGAACAGGAGTTCCAACTCTCCCACGTCGAGCTGGGCCACGGCGCGTTCAGCATCGGCAGCGCGCAGGGGGTGCCCGGCCACCTGCACGTGCCCTGGCTGGCCGTACGGGACACGGCCGAGCCCGCCGGGCCGGCCTGGGGGATCGCGCTGGCCTGGACCGGTTCGTGGGAGATCAGCGCCGAACGGGACACCGGCGGTCTGACCAGGGTCCGGGCCGGCCGCCAGTTGGTCGACGGTCCGCTGGAGCTGGCCCCCGGCGACCGGTCGACCCTGCCGGTGGTCACCGGGGCGTACAGCCAGGACGGCCTGGACGGGCTGGCCCGGGTCTGGCACACCCACCAACGGCTGCTCGCCGGTGACCGGCTCACCCCCCGGCCGGTGCTCTACAACTCGTGGGAGGCCACCTACTTCGCGGTCGAGGCGGCTAGCCAGTTGGCGCTCGCCGAGATCGCCGCAGAGTTGGGCGTCGAGACGTTCGTGGTGGACGACGGCTGGTTCGTCGGCCGCAACGACGACACCGCTGGCCTGGGCGACTGGACGCCCGACCCGGCGAAGTTCCCGGCCGGGTTCGACGCGTTCATCGCCGACGTCCGCGCGCTCGGGCTCAACTTCGGGCTCTGGGTCGAGCCGGAGTGCGTCAACCCGCGCTCCACGCTCTACGCCGAGCACCCGGAGTGGGTGTACGCCGTCGAAGGCCGGCCGCTCACCCCGGTCCGCAACCAGTACCTGCTCGACCTGGGTCGGCCGGAGGTCGCCGAGTTCGTGCACTCCACCGTGGACGGTCTGCTCCGCCGGTACGACATCGACTACCTGAAGTGGGACTTCAACCGGCCGCGTACCGAGCCCGGTCGGCCGGGCGGGGTGGCGCCGCTCGACCTGGACGGCGCGCACGTGGCCAACCTGCACCGGATCTACGAGCGGCTGCGCCGGGACCACCCCGGCGTGCTGATCGAGGCGTGCGCCGGTGGTGGGGCGCGGACCGACCTGGCGATGGCCGCCCGGGCCGACGTCTTCTGGCCCAGTGACAACACCGGCCCGCTCGACCGACTGGCCATCCAGTACGGCTTCCTGCACGCCAACGCCCCGCACCTGCTCAGCTCCTGGGTCACCGACGCGCCCGGCCTGTTCGACCAGCGCCCCCGGTCGCTGGCGTTCCGGTTCGTGCTCGCGATGGCCGGTGTGCTCGGCATCGGCGCGGACATCCGGTCCTGGACCCCGGCGCAGCGGGCCGAGGCGGCCGACTGGATCGCCCGCTACAAGGAGATCCGGGACGTCGTCACGCACGGCGAGGTGCACCTGATCGGCGGCCCCGACCAGACCCGCTGCGCGGTGCAGTACACCGCGCCGGACGAGCGCCGGGTGGTGGTGCTGGCGTGGCACACCGGCCGGTTGGACGGCGCCGGCCTGCTTCCGTCCCGCCCGGTCCGGCTGCCGCTGCGTGGCCTGGACCCGGCCGCCCGTTACCGGCACGGCGATCGGCACTACTCCGGCAGCCACCTCGCCGCGGTCGGCCTGCCGGTGCACTGGAGCCCGACCCACGACGCCGACCTCGTCGTCCTGCATCGCGACTGAGGCCGGGGCACCACCCGCACCCCACCCCCGAGGGACAGGAGTACCCCCATGCGCCTGAACCGACCCCTGACCGTCGCCCTGGCCGTCCTCGGCCTGGGCCTGGTCGGCCCCCTGCCGGCCACGGCCGGCCCACCGCACCACAGCCCACCCTCGGCCGGCGGCCACGGCGGACCCAGCAACGGCGGCCACGGCGATCCCGGTCACGGTGGCCCCGGCGCGCCGGGCCACGGTGGCCCCGGCCGGCCCGGCCACGGCGGCCAGGCCGCCACCGGCGCCGAGGACCAGGGCGCGCCGGCCTTCTTCAACAGCGGGCTCGCGCCAACGCCCTACCAGGGCTGGAACACCTACTTCGGTCTCGGTGGCGATCCCACCGAGGCCGAGGTCCGGTCGGTCACCGACTTCCTGGTCAGCAGTGGCCTGCGGGACGCCGGCTACACGTACGTCTGGATCGACGGGAACTGGGCCGCGCCCACCCCGCGTGACCAGGCCGGCCGGCTCGTCGCCGACCCGGCCCGGTTTCCCGGCGGGATGGCCGCGCTGGCGGCGTACATCCACGGCAGGGGGTTGAACGCCGGTATCTACACCGACGCCGGCCCATACCTGCCGGGCCAGTGTGGGTTGGGCAGCAACGGCCACTACCAGGCCGACGTCGCCCAGTTCGCCGGCTGGGGCTTCGACGCGCTGAAGGCCGACTGGCTGTGCGGTCGGGCCGCCGGCCTGGACCCGGAGACCACCTTCCGTCAGCTCGCCGACGCGGTACGCCGGTCGCCCCGGCCGATGCTGCTCAACATCTGCAACCCGGTCAGCGCCGACTGGGGTGGCGGCCCGTACACCCCGCAGCAGCTGTCCACCTGGAGCTACACCTACGCGCCCACCGTCGCGGACTCCTGGCGGACGTACACGGACGTGAACCTGACCGATCCCACTCCACAGTGGGCGTTTCCGTGGGTGCTGCGCAACATGGACGCCAACGCCTACCACCCGGCGGCCACGGGGCCGGGCCACTACAACGACCCGGACTACCTGCTGCCGATGCGCCCGCTGCCCGGCGGCGGGTTCGAGCTGAGCCTGGAGGAGTCCAAGACGCAGCTGGGTATGTGGGCCATCATGGCCGCGCCACTGGTGATCGGCTCCGACCCGCGCGGCCTGCCCAGCGAGATGGTCGCGGCGCTGACCAACCCGGAGATCGTCGCTGTGGACCAGGACCCGCTGGTCCGCCAGGGCGTCAAGGTCGCCGACACCGGCGTCGACGCGCAGGTCTGGAGCAAGGTGCTCACCGGCTCCGGCCGACGGGCGGTCGCGCTGCTCAACCGGCGTGACACCGCCCAGCAGATCACGGTGAACTTCGCCGACGTCGCGCTCGGCGGCTCGGTCGCGGTCCGCGACCTGTGGGCCCGCGCCGATGTCGACGCCGTTGCGGGCACCGCCGGCACGCAGCCGTTCACCGGCTCGTACACCGTTCAGGTGCCGGCGCACGGGGTGGCGATGCTGGGCCTGACGGGCACCGACCAGGTGGCCGGCGCCGACCTCGGTGGCCCCGCCACCGCAGGCCCGGCGCTGGTCCGGGTGGACGACACGAACGCCACCGCCTTCGTGCGCAACGCGCAGGGCGCACTGGCCGTGAACACCCGCGCCGGCGCGACGTGGGGGACGAGCTGGACGTCGCTCGGCGGCCCGGTCGGAGGCCGGATCCTCGGGCAGCCCGCGGCGTACGCCTCGGCGGGTGGCCGGATCGACGTCTTCGTGCGGGGCACCGACGACGCGGTCTGGCGGCGCAGTTACGTCGCCGGGTCGTGGGGGTCGTGGAGCAGCCTCGGTGGCACGGTGACCGACGCACCCACGGTGGCCTGGACCAGCCCGACCCAGTGGACGCTTCTCGCCCGCGGTGCCGACGGCAAGCTCTGGTCACGGACCCGGAGCACCGGCTGGACCGGGATCGGCGCCCCCGAGGACCGCCCGATCTACGGCCGGCCGAGCGCGGTCGTCGACGACGCCGGTGTGCTGCACGTGGCGGTCCGCAGCCGGACCGACGAGGTGTGGTGGCGCAGCCGGACCGGCACGACCTGGACGGCCTGGACCAGCCTGGGCGGCACCACCAGTGGCAGCCCGACCCTGCTCGCCACGTCCGGCCGGGTCTACCTGTTCGCGTTGGCCGCCGACAACCGGCTCTGGCAGCGCAACTTCGCCAACGGAGCGTGGGGCGGCTGGTTCCGCCGTGGCGAGTTCGCCACCGACGCGTTCCAGGGCGCACCGGGGGCCGCGGCCGGCGCCAACGGCAGTGCGTGGCTGGCGGTACGCGGTGTGGACGACCGGGTGCACCAGGTCGTCCTCTGATCCGTTGGTGGCGGGCCGCTGACCGGCGGCCCGCCACCAGCACGACCCGCAGTGGCTAGGCCGGAACGAGTTCCCGGCACCGGCGCAGGACCGTCAGCGCCAGCGGTGCGTCCCGGCCCTCGATACCCTCCGCCAGTTCGGCCACCGCGGTCGCGGCCCGCGCCGGGTCGCCCGCCGCATCGGCGGCCTCGGCAAGCACCAGCACCGCGTCGGCGGCCCACGCCAGGATGCCCTTGCCGCGTACCAGCGACAGCGCGTCGGTCGCGTGTCGGACGGCCTCGTCCGGCTGGCTGGCCAGGGTCAGCCGGGCCAGGGCCGAGAGCGCCTGCACCAGCGGCCAGATCGCGCCGACCCGTCGGGCGTCGGCCACCACGTCCCGCAGCGCCCGTTCGGCCACCCGCACCTCGTCGCCGGAGGCGGTACGTGCCAGCACCGTTGCCAGTTCGGAGCGTGCGTCCAGCAGCGTGACCGGCATCCGCCTGGCCTCGGCGACGAACCGGCTGAGCCGTTCGGCCAGGCCGTCCCACCGCCCAGCGGCCCGGTCCAGCGACAACTCGGTGACCTCCACCAGCGCCGCCAGCCGCTCGTAGCCGCTCTCGTCGACCAGTTCCCGGCCGTTTTGCAGGAGCAGGGCGGCCTGGTCCAGGTGCCCGGCGTGCAGCGCACCCTGAGCCCAGTTCAGGCAGGCCCGGGCGTGCTCGCGGGGCCGTTCGGCCAGCTCGGCGGAGGCGCGCAGCTCCCCGATGATCGCCCAGGCCGCCGGGTCGCCCAGCTCCAGCAGCAGCGAGGCTCGGGCGATGCGGACCGCGAGGTGCGCCGCCGGGTCCCCGCTGGCCGTCGCGGCGACCTCCGCCTCCGCGCACCGGGCCAGGTGGTCGTCGACGTGCCGGCCGACGACCGTGTCCGGTGCCGCCAGCACCGCCAGGGCCTGGGCACGGCGACGCGGCGCGCGCAGGTACGGCACGGCACGCTCGATCTCGGCGTACCCGCGCAGCGCCTCGCCCTGCTGGCGCAGCATCCGCCCGAGTACCAGGCCCAACTCGCCCCGGGCACCGGGTGGCAGTCGACGGTCGGCCAACAGCCGCTCCAGCACCGGAATCGCCTCCGCCTGGCTGAGCCCGTCGATGGCCGAGCGGCCCAGCTTGCCGGCCAGCCGCGCCCGCACCGGACGGGGCAGTTCGGCGACGTCCATGGTCTGGAGCAGGAAGCCGGCGGCGGTCGCGTCGTCGCCGCGCGCGGTGGCCAGATCTGCGGCCGCCTCGGCGTTGCGGACGAAGTCGGCTCCGCTGCCGGCCAGGCGGTAGTGGTGCGCCAACTGCGCGACCGGTCGGGGCAACTCCTGCTCCAGCACCCGGGCGACGCGCAGGTGCAGCCACTCCCGGTTCTCCCGGGGCACCAGGTGGTAGACCACCTGCCGGGCCAGGTCGTGGCGGAAACGCAGCCCGTCCCCGGCGTCGTGCAGCAGACCGGCGCGGTGGGCGTCGCTCAGCGCCGCGCTCACCGCCGCCCGGTCCACGCCGAGCACGGCGGTGAGGACGCGCTGGTCCGGCGTCAGGCCCAGCACGGCGGCGGCGCCGAGCACCTCCCGGGCGGCCTCGTCGAGCGGACGCAGCCGCCAGAGCAGCACATCGCGCAGGACGAACGGGACGCTGTCGTCGGCCAGTGGGTCGCCGCCCCGCTCGGCGAGCGTGCGCAGCACCTCCTCGACCACGAACGGGATGCCGGCGGTGCGCTCCAGCAGGGCGGCGGTGAGCCGTGGCGGCGGATCGTCCAGCCGCAGCGTCCGCGCGGCCAGTCGACGTACGTCGTCGGCGTCCAGCGGACCCAGCGGTACGCGGGTGACCGCCCCCGGCGGGATGCGCGCCAGCGCGTCGTGGATCGGCGTGCTGCCGCCGGGCATCGGGGAGCGGGCCGTCAGCAGCACGGCCAGGCCGTCCACCGGGTGGGTGCTCAGATAGCCGAGCACCTCACAGGTGACCGGGTCGGCCCAGTGCAGGTCCTCGAGCAGCAGCGTGGTGGGGCTCAACGCGGCCAACACCGCGCCGACGGCCCGGAGCAGCCGGTGCCGTTCGGCGGCCGGGTCGGTCAACGGAGGTGGTGCGGCGGGCAGCAGGTCGGCCAGTTCGGGCAGCAGCGGCGCCAGGGCGCCGGCCACCGGATTGAGTGGACCGATCCGGTCGGCGCCCGTGCGGACGGCGTCCAGCAGCACGCCGAGCGGAAAGGGTTCCGGCACGTCGTCGCACTCGCCGATCAGGTGGTGCCCGGGCAGTTCGGCGAGCAGTTCGGCGACCAGCCGGCTCTTGCCGATGCCGGGCTCACCCTCGAGCAGGACCAGGCACGGCGGGGCATCGACGAGTCGGCGCAGCCTGGCCAGTTCCGCCGTCCGGCCGACGAACTCGACGGGTCCGCGTAGACGCGCGGGGCGAACGGGAGTGGAACTCCCGCCGCCCCGCGCTGTGTCCTCGTCGCCGCCGATCACCGTGGGGCGAGCAGATCACCCCGATGCTGGCGGTCGGCTGGCCGGTCGACCGACGGTGACCCGGGTCACAGAACGGCCGACCGGTCCGGTGCCGCGGTCAGGACTGGACGGTGATCGGCACCGTCTTGAGCACACCGCTGCCGTTGCGGAACTCCAGCAACCCGACGTAGCGCTGCCCCGGAGCGAGCCCGGACCACCGCAGCGTCAGGTTCGCCGTTGCGCCAGCGCGTACGCTGCGCTGCTTCGGGTTGATGGTGAGCCTGCCGGTGGAGGTGCCCGGTGCTCCCGGCAGGTAGGTGGTGATGGTGTAGTCGTTGCCGTCCTGCCCCGCCGGCAGGTTCTCGGTGAACCCCTGCTCGACGACGAGAATGTAGTCGCCCGCGCCGTCCGGCAGCGTCACCTTCGCGCCGTCACGACCGCTGACCGTGGCGGTGACGAACTTTCCGGTGGTGTCGTACACGTTGACGCTGAACTCCGTGCACTCCTGCAACCCCTCCTCGTCGTCCCAGCCGATGTTCGAGCAGGTGGCCCGTTTCGAGGTCACCCGCACCTCGGGGCTGTGGGTACCGGCCGGCACGTGCACCGTGCTCCTGTCGATGGACGCGGGCAGCGGCACCGGCAGGTTGTTCGACGAGCTCCAGTCCCAGCTCTGCGCGTCGCCGTGCAGGGTGACCGTACGGGCGGTGCCGGCGGTCAGGCCGGCGAGCTGGGTGACCAGCTGACCCTGGTAGCCGACCTCGGCGGTGATCCGGGCGCTGCCGGAGGTGCCCTTGCCGGTGATCTCGTCGGGGGCGATCAGCCCGGAGTTGTGCACGATCAGTGGGGTGCGTACCTGGTGTGCGTGCTCGTCACGCCAGGTCAGTGCGCCGTCGGCCCAGGTGTCGAACGCGGCGCCGGTGTTGGTGACCTCGACGGTGAAGCGGGCGGTCGCACCGGGGCGGATGCGCATCTTCGCCGGGGTGATCTTCACCGTGTAGCCCGCCGGCGCCTGCACCGAGGAGGTGTAGGTGCTGGTCTTGTCGCTGACGTTGGTGACGGTACGGGTGATCTTCTGCTTGCCCACCATCCGACCCAGTGCGATCGACGGGTAGTTGAGCTGGGCGGTGTCGATCGCCCCGATCTCGTCACAGCCCGCCAGGTCGCCCAGCCCGAAGTCGCTGCCGCGATCGGCGGACACTCCGCAGAGGTACTTGATCCAGTCCTGCTGGTGGGAGTCGTAGACCAGGCCCGGGTCGAAGGCGCCGCCCGGCTTGACCTGACCGGCCCCGTAGTTGAGCGGGGTGGCGTCGTACGTGCCGATCTTGATGGGCTCGCCCTTGCCGGTGGTGTCCTGCGCGCTGGTCATGAGGGCCGAGCGGACAGCCGCCGGCGACCAGTCGGGGTGCTTGGCCAGCAGCAGGGCGGCGAGGCCGGCGATGTGCGGCGCCGCCATCGACGTACCCGACTCCATGGCGAAGTCGTTCCCACCCTGTGCCGGGGAGAACGCCGCCACGATGTCCTGGCCGGGCGCGCTGATGTCCGGCTTGAGCAGTTCACCGGCGTTCAGGTTCGACGGGCCCGCCGAGGAGAACGCCGCGACCGAGGGAGCGTCGACGATCTCCAGCTTGCTCGCCGAGATGGTCGCCGTGGCGTTGCCGGTCCCGACGTACGCGGTGACCGTGGCCAGGTCGACCTCGTTGATGTGCACGGTCGGCACGGTGTGCACGTCGGCGTTGAGGGAGTTCAGCGAGTCGTTGAAGAGCACCATGCCGACGCCGCCGGCTCGGGCCACCTCGATGCTCTTGTCGGTACGCGGGATCTCGCCGCGCAGGCAGAGCACGATCGCACCCTTGACCTTGGCCGGGTCCAACGTGTCGTCCGCGCAGAGTTCGGCGCCGTAGGTGTTGCTCTCGTCGAGCGCGCTGTCCTTGGCGAAGACCAGCCGTGCCGGCCCGACACCGGTGGTGCCCAGCCCCACGCCGGAGATGGTGGTGCCGTTGCCGAGGGTGAGTCTGCGGGTGTTCTGCTGGTCGGTGGTGCTCGCGGCCACCGTGGTCACCCACGGGGTCGAGTTGTCGACCGTGTTGGCGTACGGGCCGGAGTTGCCGGCGGCGGCGGACACGAACACCCCTGCGGCGGCGGCGTTGAAGAACGTCGCGTCGACCGCGCCGAACCGCTCGCTGTCGTCGCCGATCGAATAGTTGATCACGTCGACGCCGTCGGCAACCGCGTCGTCGATGGCGTGCACGATGTCGATGTCCGTGCCGGTGGCCGAGCCGGAGCCGTCGTCGTACAGCGCCTTGTAGATCGCCAACCGGGCGGCCGGCGCCATACCGGAGATGCTGCCCAGGTCCTGGCCGCCCGACGTCGCCGGTACGCCGTGGTCACCGGCTGCTGTGCTGGCCGTGTGGGTGCCGTGGCCGTTGCGGTCGCGGGGCGAGAGGTAGTCGTCCGGGAAGGCGTCGGCGATGCCGCTGTCGTTGTACCAGCGGGCTCCGATGACCTTGTTGTTGCAGGTGACCGGCGCCTCGGTGCCGGCGTCGCAGGTGCCCTTCCACTTGGCGTCGATGATCGCCTGATCCGGCCGGGGGGTGGGCAGCGGAGCGAAGCTGGCGCTCTCCGGCCAGTAGCCGCTGTCGATGACCCCGACGATGACACCCTCACCGGCGCGGGAGTCCCCGCCGAACTGCTGCTGCCACACCCCGCCCTTGCCGGTCAGGCCCAGGTAGTCCGGGGTGTGCGCGGTGGTCGCGTGCACCTTCTGGCTCTCGTACACCGCCCGGACGCCGCGGCTGGCGCGTAGCCGGGCGACCTGCGGCCCGGTCAGGTCGGCGGCGAAGCCGTTGAACGCGGTCTCCATGGTGACCCGGGTGCGGTTGGCCGGGACGCCGACACGGTCCAGCACGGCCTTGCGCTGCTGGCGCAGGTGCTCGCGGTAGGCCGTCGCGTTGCCGGAGGTCCGGTTCAGCTTGCTGCCGGCGGTCGCCTTGGTCGCCGCGATTCCGGGGACGCCGCCGGTGTAGGTGGCCAGCGGTTGCTCAGCGAGCTGGACGAGGTAGCGGGCGGTCGGTCCGCTGCTGGTCGGGGCGGCGGTGGCGCCCGTCGGCGAGCTCGTCAGGCCAGCTGCGGCCAGCGCGACGGCGGCCAGCATGCTGACTGTGCGCCTGGGCCGTCCGGGCCGATGTGCATTCGGTTGTGGCACGTCGTTTGCCTCCACGTTCGGTGCCGGCCGCCACGACTGATGACGGTGGCCGAAACGTAGGAGCGGTATCGATCAGCGAGAAGCACTCGCAACCTGGCTGTTACCTTGGAAACACGTTCGTAACGTCGCGGGTACTTTGCGCGTCATTTTGGGCGCTCGCGGGTCGCCCTCACGCGCTCCGGAGAAGGCCGGGCCCGCCGATGATGTCGATGTCGGCGTCGTCGACGTCGTGGCCGGCGGCGCACCGCAGCGTGGTCCGGACCTGGTGGCCGCAGTCCCGGTGGGTGGCGAGAATGGAGGGGCCGGCGTCGTCGGCGGCCCAGGTGTCGCCCCAGGTGCGCAGCGCGGTGATGACGGGCAACAGCTCGCGGCCCTTGCGGGTGAGCTGGTACTCGTGGCGGGTCCGTTGCCCCGGCTCCCGGTAGGGAATCCGTTCGAGCACGCCGGCCGTGACCAGCTCCTTGAGTCGCGCCGCCATGGCCGGCTCGCCGACCCCGACCCGGCGGACGAAGTCGTCGAATCGGCGCGTTCCGAACAGGGCTTCGCGCATGATCAGGATCGTCGACCTGCTACCCACGATGTCCATGGCGCGGGCTACCGAGCAGTTGGCACCTGACCAGGAGTCACGGTCGTCCAGAAGGTCATCCATGACCACCAGCGTACGACCTGACTTGTGTAGCGACTAGTCAGATGCTTCACTGCCGGACCCGGTTGCGAGCCACCGGGGTTCCGAGGTTGACGGAGTAAGTTTGTGAGTGCACACTTACAAACATGCGATCGACTGCCGAGGCCCGCCGGGTCACCGTTCTGAACGCCGCGGTGTCCGCGTTCGCCCGTACCGGCTTCCACGCCACCCCGGTCACATCCGTGGCGGCCGCCGCCGGCATCTCCGAGGCGTACGTGTTCCGGCTCTTCGCCGGCAAGCTCGGGCTGTTCGTGGCGGCCGCCGGTGCGTGCTTCGAACGCATCGTCACGGCGCTCGAAGCCGGGGCGGAACGTGCCGAGGGTGCCGGCCCCGAGGAGATCCTGACCTCGATGGGTGGCGCCTACGCGGAGCTGATCGCCGACCGTGACCTGCTGCTCTTCCAGGTCCAGGCGCAGGCCGTCACGGACATTCCGGAGATCGCCGAGGCGGTTCGGGCCGGCTACGGACGGGTCGCCAGGTTCGTGCAGGACCGGGCCGGCGCCGACGACGCGCAGGTGCAGCGGTTCTTCGCGTACGGCCAGCTCTGCCATCTGATCGTGACCGTGGGTCTCGAGCAGATTTCCGAGCCGTGGGCGCGCGCACTGACCGCCGGTATCCGCCACCCCTGACCCCACGCAGCCAGTGGGCCGCCGATGGCGGCCCACCTTTCGACCTACTGAAGTGTGTGAGTGCGCACTTACAAACTTAAGGAGATGTCCCATGACGACCGCTCTGATGACCGAAGTCGTGCTGCCCGGCGTGGTCGAGCCGGACGGGCTCCAGATCCACAGACGCGCCAGGCCCGTCCCCGCCCGCGGGCAGGCCCTCGTCGAGATCGAGGCCACCGGCGTCTCGTACGCCGAACAGGCCATGCGCCGTGACCTCTACCCCGGCCAGCCGAAGTACCCGTTCGTTCCCGGCTACGACCTGGTCGGCACGGTGCGGGCGGTCGGGCCGGGCGGCGACGACGCACTGATCGGCACACGGGTCGCGGCGGTCACCAAGACCGGCGCCTGGGCCACACACGCCGTGCTCGCCGTCGACGACCTGACCCCCGTACCCGCGGAACTGGACCCCGCCGCGGCCGAGACCGTGGTCGTCAACGGGGTGACCGCCTGGCAGATGGTGCACGGTGCCGACCTCCGGGCCGGGCAGACCATCCTGGTGCACGGCGCGAACGGCGGCGTCGGAACCGTGCTCGTCCAACTCGGACGTCACCTCGGACTCCGTGTCATCGGCACCGCCGCCCCGCGGCACCACGGGGCGCTGCGCGCCCTCGGGGTCGAACCGCTCGACTACCGCGACCCCGGCATGGCCGCTCGCATCCGAGAGCTGTCACCGCGCGGCGTCGACGCCGTCTTCGACCCGGTGGGTGGTCCGGGCGTCGAAACCTCGTACCGCCTGCTCGCGCCCGGCGGCAAGCTGGTCGTCTACGGCAACGCCGCCGCCCTGGGCTCCGCGGGGTCGATCGTGTGGGTCTTCATCAAGCTGCTGGCCCGCCTCTACACCTGGAACGCCCTGCCGAACGGACACCGGGCCGGCTTCTACAACTTCTGGGCCGGTCACCTCACCCGCCGTGCGGCGTTCCGGCGTCGACTGCGCGCCGATCTCGCCACCGTGCTCGACCTGCTGCGCCAGGGTGTCATCGTGCCGCAGATCGCCGCCCGTTTCCCGCTCACCGAGGTGTCCGCCGCACTGGTCTTCGCCGAGACGCGCAGCCGGCCGGGCAAGGTGGTCCTGGAGCCCTGACCAGCCACCGGTGCCCATGCAGCTCAGGCCATGAGGGCGTACGGTAGACATGTCGCCCGGGACCCCGGTGGCCGCCAGACACCGTCGCCACCAGCCCACCAGGGGCGTTACCGATCCTGATCCCCTCCGCTGCGACGTGCCTGTCGGCCCCGTTGATCGCCGCTCACGTCCCGCCAGGCGGATCTGTCGGTCACCACATCCGGGTTCGTGTGATGGCGGGTGATGGGATCCGAGCCGTGTTCACGCCGCCGTCCGCGGGCACCACCGTTGCGGGCGGCTCAACCAGGGAGCACCAGATGAGGATCGCCCGAGACAAGATCGTCAGCGCACTTCGCGAACGGGGCCAGCAGGCCAGGGCCGACTGGGTCGAGCGCGAGCTGCCCGAGCGGGTCGACCCGGCCAAACACTCCGGGCTGCTCGCCACCCTGCACCTCGATCCGGCCGAACTCGTCGACGCGCCGTCCCCGTGAGGGTGGCGCTGCTCGGCCCGGTCGCCTGGCGCACACCACCGCAGCACTACGGCCCCTGGGAGCAGGTGACCGGCCTGCTCGCCGAAGGGCTGGCCACCCGCGGCGTGGACGTGACCCTCTTCGCCACGCTGGACTCCGTGACCTCCGCGCGCCTCGACGGCGTCTGCCCCCGGGGGTACGCCGACGCCCCCGACATGGACGGGCGGGTCTGGGAGGCGATGCACGTCTCCCACGCGATGGCCCGCTCGGCGGAGTTCGACCTGGTGCACAGCCACCTCGACTGGCTGCCGCTGGCCTTCGCCGACCACTGCGACGCTCCGCTGCTCACCACCGTCCACGGCTTCTCCGGCGCGGGGATCCTGCCCGCGTACGCCCGGGCCCGCTCGTCCTACGTGTCGATCTCCGATGCCGACCGGAGTGCGGAGCTCGACTACGTCGCCACCGTGCACCACGGCGTCGACCTCGCCGGGCTGCCGTTCACGAGTAGTGCCGGCCCCGGGCTGGCCGTCTTCGGCCGGATCCATCCCGACAAGGGCACCCACACCGCCATCGAGATCGCCCGCCTCGCCGGACGGCCGTTGACCATCTGCGGCATCGTGCAGGACGAGCGGTACTTCGCCGAACAGGTGGCCCCGCACATCGACGGCGACCGGGTCGTCTTCCTCGGGTCGGTCGGCCCCCGACGACGTGCGGAGGTGCTGGGCGCCAGCACGGCCCTGCTGCACCCGATCGCCTTCGACGAGCCATTCGGGCTGTCGGTCGTTGAATCAATGGTGTGCGGCACGCCGGTCGTCGCGTACGCGCGGGGCTCCATGCCGGAGGTCGTCGACGAAGGGGTGACCGGTCTTCTCGTGCACACCGTCGAGGAGGCCGTCGACGCGGTCGCCCAGGTCGCCGGGCTCGACCGGGCCGACTGCCGGGCGCGGGCCCAGCAGCGGTTCAGCGCCGACCGGATGGTCAGCGACTATCTCCGCGTCTACGACAAGCTCATCCACCGCTGATCGGTTCCACATCCGTTCCGCCGGCCACACACGCTGGCCGGCGTGCGCCGTCACCGCGTGAGGTTCGCCCCCGTACTCCGGGGGCGGCCGACAACCGGAAGGCCCGACACCCATGCCCAGCTACGGATTTCTCAGCACCCACCCACCGACCCGGTGCGGACTGGCCACCTTCAACTCCGCCCTCGCCGCCCAGCTCACCGCCGACGGCACGCGTGGCGGCATCGTGCGGGTCACCGACCACGGCGATGACCAGCGGCCCGGCCCCGGGGTCGTGCACACCTGGTCGGCGCGAACCCCGGCCGGCTGGCGGGACGCCGCCGCCGCGCTGAACACCTTCGACGTGGCCATCGTGCAGCACGAGTACGGCATCTACCCCGGCACGGACGGCGAGGACGTCCTGCCGTTGCTGCGCCGGCTCACCGTGCCGAGCATCGTGGTCCTGCACACCGTGCTCCGCCATCCCTCCGCCCGGCAGAAGTCTCTGCTGGAGCAGATCGTCGCCACCGCCGGGGCGGTCGTCACGATGACCGAAACCGCCCGCGACCGGCTGCTCGTCGGGTACGCCGTGACCCCGGACAAGGTGACGGTCATCCCGCACGGCGCCGTCGACCACGTCGGCGTACCCGTCGCACGTCGTACCCGCCCACACCTGCTGACCTGGGGATTGATCGGCCCCGGCAAGGGCATCGAGTGGTCGTTGCGGGCCCTCGCGCGGTTGCAGGACCTGGAACCGGCACCCACCTACACCGTCGCCGGCCGCACCCACCCGAAGGTGATCGAGCAGCACGGCGAGGCGTACCGGGCGGGCCTGCACCAGCTCGGTGCCCAGCTGGGCGTCGCGCACTCCGTGGACTTCCAGGACGTCTACAACGACCAGGAGTCACTCGGCCGGTTGATCCGCTCCGCCGACGTGGTCGTCCTGCCCTACGACTCCCGCGAACAGGTCACCTCCGGTGTGCTCATCGAGGCGGTGGCCGCCGGGGTGCCCGTCGTGGCCACGGCGTTCCCGCACGCTGTCGAGCTGCTCACCGGCGGACCCGGCCTGGTCGTACCCCATCAGAATCCGGCGGCGCTGGCCGTGGCGATCCGGCGGATCCTGACCGAGCCGGGTCTGACCACCCGACTGGCCGGCCGCGTCCGGCCGTTGGCCGCCCACCTGCGCTGGCCGGCGGTGGCAGCCCGCTACGGTGCTCTCGCCGAGGGGCTCACCGAGGCCCGTCCGGCCGCCGTCAGCGCGGCGTCGGTATGACCGCGACCACCGACCGTCTGTCGGCGCCGGTCGTTCAGCGCTGGGTGACGGCGCCCGCCCCGAGCTTCGCGCACCTGACCCGACTGAGCGACGACACCGGCCTGTTCGAGCATGCGCGGCACGCCATCGTCCGCCGCGAGCACGGCTACTGCACCGACGACGTGGCCCGCGGTCTGGTCGTCACCAGCCGCGAGCCGGAGCCGACCGAGGGGGTGCTCCGGCTCGCCGAGCGCTACCTCGCCTTCCTGACCCACGCGCAGGACGACGGCGGCGCCTTCCACAACCGGCTCGGCTTCGACCGGCGGTGGACCGACGAGCCGGGGCTCGGCGACTGGTGGGGCCGGGCGCTGTGGGGGTTGGGCACGGCCGTCGCCCGTAGCCCCGCCACCTGGATACGCGAGGAGGCCCTGGTCGCCTTCAGCCGGGGCGCCACGCGGCGCTCCCCGGCCCCGCACGCGATGGCCTTCGCCGGGCTCGGCGCGGCCGAGGTGCTGCGCCGACACCCGGGCCACGTCGCCGCGGCCGCGCTGCTGACGGACGCGGCCGGTACGGTCGGCACCCCCGGATCCGACCCGCGGTGGCCCTGGCCACGGGAGCGGCTGACCTACGCCAACGCGGCCCTCGCCGAGGTGGTCATCGCCGCCAGCCAGCTGCGCCACGGCGGCCCGCCCCTCGACGACGGTCTGCGGATGCTGACCTGGCTGCGCGCCGTCCAACTCCGCGACGGACGGCTGTCGGTCGTGCCCGTCAAGGGTTGGCGGCACGGCGCGGTACGACTCCACCACGACCAGCAGCCGATCGAGGTGGCCGCCCTCGCCGACGCCTGTGCCACCGCCGCCACGGTCACCGGTGATCCCGCCTGGGAGGACGGGACACGGCAGGCGGTCGGGTGGTTCCTCGGCGACAACGACCTCGGCACACCGATGTGGGATCCGGCGACCGGCGGTGGCTACGACGGGCTGACCGCGCACGGACCCAACCTCAACCAGGGCGCGGAATCCACCCTCGCGCTCATCTCCACCCTGCAGCACGCCCGGCGGTGGTCGTGACCGGGGACCTCGCCGTCCGGCAGGCCGTCACCCTGAACCCGGATCCACGCCGGGTCATCGTCAAGCTCTTCGTCCCGGGTGAGGACGCCGCAGTGGTCCGCACGCGCGCACGGGCGCTCATCGACCGCGTCGCGCACCTCGACGACGAGGAGACCCGCCGGTTGCTGGGGGACACCCTCGACCGCTTCGGCCCCCGGCACCGTGACCTGGCGGGCACGTTCCAGCACCACTACGACCTCGTCCGGCACCGCGCCGCCCGGGCGCGGGACCTCTCTCCCGCCAGCCGACTCCTCGTCGGCGCCTACTTCAGCCACGAGTACGCCGTCGAATCCGCCGCCCTGTGCAACCCGTCGATGGTGGAGCACCCCGACCAGTCCGACCTGGACGCCGGGCAGCTGCGCGTCGCGGTCAGCCTGCGTCAGATCGGCGAGGGCCATGTGTCGTCCATCGGGTTCGCCGCCGCGGTCCTCGGACCCGGGCACCAGCTCACCGTCGCCGACCGGTCCGGCGCCCTGGCCGTCGGACAGCGGATGGGCGTACGGCACCGTCGGGACCTGCTCGCCGCCGGTCTGGCCGAGGAGGACTGCGACAACGAGGTGACCGCCACCGTCCTGGACGCCCTGCCCGACCGCTACGACGAGGCCACCTTCGAGCAGGTGCTCGGCAGCCTGCCACCGGACCTGCTCTCCCGCAGCACCGGGATTCGCACCCTCGAACAACTGCGTCGCACCAACGCCGGCAGCTACGGCACGAGTTTCTCCGCCGGGACGGCCCTGCACGAACGGGTGCTCTGGCCGGCCACCCCGGCCGAGAGCAACGGCATGGAGGACGCACGGTTCGTCAAATTCGTGGACGAGTCCGGCCCGGTGTACCGAGCCACCTACACCGCCTACGACGGGCGGAGCATCGCCACCCGCGCACTCGCCAGCACCGACCTGCGCCACTTCGAGACAACCCCGATGCGCGGGCCGGGCGCCCGCAACAAGGGGGTCGCGCTGTTTCCCCGTACCGTCGGCGGCCGACACCTGGCACTGTGCCGGGCCGACGGAGAGACCATCGGTCTGACCTGCCTGGACGGCGAGAACCGGTGGCAGACCCCGGTGCCGCTGCACGCCCCCCGCGACAGCTGGGAGCTGATCCAGGTCGGCAACTGCGGATCTCCCGTCGAGACCGACGCCGGCTGGCTCGTCCTCACCCACGGTGTCGGCCCGATGCGTCGGTACGCCATCGGCGCGCTCCTGCTCGACCTGCACCGACCGGAGCGTGTCGTCGCGCGGCTCCCCGGCGCGCTCCTGGCGCCCGACGAGACCGACCGTAACGGGTACGTGCCCAACGTCGTCTACTCCTGCGGCGGTCTCGTCCACGCCGGCGAGCTGTGGTTGCCGTACGGGGCCAGCGACGCGCGGGTCGGTTTCGCCACCGTGCCGGTGGCCGCCCTCATCGACGCGATGGTGGAGTCACCGTCGCCGGGCGCACGGACGGGGTGAGCGCGGCCGTCGCTCGGGTGGTGCTGCCGAGCGACGGCCCGTGGATGGTGCGGTGGTCTCAGGCGAGGTCCTCGGAGAGGTGGTGGCGCAACGTGGCCAGCGCCCGGGTGATGAGCCGGGAGACGTGCATCTGGGAGACGCCGATCTGGTCGGCGATCTGGGCCTGGGTCAGGTTGCCGTGGAAGCGCAGGCTCAGGATCTTGCGCTCGCGTTCCGGCAGGGTGGCGAGTGCCGGACCGAGGGCGACGCGGATCTCGACGACGTCGAATTCGTGGTCGGTTACGCCGAGGGTGTCGCCGAGCTCCATGGTGCCGTCGGCGCCGGTGGGAGTGGACAGGGAGGTTGCCCGGTAGGCCCGGGCCCCCTCCAGTCCCTCGAGGATGGCTTCCTCCGACAGGTCAAGGTACGTCGCGATGTCGGCCACGGTCGGCGAGCGGCCCAGGGTGTGGGTCAGGCTGCTGTTCGCCGCGCTGATCGACAGGCGCAGCTCCTGCAGGCGACGCGGCACCCGCACGGCCCAGGTGCGGTCCCGGAAGTACCGCTTGATCTCGCCGATGATGGTCGGGATGGCGTAGCCGCTGAAGTCGACGCCACGGCTGGCGTCGAAGTGGTCGACGGCCTTGATGAGCCCGACCGCGGCGGTCTGGGTCAGGTCCTCGTCCGAGGCGCCCCGCCCGGCGTAGCGGCGCGCCAGGTGGCGGGCGAGTGGCAACCACGCCTCGATGGTGCGTTCCCGCAGCGCCGACCGGCGAGGGTCGTCGACGGGGGTGGCGGCCAGCTCGGCCATCAGTTCGTCTGCGCGGGCGGTGCGCTGTGCGCTGCTGCGCGGGCTGACGCTGGTGGCGGTCGTCGGTTCGAAGGTGGTGACCATGGGTGGTCCTCCCGTGCGTGCCCGTCGACCGGGTCGACCGGAAGCTTCTCCGAACCGGCTGACGCCGGGGCGCACGTACGGGCGGGGTGCGCTGTCGCAAGAGCCACAACCGCGGGCCTCGCCCCGTGTCATGTCGTTCAGGTGATGGCGCGAACGCTACCCGAAGGTTTGAAATATTACTAGCCGAAAGGATGATGCTGTCTGGGGCGATGTTCGGTAAATCGCCGCCGTCGGCGGGCCCTAGGGGAGGATCGCGTCGACGTAGCCGCCGTCGACCCGTACGGCGGCGCCGGTGGTGGCGGAGGCGAGCGGGGATGCGAGATAGGTGACCATGTTGGCGATCTCCTCGGGCTCGATCAGCCGCTGGAGCAGGGACTGCGGCCGGTGCAGTCGCATGAACTTCCGCTGCGCCTCATCCCACGGCAGGTCGTCGCCCACGAGTTCGGTGACGAAGTCCTCGACGCCCCCGGTGTGGGTCGGCCCGGCGAGCACCGAGTTGACCGTCACGCCGGTGCCGGCGGCAGCCTTCGCGAAGCCGCGCGAGACGCCGAGCAGGGCCGTCTTGGAGACGCCGTAGTGGATCATCTCGGCCGGGATCACGACCGCCGAATCGCTGGCAATGTACTGCACCCGCCCCCAGCCGCGTTCCATCATCGCGGGCAGGTAGGCCCGGGTCAGCCGCACGCCGGCCAGCACGTTCACCTCGAAGTAGCGACGCCACTCGTCGTCGGAGATCTCCAGTGCCGGTGTGGGGCCGAAGATGCCGAGATTGTTGATCAGGATGTCGACGGTGGGTAGCAGATCGAGGATCCGCGCCGTGCCCTCGTCGCTCGACACGTCGGCGTCGACCTCGACGATGTCGGCGCCCGGGACCTCGCTCCGCAGGGCCGCCGCCGCCTGCTGCACACCGGCGGCGGTTCGACCGTTGATCGCCACCCGCGCCCCGGCACGGGCGAGCGTGACGGCGATGGCCGCGCCGATCCCCTGGGTCGAACCGGTGACCAGGGCGGTCCTGCCCGTGAGATCGATCTGCACCGTCATGTCCGCCTTTCGGGGTGCCCCGGGCCACTCCGGGTGGGGGAGCGACCTCGACCGTAACCGTGGCGCTCCTACCCAACAGCCCGAGTCGGGCAAACTCCGGCAGCCCGTCAGTCGAGGCGGAAGCTCGCGAAGGTGAGTCGCTGGCTCGGCTCCTGCGGTGCCCACTGGCTGTCGCGGGTGATCCAGGACAGGCTGTAGGCGCGGGTCTTGTTCTCGTTGATGAGCAGACGCCGGGCGTGCAGCCGCTCCCCGTCGGTTTGGTTGAAGGTGTACTCCCATTCGGCGGCGCCACCCGGGCGGATGACCGGACCGATGCTGACCTTCTTGTAGCCGGGAAGCTCACCGGAGCTCACCAGCTCTCGCTCCGCAGCCTGCCAGCGTGTCGACGGCACGGCGCTGGCCTCGGTGGCGGGGTCGACGGCGATCGCCCGCAACTCGACGGGGTCCCGGAAGCAGATCGCCCCGCCATCGACGTGTCGGGTCCACCCGGACGGCACTGCCAGCAGGAAGCCAGCCTCGTCCTGGTGCCACAGCCACCCGTCCGGCAGGGCGTACGGCGGTGGCGCGGTGGCCTGCTGCAACGGCTCATCCTCGCCGGTGTCACCCAGGCAGAGGTGCGCAGGCTGCGGCGCCGCCGCGGACTCCGTGACACCGGCCGCCACGCCGCCCGGAGCGGGCGTCGGCTCGCCGCTCTGTCCCTGCAGGCCGGCGATCACGGTGCCGCCCACCGCGACCACGACGCCCACCACCGACAGCAGCCCCAGCACCGCGCCGGCGAACGCCCACCCGGTGCGATCGCGGGTCGCCGGCGCCTTGACCGCTTTTACCGTGATGGCCGTGGTGTCGACCGCGTCGTCGTCAACCGTGACCGGCGGAGGCGGCGCGCTGGCCCGTTTCCTGAGGTGCGGGCCAACGGGCGCGCGCCACCACCGTCGGCTTCGCGGCCGCCCTGGAGCCTCGGTGGAGACGCTCGAGGCGGCCAGTGTCTCGAGTTGGCCCCGCGCCTCCTCAACCGTCAGCCGCTGGCGAGGGTTTCGGAGCAGGAGACCGGTGACCGTCGGTTCGAGGAGTTTGGCGTCCATGGGATCGGGAGACTCGGTGGCGAGGGCGGCGAGGGTGGCCAGAGTCGTCGGACGGTTCCACGGCGGCCGGCCCTCCGCGGCCACGTAGAGCGTCGCGCCGAGGGCCCAGAGGTCGCTGGCGGGAGAGGATCTACCGTCGCGGGATTGTTCCGGCGCACGGTACTGGATCGTCGACAGGGTCGCGTCGGCGACGGTCGCGGGGTCCCGACTGTCGAAGATCGACAACCCGAATCCGCCGAGCATGATCCGGCCATCGTCGGCGAGCAGGACATTCTGCGGACGGATCTCCCCGTGCACCACCCCGGCCGAGTGCGCGGCTCTCAGGGCGGCGAGCAGGTGCAGGCCCACCCGGGCCACCTCGGCGGGTTCCAGCGGCCCGCCCGCGTCGATCACCTCGGACAGGGGCCGGGAGGGTACGTGTTCCATGACGAGCCACAGATGGCCGTCCGCGCTCACCACGTCCCACATGCCGACGACGCCCGGATGATCCAGGCCGGCCAGGCCGCGGACCTCGCCGAGCGTGCGGTCCTGCAACCGCGCCCGCTCGGCGGTACTCAGCCAGCCTGGTACGGCGATCTGCTTGAGCGCGACGTGCCGATCGAGCACCTCGTCGCGAGCGAGCCAGACACGCCCCGGGGTCGCGGTGTCCCCGATCAGCAGTAGCCGGCGGTACCGGCCAGCGAGCAGGTCGTCCTTCATGTGGGTGATTCGGAGCGGAAGCCCGCCCGGATGGGTCGAGTGGACAACCGCACGTGGCGGACCGGGCAACGGGCAGTGCACAGGCCGGGGCCGGCCGACGGATGTCCCGTGGCCGGCCCCGGCGCAGCTCGGATCAGCTCAGCTGCACGGTGCCCAGGATCCGCGTGGGGGCGACGGAGCCGCCCGCGGGTTCGTTGGACACCCCGAACGTGCCGGCGGCGGCAACCGGACCGATCACCGTGGTCGACGCCCTGGCACCCTCGTCGAGCCGCCCGACCGAGCGGGCCGGCTCGCCGGTGCGGATGAGCCACAGCTCGTAGATCCGCCCGGGGCCGGGCTCGGGCAGATCGCGCAGCAGCACCACGCCCCGGTCCCGGTCCCGGGACACCACCACCGTCGCGGCCCCCCCGGGTTGCAGTGGCGTCTCGAAGACCCGGGCGTCCTGGGCGTCCAGCACGGCGGCGATCTGCCGAGCCTGGGTGCTGCTGGCCTGCTCGTCGCTGATCCGGTCGTTGCCCACCGACCAGGTGAGGGCGCTCGCGCCGCCCGCGACGACGACGGCCGCGGCAGCGGCAGCGGCGAACTGCCGCCATCGTCCCGCCTTCGGCCGGGCGTTGGCGCCACCGACACGGACATGGAGCTGCGGGGTCCGGGCCACCTGTGCCAGGGTCCGCTCCCGCAACCCGGGAGGGGTGGCCTCGACGACGGTGTCGTCGGCGAGCCGGGCGGCCGTCTCACGCAGTTCGGCCACCTCCTGGCGGCACGGTTCGCACTCGGACAGGTGCCGCTCGAACGCGGCGCCCTCGAGGTCGTCGACCGCGTCGAGGGCGTACGCGCCAGCGAGGGTGTGGATGTCGCCGCTCATGCCCGCCCCTCCAGTTCGATCCCCAGGCAGTCCCGCATCCGGATCAGTCCGTCACGCATCCGCGTCTTCACCGTCGGTAACGGGGTTTTCAGCCGTTCCGCGACCTCACGGTAGGTGTGGCCGCCGTAGTAGGCCAGGGTCACCGACTCGCGCTGCACCGGCGTCAACCGTCCCAGGCACCGACGGACCTGCTCCCGCTCCAACCGGGCGGTGACGTCCTCGACCACCTCGTCGTACGGGATCTGCGACTCGGTCGCGGCGACCTGCCACGCGCGGTTGGTGTGGGCCTGCTCGGAGCGCACCCTGTCCACGGCCCGGCGGTGCGCCATCGTCAGGATCCACGCCGAGGCTGAGCCGCGTCCGGCGTCGAAGCGGCCGGCGGTACGCCACACCTCGACCATCACCTCCTGCGTCACCTCCTCCGCCTGCGCCGGATCCCGCACCACCCGGCGGGCCAGCCCGAGGACCTTGCCCGCCACGGCGTCGTAGAGCGCCGTGAAAGCCGCCTCGTCACCCCGCGCCACCCGGGACAGCAGCTCATCGGCGTCCGGCGGACCCACGGCTTCCTGCGGTACCGACCGCAGGCGCCGCGCCTGTTCCCCCTCACCGCTCATCCTCGGCCTGTCCTTTCCGGTGCTGCTGACGGTCGGCTGTGCCGCCCTGGGCGACCTCGCGCTTCAGGCGGAGTGCGCGTGAGCGAGGCGTGCGTAGACGATGACATTGTCGCGATAGTGCTGCGTGGCGTTGTCGAACTCGCCGCCGCAGGTGATCAGACGCAGCGCGGCGTGGTCGGTGGCCCCGTACACCTCGTCGGTGGGGAAGTGGTCCTTGGGATACTGCTCGACCTTGGTGACGGTGAACGTGGCGGTGCTGCCGTCCTTGCGGTCGACCGTGATCCCGGCGCCGGGGGTCAGCTTGCCAAGGTCGAAGAACGTCCCCTTGCGGCCCTTCCAGTTGACGTGCCCGGCCAGCACGGCCGGGCCGAGTGCGCCGGGCATCGGGGCCTTCGTGAACCAGCCGACATCGGTGGCGCTGTCCGGCACCTGCATGGCACCGTCGGGCTGCAGGCCGAGGGCGACCGTTGTCGCGGTGGCCTTCAGCGACGGGATCGACACCCGCACCGGGGGTGAACTGGCCATCAGCGGGCCGGCGGTCAGTTCACCCGGCCGGGTGGCCGGGACCGGGGAGGCGTTCGCGGGCGGTGCCGCCGCCGACGCGCGCGGGCTGGGCGGATCGTCCTGTTGGCTCGCGACGGCGGCACCGATCGCTACGGCCGCGGTCACGGTGAGGATGCCGGCCACCGCCAGGAGCGTGTAACGCCCCCGGCGGCGGCCGGCCGGCTGTGGTGCGTCGCCGGTGTCCATCACGAAATGCTTCCGGCTCAGCGCTCGCCGGCGAACCGGCGTCGCGCGACAACCGCACCGGCGGCACCGAGCAGCGCGATGCCACCCACGGTGTACATCATCATCGGCGATCCACCGGAGGTGCTGCCGTCACCGGTGGCGACACCGCCGGCGGGTACGGAGCCGGCAGCCGCGCCGCTGACCATGCCGCACGTCGCGGGGTCGGTGGCCTCGGCGGGGATGCCGTTGACACCGATGGACTTGGCGAACGTCGACTCGCCGAGCGCCTCCATGTCGTACTTGCCGTTCTTGTTGGCGTCGATGCCGTGCTGCACGAGGTGCAGGTCCTTCAGGTGCTCGATGGTGCCCTTGGGCAGATCGGCGGCCGGGATGGTGCGCTCGTAGCTGAGGTTGCCCTTGGCGTCGGCCTTCGGCATCCGGTCCACCGCGAGCCCGCTGGCCTTGGTGGTGTCGCCGGTGGTGGTCAGCGAGATGAAGATGTCGCCGTACATCGGCAGGCCCTCTTCGGTGCTGACGTAGCCGTTGCCGTTGGTGTCGGCGGACTTGTCCGGGCAGTGGAAGTCCATGCCGTTGGCCGCGCCGTGGACGTGCTGGGCGTGCGGCGAGTTAGGCGTCATGCCCTTCGACCGGATCATGACCTTCAGGTCGCCGCCGTTCGTCGCGGTCAGCGTCGCGGTCCCGGTGGCGCCGGTTTCGTTGAGGTCCTGCAACTGGACCTGCACGCTCTCGTCGGCGTGTGCGACGCCCGGAAACGCGAGGATCAGCGCGGCCGCGGGCACGGCGAGCAGGGCTCGGGACAATCTCACGACAAATCTCCGTCTCCGCCGGTACGGCGTCATGGTGTGCTGTCGTGAGGGATTCGTCGCCTGCCGCCCGCCGGATTGGTGCTGGACCGGATTTCTTTCCGGGCGGTTCTCGCCCGGGAGCGTGGTGCTGAGCCGCCGCGGCGGATCAGTCGCGCTGATCCCGGTTGTCGCCGTCCTGCGTTGTCGGCCGGGACCCCTGCACCGCGAACGGGTGGCGCAGTCGCCGCATGGCCTCCTCGCTGCCGTCGACGAGCATGCCCGGGTCATCGAGCCCGTCGGCGGTCGCGGTGGCGAGAAACAACACCGGTCGATCGTTGTTGTTCGATGTCATGCGGAAGTCCTGTCCTGAGCAGAGGGGCGCGTCCGGGCCTGCGGCAACTCCTGCCGCACAACCTCGCGATGAGCCGGCGCTCACACTGGCGCCGGAGCGTGGTGTCCCGATCACGGGCGAGCGCCCGGTGACACCGACACCCCGCACCATACCCGGCCACGTCGACCGTCATGCGTCACCGTCGCGTGCCGCTCGCGCGCGCACCACGCCCGGCGTGCTGACCGAGGCGGGTGGCAGCGCGTGGCGTTCAGGCCGACGTCGGGTGGTCCGACTCGAACCGGGTGCGGGTCAGGAACGCCAGTTGGGCGCGCTTCTCCGGCATGTCGATCTCGGACGCGAAGGTGAAGCCCTCGATCTCCAGCCGGCGCAGCGCGAGGTGGTTGCGGACGTCCGGCTCGACCACGATCCGCTGGGCGGCGGGATCACGGAACAGGAAGCGGGCGAGGGCCGGGCCGACGGCGGTGGTGAGACCTCGGGCGAGGCGACGGTCGGGGCTGAGCAGGAGGTGCATACCGATGTCGCCCTGCTGGACGGAGTAGCGCTCGCCGACCGGGTCCGCCTCGGGTTGATAGCTCTGGAACAGGCCGACCGGCTCCGCGTCGATCAGGATGAGGTACGCGTGGTGCGTCGGCAGACCGTCGACGAACGCGTAGATCTCGCGTACCTGTTCCAGGGTGTGTGACCCCATTCCCCAGAAGGAGTTGCGAGGCTGGGTCACCCAACTGTGCAGCAGCTCGGCGTGCCGGTCGGGTTCCACGGTCAGCAGGGTCAACTCGCCGAGGCCCGCGATCTTCTCCTGGTACGTCATGTGGCGCCCGTCCTTCGCTGCGCGGTGGTGAGTGGGTCGAGCGAGGAGGATGCGCGTTCCGTCGAGCGCTGAACTTAGGTTACCCTCCCCTAACCAAAGGCAGACCTTACCTGGAGGGGTGCGTGAAACGGAACTGGGAGGCCCTGGTCCTCAAGGCCATGGGAGGCCGGGACTTCCGGTTGACCGTGCTGAGTACCGAGTCGGTCGACGGGCACTACCAGCGGCTGCTCCTGGACGGCGGCGGCCTGCTGGAGGCGTGCGAGGTTCACCCCACCATGTGGATCCGGCTGTGGTTCGACAACGACGGCCGGGCGCACCAGCGCGCGTACACACTGGTGGACCCCGACCCGGCCACCGGTCGGTTCAGCCTCGAATTCGCCATCCACGACGGCTGCGCCGCCCGCTGGGCCGCCACCACCCAGGTCGGCGACACCATCAGCGCCACCGTCCAGGGCAGTGCCTACCACCTGCCCGACCCGGCGCCCGAGCACCTCTATCTTGTCGGCGACGCGGCGTCGCTGCCCGCGGTGAACAGCCTGCTCGACGCCGGCGCCGACATCCCGGCCACGGTGTGGCTGGAGTACGCCCACGAGGGCGAGAAGGCGCTCACGCCGCGGGCCCGATCGCACCACGACGTCACCTGGGTGCCCCGACGCGACGCCGGACAACACCTGGTCGACACGGTCTGCGCGGCCCTGCCCGCCAGCGACACCGCCCACTACTGGGTGGCCTGCGAGGCGGCCAGCACCCGCGGCATCATCCGGCACATCCGCCGGACGCTGGGCGTCGACAAGGGCCAGCTGACCTCGCTGGGTTACTGGAGAGCGGCATGAGGGGTCGGCTCGGCACCTTGAGCGCGCTGTACGTCACCCAGTACCTCGGCATCGGCTTCATCACCGTCGGGCTGACCGCCATCCTGCGCGACGGCGGCACCTCGCTGGACACCCTGGCGCTGCTGCAGATCGTCGGTCTGATCTGGCCGATCAAGTTCCTCTGGGCACCGATCCTCGACCGGTACGGCTCCCGCCACCGCGGTCACTACCGGTCCTGGCTGCTCGTACTCCAGACCGCTCTGGTGCTCGCCCTGCTGGCGCTGCTGCCGTTCTCCCGTCCGGCCGAGGCGCTCGGCCCGGTCATCGCCATCTGCGCCGCATACGTCTTCTTCTCGGCCACGCAGGACATCGCCGTGGACGCGGTCGCCGTCCGGACGCTCACCGACTCTGATCGGGGGACCGGCAACGGCATCCAGGTGGCCGCGAGTTATCTCGGCAACCTGCTCGGCGGCGGCGTCTGCGTCCTGGTCTACGACCGGTTCGGCTGGGTGTCGGCGATCGGCCTGCTGGCCGCGTTGACGGCGGTCGGCCTGCTGGTGGTGTGGCGTTTCCGGGAGCCGGCCCGTACCGATCGGGTGGCCCGGGTCGGCGCCGCCTACCGGGCGTTGCTGTCCGTGTTCGGTCAGCCCGGGTGCCGGTGGTGGACCTTCGGTGTGGTGCCGCTGGTCTACGTGGGCGCTGGCATGGCGTACGCGCTGGTGACACCGGCCCTGGTCGACGCGGGGTGGTCGTTGGGCCGGATCGGCGTCGTGACGGGCGTCGTGACCAGCGCGCCGGCCATCGTGGCGGGTCTGGTGGCCGGGCTCGGGATCGGGCGGTTCGGGCGCGGGGGAGTGCTGGTGGCCGGCGGTGTGGCCCTCGCACTGTCGACGATGATGCTGCTGCCGTTGATGAACGGCCGCGCGCCGCTGGGCGGGACCGTCGTCGCGCTCTGCTGCTTCATGGTGGCCTACACGATTGCCAACGTCGTGCTCTATACGGTCAACATGGACTATTCGCGACCGGGCACCGGCGGCACCGACTTCACCGTCCTGTCGTCCTTCGGGCTGGTCTGCTCGTTCGTCGCCGCCTCCATCGGCCTGGCGGCTGCCGACCGGATCGGCTACCCGGCGGTCGCGGTCTCCGCCATCGTGCTGGTGGCCGCCGGGGTCGCCCTCGGCCTCGCACATCAGCGGCGGTTTCCCCGCACCCCCGCCTCCGTGCCCGGGCCGGCCGGTGAGCGCCGGTCGCCGCACGATGTGAAGGCCGTGGCGTGACCCGCGGGGGCGGACGCGGCGCGGCCGTCGGGACCCACCCGACGGTTCAACCGGCCGTCGTCGCCACCGCGTCCAGCCGACTGCCCCACCGGTGGCTGATCCTGGCGGTGCTCTGCGTCGCCCAACTCGTCGTGGTGCTGGACAACACGGTGCTGACCGTGGCGGTGCCGGTGCTGACCACCGAGTTGGGGGCCAGCACCGTCGACGTGCAATGGATGATCAACGCGTACGCGCTGGTGCTGTCGGGCCTGCTGCTCACCGCCGGCAGCGCCGCCGACCGATACGGGCGACGCCGGATGCTGCTCGTCGGGCTCGTCCTGTTCGGATTCGGCTCACTGGCCGCCGGGCTCGCCACCACCAGCGAGCACCTGATCGCCGCACGGGCTGGGATGGGCATCGGTGGTGCGCTGCTGGTCACCTCGACGCTCGCGGTGGCGATGCAGGTCTTCGACGCCACCGAGCGGTCCCGGGCGATCGGCATCTGGGCCGCCACCAGCGCGTTGGGCTTCGCCGTCGGACCACCGATCGGCGGCACCATTCTCGCTCACCTGCCGTGGGGTGCCATCTTCCTGATGAACGTCCCCATCGTGCTGGTCTGCCTGCTCGCCGGCCGCGCGTTGATACCCGAGTCCCGTCACCCGGCCGGTGGCCGTCTCGACGTGGTGGGCGCGGCGCTCTCCACCGCCGGCCTGACCGCGGTCGTCTGGGCGATCATCTCCGGGCCGGAGCGGGGGTGGGCGTCGGCCGACGTGCTCGCCGTGGCAGTCGTCGGCGTGGTCCTGCTCGGGCTCTTCGTCAGCTGGGAGCGGCGGGTCTCCCACCCGATGCTGGACATGCACTTCTTCCGGGACCGGCGTTTCGTCGGCGCGATCTCCGGGGTCGTCCTGATCACGTTCGGCGCGACCGGCGCGCTGTTCCTGCTCACCCAGCATTTGCAGTTCGTCCGCGGCTATCCCGCCTGGGAGGCCGGTCTGCGGATGGCGCCCTTCGCGCTGTCCATCGTGCTGCTCAACGTCAGCGGGGTCGCCGCGACTCTGATCCGTCGACTCGGCCTGGCGGGCGCCATCGCCATCGGCATGACGCTGCTCGCGGGTGGTCTCGCGGTGATCACCCTCGTTCCCTCCGACGCCTACTGGGTGCTGCTGGCGGGGCTGCTGGTCATGGGCGTCGGCTGCGCACTGGCCAACCCGGCGATCGTGGAGGCGGTGATGAGCGCGATCCCAGCGGAGAAGGCCGGCGCCGGCGCCGGTGTCGACGGCACCATGACCGAGGTCGGCAGCAGCCTCGGCATCGCCGTGCTGGGCGCCGTGTTGAACGCCCGGTTCGCCGCACTGCTGCCCGCCACCCTGGCCGGCGCCGGATCGTTCCCCGTGGCACTCGCCGCCGCCGGCGAGGGGCCGGAGCGGGAGGCTGTCACCGTCGCCTTCGCCTCGGCGTTGGAGACCGGGCAGACGGTGGGCGCCGCGGCCGTGCTCCTCGGCGGCCTGGTCGCCGCCGGGCTGCTGCACCGAGCACAGCGCACGGGGTCGTAGCGTAGGCGCCGCCGCGTGGAAAAGCTCCGACATTTCACATCGAGCTACCCACGATCGGACAATAAGGATAGGCTATCCTAATCGTGACGATCGTCGCCGATGACGGAGGCCTCATGCGGCTCTATCTGACCGCGCTCAACCCCACCG
This sequence comes from Micromonospora sp. 067-2, assembly GCF_046549295.1. NCBI lineage: Bacteria > Bacillati > Actinomycetota > Actinomycetes > Micromonosporales > Micromonosporaceae > Micromonospora > Micromonospora sp. 067-2. The sequence continues at coordinate 497,916 of NZ_JAJPWB010000002.1, read as the reverse complement.
ACGCCGTCCTGGAGGGCTTCCTGCCCGCGGCGGCCTCGCTCGGACTGCCGGTCACCGTGCTGACCGACCGGCCCGAGCAGTGGCCGGCCCACGTGCCGGCGGTGCGCTGTGCCATCCGGGACGCGGCAGCGGTGGTAGCGGCGACAGCGGGGGACCAGCCGGCGGCTCTACTGTCCAACAGCGACCACCTTCAGGAGGTCACCGCGATCGCCGCCCGCAAGCTCGGCCTGCCCGGCAAGGATCCCGAAGCCGCCCGTCTCTGCAAGGACAAGGCCGCGACCCGCCGGGCGATCACTGCTGCCGGGCTCGACCTGGTCCGTACCGTCACCGTCGACCCTGGTGCCGCACCCGCGGTGCCGGCCGAGATGTTCCCGGCGGTCGTCAAGCCCCGCGAGGGGGTGGCCAGCGAGGACGCCTACCTGGTGGCGGACCACCGGGACCTGACCAACCGGATCGCCGACATCCGCGACCGGCGGCCGGAGGCGGCACTGGTCGTCGAGGAGTACCTCACCGGAGAGCTGGGAACATTCGACACCCTGGGCGACGGTACGACGCTGGCCGTCCTCGGCGGGTGGCGCACCCGTCTCGGCCCGCCACCGACCTTCACCGAGGAGTGCCTCGACTGGTCACCCCCTCCCAAGCACGTCGACGCCCAACTACGGGTGTATCTGGCCGCTCTCGGTGTCGGTCTCGGCGCCTGCCACACCGAGTACGTCGTCCAGAAAGACCGGGTCCGGCTGATCGAGGTGAACTACCGCCTCATCGGCGACCGGATGGACCTGATCCTCGCCGACCTGCTCGGAGTGCCGCTGTTCGAGTACGTTCTCCGGCTGCACCTCGGCGAGCCGCTGGCCGCCCTCGGCCTGCCCGCCGCCGTGGACCGGCACGCCCGGGTCGAGTACGTCTGCGCGGACCGTCCCGGCCGGCTCGCCGCCGCACCCGGGCCGCTGGACACGGTCTTCGGCGAGGTCCGGCTGGGCTGTCGACCCCTGCGGGAGGTGGGCAGGATCGCCGACCACACCGGCACGAACCGCGACTACCTCGCGGCGCTGCACGCGATCGGCCCCGACCAGGACTCCGTCCGGGCATCCCTGGCCGCCTTCCGCGAGGGCCTACGGTGGACGATCGTCGAGTGAGCGACGACTCCGAGCGGGACGTGTTCGTCCGGGTGCTCGACGCCCTGCTGCGTGAGGACCACCTCGGTATGCTCAGTCGGGGCCGGCCGGACGGCCCCGACTGGTGGGAGGTGCCGCACCGCGCGGGGCTGCTGCGGATTCCGGTCCGCGCGGACGGCTTCCAGCAGGCCCTGCGCACCGCCGCACCGATGCTGCACGTCGTCGTGGACTCCGACACCCATCGAACCGAGAGCGTGGACGGACTCCTGACGGTTCTGGCTCCGCACGGAGACCCCGAGGCCGAGGCGGGCTGGCGCGAGTTCGCCGCCGAGTGCCGAGCAGACCTGCGGGCGCGGCGCCTCGCCGCTGCCGCCCGTCCACACGTCCTCGCCACGGTGGCCGCCGAACGCGCGATCAGTCCCACCGGGCTGCCGGGGGCACTCCTGGACGACGTGCTGGCCGCGCACCAGGGTCACCCGGTCTATCCCACCGACCGCTCCCGGCCGGGGCTCAGCGACGAGGAGTTGCTCCGCTACGGCCCGGAGCACGCGCCGCGCTTCCCGCTGAGCTGGTTCGCCGCTCCCGCCGGGAAGGTCCTTCTCACCGGTGACCTGCCGTCGTGGTGGCCGCGAGCGCAGCACCCGGACCAGCTGTTGATGCCGGTGCACCCGCTTCTCGCGGCGCGCGATGCGCTCCCGGTGGCGGACGTGCCGGCGTTCTCCGCGCGCCCCACCCTCTCCATGCGGACGGTGGCGCTGGAGCACGACCCGTACGTCCATCTGAAGTTGCCGCTGCCGACCGCGAGCCTCGGCGCCCGCAACCGGCGGACACTGCAGCCGGGCTCGCTCGCCGACGGCGCGGCGGTCGCCGGCCTGCTGGACCGGATCGTCGCCGCAGAGCCGGGCTTCGCCGGTCGGATCCGGCACGCGGACGAGAGCACCTACGCCCATGTCGACGGCGACGAGCGCCGGAGTTTCCTGCTGCGCCGGTTTCCGTCCGACCTGGCCGGCGTCCACGTGGTGCCGGTCGCGGCCCTCGCCGCACCGGATCCGGTCGCGGGCACCGTCCTCGAACGAATCGGCGCCGGGCGGCCCGAAGCGCTGTTCGAGTCCTACCTGGACCTGCTGCTCGACTGGCACGTCTGTCTCTGGCTCCGCCACGGGGTGGCCCTGGAGGCTCATCCGCAGAACATCCACCTGCTGGTGCATCCCGACGCAACGGTCGGCCTGCTCTACAAGGACAACGACGGCGCTCGGCTCGACGTCCGGCACGGCGGTCCCGGCGGGCTCGCGCTGCGGGACGACCGGATGTGGGCGCGCGACCCGCAGGAGCTCGCCGACGTGTTCATCACCATCACCCTGCACCTGGCCGCGGCGGCGCCCCTGATCGCCCTGGCGGCCCGAGGAATGTCCGTGCCGTCGCCGGCCGCCGCCCTGATGCCCCGGTTGGCCGCGGCCCGCGACCGTTGGGGCGGCGGATCGGCGGCGCGGTCCTTCACCGAGCGCGTCCTGCAGGCGTCCCGACTGCCCATCAAGGCGATGCTCACCGCCGGCACCCTGCTGCCCAAACAGCGGTTGGGCTGCGCCGACATCAACAAGTACTACCGGCGCACCGGCCCGAACTACCTTCAGGAGACACGATGACGAGCGCCCAGCTGCGCTCCCGGCCGGGCACCGACACCGGTCAGCTCGCCGACCTGGCCGCCGCGCACGCCGTGTTCGGCTGCCTGCTGCGCGAGATCGCCCTACCCGACGGCGACACGACCGTGGCCGGCGGTGCGGCGCGCCTGCTGCTGAGGCACCTCGACGTGACGCTGCGCTGCGCGGTCGCGCGAGCATCACCGCTGGGCGCGCACCGCTACGACGGGCCGGTGCAGCGGAGAACCGACGGTCGGTGGGAGGACCTGGACGCGGACGGGCTGGCCGACCTGGTCGCGGCGGAACTGGCCGCCCGTACCGGCCTGGCCAACGACGAGTTCGTCGGGCAGGTCCGGGCCAGCCGCGACACGGTGACGCGGCTGCTCGCCGAACGCCCGACGGAGGACCCCACCCCGACCGGCGAGCCGGCCATCGACGCGTACGTGGACTCCGAACAGTCGCTGCTCTTCGGCCATCCGCACCATCCCGCGCCGAAGTGGCGCAGCGGTGATCCGGACACCTGGCGGGGGTACGCGCCGGAGCTGCGTACCGCGTTCCGACTGCACTGGCTCGCCGTGCCGGACGACCTGGTCGCCGACGCCGGGCCGTTCGACCCGCTGATCGCCGGCCTCGACCCGCCGCGCCCGCCGGCCGGGCACCGGGTGCTGCCGGTGCACCCCTGGCAGCTCACGCTGATTCCGCCCGCGTACCCACGGCTGCGACACCTGGGTGCGGCCGGTGTGCCGGTCCGCCCGACGGCGAGCGTACGTACCCTCTACGCCCCCGACGCCGACCTCTTCGTCAAGACCAGCCTGCACGTACGGATCACCAACTGCCTGCGCAAGAACGCGCGGTACGAACTCAGCGGCGCGGTCGCCCTGACCGACCTGCTGGCCGGGGTTCCGATGCCGGCCGGGGTCGGCCTGCTGGCCGAGCCCGCCTATCGCACGGTCGACGTCCCGGGCGCGGACGAGGCGTACGGGACGATCCTGCGCACCGGTCTGCGCCCACACCTGCGCCCCGGGGACACCCCGATCCTGGCGGCGGCGCTGGCCGCCTCGCCCCTGGCCGTACCGGAACCGGTGGCCTGGTGGCGGGCGTACGTCGGCCTGCTCGTGCCGGCGGTGCTGCGGTGCTGGCTCAGCCACGGCGTCGTGCACGAGGCACACCTGCAGAACGTGGTCGTGGTGCTCGACCGGGAGCGCCACCCGGTACGGATGCTGCTGCGGGACCTGGAGGGGGTGAAGCTGGACACCGACCGGTGGCCCACCTGGCCCGACGGCGTCCCCCCGCAGGCCGGCTACGGTCCGGCGGCGGCCCGCCGCCGGATCGTCTACTGCCTCTTCGTCAACCATTTGGCTGGCGTCTGCGGTGCCCTCGCCGACGCGCGGCCGGGTATCGAGCGGCGGCTGTGGCGGGAGCTGCGCGCGGTCGTCGCGGCGGTGGCCGCCGATCTCGGTGATCCGTCCGAGCTGCGGACGCTGCTGAGCGGGGAACCGTTGGTGGCCAAGGCGAACCTGCTGGTGCGGTGGCACCGGGACGCCGACCGCGCCGCGCCGTTCGTGCCGGTGCCGAACCCGATGGGCGGGCCACGATGACCCGACCGGTCTACGTCCACGACCTCGACGGGCTGGCCGCGCACGCCCGGACCATCCGGGCGGTACTCCCGCGGCGGGTCGAGGTGCTCTACGCGGTCAAGGCGAACCCGGATCCGGGTGTGCTGCGGACGCTCGCCCCGGTCGTCGACGGGTTCGAGGCCGCCAGCCGGGGTGAGCTGCGGAGACTGGACGAGGTCCTGCCGGGGCGGGAGCCGGCCGCGTACGCCGGCCCGGGCAAGACCGACGAGGACCTCGCCGCCGCCCTCGCCGCCGGGACGCACCGAATCCATGTCGAGTCCCCGGCCGAGCTACGGCGTCTCGGTGCGCTGGCCGCCGCCTCCGGCAGGCCGGCCCAGGTGCTGCTGCGGGTGAACCTGCCGGTGGCCGCCCCCGGCGCGAGCCTCGTGATGGGTGGCGGACCCAGCCCGTTCGGCATGGACCCGGCCGACGCGGTGGAGTGTGCGCGACGTCCGCCCGCCGGCATCGAGGTACGCGGAGTCCACGCGCACCTGGCCAGCGGACTGGACGCTCCCCTCGCCGGCGAGGTCGCCGCCGCCGTGGTCCGCTGGTCCGTCGCCGAGGTCGGTGCCGCCGAGGTGGACGTCGGCGGGGGCATGGCCGTCGACTACGCCGACCCCACTGCACTGTTCGACTGGGCGGGTTACGGCCGGTCGCTGGGCAAGATTCTCGACGCGTACCCGCACCTGCGACTGCGCATCGAGCCGGGCCGGTCGGTCACCGCCTACTGCGGGGCGTACCTCGCCCAGGTGGTCGACGTGAAGCGCTCCTACGGCGAGTGGTTCGTGGTGGTGGCCGGCGGCACCCACCACCTGCGGACACCCGCGGCGAAGGGGCACCCGCAGCCGTTCACCGTGCACCGGCGACGGCAGGCCGACGGCCCGCGAACCGACGGAGGGCCGGTCACCGTGGTCGGGCAGCTCTGCACCCCGAAGGACGTGCTGTCCCACTCGGCCACCGCCGGGCCGATCGGCGTGGGAGACGTGCTGGCCTTCGCGATGGCCGGGGCGTACGCCTGGAACATCAGCCACCGCGACTTCCTGCTGCACGAGCCGCCACTGTTCCGGACCGGTGACCCGCAGAAGCTGGCTGCCGACTGGGCCTGAGCCAGCTCTCGATGTCGTCCAGCGCGGCTCTCGCCATGGGCGTCGGATGGCCGGTGAACCCGTGCGGTGAGGCGGGGTAGACCCGGAGGTCGACGTCGACACCGGCCGCCGAGAGTCGCCCGGCCATCGCCAGATTGTCGTCGAGCAGGACGTCGTCGGCCCCGACGACGACGAGCACCGGCGGTAGGCCCGTGACGTCGGCGTAGATCGGCGAGAGATCCGGGTGGGTGCGGTCCTCGACGGACCCGGCGTAGGCGTCGAGGAAGTACTCGTCGGCGATCAGACGGCCGGCCGGAGTCTGCGCGCTGAGGTCGTAGGTCCCGAACTGCAACACGGCGGCACCGTACGCCGTGATTCCCCGATCGCGCAGCCGCAGCAGCGTGGTCATCGCCAGGGTCGCGCCGGCCGAGAAGCCACCGATGGAGAGCGTGGTCGTGCCGAAGCGGTGTCCGGCGTGGTCGGCGAGCCAGAGCGCGGCGGTCTCGCAGTCATCGGGTGCGGCAGGCCAGGGGTGTTCGGGCGCCAGTCGGTAGTCCACGCTGACGACAGCGAGCCCGAGAGCATCGGCGAGGTTCCGGTTGCGGACGTCGCTTCCGGCCGCCGAACCCAGGTAGAAACCGCCACCGTGGATCTCCAGGAAGACACCGGCCACCTCGCCGCTCGCCGGCAGGTGGATCCGCACCGGGACGCTGCGGCCAGCGACGCGCACAACCTCGACGACCGGGGGCGGGTACGACGGGACGGGCGCGACCGCCAGGGCCCGGATCGCCAGCAGCTCTTCGAGACTGCGCGGACCGCGACCCGCGACCCGTTTGGCGTAGAAGGCGCGTGACTCCTCGACCAGGCCGCAGAGACGGGGATCAGTGAGATGAACCAGCCCGAATTCCACGGCGACTCAGCCTACGCGTCGCGGGCGGTGGGCCGTGCACCCGAGCGGGAGCGGTCCTGGGCCACCGAGCCCCCAAGCGAGATCGTGCGGCCGACCACCACCCGACCGGGTGGCGGGACCGTTTGTCCTGGCACCGATTGTTCAGCGTAGGCCGGCCACCCAGCGGGCGTTGCGCACGAACGTGCGCCGGATGGCGTCGGGGTCGCCGAGGAAACAGCCCACCATGAGGGCGTCACGCAGCATGGCGAGGGTCTCGGCTTTGGCGTCGACATCGTCGCGGCGGGCCTCGGTGAGCAGCCGCCGCAACTCGGCACGGAACCATGCGCGGTGCTCACCGATGACGCGGCGTACCGGGCTCGCGGGGTCGGGGAACTCGGCCGCTGCCTTGATGAACGGACAGCCGAGCGTGTGGTGTCGGTGGGCGTCGGTGGCGACGCCTTCGATGGCCAGTTCGAGGGCATGGTCGGCGGAGACGGCGTGGCCGAGCCCGGTGCTCCAGATTGCTTGAATCATCTGGTCCTCGCGTTCGAGGTAGGCCACGACGAGCGCTTCCTTGCCGGCGAAGTGTCGGTAGAGGGTCGCTCGGGTGACCCCGGCCTGCCGAAGGACGCGGTCGACCCCGACGCTGTTGATGCCCTCGCTGTAGAACAGCTGGCTCGCCGTGGTGAGGAGATGGTCGCGGGGCGCTGACCGCCCGGGGCTCGGCATCGCCTCATCCTACCTACCAGACCGATCGTTCTTTCTTTTTTGAACCTGTGATTTGCCCGTCTGCGTGATTGGTGGCTAAGTTGTCGCCCATAGAAGAACGATCGTTCTAGGGGGAGGCAGTCTTGGATACCACCGCCGATCAGATGGCGGCGGCGTACTTCGACGCCATCGAGATCCTCTGCCGGGTAACTCCGAAGGGCTGGTACGCCGAGCGGGGCACGGCCCGCGCGGCGGTGACCCACGCCGGCGTCGCGACGCTCAACGTGGCCTACGACACGACGACGGAGCCGGATCTCGGGTCGCTCGACGAGATGGCGACCGAGGTCGGCCGGCAGACCGCGCACTGGTCGATCATCGTGCGTGGCGAGGTGGGCGACGAGATCTCGGGTCTCGCGACCCGGCACGGGCTGCTCACGCGTAGTGAGCTGCCGTTTCTGACCTGCGCCACGGACGACATCGTGTTCCGGGCCGGCTCGACACAGCGGGCGTCGGTGCGCCCGGTCGGCGCTGCCGAGAACGAGATCTACACCGAGGCTCTTACCCAGAGCTTCGAGGCTCCCGAAGGCGCCTTTGGCTCGTTGATGGGTGGGGCTGTGCTGGACGCCGACGCCATCACCGGTTATCTGGCCGAGGAGTCCGGCCGTCCCGTTGGCACGGGGCTCGGGATGCGGACCTCCGGGGTGGTTGGCGTGTTCAACATCGCCGTCCTTCCGGCCGCCCGGGGTCGTGGCCTGGGCCGGGTGATCACCGAGACCGTTCTGCGGGACGGCATCGCGGCCGGCGCGGACGCCGCCTACCTGCAGACCAGCGCGATGGGCCGGCCGCTCTACGAATCGATGGGCTTCGCCCTGGTGGAGACCTGGACCGTGTTCTCGGCGGGCTGACGGACGAGATCGACCGATCTGCCGCTCGGTGACATCGATGGAAGAGAGAAAGCCCATGACCTTCAGTGAGAACGTGCGTTCCGCCTTCCGGCGTGGCGAGACCGACGCCGTGGTGCGGATGAGCGAGGCCGAGATCGAACGCGCTCAGGCGGCCGGTGACCCGGCGGCCGAGGTGGAAGCCCGGTACAGCCTCGCCCGGGTCGCCATTCGTGGCGGTGACCTGTCAGCCGGAGAAGCCCGAGCACGGGAGGCTCTCGCGGTGGCGCAGCGCTCCGGTGATCGCGGCCTCGAGGAACGGCCGAGGCACGTGCTCGCCGCCGTCGCGCGTATGTCCGGCGACCTGCTTCGCGCTCGGGATCTGTACCGGGAGAGCATCGCGCTCAACGAGACGCTCGACCAGCCCAAGATGGTCAATTCCGAGTATCACAACCTCGCGTTCTGTGAGCTGGGGCTGGGCAATCTCGACGCGGCGAGGAAACTGTTCGCCGAGAACCGCGAGCGGGTGTTCCGCGCCAACTGGGTCGACTTCGTGCCGTACGTCTGCGTCGCGGGTGCTGCACTCGCGTCGGCCGAGCATGATCATCCGCGTGCGGCGCGGATGACCGGTGTCGCGGACGCCGCGTTCGCGGCACTCGGTCAGGTACCGGATCCCGACGACGCGGCCGACCTCGCCACGGTGCGCGCCGCCGCGATCGAGGCGCTCGGCCCCACCGCCTTTGACGAGGAGTACGCCGAGGGTCGGCTCCTCGAACCGCGGGTGGCCTTCGGCGACTACCGGGCCTGACACGTCGGCAACACGCCGCCGGCTCCCCTTCGTACCTGCGGCCCTGCACCGACTGGACAACTCCGCGCCGCCGGTACGGACGATTGACCTTGACGTATAGGTCAAGCCATACCGTCCCTGATATGAGGACAACAGAGATCCGGCTGGTCCGGCGCCCCGCCGGCCCGCCCACGCCGGCCGATTTCGCGCTCGTCGAGACGACCGTTCGGGAGCCGCGGGATGGTGAGGTGCTGGTCCGCAACCAGTACATGACGCTCGCCGCCGTGATGCGGCAGCTGATCCGGGGTGGATCACCCGGCCTGCCGGAATACCCGGTCGGGCAGGTCATGTCCGCCAAGACCTGGGGCGAGGTCGTCGTTTCGCAGAGCCCACTGCTGCCAGCCGGCAGCCGGGTCCTGCACACGGCAGGCTGGCGGGAGTACGCGGTAGGTCCGGCGTCGGGCTTTCGGGTGGCACCGCCCGGTGACCCGCTCCTGCACCTGTCCAGCGGGCTGACCGTGTTCGCAGGTCTGCGACTGGTCGACCTACGCCCCAGAGAGACGGTGTACGTGTCCAGCGCCGCGGGTGCCGTCGGCAGCCTCGCCGGACCCATCGCCCGGGCGCTCGGCGCCGGCCGGATCGTCGGCAGCGCCGGCACCACCGCCAAGGTGACCGACCTGGTTGACCGGCTCGGCTTCGACGCCGGGTTCGACCGGAGCCGCCCGGTCGAGACCGAGCTGGCCCGGCTGGCGCCGGACGGCATCGACGTCTACTTCGACAACGTCGGTGGCGAGCACCTTGCCTCGGTCGTGACCGTGATGAATCCCAACGGCCGTGTCGCCCTCTGCGGTGCTCTCGCCCAACAGCTGGGTGACATGCCTGGCACCCAGCTCGACCTGCTGGCGGTCATCGGCAAACGGCTGACCCTGCGTGGCTTCACCGCCGCCGGGCATCCAGAATTCGAGTCGGGCTACCTCCAACTCATGGGTGACAATGGCATCACCGTTCCACACCGGATGGTGGACGGACTCGCAGCGGCTCCGCAGGCGTTGCTGGACCTGTTCGCCGGACGGCAGACCGGCACGGTCGTGGTTCGGATCGACCCGAAGGGGTGAGCCGCAGTTGCGGATCGGAGAACTGGCGGCCGCGACGGGAACGACGAACCGCGCGCTGCGTTACTACGAGCAGGAGGGTCTGCTGCACAGCGACCGGACACCCGCGGGTTACCGGGACTACCCGGAGCACACCGAGCTGCGGGTTCGGAACATCCGGGAACTGTTGGCCATCGGCTTCACCGTCAGCGACGTACGCGGCTTTCTCGACTACCTGGACAAACCCCTGCCGCCGGCCTTCGTTGAGATCAACGGCTGCGCCACCGCAGTGCAGATCGCACGGCAACGCATCGACCGCCTCCGGGATCGAATCGAGACCCTCACCCGGCTGCACGACAGCCTGGCTGCCCGGCTCGATCCGCACTGACCCTGACCAGGGTTCCTGCTCGCCGTCCAACACGTCCCATACGACGGTCGCACTCGTGGTGGTCAGCAGGCTGGCCGTGGAGTCATATTCGGCGCGGTACGGCTCCGTCCTGCCAGCGGTAGAGGTCGCGCAGCAGGGAAATTTCGGCGCCGTGATGGATCAGCTCCCTGTTGACGTGCAGGACGATGCCCTCCATGGGACGCCGCTCGGGACCCACCGTGGGCGGATTCTCCAGGTCGGCGTCCGAGAGTTCACGGACCCCCGCGTTCCATCTCCCGTACATCTCATCGAACTGTTCTAGCGCCTCGTCAGCGGTCCCCGCGTAGGCGAATGTCTGGGAGTCGACGTCCTGGCCGCCGAAGTGCCAGCCGACCCGATAGCCCAGGCACGAGACGATGACGTGCGCCAGCCGCCAGGCAATCGTGGTCACCGGCGCCGACACCGGGTCAGGGGACGCGGAGTCCACCGTCCACTCTCCCGAACCTGCCGACATCGGTGCGGCCGACGTGCCACGTGGGCGGATGTTCCAGCAGCCGCGTACCGGCTCCCAGAAGTACTCCTCGTCGGTAAGACCGTCCAGCCGCGGCCGTAGGTTCTTGTGCCAGTACCAGTCCAGCTGCTCCGCGAGCCGTTCGCTTCTTGCCATTTCCGGACCTTACCTACGTCGGGGACCCGGCTGGGACCCTCGCGGACGCCATCGCGGGTCTCGACTCAGGGGCATGGCATGGGACGACGAGTTCCGGGAGCTGCTCTCCAGCGAATGCCAACTCGGGTCAACCAGCGCCAACGCGGGTCACTGCGGGCCGCAAACCGGGTCCGTGTGCTCGGGCTGTGGCCCTGGGCTGGGAGAACGGGGGACCGGGTGACGTGGGTGAACGTGGGCCACTCCCTGCCACTTGAGGTGAACCCCAGGTCGCTAGACTAAGCCCTCGCGCCCTCGTAGCTCAGGGGATAGAGCATCGGTTTCCTAAACCGTGTGTCGCAGGTTCGAATCCTGCCGGGGGCACCTCGATACACAGCCAAAGCGCGATCTGAGCTGGTGATACGCATGCCGCTCGATGAGAACAGACGCGGAATGACCTTGCCGGCCAGAGCATCAGCGATCCTGTCGTTGACGGTGGCCCCCGCGCCGTCGACGCACGTGGCGTAGACCTTGAGCAGTACGTCCACGGGGCGTCCGGCCCGGTCGGCTACCTCGGTTGCCGGCCGGATCAAGGATATGTCGGCAAGACGGTGCGTGCGGCGGGCGGAGCTGCCCGAGGCGAGACGGCGACAGCCTGATCCGCAGGATCCGGAACATGCGCGGGATGATCAAGTGCTGCGTCAGTGAGTTCGCCTGTTCACGGCCGTGGAGCTGGAGATCGAATCGGCGGCCAGCTTGTGGATGGCTGGGTACAACGCACGGGAGAGGGCACTGTGCGGTGGCTCCCGGCGGGCGCCGGTGCGCTGTGGGCGCAGGCGGCCGAACGCCTCCGCCGGGCTGATGCGTAAACAGCGACGATCCTGAACTCGCGCAAACGCCCGGTCCTCGGATCCCGGCGGGGCTGGCGTTTTACGATCAGGCGCGGATGAGCGGCGGAGAGGGGCAAGCAGTGGCGAGGCCGGGTCTGAGTACGGCGGAACGCCTGTCCGGCTACACCGACGCCGTGTTCGCCGTCATCATCACCATTATGGTCCTGGAATTGCGGCCGCCCGAGTCGTCTGAGTTCAAGGCCATTCTCGGCCTGTGGCCGACCATTATCAGCTACATCGTCAGCTACATCTTCATCGCGATAATCTGGATCAACCACCACTATCTGATGACCTACGTCGACGTGCCGTCACCACGCGTGATCTGGCTCAACTTCGCGCATCTCTTCTTCGTGTCGCTGGTGCCGTTCGCCACCGCGTGGATGGCCGACACCAAACTCGCCCGCGCGCCCGTCATCACCTATGCTCTGCTCTTCGTCGCCACCGACGGAATGTACAACCTGTTCGAGATCGAGATCTTCCGTCATTCTGCGAAGATCTCGAAGACCAAGTACAAGACAACTCGTCGCAGATCGCTGGCCGCGTTGGCATTCTTCGTCACCGCCGCAGTCCTTGCCACCATCGAGAGTTGGCTCGGCTTCGGTCTCATCTGCCTCGCCCTTGCGCTACACCTTCGCCCCGACGCGAGCGCCCGCTGGCGACGTCGAAAGACCGAACCGACAGATTAGGCCCGCACACAGAGAGCGCCGTCGGCGAACTCTCGACGACGCTCCCGTGACGACTCGACCGCCTCAGAAGTACTTGTACATCTCCTCGGAGGCGTTCTCGATCTCGCTGGCCGGCGGTGCGGTCACCGTGACCGGCTTGCCGAAGTCGCTCATCTTCATCTCGGTGGTGAGGTCACCCAAGGTCTTCGTGGCGATCGTGTACGACAGCGCGGTGAGTCGGCCCTCACCGTCGACGGTCGCCTCGAACGGAATGGCCTTGGGGTCCTTCGCCAGCTTGGCGGACGACTCGAGACCCTGACGCATACCGCCGTCGGCGCTGGCGGCGGCGGCCGCCTTCTCCAGGTCGGCGGTGCCCTTGTAGCGCCCGTTGCCGGTCGCCTCGGCGGTCACGATGCCGCCGACGATGCCGGTCTGCGACTTGAGATCGAAGGACTGCCGCAGCGGGCTGTTCGGGCGGAGCTTGCTGAGGTCGAGCTTCATCCACGGCTTCTTGCTCTCGAGCGAGTCCGACTTGATGTAGGCCGCGTCGCCGATCAGCCGAGCCTCGATCGGCTCGGGGGCGTTGCCGGTGACGTGGATCGTCCGGGCGGCAGGGTCCGTCTTGCCGTTGAGGGTGATGGACTGGGTGCCGGCCTTCACCGAGGCGTCCATGCTGACCGTGCCGGCGAGGCTGCGGTCCATGCCCTGCTTGACGGCCACGACCGGGTCGGCGGCGGACGTCGCGGGTGCGGGTGAGGTCGGGGCGGAGCCGCCGCCGGAGTTGGTGCCACAACCAGCCACGAGGGCGGCGGCGAGGGCGATCGAGATGGCAGGGATCAGTCGACGCATAGACGTGACCCTAATGGGTGGGCGCCGTCAGGGTCGCCCCGCAGGCAGTTGCTCGGCCCGGCTGAGCACCTGGTCGATCAGGCCGTACTCGCGGGCCTGTTCCGCGGTGAACCAGCGGTCCCGGTCCCAGTCCCGCTGGATCTCCTCCACCGTCCGTCCACTGTGCTGGGCGGTCAGCTCCTGCATCGTCCGCTTCACGTGCAGCATGTTCTCCGCCTGGATGGTGATGTCCGAGGCGGTGCCGCCCATCCCACCGGACGGCTGGTGCATCATGACCCGCGAGTGCGGCAGCGCGTACCGCTTGCCGGCCGTGCCGGCGCAGAGCAGGAACTGCCCCATCGAGCCGGCGAACCCCAGCGCGAGGGTGGCGACGTCGTTGCGGACGTACCGCATCGTGTCGTAGACCGCCATTCCGGCGCTCACCGAACCACCCGGCGAGTTGATGTAGAGGTAGATGTCCCGATCGGCGTCCTCCGCGGCGAGCAGCAGCATCTGCGCGCAGATCTGGTTGGCCGCCTCCTCGGTCACCTCGGTGCCGAGAAAGACGATCCGCTCCCGCAGCAGCCGCTCGAACACCTGGTCACCGAAGGTCGGCTGCCCGCCGTCCAGCATTCGCACGCCGTACCCGATCATTCGCCGCAGCCCTCCACCGTGCCGGCGGGCAGCGGGACCGCCCGGTGGACCGGCACCCCCAGCGTGCGCGCGGCGGCAGCGCCCGGACCAGGGATTCTGCCGGCGGCAGATCCGCCGACAGCAGAAGCGGCGCGGCCTACGCGGCGCTCAGGCGCCACGTGCCCGCGCCGGCCACCGCACTGCCAGCCACAGCTGCGGTACGCGGACCGGGGCGCGAGCCCTCGGCGGTGTCCACCGCGTCGACGGGCAGGGTCGACACGCCCACCCCCGGCAGAGCGTGCAGGACCAGCCCACCGGTGCGCGGGCCCACCAGCAGAGTCGCGTTGCCGGTGTCACGCCGGATCATCTCGACCCGCTCCAACCGGGTGAGCACCGCGTGCGGTGCGGCCGGGAGGCGAGGCTCGACGTGACGCATATCGTCGCGGGCCTCGCCGAGCAGGTCGGCGAGGCTGATGCCGAGCGCCCGGCAGATCGCCGCGAGCACCTCCGAGGAGGCTTCCTTGCGCCCCCGCTCCACCTCGGAGAGGTAGGGCACCGACACGTCAGCCGCCTGGGCCACCTCGCGCAGCGTGCGGCCCTGACGCTGACGGTGGCGGCGCAGCACACCGCCGATCACTCGTCGCAGCAACGACATGCGGGCCTCACTTTCGCGGTCGTCGTCCGGGGGCACCCCCATCATGCCGGTTCCCGGTCGTCAGGACCGACCCGTCCGGGCCCGCGCCGCCGTGTCGGTGCGAACCTCGATGTGTCATCGGCGCAGGTGGGTGTGCCAGGTCGCCGGCTCGTTCGTCAGGCGGTCGGTTGCCCGGTCGGCCACCGGGGGGTGCGGGCCGCTCCGTACCCGCTATGTTGTGGGCGTGCAGGCGACGGTGGTGGAGCAGGTTCGACGGTGATCCATTTTCCCGCGCAGCGCCGGGGCCCGCTGAGCGCGCTGAGCCTCCGGCTGGCCGCCGCCCTGGGCCTGGTCTTCGCCGTGGTCGCCGCGGTCTACCTGGGCCGGGAGGGCTACCGCGACGTCAACGAGGATGGCCTCACCCTGCTCGACTGCTTCTACTACGCGGTCGTCTCGCTCTCGACCACCGGCTACGGTGACATCACGCCCGCCGCGCAGTCGGCCCGGCTGGTCAACGTCCTCTTTGTCACTCCGGCCCGGATTCTCTTCCTGATCATCCTGGTTGGCACCACCCTGGAAGTCCTGACCGAGCAGTACCGGACCGGCCGTCGCCTGTCGCGGTGGAGGAGAACCGTGAAGGACCACGTCATCATCTGCGGCTACGGCACCAAGGGTCGTAGCGCGGTCTCCGCGTTGATGGAGAACGGTCTGGACCGGTCGAGGATCGTGGTGGTGGAACGCAGCGGTCCCGCTCTGCGCCAGGCCACCTCCGCCGGACTGGTCGCCATCGAGGGCTCGGCGACCCGGTCGTCGGTGCTGGAGGAGGCCCACGTCCGGACGGCGAAGGCCGTGATCATCGCGACCGACAGCGACGACGCCTCGGTGCTGGTGGCGTTGACCGTCCGGCAGGTCACCGCCGGGCAGGTCCGGATCATCGCGGCGGCCCGCGAGGCCGAGAACGCCCCGCTGCTCAAGCAGAGCGGCGCGCACCACGTGATCGTCTCCTCGGCCACCGCCGGCCGGTTGCTCGGCCTGTCGACCTCGGCGCCGCCGCTGATCGACGTCGTGGAGGACCTGCTCACTCCCGGTCAGGGCATGGCGCTGGCGATGCGCTCGGCGGAACGTGACGAGGTGGGTCGTTCGCCGCGCGAGTTGGAGTCGTTGGTGATCGCGCTGGTCCGGCGGGGCAAGGTGGTCAGTCTGGCCGACCGTGCCGGCGCGGTGATCGAGACCGGCGACATGCTGGTGCACGTCCGCGACGACCGCCCCCAGTCGACCTCGGTGGTCTGAGTCGCCCGCCGCGGCGGCGTCAGCGGTTGTCGTCGGAGGGAACGTCGTCGAGGATCACCGTGGTGCAGGTGACCGTCGTCGCGCTGGCGGCCCGCCGGAGCAGTAGATAGAGCTTCTCCCGCTCGTCGGGCTCCAACGTCCCCAAAATCTCGTTCTCGGCGCTCGCGAGGGCGCACTCGGCCTCGTTGAGGCGTTTCGCGCCGTCGTCGGTGAGCTCGACGACGTGCCGGCGGCGATCCTCGGGCGAGCGCCGCCGCTCGACCAGCTGCATCGCCTCGAGGTCGTTGAGCAACCCGACGATGTTGGTGCCGTCCATGGCCAGGGTGCTGGCGAGCGACTGTTGGCTGATCTCGCCGACGTCCCGTAACACGGTGAGCGCGACCAGATGCCGCGGCCGTAGGCCCAGCGGCGTCAGCGCCGACTCGGACCGCAGCCGCATCCGCCGGGCCAGATGGTCCAGCAGCGGGCCGGAGCGGTGCTCCGATCGGTCGAGCGGCGCGGCGGACATGTGACCCATTCTACCGAGCGGATGAAACATCGCCCTGCTATAAATAGTTGGTGCTACACGAACGATCTTTGAGAGGAAGATAATGCATCTGCTGCATATCGATTCGAGCATCCGCGGTGACTGGTCGGTCAGCCGTCGACTCACCGCTCGCGCCGCCGCGGTGTGGCAAGCGGCACACCCGGACGGCACGGTGACCTACCGGGACCTGGGTGCCGAACCGCTCCCACACCTGGACAGCGCGGGAGGCCTGGCGCGGATGACGCCGACCGACCAGCACACCCCGGCCCAGCGCGAGTCCTGGGAGCTCAGCGAGCGGCTGGTGCACGAGGTGTTGCGGGCCGACGTGGTGCTGCTCGGGCTGCCGCTCTACAACTACGGCGTTCCCAGCAGCGTCAAGGCCTGGGTCGACCATCTGATCCTGCCCGGGCTGGCGTACGACCCGGAGACGTCGACCGGCCTGCTCGGTGGCCGCGAGTTCGTGGTGCTCGGCAGCCGTGGTGGCGGCTACGGCGAGGGAACGCCCCGCAACGGCTGGGACCACGCCGAACCGTGGCTTCCGCACGGGCTGTCGCCGACCGGCCTCGAGCCGCGCTTCATCAGCGCCGAGTTGACCCTCGCACCGGTGGTCCCGGCGATGGCCGAGCTGATCCCGTTGCAGGAGGCGAGCCTCGCGGCGACCGAGAAGGAGATCGACAACCTCTGGACGCCGGCCTCCGCCCAGCGCTGAGCGCCCGTACGACGAGAGCGGCCGCCCCCAGCAGGGGACCGGCCGCTCTCGTCATGGGAGTACGGGTCAGATGATCGTCCAGGTGTCGCCGCTGCCCAGCAGGCCGGCGAGCTGCTGCTCGGGCGTCTCGGTGACGGTCGCCCTGGCGGCGGCGAGCTGACTCTGCACCACGCTGTCGTAGGACGGCCGGTCCACCGAGCGGAACACGCCGATCGGGGTGTTGCGCAGGTCCAGACCGGGCAGCCGGGACAGCGCGAAGGCGTACGCCGGGTCGGCCACCGTCGCGTCGTGCACGACGATCTCCTCCGGGCGGACCGAGGCGGTCTCCCGGACCTCCAGGCCGAACCCGCCCGGCGGGTGCACCACGCAGAACTGCCCGTCGGCGCCGAAGGTGACCGGCTGCCCGTGCTCCAGGCGGATCAGGTAGTCGTCCCGGGTGGCCGGCTCCTTGAGCTGCTCGAACGCCCCGTCGTTGAAGATGTTGCAGTTCTGGTAGATCTCCACGAACGCCGAGCCCTCGTGCTCTGCGGCAGCCCGCAGCACCGACTGCAGGTGCTTGCGGTCGGAGTCGATGGTCCGACCGACGAAGCTGGCCTCCGCGCCGAGGGCCAGCGAGAGCGGGTTGAACGGAGCGTCCGCCGAGCCGGCCGGCGTCGACTTGGTGACCTTGCCAACCTCTGAGGTTGGGGAGTACTGACCCTTCGTCAGCCCGTAGATCCGGTTGTTGAACAGCAGGATCTTGAGGTTGACGTTGCGCCGCAGCGCGTGGATCAGGTGGTTGCCGCCGATGGAGAGCGCGTCCCCGTCGCCGGTGACCACCCAGACCGACAGGTCGGGCCGGGACACCGAGAGGCCGGTGGCGATCGCCGGGGCACGGCCGTGGATCGAGTGCATCCCGTACGTGTTCATGTAGTACGGGAAACGGGACGAGCAGCCGATCCCGGAGACGAAGACGGTCCGCTCCCGGGGAATGTTCAGCTCCGGCATGAACTGCTGGATGGCCGCCAGGATCGCGTAGTCACCGCAGCCGGGGCACCAGCGCACCTCCTGGTCGGACTTGAAGTCCTTGGCGGTCAGCTTGACGGCGACGGGCTCAGACATTCTTCAGCACCTCTTCCAGCGTCGTCTCCAGCTCCGCGGACGTGAACGGCAGGCCGCGAACCTGGTTGTAGCTGATCGCGTCGACGAGGTAGCGGGCCCGGATGACGTGGGCGAGCTGGCCCAGATTCATCTCCGGAATGACCACCCGGTCGTAGGAGCGCAGCACCTCACCCAGGTTGGCCGGCATCGGGGCCAGGTGCCGCAGGTGCGCCTGGGCGATGGACAGACCGCGCTGGCGCACCCCCCGGCACGCCGCGCCGATCGGCCCGTACGTCGAGCCCCAGCCGAGCACCAGCACCCGGGCGTCACCGTCCGGGTCCTCCACCTCGATGTCCGGTACCGGAATGGCCTCGATCCGGGCGGCCCGGGTACGCACCATGAAGTCGTGGTTGGCCGGGTCGTACGAGATGTCGCCGGTCTTGTCGGCCTTCTCCAGGCCGCCGATCCGGTGCTCGAGCCCCGCCGTTCCCGGGATCGCCCACGGTCGGGCCAGCGTCTCCGGGTCACGCAGGTAGGGCAGGAAGGTGGTGCCGTCCTCGCCGTTGGGCGTGGAGGCGAACTCGACCCGCAGGTCCGGCAGCGACTCGACGTCGGGCAGCAGCCACGGCTCCGAGCCGTTGGCGACGTAGTTGTCCGACAGCAGGATCACCGGGGTGCGGTACGTCAGCGCGATCCGGGCCGCCTCGAGTGCGGCGAAGAAGCAGTCCGATGGCGACTTGGGCGCGATCACCGCGACCGGTGCCTCGCCGTGCCGGCCGTAGAGCGCCATGTTGAGGTCGGCCTGCTCGGTCTTGGTCGGCATGCCTGTCGACGGGCCGGCGCGCTGCACGTCGACGATCACCAGCGGCAACTCCAGCGCCACCGCCAGGGAGATCGTCTCGCTCTTGAGCGCGACACCCGGGCCGCTGGTGGTGGTCACCCCGAGCGACCCGCCGTAGGAGGCACCAAGCGCCGCGCCGACCGCGGCGATCTCGTCCTCGGCCTGCACGGTGAGCACACCGAACCGCTTGTGCTTGCTCAGCTCGTGCAGGATGTCCGAGGCCGGCGTGATCGGGTACGCCCCGAGGAAGACCGGCAGACCGGAGCGGACCCCGGCGGCGACCAGACCCAGCGAGAGTGCCGCGTTGCCGGTGATGTTGCGGTAGGTGCCCGGCCGCATCTTGGCCGGCTTGACCTCGTAGCGGACCGCGAAGTCCTCCGTCGTCTCGCCGAAGTTCCAGCCGGCCCGGAAGGCGGCCACGTTCGCCGCGACCAGCTCCGGGCGGGCCGCGAACTTGCGCTCCAGGAAGCGCAGCGTCGAGGCGTACGGCCGGGAGTACATCCAGGAGAGCAGGCCGAGGGCGAACATGTTCTTCGACCGCTCGGCGTCCTTCTTGGACACCTGGTGCGTGGCGAGCGCGCCGACGGTCATCGAGGTCAGCGCCACCGGGTGCACGACATAACCGGCCAGTGAATCGTCGTCGAGCGGGCTGGTCTGGTAGCCGACCTTGGCGAGGCTGCGCTTGGTGAACTCGTCGGTGTTGACGATGATGTCCGCGCCACGCGGCAGGTCGGCCAGGTTGGCCTTGAGCGCCGCGGGGTTCATCGCCACCAGTACGTTGGGGGCGTCACCCGGGGTGAGGATGTCGTAGTCGGCGAAGTGCACCTGGAAGCTCGACACGCCGGGCAGGGTGCCGGCGGGAGCGCGGATCTCGGCGGGGAAGTTGGGCAACGTGGAGATGTCGTTGCCGAGCTGTGCCGTCTCGGAGGTGAACCGGTCGCCGGTCAACTGCATACCGTCGCCGGAGTCACCGGCGAACCGGATGACCACCCGGTCGAGTTGACGGATCTGCTTGGTCACTGTTCCACCTTCGTTCGCGACTGCGGGGCTCGCAGAACCGGCTCACTCCTCGCGCTCACGCTGCCACCTTCGTTCGCGACTGCGGGGCTCGCAGAACCGGCTCACTCCTCGCGCTCACGCTGCCACCTTCGTTCGCGACTGCGGGGCTCGCAAAACCGACTCACTCCTCGCGCTCACGCTGCCACCTTCATTCGCGACTGCGGGGCTCGCAGAACCGGCTCACTCCTCGCGCTCACGCCTGCACCTCGCTGCGCAGCACGCGGTCGCGCGGGCGGCTCAACATGATGGTGACCTCGCCTTGCCCGGCCACGGGACCTCCTTGACGCAACGCTGCAGCACACCGCCCAGGCCGGTCCGGTCCGCTGTCGTTCCTCACCTGAGAGCCTACGTCGAACGGACCCCCGACCCTCCCGGGAGGTCCGCCGACTGGGAACAGATCCAGCGGTAATTTAGTGGGTAATATGACGTTTCACCCGCCCCGCCGTAATCCAGATCACCGCTGACGGCCTCGGCCGCCGGCGGTGACCCGTCCCGGTCAGTCGGTGGGAGCGGCGGTCGGCTCGGCCAGCCGGTCACTGAGCCGGCGGCGCAGCGAGGTGGTCGCCAGCGCCAGGGCCAGCACCACCAGCACGACGGAAACCACGATCAGGATGATCGCGGTGCGCTGCACCGAGGTCATCGGGCCGCCGTTGGCGAGCCCACCACCGGCGAGTACGCCCTGAGAGCCGGTCGGCGCGGGCGGTGAGACGACCGGGGTGGCCAGCGCGGCGGCCGCGGTGATCCGGAAGCTCATCTGCATCTGCCGGGTCGGGCCACTGCGCGGGTCGAGCTGGCCGATCACCGCGCCGGACAGCGGCGCCTCCCGCTGGGCCTGCGGCGTCGCCTCCACCGGAAGCAGCACGTCGACGGCCCCGCCCGCCGGCACCAGGCCCGCGTCACACCGGGTGCGGGTCGGATCGACAGTTACGCAGCCGGCCGGCGGGGTCGGCACACTCACCCCGGCCGGCAGGACCACCTCGACCCGGCCCGCGGCGTCCGCCTCGCCGGTGTTGCCCAGCCGCACCGAGAGGGTGCTCGGGGCGCCGCTGATGTCGAAGGCCACCTCGCCGGCCGCCAGCGAGATCCCGGGTACCGGCGGGCCGGGCGGAAAGAGCACCGCGAAGCCCTGGTTGTCGGTCACGTCGCCGGCCACCCCCGGTGCGTCCGCGGCGACCTGCACGGAACCGCTGAGCGGCATCTGGCGCCAGGCGTTGCCGGCGACCCGCAGCCGGAGCACGCTACTGAACCGGGCGCCCGGTGCGGCGGCCGTCCAGGCCCCGCACTGGTACGCGCCGCCGCCGACGGCGGCGCATCCCTTGGTCCCGGCGTCGGCAAGACCGGCGGGCAGCGTGTACGCGAGCCGGATCCGCTGGACGGCGGTGCCGGTGTTGGTCACCGTGACCCGCAGCGTGACGGCCGTGCTGGCCGCGTTCCAGTACGCGCCCGGGACGGTGACGTCCTCGGTGCTGACCTGCACACCGAGCGGGCTCGGCGGTGGCGCCTCCGGGCCCGGGGCCGGCGGATGAACCGGGGGCACCTGGGGCGTCGGCGGCTTGGGCGTGGGCGGCCGGTCGGTGTTGACCGGCCCGGGCGCGGTGGTGGTCGGTGCCGGCGGTACGTCCGGCGCGGTGGTGACCGGTGCCGGTGGCGTCGTCTCCGGCGGCGGCGCGGTGGTTGCCGGGGCTGGGTCGGTAGGGGTCGGATCGCCGCCCGGCTCCTCGCTCGGGGTGGGCTCTTCCGCCGGGGTTGTCTCGGGGTCCGTCCCGGGTTCCGCTGCGGGCTCGGTCGCCGGTTCGGTCGCCGCCGCCAACGCGCCGGCCCGAGGCACCGCCGCGCTGGCCCAGGCCGGCCCGATGGCGAGCGCCGCGAGCAGGCCGAGCGAGAGCGAGGTCGCCAGCACGGGTGTGGGACGCCACCCCGCCACCCGGAGACCGGGTGCTGCCTTCACGCGGGCCATCTGGTCCTCCGGTGACGTTGGGTGGGAGTCCAATATTCGGTAACAGTTGCCTGAGTGCACTAGTCCCAGCTGGAAACGAATCCGTAACGTGTCCAGGGCTGCCATTCCAGGGGGGCGGTAGGCTCCCGGACGTGACCGGTTACCTGGGCTCGTACGCGACGCTCGGGCTCCTGCTGCTCGCCAGCGTGTTGTTCTTCGTTACAGCGTTCTCTGCCAACCGGCTGTTACGTCCCGCCCGCCCGGCCGATCCGGCCGGCAAACGGGCCAGCTACGAGTGCGGGATCGACCCGGTCGGGTCGGACTGGGCGCAGATGCAGATCCGCTACTACGTCTACGCCTACCTGTACGTCCTGTTCGCGGTCGAGGCGGTGTTCCTCTTCCCCTGGGCGGTGGTCTTCGATCGGCCGGGCTTCGGGCTGGTCACGGTGGTGGAGATGGCGGTGTTCGTGGCGGTGCTCGCACTCGGAATCCTCTATGCCTGGCGTAGGAACATCCTCCGCTGGACCTGACCGGCGGGGCCTCCGGCGATCGTGTCGGTCCGTCCGGCCGTTCGCGGCCCGTTGCCGCGACGACCGGACAGTCAGGCCAGGCCTCGGCGGGTCACCGCGGGCGGTCGGTTCCCGCGGATCGACGCCACCATGTCCAGCACCCGGCGGGTCGGCCCGACCTGGTGGGCTCGGAAGACCCGCGCGCCCAGCCAGGCGGAGATCGCGGTCGCGGCGAGCGTTCCCTCCAACCGCTCGGCCACCGGCAGGTCCAGCGTCTCGCCGACGAAGTCCTTGTTGGAGAGCGCCACCAGCAGCGGCCATCCGGTTCCGGTCAGCTCGTCCAGTCGTCGGGTGATCTCCAGGGAGTGCCGCGTGTTCTTGCCGAAGTCGTGCGCGGGGTCGATGAGGATCCCGTCGGGGCGTACCCCGGCCGCCACCGCACGCTCGGCGAGCCCGGTCACCGTCGCGACCACGTCGGCGACCACGTCGTCGAAGGCGGCCCGGTGCGGTCGGGTCCGCGGGACCAGCCCGCCGGCGTGTGAGCAGAGCAGGCCGGCGCCGGTCTGGGCGGCCACCCGCGCCAGTGTGGGGTCGGCGCCCGACCAGGTGTCGTTGAGCAGGTCGGCGCCGGCCGCCACGGCCTCCACGGCGACCTCGGCACGCCAGGTGTCGATGGAGATCACCACGTCCGGGAACGCGGCCCGCACCGCGGCGATGGTGTCCACGGTCCGCCGGATCTCCTCGGTGGCGTCCACCTCGGCGCCCGGCCCGGCCTTGACCCCGCCGATGTCGATGATCGCCGCGCCCTCGTCCACCGCCCGCTCGACCGCGCGTAGCGCGCTGTCGGCAGCGAAGGTGGCGCCCCTGTCGAAGAACGAGTCCGGCGTGCGGTTGACGATCGCCATCACCACCAGCTCGTCGGGAGCGAATATCCGCCCACCCAGCCGAAGCGACCCGGCCATGCCCGCCTCCTGAGAATCCGCACCGTCGCCGCCAGCGCCGGGCCGGTCCGACGCTAGCCGGTCGGTCGGTCGGCATGCCGCGCGGGCGGTAGGGCGGTTCGCGATCGGGGTGGTGGGCTCGCCCACGGCCGGCCGCCATGCCACGATCAGTGCATGGGTCAGCTTCTGCTCCTCCTGGTCGTGGCGTTGACGGTCGCGGCGGTGATCTTCGGCGTGACGATACTGGTCAGCGGCCGTGATCCCGGTTTGGTGCCGGCCGAGCCAGACTCGCAGGCCATGCCGCTGCCGGGCACCCGGCCGTTGCGGGAATCCGACGTGGGAGCGGTTCGTTTCGACACCGGGTTACGCGGGTACCGGATGGCCCAGGTCGATCAGGCGATGCGCCGTGCCGCCTACGACATCGGCTACAAGGCGGAGCTGATCGGCGTGCTGGAGGCGGAGGTCATCGCGTTGCGCGAGGGACGCACCACTGATGCGGACGCACTGCGCCAGGCCCGTGAGCAGTCTGCCGGCACGGCGACCGGCGAGGGCGTGATCGCCGAGCCGGGCGACGACCCGTCGCCCGATGTCTCCTCCTCTGCCGCGGACTCCGACGGCGCGGCGCCGGCCGACGGTGAGCCGACCACGGCCCCCGTCGTGTCGGTCGGCCCTGGCCCGTTACCCGACGCCACCTCCTCTCCGGCCGACTCCGACGGGGCGGCGCCGATCGTCGGCGAGCCCGCCGAGGGTGCCCTGAAGCACGGCGCGCCGGTCCGGTCGGAGAGCGGGTGACCGGGCCGGAGGGCGCCGACGACCTCCACGAGGCCGCCCAACCGGGCGCTGGCGAGGTGACCGCCACGGTGATCGTCAGAGCCCCGGCGGAGCGGGTCTTCGCCGCACTGCTCGCCTGGGAACGCCAGTCCGACTGGATCCCGTTCACACGCGTACGCGTGGTCGAGGGCGACGGCCGCGAGGGCAGCCGGATCGAGGCGGTGACCGCGCTCGGCCCGGCCGTGCTGCGCGACGAGATGCGGGTGGTCCGGGTCGACGAGCCGTACGAGATCGGCGTGGTGCACTGCGGTCAACTGCTGCGCGGCCCGGGGGTGCTGCGCTGCACCCAGATGGACCGGGACCGCACCCAGGTGGTCTGGCACGAGTGGTTCCATCTGCCGGGTGGCCGGGCCGGCCGGTTGGCGTGGCCGCTGCTCTGGCCCGGTTCCAAGGTCAGCCTCACACAGGCGCTGAAGAGGTTCGGCCGTCTGGTCGAGCAGGGCCGCCTGCCCTGACCCACCTCACGGCGGCGGTGCCCTGTCAGTGGGATGCCCTAGCGTGTGCGAGGTGACTGACCTGGTGATCGGTGCCGACGGGCTGGCCCGCTGTGCCTGGGGAGCGAGCACCCCCGACTACGCCGTCTACCACGACACCGAGTGGGGGCGGCCGCTGCGGGGCGACGACGCGCTCTACGAGCGGATGACCCTGGAGGCGTTCCAGTCCGGCCTGTCCTGGCTGACCATCCTGCGCAAACGCCCGGCGTTCCGGCTGGCCTTCGACGAGTTCCGGATTCCGGCCGTCGCCGCCTACGACGACACCGACGTGACCCGGCTGCTCGCCGACGCCGGCATCGTCCGTAACCGGGCCAAGGTCGAGGCGGCGATCGTCAACGCCCGCGCGGCGCTGGAGCTGCCCGACGGGCTGTCCGCGCTGCTCTGGTCCTTCGCGCCGACACCCCGGCCGGCCCGGCCCGCGTCGTTCGCCGAACTCGCGCCGATCACGCCCGAGTCGACGGCGATGGCCAAGGCGCTCAAGAAGCGCGGCTTCCGGTTCGTCGGCCCGACCACCGCGTACGCGCTCATGCAGGCCACCGGCATGGTCGACGATCACATCGTCGGCTGCCACGTCACGCTCCCTGCTGTGGCGTGATGTCATTGCAGACATGACGACCGAGACCGCCCACCGGGCCGGTGAGGCCGGCCACGCCGATCCGACGGGCACCTGGGCCGTGCTGCTGCCGGCCGAGCGGTACGAGGCCGAACGGCTCGTGCACCACGACGCCCTGGAGCTGACCGGGCTGACCGACGTCGGCCGGCCAGGCCCCGGTGACCCGGTGGCGGTGTTTGCCGACGCGCCGCTCCGGCTGGTGGCGCTCGGCCGGGTCACCGCCCCGGGTCGGCGGCACCGGGAAGATCCGGACGACCCCCAGTCTCCGGTCGAGCCCGGGGCGCTCGTCGTGGCGTACACCCGAAGGGCCTTCGACGAGCCGGTGCCGGCCGATCAGCTGACGCTCGACGGGCCGCTCAGCGCGCTGGACCCGGCGGCCTTCCGGGCGCTGGCCGACCGGCTCGGCCCGCCTCCGGCGCGGCGGACCTGGTTGGTCAGCCTCGATCTGCCGATCGAGGCCGACACACCGGCCGAGGCGGTCCGGCTGTTCTGGTCCTACGTGCAGGAGCTGGGGCCGCGTGAGCTGCCCGCCTTCGTGGCGCCGTCCGGGGACGAGCTGGCCATGCAGGCGTTCGTGCTGGGCGCGGAGGCCAACCAGGACCCGGAAGAGGACGACTAGAACAACCGGGCCAGCCGCCCCTTCCAGCCGGCGAGTACCGGACCCGGGTCGGTGTCCAGGACCCGCTCCAGCAGCGTGGCGTAGACGTCCCGGAAGTCGGTGGTGTATTTGAGGTCCCCGTCGTCGAGGTCGGTGAGGCTGGGCGCGTCGCCGTGCCAGCCGCCACGCACCCCGGCCCCCAACAGCAGCATGTCCGAGGCGGTGCCGTGGTCGGTACCGTCCGAGGCGTTGGCCTTGACCCGCCTGCCGAACTCCGAGTAGACCGCCACCACCACCCTGCGCCCCGCCTCGGTGCGACCCATCCGGTCGGCGAAGCCGGTCAGTGCCCGGTCCAGCTGACCCAGCAGCACGGCCTGCAACTGCTTCTCGTCGGCGTGCGTGTCGAATCCGCCCAGCGACACCGAGAAGACCCGGGTGGACACGCCGGCCTCCACGCACTGCGCGACCAGGTCCAGTTGAGCGTCCAGGGGCGTCCGGGCACCGCCGGTGGCCGTCGCCGGTGCCTGTTCGCCGTCCGCGTCCGCCGCATCCGGGTCGGCGGAGTCGCGGACCTCCCGGATCATCTCGTCCACCGACCGCATGTCGCCGAAGCAGGCGGCGGCCCGGGCTCGGGCCGGCGACTCACCGGCCTCGGCGGCGGCGAACGCGGTGAGCGTTTCCGCGGGCAGGCCCTTGGCGGCTCTGCGGTCGGTCACCGGCACCGCGGCGCCCGCGCTCCTGAGCCCGGCCAGCAGCGGCGGCAGCGCCGGCTCGAAGGAGACCGCCAGCCGGGGATCGCCGCCCGCACCGTCCAGCCAGCGCCCCAGCCAGCCGGTGTTGCCCGGTCGGTCAGGCTGCGCGGTCTGCCAGATGTCCATCGACCGGAAGTGACTGCGGTCCGGCTTCGGGTAACCGACTCCGCGCACGATCGCCAGCCCGCCGTTGGACCAGCGCTGGTGCAGGCCGGCCAGCGCCGGGTTGAGGCCGAAGTCGTCGTCCAACCGCCGCACCTCGGCATCCGGGTAGGCCAACTCCGGGCGGGCCGCCCGGTAGGCCGGGTCGCCGTACGGGATGACGGTGTTCAGGCCGTCGTTGCCGCCATAGAGCGTGACCAGCACCAGCGTGTGGGACTGCGGATCGTGGTCGCCGGAGGTGTCCAACAGGTCCCGCAGGCTGTACGCACCGGCGCCGGCGACCAGAGCGCCCGCGCCGACCACTCCGCTGGTCAGCAGGAACCTCCGTCGGGTCAGGGCATCCATGAGACTCGTCTCCTCCGCTCAGCTGACGGTGTACTCGGGGCTGACCAGGCCGGCTGCCAGCAGCTTCCTGGGATCGCCGGCCAACGGGGTCAGGGCGGCACGGGTCCGGGCACTCCAGCCGTCGACCACCAGCAGCCGGGCCAGCGCGTCCGACCTGCCGGCGGCAGGTGCGGCGGTCAACCGGGCCAGCACCGCCGGCGCCGTGGCGACGGCGAGCATGCCGGCCATCCGGAGCCGGACCTGCAACGACGAGGTGGTCAGCCAGGAGGCTCCGGCCGGCCAGCCGCCGACGCTGGGGGGTCGCAGCGGCACCTGGTCCAGCCCGTTCAGGCCGCCCAGCAGTTGTTTGCGTTGCTGCTCGGGCAGGGCGGACGGTCGGATGCCGAGCTGCCGCAGGGCACCGACCATCCACTCCACCGGTTGCTTGACGAGGGTTCCCCGGGTCGCCGCGAAGGCCGGTGAGGAGAGCAGCGTGCGGAGAGTGGCAACGGTGTCCGCCGCGGCCAGGTCGGCCGGTACCGGGACGTCGGCGCCGGCGTACCGGAACCAGAGCCGGCCAGCCACAAACGTCGCCGCCGTGGGTTGAGCGGTCAGGAGCCCGGCGTACGCCTCGGTGTCGAACTGGCCGCTGCGCCCGAGGATCGTCTTCTCTCCGGGATCGTGTCGGCGGGACTCGAAGCGGGCGACGCCGGTCTGCCGGTCCACCACCCAGCCGGTCAACGCCCGCGCGCCGGCCTTCACGTCGGCCTCGGTGTAGTTGCCGATGCCGAGGGTGAACAGTTCCATCAGCTCTCGGGCGAGGTTCTCGTTCGGTGCCTTACGGGTGTTCTTCTGCCCGTCCAGCCAAATGATCAGGGCGGGGTCGCGGACCATCGCGGCGACCAGCGGGCCGAGCGGGCCGCGCCCGTGCCGGCGCAGCGTCTCCAGCTGACCCAGCATCATCCGCGCCGACTTGACCTTCTGCGCGCTGGTCGCCCAGTGCCCGTGCCAGAAGAAGAGCAGCTTCTCGGTCAGCCCGTCCTCGGCGGCCACCATCCGGTCCAGCCACCAGGAGGTCAACCCCTGGAGCTGCTCCCGGCGCTGCGCGTTGGCCTTCTGCCGCTGCTCGCGGCTGGATTCCTTGGTCAGTGCGGCGTAGGGGTCCGCGGGCAGCGCCGGGATCGGGGTGGCGGCTGCACCCTGGTCGGCCCGGGTGGGGTTGAGGAGGTTGTCCAGGGTCGCCGCCGGTCCGAGGCGTTCCGCCGCGTCCACCTCGTCGGCGGTCGGCCCGAAGGTGGCCCGGCGCAGCAGGTGCGCCACCGCTTCACGCTCGCTCATGGGAGCGACGCTAGGCGGACCATGTTCGAGGACGGTATGGGTGGGGTGCGAATCGCGTTCAGTGTCCCTCGAAGACCGGTTTCTGCTTGCCGACGAAGGCGAGGGTGGCTGCCCGGTGGTCGGTCGTGACGCCGCAGATCGCCTGCGCCTGCGCCTCGGCGGCCAGCGCGTCGGCGAGGGTGCCGGCGTCGGCGATGGAAAGCTGCCGCTTGATGGCGCCGTACGCGACGGTCGGGCCGGCGGCGAGCCGGGCGGCCAGCTCCTGTGCGACTGGCAGCACCTGCTCGTCGTCGTCGGTCAGCCGGTTGAGCAGCCCCAGCCGGCAGGCCTCCTCGGCGCGGACCGGCTCGGCCAGCATCAGCAGCTCCACCGCCTTGGCGTGGCCGACCAGTCGGGGCAGCGTCCAGGAGGCGCCGGTGTCCGCGGCGAGGCCGACCTTGGCGAAGGCCATCAGGAAGCTCGTGGACGGCCCGCCGATCCGGATGTCGGCGAGAAAGGCCAGTGAGGCGCCCGCCCCGGCGGCCATTCCCCGGACGGCGGCGACCACCGGCTTGGGCAGGTTGGCCAGCCGGGCGGCGATCGGGTTGTAGTGCGCCCGCACGGTGTCCAGCGGGTTGCCCGTGTTGCCCTGCAGCGTCGCCACGTGCTCGCGCAGGTCCTGGCCGGCGCTGAACGAACCGCCCGCGCCGGCCAGCACGACCGCCCGGCAGGACCGGTCGGTCTCCAACTCTGCCAGGGCGTCGCGCAGCGCCTCCTTGAGCGCCACGTCGAGCGCGTTCATGGCGTTCGGTCGGTTGAGCGTGAGGGTGACGACGGCATCGGTCCGGTCGACCAGCAACGGCTCGGTCACGTGTCTAACGACCCTTCTGTCGGACGATGCGGTTACCAGCGTCGAGGCACTGCTCGACGTACCGGTCGGCGGCCGGACGCAGGCGGGCCGCGTGCCGGTCGAAGAAGGTGGCCGCGGCGGTGCCGGGCCAGCGTTCGGGCAGCAGCGCCGGGGGCAGCTGCGGATCCCGGAACAGGAAGGTACGCCACGCGTGCACGAGTCGGAACCGGGCGGCGTACGCCTCCTCGTCGGTGCTGCGCACGGTGACCGCGCCGAGCAGCGGACGTTGGTCGGCGACGAACCGCTCGTAGGCGCGGCCGATCTCGTGCAGGTCCCAGGCCCGGCGGACGACGCCCATCGCACCGGGGGTGCCGGCGAAGTGCGAGGCGGTGAACCGCTCGAACCGGACACCGGCCTCGGCGAGCAGCAGGTCGACGTCCTCGGCGGGCCGGGTGGCCACCCAGGTCTGCTCGTCGAGCGTGCCGTAGCCGAGGAAGCTGAGATTGGCGGCGAGTCGCTGCCGGTCCCGCCGGGAACCCGGCGCGTCCAGGACGAGCAGATCGAACCGGCCGTCCCAGCTGACCCGGCCGGTCCGGTAGATCCGGGCCGCTGCCTCGTCCAGCCGGCGGGCGGCTTTCGGTGTGATCGAATATCCCGGCCCGGATGCCAGTCGGAGCGGGTCGAGCCAGCCTTGACGCACCATCCGGGACACGGCGGTGCGAACGGCCGGCGGCGCGATTCCCAACGGCGCCAACAGCTTGACCAGGGCGGCGACCGGTGCCCGGCCACCCCTCGGCCGGAGGTGGTCGCCGTACAGGTCGAAGAGTGCCGACCGTGCCTGCATGACCGCACATTGTGACAGGCCTTCTCAAGATAAGCTAGATGCTGTTACATCAATGCTGCTCCGGTTTGGGTCCGGCGGTGTTCATCAGGGAAAATCGTCAGTCGACACCCCCGTGAGCGTTGCGGGTGGTCGTGACGAAGTGGCTGTGGGGCAACCCACCGACCCTGGTGTAGGTCTGAGGGGAGACAACATGGCGGCGATGAAGCCGCGGACGGGCGACGGTCCGCTGGAAGTCACCAAGGAGGGTCGGGGCATCGTCATGCGGGTCCCGCTGGAGGGCGGTGGCCGGCTCGTCGTCGAGATGACTCCCGACGAGGCCAACGCGCTCGGTGACGCGTTGAAGGCAGCGGCCGGCTGAGTGGGGAGTGATCCGGGCGGTGTGCACCGCCCGGACCGTTCCCCGGTCCCTGAGCCACCGGCGTCGCCGGTGGCTCAGGGACTTCATTCCTGCGTACAGGCGGGTCCGGTCCCGCTTCCCGACACCTTCCTGGAGGTACGGTCCCGCGTGCTCGCCATCCGACTGATCGCCGAGCCCGAGCGGGCCGACGTCCTCGTGTTACCCGTTCGTCCCGCCGAGCAGGCAGTCGGCGACAACACCGACGCCGAACCGGTGCCCACCGCCGTCGCGCCCCCGGACGGCACCGCCGAGGAGGCCGCCGCGCTGGCGCCGGTCGCCCGGCTGAGCGGTCGGGCCGGAGAGATCCGCACCCAGCTGCGCCCCGGGCGTACACCCGGCCGGCTGCTGCTGCTCGGTGTCGGCGACGGTGGCGAGGCGTCCTGGCGATCGGCTGGCGCGGCCCTGGCCCGTTCCGCCGCCGATGAGACGCACGTCACCATCATGCTGCCGGCCGACGTCACCCCGGCAGCCGTCCGCGGGCTGACCGAAGGGCTGCTGCTCGCCTCGTACCGGTTCCGGATGACCGACGCCGGGACCGCGCCCGCGCTCAGCGAGGTCGACCTCCTGCTCGCCGATCCGGCCGCGCACGAGACCACCATCGCCACGGCCCGGACGACCGCCGCGATGACCCACCTCGCCCGCGACCTCACCAACACCCCGTCCTCGGTCAAGAACCCGGAGTGGTTCGCCGACCAGGTGGCCTCCGCCGCAGCCGACCTGCCCGACCTGCGCCTACGGGTCCGTGGCCCGGCCGAGTTGGCAGCCGAGGGCTTCGGCGGGATCCTCGCCGTGGGAGGCGGCTCCGCCAGCGGTCCACGCCTCGTCGAACTGGACTGGCACCCCGCCGACGCACGTACCCACGTGGTGCTGATCGGCAAGGGCATCACCTTCGACACCGGCGGCATCTCGATCAAGCCGGTGCCGGCCATGAAGCTGATGCGCAAGGACATGGCCGGCGCGGCGGCGGTCGTCGCGGCGACCCTCGGCGCCGCGGCGCTGCGGCTGCCGGTCCGGGTCACCACGCTGGCCCCGCTGGCCGAGAACATGGTCAGCGGCTCGGCGTTCCGCCCCGGCGACGTCATCCGCCACTACGGCGGGACGACCAGCGAGACGACCAACTCCGACGCCGAGGGCCGGCTGGTCCTCGCCGACGCCCTGGCGTACGCGGTGCAGCAACTCGCACCGGACCTGCTGCTCGACCTGGCCACCCTCACCGGCGCGAACGCGGTGGCACTGGGCAAGCGCACAGCCGCCCTGTACACCGAGAACGACCAGTTGGCTGCCGACGTGCTGGCCGCGGCCGAGGCGGCCGGCGAGGCGGCCTGGCGAATGCCGCTGCACACCGACTACGTCGAGTACCTGGGCAGCGAGATCGCCGACCTGTACAGCGCGCCCACGCAGGGCGCCGGCTCGGTGCTGGCCGCGCTCTACCTGCGCGAGTTCACCGGCGAGCTGCGGGATCGCTGGCTGCACCTGGACATGTCGGCCCCGTCGTGGGCGGACGGCGACCAGGCCGAGGTCAGCCGCGGCGCGACCGGCTGGGGCGTCCGCTCACTGCTGCGCTGGCTGGCCAGCGTCAACTGACCGGGTCAGCACTTCACCGCGGCGAGCACCCCGTGACCGACGGGTAGCAGCGCGGGGATCCAGTGTTCCGACTCCCGGACCGCCTTGATCGTCTCGCGGACCGTCACCGTCTCCGCGTCCCGGGCGGCCGGGTCGGCGATCCGGCCACCGGCCAGCATGCCGTTGAGCGCCAGCACGCCCCCGGGGCGCAGCAGCCGCAGTGCGGCCTCCACGCAGGCGTGGAAGCCGGTCGCTTCGGCGTCCACGAAGACCAGGTCGTACGCCCCGTCGGCGAGCCGGGGGAGCACGTCCAACGCGCGACCGGTGATGATCCGGGTACGACCGGCCGCGTAGCCGGCCTCGGTGAAGATCCTCCGAGCGATCCTCTGGTGCTCCACCTCCACGTCGATGGTGGTGAGCACGCCGTCGGCGCGCATGCCGCGCAGCAGCCAGACCCCGCTCACCCCGGTTCCGGTGCCGATCTCGACCACCGCCCGGGCGTTACCGGCGGCGGCCAGCAGCCGCAGCGCCGCCCCCGCGCCGGGGGTGACCGCGTCGAGGCCCACCTCGTGGGCCAGGCTGCGGGCGGTACGCAGGACGAGATCCTCGGTCACGTACGACTCGGCGAACTGCTGAGCCTGGATCGTCGAACTGCCGGAACCGGCGACCGTGGCGATGGGGCACCTCCGGGGGCGGTGCGTGGTGCGGGGGCGGGTTGGCACTGTGAGCGTAGAGGCGACCGTCGCGGGGCGCAGCCGCGCCTCCGCCCTCCACGATCACCGGGGGCAACCGCTGACTCCACCGCGCGCATCCGTGCAATCCTGGAGGCGGTATCCCGTCAGCCGCGACCGCGCCGATCCGTGGCCGGGCGGTGCGGCGCGGGATCCGGGGACGGACTGGGAGGCACCTACGTGACCGACGGCTGGGACTGGCGCCGGGGCGGTGAGACTCCGGCTCCGGCAATCCCGTCCGGGGCAGGGTCCCCGCCGACGGGGTCGCCGGCCGTGCCGGGGGCCGGCAGCGCGTCCGAAACCTCGCCGTGGTGGTCCGACGCGCTCGCCGACCCGTGGCGGGACCCGGCGGCACCGGCCGC
This sequence comes from Micromonospora sp. 067-2, assembly GCF_046549295.1. Classification (NCBI taxonomy): domain Bacteria; kingdom Bacillati; phylum Actinomycetota; class Actinomycetes; order Micromonosporales; family Micromonosporaceae; genus Micromonospora; species Micromonospora sp. 067-2. The sequence goes on along the minus strand of NZ_JAJPWB010000002.1, from coordinate 464,718 downwards.
GGTGGTGGTGCCCGCGGTGGTGGTCGCCGGCACCGAACCCGAGCCGGTCACCGACCCGGACGCCCCCGGCCGGCCGACGTTGCGCCAGCTTCTGCTCATCCCCGTGATCACCGCCCTGCTGGCCGGCACCCTCGGTGGCGCGCTGGGCTACGCCTTCGCGGTGCGGGGCGGGGCCAGCGGTACGGTGCTCGGTGGTGCGCCGGCGCAGGCACCCGCGCTGGCTCAACGCAAGCCGGAGTCGCTGGCCGGGGTGGCCGAACGGGTCCTGCCCAGCGTGGTCACGGTGCGCGTGAGCAGCCTCGGAGGAACGAGTGAGGGCTCCGGCTTCATCGCCAGCGCGGACGGCCATGTCATCACCAACGACCATGTGGTGGCCGGCGGAAACGGCAAGGCCTCGGTGATCTTCAACGACGGCAGCTCCGCGCCGGCGACCCTGGTCGGTCAGGACCCGGAGTCGGACATCGCGGTGATCAAGGTGAACCGCACGGGGCTGCGGCCGGTCGAGTTCGGTGACTCCGACGCACTGGCCGTCGGCGACCCGGTGCTGGCGATCGGCTCACCGCTCTCGCTGGCCAACACCGTCACCGCCGGCATCGTCAGCGCGCTGGACCGGACGATGCAGGCCGGGGACCCGGGCGGCCCGGTGCGTTACTACGCGGCGATCCAGACCGACGCCGCCGTCAACCACGGCAACTCCGGGGGCCCGCTGGTCGACGGCGCCGGGCGGGTGGTCGGCGTGAACTCCACCATCAAGTCACTGGTGGCCGAGGGGCAGGAGGCGGGCAACATCGGCCTCGCCTTCGCCATCCCGATCAATCAGGCCAAGCGGGTGACCCAGGACATCATCGGCACCGGCAAGGCCCGGCGGACGGTGATCGGCGCACAGGTCGGCGGCCCGGGCGCGGGGGCCGGCGGGGGCGTACGGCTGGCCGCCGTGGAGCCGTCCGGGCCGGCGGCCGCCGCCGGGTTGCGGGTCGGCGACGTGATCACGAAGCTCAACGGCCGACCGATGACCGAGCCGACCGACCTGATCGCCCTGGTTCGCAAGTTCGCGCCCGGCTCGGTGGTCACCGTCGAGTTCCGGCGGGGCGCCGACCGGCAGAACACGTCGGTGACCCTGGCCGCGGACGCCAAGTGAACTGCGGTCAACCCCCTGCCCGAAAACCGTTCGGCGTGCGTAGTCTTGCTGCTGACGCCGAGAGGAGGCCCGCGGGATGCTCGACAACCTGAACTGGTGGGAAATCGGTGCGCTGCTGCTCCTGGCGCTGTTGATCTTCGGTGAGCGGCTGCCCGGAGTCATCACGGATGGCCTGCGGCTCGTGCGCAACCTGCGCAACATGGCCCGCAGCGCAACGGGTGACCTCAGCCGGGAGCTGGGCACCGACATCCAGCTGGAGGATCTGCACCCGAAGGCCTTCATCCGCAAGCACCTCCTCAGCGAGGAGGACGAGGCCGCGATCCGCAGACCGTTGCAGGGCGTCTACGACAACCTGCGCGCGGACGTCAGCGGCGTGCACGACGAGCTGAAGGACGTGGCCAACGCCGCGGACCCACGGTCGAGCCGGAACCGGTCCGGGACGGCCACCGGCACCCCGTCGGCGCCGGCCCCCCGGGCCAGCTACGACGACGCCACCTGAGCTCAGCGACCGGCGGGCTTGAGACCGAGCGGCTTGCCGAGCAGTGACTCACGGCGTAGCGCGAGCCGGTCGGCGATCGTGCCGAGTGCCTGCGCGGCCGGCGACTCCGGCTCGGCCAGCACGATCGGGTTGCCGGCGTCGCCGGCCTCCCGGATCCGGGTGTCCAGGGGGATCTGCCCGAGCAGCGGCACCTGCGCGCCGATGGTCCGGCTCAGCGACTCGGCCACGGCCGCACCGCCGCCGGCACCGAAGATCTCCATCCGTGAGCCGTCCGGCAGCTCCAGCCAGGACATGTTCTCGATGACGCCGACCACCCGCTGGTGGGTCTGCAGGGCGATCGACCCGGCCCGCTCCGCCACCTCGGCGGCGGCGGTCTGCGGGGTGGTGACGATCAGGATCTCCGAGTTGGGCAGCAACTGGGCCAGCGAGATGGCCACGTCGCCGGTGCCCGGGGGCAGGTCGAGCAGGAGCACGTCCAGGTCACCCCAGTAGACGTCGGCCAGGAACTGCTGCAACGCCCGGTGCAGCATCGGGCCGCGCCACACCACGGCGGCGTTGCCGGAGGTGAACATGCCGATCGAGATCACCTTCACGCCGTGCGACTGCGGCGGCATGATCATGTCTTCGACGCGGGTCGGTCGGCCGTCCGCGCCGAGCATCCGGGGCACCGAGTGGCCATAGATGTCGGCGTCGACGACGCCCACTGCCAACCCACGGGCGGCCAGCGCCGCCGCCAGGTTGACCGTCACGCTCGACTTGCCGACGCCGCCCTTGCCGCTGGCCACCGCGTACACGCGGGTGCGCGAGCCGGGCTGGGCGAACGGGATGACCGGCTCCTCGCTGGCGCCGCCACCGCGCAGTTGCGACTGCAACGACTGCCGCTGCTCCGGGCTCATCACACCGAAGTCGATCTCCACACCGGTCACCCCGGGCACCGCGGCGACGGCCGCGGTGATGTCCGTACGCAGCTTGTCCTTCAGCGGGCAGCCGGCGACGGTGAGCAGCAGCTCGACCCGTACGACACCGCTGGCACCGATCGTGGCGGAGCGCACCATGCCCAGCTCGGTGATGGGCCGGCGGATCTCCGGGTCGTTGACGGTGGCCAGGGCGGCCTGGATGGCGTCCTCGACGGTGCTGACGGGTGCTGACATGCCCGCAATGCTACGTCGCGGGGCATCCGCTTCGGCCGCTGCCCGGCAACGGTGTGAGCCAGTCGATGGCCGGTCGCCGGCCCCCGGCTCAGCCGTCCTGCGGGCGGTGTCCGATGCCGTCCGGCCGGGTGCCGTGGGCGAAGTCGCCGTCCAGGTCGTCGCGGGGCTCGCTCAACCCCGCACCGTCGGACGGCCGCTTGCCGCGCCTCTCCTGCCGGCCGGCCTTCTCCTGCTGGCGGCGCTCCAACCGCTGCCGGCGCTGTCCCGCCTCGTCCAGCTCCTCGGCGAGCCGGGCCAGCTCGGAGCGGAGGAAGTCCCGGGTGGCGACCTCGCCCAGCGCGATCCGCAGCGAGGCGATCTCCCGCGCCAGGTACTCGGTGTCCGCCTTCTGCGCGGTGGCCCGTCGCCGGTCCTCCTCCAGCGCCACCCGGTCCCGGTCGGCCTGCCGGTTCTGCGCCAGCAGGATCAGCGGCGCCGCGTAGCTGGCCTGCAACGACAGCACCAGGGTGAGGAACGTGAACGTGTACGGGTCGAAGCGCACGGCCGCCGGGGCCAGCGTGTTCCAGCCGAACCAGATCGCGATCACCACCGTCATGACGACGATGAAGTTCGCGGTGCCCATGCCGCGGGCGATGCTCTCCGACCATCGGCCGAACGCCTCCGCGTCGAACCGGGGCAGCTTGAGGCGTCGGGGCTCGCGTGGCTGGTCGAGCCGTTCCGACCGCCGCTGGTCAGCCATCCGCGCCGTCCAGCACCGGGTCGGTGGCTCCCGCTGCGCCCAGGGCGTCACGATCCCGCCAGTCCGGCGGCAGCGAATGGTCCAGCACGTCGTCCACCGTCACGGCGCCGACCAACCGGTTGTTCCGGTCGATGACCGGCATGGCGACCAGGTCGTAGGTGGCCATCCGACGGGTGATCTCCGGAAGCGGGGTGGTCGGACGCAGCGGATCGATGTCGTTGACCACCACCTTGCCCAGCAGGTCGGCCGGCGGCTCGCGCAGCAGCGACTGGAAGTGCACCATGCCCAGGTAGCGGCCGGTCGGGGTGTTCTGCGGTGCCCGGGTCACGAAGACCTGGGCGGCGACGGCGGGTGAGAGCTGTGGCTCCCGGATCCGGGCCAGTGCCTCGGCGACGGTGGCATCCGGCGGCAGGATGACCGGCTCCGAGGTCATCACACTGCCCGCCGTGCCGGGCGTGTACTTGAGCAGCTGACGCACCGGGTCGGCCTCGTCCGGTTCCATCAGGTCCAGCAGCACGTCCTGCTCCGGCGGGGGCAGCTCGTTGAGCAGGTCCGCGGCGTCGTCCGGGTCCATCTCCTCCAACACGTCGGCGGCCCGTTCCCGGTCCAACGCGGCGAGGATCTCCACCTGGTCGTGCTCCGGCAGCTCGCTGAGCACGTCGGCGAGACGCTCGTCGTTCAGCGCCGCCGCGACCTCGTTGCGTCGCGCGTCGGGCAGATCCTGCAAGGCGTTGGCCAGGTCCGCCGGGCGCATGTCCTCGAGAACGGCGAGCAGGTTCGCCGTACCCCGGTTGTCGGCGATGCCGCTGAGCCCGCGCACCCGGTCCCACTCCACCTGGTGCAGGTGGCCCCGACGGGTCAGCCGGTTGGTCTGCTCGCGGACCGCGACCCGGGTGAGCGACCACTCGCCGCCCCGGGCGCATTCCATGGCGACGTCCACCACCGAGCCGGGCTGGCCGCCCGGCTCGAGCTGCACCCGGCGGTCCAGCAGCTCCTGGAGCACCAACAGCTCGTTCGGGCGCTTCTCGAAGCGCCGCAGGTTGAGGGTGCCGGAGCCGAGCACGACGGCGTCCGCGTCGATGGAGGTGATCCGGTTGATGGACAGGAAGATCCGGCGACGCATCGGCATCTCGGCGACCAGGCCCACGACCTCCGGGGGACGCTTGGTCGCCCGCAACCGGCCCACGGCGTCGCGAACCCGGCCCACCTGGTCACCGTTCGGGTCGAAGACGGCGACTCCGGCGAGGCGGGCGATGTAGACCCGGGTCGGCGTGCTCACGGGCACCAGCCTAAGCGCCTAGTGTTTATCAACATGTCGACCCTGGCCTACGAGATCGTGGACGTCTTCACCGACCGCCCGTTCGCCGGCAACCCGCTGGCCGTGGTGTTCGGAGCGGAGGCGTTGGCCACCGAGCAGATGCAGGCGCTCGCGGTGGAGTTCAACCTCTCCGAGACGGTGTTCGTGCTGCCGCCGACCCAGTTCGGTGCCACCTACCGAGCCCGGATCTTCACCCCGGTCGAGGAGCTGCCGTTCGCGGGGCACCCCAGCGTCGGCGCGGCGGTCACCGCGAGCCGGCGGGGGATGTTCGGTGTGGGGCAGGTCACTCAGGAGTGCGGTGCCGGCGTGCTGCCGATCGAGGTGACCGCGTCCGGGGCGACGCTGACCGGCGGCAGCGTCACCCTCGGCCCCGAGTTGGACCTGGAGCCGCTGCTGGAGATCGTGGGGCTGGCCGCGGACGACCACGCCGGGCCCGCACCGCGCGTCGCCGGCTGTGGGCTCGAGTTCCCGTACCTGCCGGTGCGGCCGGAGTCGGTGGCCCGGGCGCGACTGAACCCGGTGGCGGCGGAGCGGTACGGGGTGGCGCACGTCAGCGTCTTCTCCTGGGACGGGGCCACGCAAACGGCCCACGTCCGGGTCTTCGTGCCGGGCCTCGGCGTACCGGAGGACCCGGCGACCGGCTCGGCGGCCCTCGGCCTGGGCGTCTGGCTGGTGGCCGGCGGCCTGCTGCCCGGCGAGGGGTTGTCCCACTACGCGGTGCGCCAGGGCGTGGAGATGAACCGTCCGTCGGCGCTGGCCTGCACGGTCACCGCGGCGAACGGCGCGGCGATCGGCGCGACCGTCGCCGGCCAGGTGATGCAGGTGGCCCGCGGCGAGATCGCCGTGCCGCCCTTCGTCGGCTGAGGTGTGAGAAGGGCTGCCTGCCAACGGTTGCGGTAGAGCGGGGGTCCCCTGTTGACAACCGACCCACCCGTCAACCGTCGAGGTGCGGCAGGATGCGGATGTGACCGACGACGCTCAGGGTTCGACGCCGCTGGTGGACGAGGCGATGAAGAAGGCCGCGGTGGCCTGGGTCAGGGTGTCCGACGGGCCGGCGTTGGCGCTCTGGTGCGCCCCCCTGGAGGGCGCGCTGTACGTGGTCAGCGGGCCCGGCGAGCAGGCCGCGCCCGGTCTGGCTGACGCGACCGAGGCGCAGGTCACCCTGCGTGGCGACCACGGCGGTCGGATTGTCACCTGGCCGGCCCGGGTCACCCGGCTCCAGCCGGGCACCGGGGCGTGGGACACCACCGCGGCGCTGGTGGCGGGCAAGCGGCTGAACGCGACCGGCCCGACCGCCGACCTGGTGGCCCGGTGGGCCGCCGACGGCTGCGCGGTGAACCGGCTCGCCCCGGCCGGTACGCCTCTGGCCGGCCCCGACCTGCCGGCCGACGCGCAGGCCGAGACTCCGCGGGAAACCCCGGCCGTCCGGGCCACCCGCAAGCCGTTCCGCCTGCACCGGGTCCGCCGCCGCTGACCCGACCGCCCACGCGTGCGGCAACCACGACAACCTGGCCCGGCTTCGCCGCAGGTGCCGGCGTGCCCGCCGGTCGTTCCGCCGGTGGCCGGCACGCTCAACCGGACCGGCCGCCGGCCGCCACGACCTCGGCGTCGACGAGGTCGAGCACCTCCGCCAGCCCATCGAGCACCCGCCCCCGCCAGTCCAGGTCGGCGTTGAACACCATGTGCTCACCGAGGTCGGGTGCGGCCAGCCGGACCGCTGTCATTCCGGCCCGCTCGGCGCCGGTCAGTTCCTGGCTGCCGCCGTCGCCCACGTACAGGCAGTCCGCGGGCGCCAGCCCCAGGCGTTGGCAGGCGGCCAGGTAGAGCGCCGGATCCGGTTTGCACCGTCCGACCTGAACGGAGAAGACCCGCACGTCGAGCAGGGGTGCCACCGCCAACTGGGGTAGGAAGGCCGGCAGTTCGTGCGTACAGTCGCTGATCACACCGGTGCGCAGGCCGCGCTGGCGCAGCGCCGCCAGCACGGGCACCGCGTCGTCCCGCAGCCTGGTGTCCGCGCGTACCGCCCGGTGCCGGGACGCCACCGCCGCGCGCAACGCACGGTCGCTCGGGTCTACGCCGGCCTGGGCGCACACCCAGCGCAGGGTCGCCTCCGCGTTGCCGAACCGACCGGTGGCCCGCTCGTAGTACGTGCGGTTCAGCACCTCGATCAGCGTGTCGGTGGGGCACCCCAGCAGCTCGGCGGTGCCGACGTGCGCGGTGCCCCGCTGCACCGAACGGGTCAGCGTGCCGAAGAAGTCGAACAGCACCGCCTGGTAGCTGTGCATGGGGGCAACGCCTCCGGGCGGTCGAGGGTCGGCGGCGGGACCGCGTGATCGTAACGGAGTGCTGACGGTATGTGGTCGCTGTCGACGTGTGAGGATTGCTTCCCGTGCCCACTCCTTCACCTCGCCCGCCCCTGGATCCGCTGACCACCGGCGCTGTCGGCCTGGCCGTGGTCGCCGTGTCGTCGTCCGCACCGTTGATCGCCTATGCCGCCGCTCCCGCGCTGGCCATCGCGTTCTGGCGCAACATGCTCGCGGTGGCCGTGCTGGGCCCCTTCTCGCTGGCCCGGCGCCGCGCCGAGTTCCGCAGACTCACCGTGGGAGTGGGCCGGCGGGAGGGGTTGTTCTGCGTCCTCTCCGGGGTCGCCCTGGCCGCGCACTTCGCCACCTGGATGCCGAGCGCCAAGCTCACCGCGGTCGCAACGGCCACCGCCCTGGGCGCCACCCAGCCGGTCTGGCAGGGGCTGATCGCCCGCGCCCAGGGCCGAGGGCTGCCCCGGGTGGTGTGGATCGGCATCGCGGTGGCCGTGGGCGGTGCGGTGATCGCCACCGGAGCGGACGTGGGCATCTCGGGGCGGGCCGTGGCCGGTGACCTGCTCGCGGTGGCCGGGGGCATGTTCGCAGCCGTCTACACCGCCTTCGGAGAGCGGGCCCGAGCGAGCATCAGCACCGCCACCTACACCACCATCTGCTACGGGGTCTGCGCGCTGATCCTGCTGGTGGTCTGCCTGCTCGGCGGCGTACGGACGACGGGCTTCGACGGGCGCACGTGGCTGGCCATCCTGGCCCTGGTGGCGGGCGCCCAACTGCTCGGGCACTCGATGTTCAACTACGCCCTGCACAAGATCTCGGCGACCACGGTGAGCGTGTTGATCCTGCTGGAGGTCCCCGGCGCCGCCCTTCTCGCCTGGGTCTGGCTGGGTCAACTGCCCCGCCCGTACGCGCTGCTCGGAATGGCGCTGCTGCTGATCGGAGTCTCGGTGGTGGTGCTCGGCGGCGCCCGGGCCGGCCGCCGGGCCACGCCCACGCCACTGCCGGCGGACCCGGCGCCGCTGGCCGACTGACGGCGGTGCAGGGCGATGCCTCCGGCCGCGGACGGTCAGACTTCGTGGACCTCGATGACCCTGGTGGTCGGTGCGGACTCGCCGAGCGCGTCACGCAGCGCCGCCCGCTCCGGGTCGGCGAGAAACGATTCGTACCCGGCCCGGCCGTCGAATTGGATCACGTGCACCTCGGCCTGCCCGTCGGTGCCGCGCAGCCGTCGTTCCAGCCGACCATGGTGCCGGCTGAGCAGGGCCAGCACGGTGTCCTCGTATCGTTGCCCGGTGGCCTCGGCTCCGGCGGAGAACTCGACGAGTGCGACAAGGGTCAGCATGGCGGCCAGGCTAGCCAGTGATGCCGACGGCCGTGGCGCTCGCCGCCCAGAGCCGCGCGGCGAGCTGCTGGTCGACGGCCTTGCGGTACGGCCGGCGCAGTCGACGGTCGGCGTAGTAGCCACCGCCGACCAGCCGGGTCGGGTCCTGGTTGGCGAGCCAGACCAGGGTCTCGGCACCCTTCTCCGGGCTGCGGAACGGCAGGAACCGCATGCCCAGGGCGACGAGCCGGCTGTCGTTGGCGAACCGGGTGCGCACCACGCCGGGGTGGAAGCTGTGTGCCGGGGTGCCCGGCCATCGGCGGGCCGCCTCGGCGGTGAACAGGATGTTCGCCTGCTTGCTGGTGCCGTACGCGCCCATGGGCTTGTAGCCGCGCAGTGGCGCGTTCAGGTCGTCCGGGTCGAGCGCGCCGAAGCGGTGCGCACCGGAGGCGGTCACCACCATCCGGCCCACCCGGTCGGCGAGCAGATTGGTCAGCAGGAACGGGGCCAGGTGGTTGGCCTGGATCGACAGCTCGAAGCCGTCGACGGTGACGAGTGGTTGCAGCGCGATCGCGCCCGCATTGTTGACCAGCACGTCGATCCGGTCGTACGCGTCCCGCAGCCGCTCGGCGAGCCCACGTACGTCGTCGAGCACGGCGAAGTCGGCCCGGAACAACTCCGGGCGCTCGCCGGAGGTCTCCCGCACCCGTTCCGCCGCGGCCTGCAACCGTGCCGGATCTCGACCGACCAGGACCACCCGGTCACCACGGCAGGCCAGGTTCACGGCGGCCGCCAACCCGATGCCGGAGCTGGCCCCGGTCACCACCACCAGTCGACGCTCAGTGAGATCTTCCACAGGTCCATTCACCCCGGTCATGGCGCGAGGTTACCGTGGCGTCACCCCGCCCTTTGGGATCGTTAAGTTTCCGGATCTGTCGCCAGGTGGCGTCGGCGTGCCCGCCGGACGCTGGAAGGAGCGCCTCCATGACCGCTGTCGGTCGTCCCCGCCGGTCCTGCCTCGCCGTACCGGGTTCCAGCGTCAAGATGCTCGGCAAGGCGCAGGGACTCCCGGCCGACCAGGTCTTCCTCGACCTGGAGGACGCCGTCGCCCCGCTGGCCAAGCCGGACGCGCGCAAGAACATCGTGGCCGCGCTCAACGAGGGTGACTGGGCCGGCAAGACCCGGGTGGTACGGGTCAACGACCTGACCACCTCGTGGACCTACCGGGACGTCATCGAGGTGGTCGAGGGCGCCGGCGCGAACCTGGACTGCATCATGCTGCCCAAGGTGCAGACCGCCGAGCAGGTGCACTGGCTGGACCTGCTGCTGACCCAGATCGAGAGGACGCTCGGCCTGGAGGTCGGCCGGATCGGCATCGAGGCGCAGATCGAGAACGCCGCCGGTCTGGTCAACGTGGACGCGATCGCCGCCGCCTCACCGCGCGTGGAGACCATCATCTTCGGCCCGGCCGACTTCATGGCGTCCATCAACATGAAGTCGCTGGTGGTCGGCGCCCTGATCCCGGACTACCCGGGCGACCCGTACCACTACATCCTGATGCGGATCCTGATGGCCGCCCGGATGCACGACCTGCAGGCCATCGACGGCCCGTTCCTGCAGATCCGCGACGTGGACGGCTTCCGCGAGGTGGCCAGGCGTTCCGCGGCGCTCGGCTTCGACGGCAAGTGGGTGCTGCACCCGGGCCAGATCGACGCCGCCAACGAGGTCTACCAGCCGGCGCAGGCCGACTACGACCATGCCGAGCTGATCCTCGACGCCTACCAGCACTACACCTCGGAGGCCGGCGGCCGACTCGGCGCGGTGATGCTCGGCGACGAGATGATCGACGAGGCGTCCCGCAAGATGGCGCTGGTGATCGCCGCCAAGGGCCGGGCGGCCGGGATGAGCCGTACCTCGTCGTTCACCCCGCCGGCGCAGTGAGCACCGCGGGCGGCGACGGCCGCCGCGAGCCGTCGTCCCGTCCCGACAACCGGCGGTACGCCGGCCCGCGCACTGATCAGTAGCTGTTGCCGTCCTCGCGGATGCCCGAAACGACCCCGTAGATGATCGCGGCGGCGTAGGCGACGATCAGCAGCACCAACAGTCCGGTGAAGATCTAGCCGATGATGATGGCTGCCTTCGCCATTCCGTCACCGCCCTCGCCGCTGACCCGGATCTGCTTGCGGGCCACATGACCGAGGATCGCACCGACCGGTGCCGTGAGGCAGGACGTGATGCCGACCAGGGCCAGCACGAACGCCGCGATGGCCATTCCGTTGGTCTTGGGCGGGGTCGGGTAGCCGTAGCCGGGGTACGGCGGCGGATAGCCGGGCGGCGGGTACCCGGGAAGCGCGTACCCGGGCATGGGCGGCGGGCCGGGTTGGGTTGGCACCGGAGGGCCGGCCACCAGGGTCGGGTCCACCGGTGGGCTCGACTGCGGACCCGACCACGTGGGATCGGGCCAGCCGCCGGGCGGTGGGGGATCGGTCATGCGAACTCTCCGTCACGTCGGTTGCGCCCGTCAGGGTAGCCAGCGACGGCGAAACCCGATGCCCCCGCTACCGGGTGCCGCGTTGCCCCGGGCCGGTCGCAACGGGCAGGATCCAGGCATGGCAAACGAGGCGCGCGCCGCGGACCGATCCGGCAGTCGACCCAGGCGGGACGTCAGCCGCCCGGGCGTGGCCCGGCGCGGCCGTGCCGCACCGCCCGCCGGCGCCTCCGGCCCGGACGAGCCGGTGGCGCTCGCCGACCCGGTGACCATGCGGCTCGACGGGCGGGTCGCCCTGGTGACCGGGGCGGGCAGCCCGGACGGCATCGGGTACGCCACGGCCCGCAGGCTCGCCGACCTGGGTGCTCGGGTGGCCATCGTCTCCACCACCCGGCGCATCCACGAGCGGGCCGGCGAGCTGGGGGTGACCGGTTTCGTCGCGGACCTGACCGACGAGTCCGAGGTCGGCGCGCTGGCCGACGCGGTCGCCGAGCAGTTGGGTGACGTCGAGGTGCTGGTCAACAACGCCGGCCTGGCCAGCCGGGCCAGCCAGGGAGTGCTGCGGCCGGTCGCACAGCTGACCTACGACGAGTGGCGTGGCGAGATCGACCGCAACCTGAGCACCGCGTTCCTGTGCAGCCGGGCCTTCATCGGCGGGATGGCCGAGCGGGGCTGGGGACGGATCGTCAATCTGGCGGCCACCGCCGGCCCGGTCAACGCGCTGCCCACCGAGGCCGCGTACGCGGCGGCGAAGGCCGGGGTGGTCGGCCTGACCAGGGCGCTGGCCATGGAGATGATCGCCGACGGGGTGACCGTGAACGCCGTCGCGCCCGGCACCATCTACACCGCGGCGTCCACCATGGCCGAGATCAAGCAGGGGCTGGGCACACCGGTCGGTCGGCCGGGCACTCCGGACGAGGTGGCCGCCGCGATCAGCTTCCTCTGCTCGCCGGCCGCGTCCTACATCACGGGGCAGATGTTGGTGGTGGACGGCGGCAACAGCGTCCGTGAGGCCCGGTTCCGCTGATTCGGTCCGGTGCGTCGGCCCGCTCAGTAGCCGCCGGTGGTGCCGTTGTTGTGAACGAGAAGCAGGGCCAACCAGCCGCAGCAGGCCAGCACGGTGATGCCGGTGAAGACGTAGCCGAGAATCAGCCCCCAGGTGGCGAGCTGGTCGCCCTCCTCGCCGCTGGCGCGGATCTGCCGCTTGGCCACGTGCCCGAGGACTGCACCGGCCGGCGGGACCACGAAGGCGAACACCAGCGACAGGATCGCCAGCACGTTGGTGCCCCGACCCGGTCCGGTCTGCGGAGGCCCGTACTGACCGTAGGGGCCCTGCGGAGGGTACGGAGGTTGCTGTCCCCAGTGCGCCGACTGGTGCGGCCCCTGCTGCCCGTACGGCGACTGGTCCCGGGGTGGCTCGTAGGGTGACGGCGGCTGCTCGTCTGCCGGCGGTCCCGACGGCGGCGGGTAGCTCACGGCTGTCCTCCTCCTGCCGGTGCCGGAAAAGTCCCTCTTGCCGGACGCTACCCGCAGCGGTGAACCTTTTCACAGCGGTTGTGTGGACTGGTTACCTTGGCCGCGGCGGCCCCGGAGGCCGATACTGACCGAGCGTTCAGTTACCCATCAGTAGTGCGCTGATCCCCGGAGGCTGAGATGGCCCGACTCGCCCAGACGCCCGGCCTGACCGATGTGCAGCGGTCGATCCTGGAGACGGTCCGGGAGTTCGCCGACAAGGAGATCATCCCGCACGCGCAACGGCTGGAGCACGCCGACGAGTACCCCACCGACATCCTCGACGGGATGCGCGAGATGGGGTTGTTCGGTCTCACCATCGACGAGGAGTTCGGCGGGCTGGGCGAGTCGCTGCTCACCTACGCGCTGGTGGTGGAGGAGTTGTCGCGGGGCTGGATGTCGATCTCCGGCATCGTCAACACGCACTTCATCGTGGCCTACCTGATCTCGCAGCACGGTTCGCCCGAGCAGAAGGCCCGGCTGCTGCCGAAGATGGTGACCGGCGAGGTGCGCGGCGCGTTCTCCATGTCCGAGCCCGAGACCGGCTCCGACGTCTCGGCCATCAAGACGCGGGCGGTCCGCGACGGCGACCGCTACGTGCTCGACGGGCAGAAGATGTGGCTGACCAACGGCGCGTACTCCTCTGTGGTGGCCACCCTGGTCAAGACCGACACCGGCGCCGAGTCGGTGTACGGCAACATGAGCACCTTCCTGCTGGAGAAGGAGCCGGGCTTCGGCGAGACCGCGCCCGGGCTGACCATTCCCGGCAAGATCGACAAGATGGGCTACAAGGGCGTCGAGACCACCGAGATGGTGCTCGACGGCGTGAGCGTGCCCGACTCGGCGATCCTCGGCGGCGCCGACAGGGTGGGCCGGGGCTTCTACCAGATGATGGACGGCATCGAGGTGGGCCGGGTCAACGTCGCCGCCCGCGCCTGCGGCATCTCCATCCGCGCCTTCGAGCTGGCGGTCGGCTACGCCCAGCAGCGCAAGACCTTCGGCCAGCCGCTCGCCCAGCACCAGGCCATCGCCTTCAAGTTGGCCGAGATGGGCACGAAGATCGAGGCCGCGCACGCCCTCATGGTCAACGCCGCCCGTCTCAAGGACGCCGGCCAGCGCAACGACGTCGAGGCCGGGATGGCCAAGCTGCTCGCGTCCGAATACTGCGCCGAGGTGGTCCAGGACGCGTTCCGCATCCACGGCGGCTACGGCTACTCCAAGGAGTACGAGATCGAGCGGCTGATGCGGGAGGCCCCGTTCCTGCTCATCGGCGAGGGCACCTCGGAGATCCAGAAGACCATCATCTCCCGTGGCCTGCTCAAGGAGTACAAGCTCTGACTCACACCTGCCGCGGCGCGGCCTGTGGGGGTGGGGTCGGTCGCGAGCGTGATGCCCCTGAGGCATCAAAATGACTCAGAGGCATCACGCTTGTGTCCCGCCATGGTCCGCGGCAGGAGTGTCTCGGCCAGGACCGCGAGGGCCAGCCGGCCCTGGCCTACCCAGAACCCGCTGACCGCCGCCACCGGGCAGGGCCAGCAGCCGACGCGGCCACGGCCGGTCGCCCGACGACGGCGCGGCCGAGGATGAACACGGCCGCAGCGTCCCGTGGGGCGCGCTCAGCCGAGGCGGGTCAGGTTGGCGGCGGCGCGTTCGACGATGAGGCAACGATCCTCGACGTAGTCCATACCGGCCTCCTCGGCGATCCGCCGCGCCTCGGCCGAGACGATGCCCAGCTGCAACCAGACGGCCGGGGCACCGATCGTCGCCGCGTCCCGGACGACCTGCACGGCGTCGACCGCCGGCCGGAACACGTCCACCAGGTCGACGGGGTGCGGAATGTCGGCCAGCGTCGGGTACGCCCGCTCTCCGAAGAGTTCGTCGACGGTCGGGTTGACCGGGATGATGCGCCAGCCGTACCGCTGCATCTGCAAGGGCACGCCGTGCGCGGCCTTGCGCGGGTCGCGGGACGCGCCCACGACGGCGATCACGGCGGAGTCGGCGAGGATCTGCTGAGCGCTACGCACCCGCCGACTGTAGCGCCGCCGCCCCTGCGTCACAGCAGGGTCAGCTGCTCAGCGGTGGGCGGCGGTGGTGGCTCGGGCAGGCTTCGGTTGTCGCCTGACTCGGCGCGGTGCAGCCCATGACGGCGGGCCGCGATCCGCACCCGCGCGGTCAGCTCCCGCTGGTACGCCTGTGGGGCGTAGGAGCCGGCCCGGTAGAGCTCGCGATAGCGCGGCACGAGGTGCGGATGCTCCCGGGCCAGCCAGTGCGCGTACCACTCCCGGGCGCCGGGCCGTAGGTGCAGGGCCAGGGGCGTCACGCTGGCCGCCCCGGCGGCGGCGATCGCCGACACGGTCGCGTCGATCGACTCGTCACTGTCGCTCAGCCCGGGAAGGATCGGGGCCATCAACACCCCCACGGAAAAGCCGGCGTCGGCGAGCGCCCGGACCGCGTCCAGCCTGCGGCGTGGGTGCGGTGTGCCCGGCTCGACGCCACGCCAGAGCTGCTCGTCGACGAAGCCCACCGAGAAGGAGATGCCGACCCTGGTCACCTCGGCGGCCTCGCGCAGCAGTGGCAGGTCCCGCAGGATCAGCGTGCCCTTGGTCAGGATCGAGAACGGGTTGGCGAAGTCGCGTAACGCCGCGATGATCTGCGGCATGAGTCGGTAGCGGCCCTCGGCGCGCTGGTAGCAGTCGACGTTGGTGCCCATCGCCACGTGCGCACCCCGCCATTTCGGCGCGGCCAGCTCGCGCCGGACCAGCTCGCCAGCATTGACCTTGACGATCACCTTCCGGTCGAAGTCCGCGCCGGTGTCGAGATCGAGGTAGGTGTGTGTGTTTCGGGCGAAGCAGTAGACGCATGCATGGGAACAGCCCCGGTAGGGGTTGACGGTCCACTCGAACGGGACGCGGGACTGCCCGGGCACCCGGTTGAGGATGGACTTGGCCTGCACCTCGTAGAAGGTCATCCCGGCGAACTCGGGGGTGTCGAAGGTGCGGACGACGGCGCCGGGCAGCGCCAGCGGCAGGGGTGGCGTCGCTGGCGCTGCCCGCTCGGGGTCTCCCTCAACCGGGGGAGCGGTGAGGTTGTCCCAGCGCATGGGCACTATTCGAACACGTGTACGAGCATCACGCAAGTGACCCGCCGGACACCGGTGCCCCGGTTCGACCGTCGTGGAGAGAGGATGGACGCCATGAAGACGTCGACCTTCGTCTACGACGGGGACTGCGCGTTCTGCACGCGGTGCGCGGAGTTCATCGAGCGCCGGATCCCCACCGGCGCGAGGGTGGTGCCGTGGCAGTTCGCGGACCTGGACGCGCTCGGCCTCACCGCCGACGAGTGCGAGGAGGCCGTGCAGTGGGTAGGCGCGGACGGCTCCCGGGCGGCCGGCCCGGACGCCATCGCCAAGCTGCTGGGCGACAGCGGCCCGCTGTGGCGGGTGGCCGGCGCTGGCCTGCGATTTCCCCCGGCCCGGGCGGCGGCGTGGCCGGCGTACCGCCGGGTTGCCCGCAACCGGCACCGGCTGCCGGGCGGCACCGCGGCCTGCGCACTGCCCCAGGAGGCCCGGGAACGCCTCTACGGTCCGACCGGTCGCCCCACCACCGGCGCCTGATCGACCACCGGAGTCCGCCCGGCCGCCGACGGCGGCACTGCGACTGACGGCTGGGCCGGCACCGTGTCGACGTCGTCGGGATGGGGCCCCGCGTCCTCCTCGGCCGGCCCGCGGTGGCCGGCGAGCCGGCGGGCCCACACCAGCGGGCGGACCCGTTCCAGGGGCAGGAAGCTGGTCATCGCGGCCAGGTGCGGGGCGAACGAGATGGTGATGGTCGCGATGGTCACCGCGTGGAACGAGTAGAAGAAGCCGACCATGGCTCCTCGCCAGCGGGCCGGCAGCAGGAAGACCACCGGGCTGAACAGCTCGAAGGCCACGATGCCGAACTGGGCGACGATCAGCAGGTACGGCACCTGGGCGATCAGGTCGGCGAAGTCGGTGCCGCGGCGGATGATGGCCCGCGCCAGCACCGAGCCGGTCAACCAGTCCAGTCCGCCGAAGCGCAGCTTGGCCCAGGCGGCCAGGAAGTACGTGCAGATCACCGCGATCTGGGTGACTCGCAGCGCCCAGCCGCCGGCTTCGGTGCGGGTGGTGTCACCGTGTCGCGCCCGACCCGCGGTGGGCAGCACGGCCAGCGCGACGAGCAGCCCGAAACGGTCGTGGTCGACCTTTCCGTAGCTCATCGCGATGATCATCCACTCCAGGTACAGCGCGCAGACCGACCAGCCGAGCAGTCGGGGCGCCCGTCCGGTCGCGGCGAGCAGGGCGAGCAGCAGCAGCGCCCAGAAGATCACCGCCACGAGGGCCGGGGTCGGTGTGGGCAGCGGCAGTATCCGGCCGACCAGCAGCGGTTGGTACAGCTCACCGGGCACGCTGGCCCGGGTGCGCACCCAGGGAGTGAAGACCACCAGGTCGGCGGCCACGAAGAGGTAGATCAGTGTCCGGAAGGCGGCCACCCGGCCCCGCGGCACCGCCTCGGTCAGCCAGCTGGTCATCGGGGCGCCTGCCAGCGGACCACTGTCTCATCGGTATGCCGCCCGGTCGGCCGGCCGGCGCGGATGCCGTGCCAGCGGGTGACGATGCGGACCTCGACCAGCGCGGGGGCGTCGGGGTGGCGTTCGGCGTACGCGTCGGCGACCTCGGCGAGCCGCGCCGGGTCGGCGGCGTAGCGGTCCTGTTGACCCTCGATCTCGGCTCGGCGGATGCCGGTCGCGTCCTGGTCGAGGTCGATCACGGCGCCGGTGCTGGTCACCCCCTCCACGCGAGTGTCCGGGGCGGGTGCGTTCGGCGGGTTGGACGTGGAGTACATCCGGAACGGGCCGAACGGGAAGTCGTCATCGTTGCCCCAGAGGGTGCCGACGAGCAGCAGGACGAGGGCGAGTGCGGTCACGCCCAGCCGGGTGGTGCGGCCGCGGGTGGTCAGGTTCTCCATCAGGTCGTGACGATACGGGATGTACCGGCCGCGCCGGGTCCGTCCGATGGTCAGATCCGGTTGCCCGGGTCGGCGACGTGACGACTCCGTGCAGGTGAGCGGTCACGAAGGAGGCCGGGCCCCACGTCGGGGCCCGGCCTTTCGTGCCGTCGAGGACGGCTCAGTGGTTGTGCTCGGCCAGCTGCTTGCGGACGTCGTCCATGTCCAGTGCCTCGACCTGCTCGATCAGGTTCTCCAGCGCGGACTCGGGGAGGGCGCCCGGCTGGGCGAAGACGATGACGCCGTCGCGGATCGCCATGATCGTCGGGATCGACCGGATGTCGAACTTGGCGCCCAGCTCCTGCTGCGCCTCGGTGTCGACCTTGCCGAAGACGATGTTCTGGTGCTTCTCCGAGGAGCGCTCGTAGACGGGGGCGAACCGCTTGCACGGACCACACCAGTCGGCCCAGAAGTCGACCAGGACGATGCCGTCGTTGCCGGTCACCTCGTCGAAGTTCGTCGAGGTCAGCTCAACGGTTGCCATTGCACTCTCCGATCACCGCGGTTTATCTACGTCCCGTAGAACCAGGGCTGACCGTATCCAATTCCCGGGCGGTGGGGCACGAAACGTGCCCGGGGCTGCCCGGCGGCACCAAGGGTCATCGATTGACGTCTGTCCGTTGCGGTGTGCGGAACGCAAGTGCATGACGCACTTGCGTGACCAGCCGTAATGGGAGCGCTTCCAGGAAGATCCACGCGATTGAGCGCTACGAATCGGTAACTTGACCCTTGACAAGGAGGTATCGGGCCTGCGGAGATCGCTGATCAACCGGCGTCCGACTACCGAGAGTAGTGTTACAAAAGAATAAATGTGACGCCGGTCTCTGTTGAACCTACGCTGCCGTAGGGCAGAATTCACCGCATCAGAGCGTGGGCGGCGGGTGCCGGGGAGGGCCCCGCCGCTCATTGCGTCTCCCCCCGTGCACGTGACCGGTGTGACATTTCCGCCGGGCTCGCGCCCCCGCAGTCGCCTTAACCACCGGTAAGGCATGCTGTGCCGAACTCCATCGCCGCCCGTCGAAGGGGACCAGGATGCAGTTCGGCCGCTACTACGAGGAGTTCGAGGTCGGCGCGGTCTACCGGCACTGGCCGGGCAAGACCGTCACCGAGTACGACGACCACCTCTTCTGCCTGCTCACCATGAACCACCACCCGCTGCACATGG
The DNA here is from genome assembly GCF_046549295.1 of Micromonospora sp. 067-2. NCBI lineage: Bacteria > Bacillati > Actinomycetota > Actinomycetes > Micromonosporales > Micromonosporaceae > Micromonospora > Micromonospora sp. 067-2. Next base: position 446,048 of record NZ_JAJPWB010000002.1, on the reverse strand, counting down.
ACGCGCACTACGCCGCTACGGCCAGCCAGTTCAAGCGCAACGTGGTGGTCGGCAACTACATCTACTCGCTGCTTCTGGGCATGTCGGTGCCGGATGTCAGTGGTAAGGCCATCGCCAACCTGGAGGTCGAGTCGCTGCGGCACGTGGCGCCCACCTTCCACGGCGACACCGTCTACGGCGAGACCACCGTGCTCGACAAGCGGGAGTCCGGCTCCAAGCCCGACCGGGGTGTGGTGTCGGTGGAGACCCGCGGCTACAACCAGGACGGCACGATGGTCTGCGTGTTCCGGCGCAAGGTGATGGTTCCCAAACGGGAGTACGCGGCCAGCGCCGTGCCCGAGGGAGTGGATCCGGAGCGGCCCAGCTTCCCCGAGCCCCGCTGAGCGGCACGTTCCGGGGCATATGCTGGCGCCGGAGGTTCCGATGAGCCACTCCGTCGCGGGAGAGCCGCCCTCTGCCGGCCGCCGAGCCGCACCCCTGACAACCGCTGTCTATTCCGCCTCCGAGTGGGACCTGCTCACCAGCCTGCCCGGTCGGGTTCTCGTGGCCGCCGCCGCACCCGGCCCCGGTCGCCCGGAGCGGGGCGTTCTGGCGGGCCTGGCCGGCCTGGACGCGTTGGCCGCCGGCAGGGCGTTCGACAGCGATCTGGTCCGCGCGGTGGTCGCCGCGATCTACGCCCGCCACGACGGCACCCCGGAGCCCGCCGAGCGCCTCACCGACCTGGTTGATCTGCTGGCTGCCTGCCGGGCGGCGTCCCGGGTCCTGCACCGGCGGGCCGATCCCGCCGACTCAGCGGCGTACCGGCAGTGGGTGCAGTCGGTGGCGGCCCGGGTCTGCCGAGCGGCGCCCCGGGCCGGCGAGCGTCCGGCGAGCCGGCCGGCCAGCCCGGCCGACCGGCGCTTCCTGGACCGGCTCGGCGGCGCGCTCGGGCTGGGCTGAACCCGGCGGGCCGTCGCGGCGAGCGCCGGCCGTGCCCGTACCCTCTGATGACCGTGACCGACGACCAGCTCGAAGTGGGCGTGGGCCCCTGGCCGGGGCACCCGCCGGACGGCCCGCGCTACGACCCGCAGTTGCTGGCCGAGGGGGACCGGCGCAACGTGGTCGACCGCTACCGCTACTGGCGGCGCGAGGCGATCGTCGCCGACCTCGACCTGCACCGGCACGGTTTTCACGTCGCCATCGAGAACTGGCAGCACGACTTCAACATCGGCACCGTGGTCCGCAACGCGAACGCGTTCCTCGCCGCCGAGGTGCACATCGTCGGACGGCGACGGTGGAACCGGCGCGGAGCCATGGTGACCGATCGCTACCAGCACGTCCGGCACCACGAGACGATCGAGGAGTTCGTCGCCTGGACGGGCGAGCGGGGGCTGCCGGTGTTCGGTATCGACAACCTGCCCGGCTCGCGCCCGCTGGAGACCGGCACCCTGCCGAGGGAGTGCGTGCTCCTGTTCGGCCAGGAGGGACCCGGCCTGTCCGAACCGGCCCGCACCGCCTGCGCCCAGCTCTACTCCATCGCCCAGTACGGCTCCACGCGGTCGATCAACGCGGGCGTGGCCAGCGGCATCGCCATGCACGCCTGGATCCGGACCCACGCCGGCCCGCCACCGGACTGACTCCCGACCGCCAGGATCGGTGTCGGCGGCGACGCAACTCCACTGTGGCTTGTTCACGCACCGATCGAAGCGTGTACGTCGGCGAGGCTCGGTGAATGTGGCTGTATGCGATAGCCTGGCCGGCGAGTGCGGGTCACCTGCGCTCGTGTAGGGCGCACCGTCCCCGTATCTGCCCGGGAGGGCTTGACAACCTCCCCGGATTGACGGAGAACGGACGCAGATATTCACTGTACGACACCACACTGATACTCTGGGTGCCGCTGCGGTAATGGGACCCGGCGCCGCGCGAGAGGATGGCCCGCCATGGTCAAGAAGGTCCTCACCTGGGCCGGAATCGCATTCTTGATCTTCTTCGTCGCCTACCGGCCAAACTCGGCGGCGGATGTGTTCAAGTCTCTCGGCGGAGGGGTCGTCGACATCGCCCAGGGTTTCGGCGACTTCTTCACCAGCCTCGTCGCCTAGCCGTCGATGGGCAGCCCCTCCGGTCCACCCTTCGACCCGGACGACCCCGACCGGGCCCGCCGGGAACGCGACACCGAACCGATCCCGCGGATCGGGCCCGACGACGGCCCGGGCTACGGGGCCGGAGCCGGCCTGTCCGACGGTCCGTCCCTATCGGACGACGTCGGTTACGGCGACGGGCCCGGCTATGCCGGTGAGGGTCGTTCGGGTCGAGCTTGGATCCGTGATCCGGAGGCCGCCTACCAGCCTCCGCAGATCTCCGAGGACGAGCTGGCCGGGCTGCGCGCCGACGCCACCGGAGCGGCGCCCCGCCGGGTGCTGCCGCTGGAGGACGAGCCCAGCTCCCTGGTCGCCCGCTACCTCTTCCCCACCGAGCGCTACCGGGGTGAGTGGAAGCGGCACTGGATCCACCTCACCACCCCGCTGTTGATCGGCATCGCGGCGACCTTCGTGCTCGGCTACCTCTCCGGCTTCCTCGCCGGGCAGGACGTGGGCGCGCTGACCACCGTCGCGGTGCTGCTCTGGTTCGCGGTGATGGGCTGGGTGGCCTGGAAGATCGCCGACTGGTGGTACGACCGGTTCATCCTGACCAACAAGCGGGTCATGGTGGTCAACGGCATCATCACCCGCCGCGTCGCCATGATGCCGCTGGTGCGGGTCACCGACATGAAGTACGAGCAGACGCCGACGGGCCGGGCGCTCAACTACGGCACGTTCGTGCTGGAGTCCGCCGGCCAGGAGCAGGCGCTGCGCGAGGTCAAGAACCTGCCCAACCCGAACGAGCTCTACCTGCGAGTCGTCGAGGAGATGTACGAGCCGCAGGCGGTCGAGGCCCGGCTGGGCAAGGAGGCCGACGAGGCCAAGGCCGACGACGGGGCGTGAAACTTTTCGTCCGAACATCGGAGCAAGTGCGCACCTTCCGTCATGGACCGGAGTGCCTCTGACGTGGCACCCTGCCAGGACGGCTGGGGTGCGGAGGTGCGGTGGTGGCGAGCAGGGACCCGTTGGAGGAAGAGTTCCGCGACTTCGTCGCGGCTCGCTCCGCCGCTCTGCTGCGGACCGCGTACCTCCTCGCCGGCGACTGGGCCACGGCCGAAGACCTGCTCCAGACGGCCCTGACCAAGACCTACCTGGCGTGGAAGCGGCTCGGCGGGATCGAGGCTGTCGAGCCGTACGCCCGACGCGTGATGGTCAACACATCGACGAGCTGGTGGCGACGTCGCTGGCACGGTGAACGCCCCACCGAGGTGCTGCCCGAGCGGGCCGGTGTCGACGAGATCGCCCAACACCTGGACCGCGACCTGCTCTGGCGGCACCTCAGGGAGCTGCCCGTCCGGCAGCGGGCGGTGCTGGTGCTGCGCTACTACGAGGACATGTCGGAAGCGCAGACCGCCGCGATGTTGGACATCTCGCCGGGCACGGTGAAGAGCCAGGCATCCCGGGCGCTGTCCACGCTTCGGAAACGGATGGGCCCCGACGCGCCGGACCTCGCCGCCGAGCCCACCGCCGAAGGCCGTGCGGCCGCCGATCGCCGTACCGCGGGCCAGCGCCGTACGGCCGCCGATCGCCGTGTCACCGCTGCGGGCCCCGCCCGGACCGGCAACGCGGGCACCTCGACCGGGTCGACCCCTGCCTCCGGCGCCACGGCTGCCGGTCGACCCCGCCCCGCCCCCGTCCGGGCGGCGCCACGCCGGGCAGCGCCCCAACCGGGCGGACCGCCGGTCGAGCTGTCCGCAGCCCCGGCGGCCGTGCCGGTCGGCACCGGCTCCGGCGAGCAGCGGTGAAGGCATTCCCGGGCCGGCCCGACAACCCGACGGGCCACCCGCCGCGTCCTTACCAGGTGCGACGTGACGAGCTGGCAGGGGCGGTGCGGGACACCCTCTCGCACCAGGTCGCCGTCGCCCGCCCCCTGAGCGCCGACCCGGCCGGCCAGGCCATCCGTCGGGCGAAGCGGATCCGGCGCAGGCGGACGGCTGCCGGCCTCGCCCTCGCGGCGGTCGCCACCGTGCTGGTCAGCACCGGCGTGGCTCGTTTCGGCGACGGCTCCGGCAGGCAGGGCGAGCCCATCGTCGTGATCGGTGATCCGGGCCGATCGGCCCTGTCGACTCCCTCGCCCGCGGCGTCCGCCGCTCCGCCCACGCCCGGAACGCCCGTGGACGTGCTCGCCGGCGCGACGCTGATCGGCGTGAACGGTGTGCGGCTGGACCTTCCCGGTGTCGGGCCGGCCGAGCGCGTCCACCTGCTGCCCGGCGGCGGCGGCTGGCTGGTGGTCGGCGCGCCGACGGCCGCCGGCCGATCCCTCTGGGTCGCGCAGCGCGACGGGCTGGTGCAGGTGCTGCTGGCGGGTGCGGGGCCGATCGTCGTGGCACCCGACGGTCGCCAGGTGGCCTGGAGGGACGGCACCGGCCTGCTGGCGGCGGCAGTGATCGGCACGCAGCTCATCGGGCTGGTGCGCATCCCGGTGCCGAGCGACGCGGAGCCGGTCCGGTTCGTCGGCGACAACGTGCTGGTCCGCCTCGATCCGGACGGCGCGGGTCACAGCCTGTGGCGGCCGGGCGGCGAACTGGGCACGGGCACCGACCGGAGCACGTTGAACGTCTACGGCACGCTGCCGGACGGACGGCTCCTCGGTCAGGTGACCACGGCCGACCAGGTCAAGACCTGCCTGGCCGTGCTCGACCCGAAGCGTGAGCTGAAGCCGGTCCGCACCGGCTGCGGCCCGGAGCTGAGCCAGGACGGCACCGGTGGGGTCTCCGCCGACGGCCGATGGCTGCTGGTGAACGGCGGGGCGGGTAAGGCCCGCAAATCCCTGCTGGTCGACCTGCGCAAGCTCGGGGCGGGCCTGACCGCCGTGCCGGCCGGGCCGCCGATGACCGGCGAGATCGCCTGGACGACCGACTCGGACGCCACCTACGTGGACGACGCCGGCGAGCTGGTCCGGGTCAACGTCGACCGGGTACGGGCCGGAAAGTGGGCCGAACCTGTCTCGGTGCCCGGCGTGCGGCCCAGCGACCGGCTGGTCCTGGTGACCAGCTGACCGCCAGCGGTCACGCCCGCGTGGGCCTTGGCGCGTACGGGTCCGTGGTCCTCGATAGCGTCGAGAGGTGACCTCGCGTACCGGCTCCTCCCCGCGGATCGACCTGCACACCCACTCCACGGCCAGTGATGGCACGCTGAGCCCGACAGAGCTGGTTCATGCTGCTGCACAGGCCGAGCTGGACGTGCTGGCGATCACCGACCACGACACCACCGCCGGGTGGGAGCCCGCCGTGCGGGCGCTGCCGCCCGGTCTGCGCCTGATCCGGGGCGCCGAACTGTCCTGCCGCTGGTCCGGTACGCAGCCGCCGGTGCCGCTGCACCTGCTGGCGTACCTGTTCGACGCCGACCACCCCGAGCTGGTCGCCGAGCTGGCCCGGGTGCGGACCGCCCGCGAGGAACGCGGCGAGCGGATCGTCACGCTGCTGCGCGCCGACGGGATCGACGTGAGCTGGCCGGAAATCCTGGCCGGCGCGGGCGGTGGCACGGTGGGGCGGCCGCACATCGCGCAGGCGCTGATCCGGGCCGGCCTGGTCGGCAGCACCCGCGAGGCGTTCGGCCCGGACTGGCTGGGCGAGCGGTACCGGCTGCCCAAGGAGGACATCGACGTGTTCCGGGCGATCCGGTTGGTCCGGGACGCCGGCGGGGTGCCGGTCTTCGCCCATCCACGCGCCACGCGACGCGGTCGGGTGGTGCCCGACGAGGTGATCGCCGAGCTGGCCGCCGCCGGGTTGGCCGGCCTGGAGGCCGACCACGAGGACCACAGCCCGGCCGAGCAGGCGCACGTACGGGCGCTCGCCGCCGAGCTGGGCCTGCTGGTCACCGGCTCTTCGGACTTCCACGGCACCCACAAGACCGTCCAGCTCGGCGCGTTCGGCACCAGCGTCGAGGCGTACGAGCGGATTGTCGCCGCCGGAGTGACCGAGGTCGCTTCGGGCTGATCCCCGTTTCGGCCGACAGCCGCGCGGCTAGGTTGATCACGTGGATCTGAAGCTGTTCGGCGAGGTTTTCGTGACCCTGCTGGTGATCACCGACCCGCCGGGCATGGTGCCGATCTTCCTCGCGCTGACCGGCCCGCTGCCGGCTCGGGACCGCAACCGTGCGGCCTGGCAGGCGGTGGCGCTGGCGCTCGGCGTGATCGTGGTCTTCGCGGTGGCCGGGCAGACCCTCCTCGACTACCTGCACGTGGACCTGCCGGCCCTGCAGGCGGCCGGCGGGCTGCTGCTCGTGCTGGTCGCCCTGGAGCTGCTGACCGGCAAGACCGACGGCCCGAGCCAGGACGCCACCTCGAACATCGCGCTGGTGCCGCTGGGCACCCCGCTGCTGGCCGGGCCGGGCGCCATCGTGGCGACCATGCTCTTCGTCCAGCAGGCCGACGGGTTCGGCGACCACGTCGCCATCGCCGTGGCCATCCTCGCCGTGATGGTCGCGGTCTGGATCGTGCTGCGCTTCTCCGGCGGCATCGTGAAGATCCTGCGACCCGGAGGGATCGAGGTGCTGACCCGGATCGCCGGCCTGCTGCTGGCCGCGATCGCCGTGCAGCTCATCGCCGACGCGGTGGCCGCCTTCGTCACGCAGTACGTGAACATGACCTGACCGGGTCACCCGTGATGTCGGGGGTGGATGGCAGGATCGCAGGTGTGCGACGAGCCTCCTCAGCCGGACGCCCAGCCGCTGGCGGCCGGGCCCCTCAACAGCGTGCGGGTGGCGCCGAGCAGCTCGGGTTCGAGGGCATGCCGGAACGGCTCTTCGTCTGCACCCCGAGCAAGCTCGGCGCGTACGCGGACTGCCCGCGCCGCTACCGCTACTCCTACGTCGACCGGCCGACCCCGCCCAAGGGCCCGCCGTGGGCGCACAACTCGCTCGGCGCCAGCGTGCACACCGCTCTGAAGAACTGGTATGCGCTGCCCGCCGGGCGGCGCCGTCCCGAGGCGCTGGCCGCCCTGCTCAAGGGCACCTGGGTCCGCGAGGGCTACCGCGACGACGAGCAGGAGCGGGCCGCCTACCGGCGGGCGCTGGGCTGGCTCGAGGCATACGTCGAGACGCTGGAGCCGGACGCCGACCCGCTCGGCGTGGAGCGGGTGGTGGCCGTCAAGACCGCCGTGCTGGCGTTCAACGGCCGGGCCGACCGCATCGACTCCCGTTCCGGGCCCGAAGGCCCGGAGCTGGTCATCGTCGACTACAAGACCGGCCGCACCGGGCTGGACACGGACGACGCCCGCGGGTCGCAGGCGCTGGCGCTCTACGCGTACGCGGCCGAGCGGGTGTTCCGCCGACCGTGCCGACGGGTGGAGCTGCACCACCTGCCGACCGGCACCGTCGCCGCCCACGACCACACCGTCGAGTCGCTGGGCCGCCAGCTGACCCGGGCCGAGGAGACGGCCCGCGACATCATGGCGGCCGAGCGGGCGGTCGCCGACGGCGGCGACGCGGATGAGGCGTTCCCGGTGGCGCCCGGCGCCCGTTGCGGCTGGTGCGACTTCCGGCGCCACTGCCCGACCGGCGCGCAGACGCCAGCTAAGGCGCCGTGGGCGGCCATGGACCGTCCCGCCGACGGCTGACCGCGGCCAACCCTCGGGCGGCCTCGTGCTCGCCAGGCAGCCGGGCCAGTTCGCCGACCTCGCGGCGGCGGTCCGTTCAGCCGGCCGGCGGTCCGTTCAGCCGGCCGGCGGTCCGGTCAGCCGGCCAGCGGGGCGACGAGCCGTTCGGCCCGTTCTTTGGCGGCCTGCAGCAACGGCCCCTCGAGATAGCGGCGGGGCACCGCGCCGAGCGCCAGCCGCAGCGCACGTACGCTCAGGTCCGCCGTCAGGGCGGTGGTGGGCAGCCCCAGGCCGCCGTACATCCGGCGGGCCCAGGCCGGCAGCAGCCCGAGCGCGGTCCCGGCGATCCCCAGGTACACCCAGCGCGGCGGCCCGAGGGTGAGCCCCAGCCGCGCCGGCAGGCTGAGCTTCCACGGCAGCGGCGGCGCGGTGAGGAAGAGCGCGGTCTCGGCGGCCTCCCGGGTCATCCGCAGCTCCGGCCGTACGGTGCGGTAGTACGCCGCCACCTCCGCGGCGGTGCCGGGGACGGTGGACGGGTCCAGCCCGACCAGCTCGGCGGAGCGGCGTTGCTCGGTGTAGTAGCCGTCCACCTCGTCGTCGGTGAGTGGCAGGCCGGCCCGTCGGGCCGTGCTGAGGAACGACTCGACCTCGGTGACGTGCACCCAGCGCAGCAGGTCCGGCTCGTCGATCCGGAACTCCTCGCCGGTGAGCCGGTCGGTGGCCCGCAACCGGGCGTGCAGCCGGCGCAGCCGCGCTCCGGCCTCCTCCGCCTCGGCGGTCGTCCCGTACACGGTGGTTGCCACATAGGTGGCGGTGCGGACCAGGCGGCCCCAGGCATCGGTGCGGTAGTTGCTGTTCTGCGCGACCCCGGCCATCGCGCGGGGGTGCAACGCCTGAAGGTAGAGCGAGCGCAGGCCGGCGACGATCAGGATCGGCTCCTCGTGCACCTTCCACGTGACCGACCCGGGACCGAAGAGACCGAGGTCATCGGAGTCCACCGCCCAAGAGTGCCACGGCCCGGCCCTCCTCGCCGCTCGGCTTCCGGCGGCGCGGCAGGTCAGCTGTCGGCGGAGCGGCGGGCCTGGCAGCTCGGGCAGAGACCCCAGAAGGTCACTTCCGCCTCGTCCACCTCGAAGCCGTGCGCGACGTTCGGCTCCAGACAGGGGGCGCTGCCCACCGTGCAGTCGATGTCGGAGATCTCGCCGCAGCCCCGGCAGACCACGTGGTGGTGGTTGTCGCCGGCACGCGCCTCGTAGCGGGCGGGACTGCCGGCCGGCTCGATCCGGCGGGACAGCCCGGCCCGGGACAGCGCCCCCAGCACGTCGTAGACCGCCTGGGTGGAGACCGAGTCGAGGCGTTCGCGGGACCTGCCGGGTGATCTCGTCGACCTCCAGGTGGCCACCGCCGGCCAGCACGTCGAGGACCGCGAGGCGCGGTCGGGTGACGCGCAGGCCTCTCGATCGCAGCAGCTCCTCGGCAGCGGACATGCGCCAATGACAGCCTGTGCGACCAGCGCCGACAACCGACGTCCGGTCGGGGTGGCCACGGACACAGCCGACGGGCGCGGTGGCCAGATCGGGTCGCGGTGAACCTGATCGGGGCAGCGCACGTGTGTCCGGTCGAGAGCCTGGGGACGATCCGCCGGACCGTAGGCTGGCGATCCCGTGACCGCGATCCACCTGGAGGCGTCGATGTTCGAGGAGATCCTGGGTCTACCGGCACACGTCCTGGTGATCCATGCGGTGGTCGTGTTCGTGCCGCTGCTCGCCGCGGTGGCCATCGCGTACGTGGGGCTGCCGCGCTGGCGGCACCGGCTGGACTGGGCGTTGGGCCTCCTCGCCGTGGCCGCGCCGCTGACCGCCTTTCTGGCCGTCCAGTCGGGTGAGGCGTTCACCGATGCGCTGGTCGCCAGGGGTTTCCAGGGCAAGATCCTCGACCAGATCTTCGAGCACTCCCGGTACGGCGACATCCTGTTCCGGATCGTGGTGGCGCTCGGGATCGTGGCGATCCTGCTGCTGGTGGCGACCAGCGGACACCCCCGGGTGCCGCGGCTGCCGGCGTTGGTGATCCCGGTGCTGGCGGTGGCGGCCGTCGCGCTGTCCATCGCCGCACTGGTCTACGTCTATCTGACCGGCCACTCCGGTGCGGAGGCGGTCTGGGGCACCACCCTCTGAGCGGCGAAGATGGCGTGGGTCAGAAGATGACCCGCGCGCAGAGCAGGCAGACCAGCACCACGAGCACCACGCCGGCTGCCGCGCCGAAGCCGTAGGTGACCCGCTGCGAGCGCTGCTCGGCCGCGTCCAGGTCGGCCATGTCCTGCGGCGGTAGCCGCCGGGGCGCCGCCGGCTCCAGGTGTACGGGTGGACGCCATCCCGCCGGCGGCGGCGTGCTCGGCGGCGGGCCGGCGTACGCGCTCGCCGGGGCGGGTCCGGATGCGGCGGGCGGTTGGGCCGCTGCGTCCCCGGTGGGCGGTTGGGCGGCCGCTGCGTCCCCGTCGACGGTGGGCCGTTTCCAGTAGTCGTCCGGGGTGCTGCCAACGCTGGGGGTCGTCACGTCGTCCGACGCTACCAACGTGGTCGGCGGTCCGGTCGCTTCTGGCCGGCACGCCATCGTCCGCGACCGGTCCGCTGGCGTCGGCTGCGCTAGTCTTGCCGCTCGTGAGCACCGAGGACCCCGGCACGCAGGGCGCGCGCGGCGACGAGGACCGCACCGTCGACCTGAGCGAAGACTTCGTGGTGCTGCCCGAGCAGACCGCTGACGACACCGACCAGGGCTGGGGCGAGCGGCCCGGCGGCAACGACGACTGGCTGCTCGCCGAACGCCCCCCACACTGGGACTGACCGACCCGTCGCCGGGCCGCGCCAGCCAGGTCGGCTGCTGCGGTGTCCAGGCGAGTCCCCTCGGTCAGCCGCGGACGACGATGGCGAAACGGCTTCCCTCGGGTAGCCCGACCGCACGGTGCGCCTGGTCGGGGCGCAACGCCAGGTAGAGCGCCGCGGACCCGTCGCTCGCCCCGGCACCCAGCACGTCCAGGACGAGCGCTGCGGGGGCGAGCAGGGTTGCGTCGGCGCCCGCCCCACCAGGGGGTGCGGCCAGGAGGTCGACCCGTGCCCCGGGGCGGACCACGGCCAGCGCGGCCGGCTCGGCCAGCCGGACCGGCACCCCCACCGAGCCGCTGGGCAGCGGTAGGGGCCCGGCTGTGGCTCGCGCGCCGTCGGCTGCTGCACTCGTCGCGGTGGGCCGCGGACCGTCGACCGCGCCGTTCGCGTCAGTCGGCCCGCTTCCGTCGACCCTCTGGCCGCCGTCGGCCGAGCCGTCCGCGCCGGCCCTCGGGGACCGTGCGGCGGTGGTGGGTGGGCAGGCGGTCGGGGTGTACAGGACGGCGGCGGCGAGGCCGAGCAACGCGGCGACCAGGCCGGCCCGGAACAGGGTGCGCCCGCCCGGCAGGGCGAGCCGGCGCAGCGGACGCAACGCCCGCGCGGAGTCTGGATCACCGGTCGCCATCTGCGCCTCCCGTCCGGGCGCCGCAGCGACACCCCTTCGGCGGCAGGTTAGGCCGTTCGGTGCCCGCTCAGCGGGCAGTCCGTCGGCGCCTGTGGAAAACCGGCCGGCCTGTGGACGAACGCCCACGTGCCGGCCGGACCTGCTAAGAGGGTGTGCCGCGACCGACGGGTCTGCCAGCGGTTGGTCAGGAGGTGGAGCTGGCCGCCGGAGCCTTGCCGCCGCTCGACCCCCCGCTCGACGACGACCCGGACGAGGACGACCCGGACGACGACGACCCGGACGAGGACGACCCGGACGACGAGGAGGAACCGGACGACGAGCCCGAGGACGACCCGGACGACGCGCCCGAGGACGACCCGGAGTCGCCACCCGAGGACGACTCGGACTTGGCCGGCTTGCCCGCCGTGCCGGCGGCCGTCGTCTCGGCGGTGGAGGCCCGGGAGTCGGTGCGATAGAAGCCGGAGCCCTTGAAGACGATGCCGACCGAGTTGAAGACCTTGCGCAGCCGCCCCTGACACGTCGGGCACTCGGTCAACGGCTCGTCAGAGAAGGACTGCACCGCCTCGAGCTGGTGACCGCACGCGGTGCAGGCGTACTGGTACGTAGGCACGTTCTCCTCCGGATCTGGACTCGGCCAGTTGGCACTCGACCTGTTCGAGTGCCAATCGTGCGTCATTCGCCCCGGGTTCGTCCAGCAGACGTGTGGGGCGCGACACCATGCGCCGCACCCGGGCCGCCGTCAAGCGTACGCACCCCGTCGGCGGGAGTGACGACCGCGCGGACCGGGCGATCGTGGGGCTCGACGGGCAACGCCTCGACCAGCTCGCCGTCGTGCAGCGGGACCACGGTCAACGTCGCGGTGGGCACTCGTGCCAGCGCCCTGTCGTACGAGCCGCCGCCTCGGCCCAGTCGCCGGCCGTGCCGGTCGACCGCCAGAGCCGGCAGCACCACCAGTTCCGCGCCGGCCACCGCGGCCACCCCCAGTCGCGCCCCGGCGGGCTCCCGGATGCCCCGGCCGGCAGCGACCAGAGCGGCCGGCCCGGCATAGGCCGCCCAGTCCAGGTCCAGGTCGGCGCGGAGCACCGGCAGCAGCAGTTCGGCGCCGGCCGGTAGCGCCGCCCGCAGCACCTCCGGCAGGTCGGGCCCGCCCGGTTCGGAGCCGACCGGCACGTACGCCGTCATCCGGCTCGGGCGCAGCCGGCGTACCAGAGCGACCAGCTCGGCCTGGACGCGCCCGGCGGCGGCGGCCCGGGCCGGGCCGGTCAGCGCCCGACGGCGGGCGAGCAGCTCAGCGCGGGTGTTCCGCTTGGCCACACCTGTCACTTCGGCTTCACCAGAAAAATCCGGCACGCAACACTCCTGACGCAACGCCTCTCCCGCGGTTGCACTGTGTCAGCATCGCAAGCAACGGAGGCGGAACTTCCGGGGGGACCGAGTGACGCTACGCGGGCGGTTGACGGCAGCCTTCCTCGTGGTGGTGCTCGGCCCCGTCCTGCTCGGCGCGTTCTTCGTCGCCTCCATCGTCACCGCCGTCGACCGCAGCCGCTCCACCGAGCGTCTGGCGGTGGCAGCGTCCACCGTGCGCACCTCGGTCGACGCGCTCTGCCAGCAGTTGCGGGCCACGGCCGACGCGGTGGCGCTCACGCCCGACCCGGCCGGCGCAGCCGCCCAGCTGGTCGGCCGTGGGTTGGCCGCCGGGGTGCAGATCACCGACAGGTCCGGCCGGGTCAGCTACGCCTCGCCCGGCGCGCCGTCGACCCCGTGGGGAGACTGCGCCGGCCCTGCCGCGGCCGCACCCGGCCCGGTCCGCGCGCTGGCGGCCCGGGTCGACAGGCGCGACCCGGCCGGCGCCCCGCTGGGCACGGTGGTGGCCGTGCAGCTGGTCGACCCGGCCTTCGTGGCCCGTCTCGCGGCGGTGACGGGGGTGGCGGTCACCCTGCTCGACGGCGGTGCGAGCGCCGCACGGGTCACCCACACCACCGAGACACGCGAGGTACGGGACGCGGTGCTGGCCGCCGCCGGCACGGTCGACAGCGCGCGGGTCACCGAGACCAGCGAGGGCCGGTACGTGCGGAGGATCGGCCCGTCGGTCGGGCAGCCGCTGCCGCTGGTGCTCTCGGTGCCCAGCGAACGGCCACGAGGACTGCGCGCCACGCTGGCCGGGGTGGTCGTGCTGGCCGGGCTGCTCGCCGTACTCACGGCGTGGCGGTTGGCCCGGGTGACCACCCGGCCTCTGGTGGAGCTGGCTGGCGCGGTGGACCGGGTGGCGCAGGGCGACCTCACCGCCCGGGTGCCGGTGCGCAGTCGCGACGAGGTGGGCCGGCTGGCCGCCGCGTTCAACCGGATGACCCGGGAGACCGGGTCGTACGTCGCGGCGCTGACCAGTAGCAGGGACCAGCTACGTGGGCACCTCGCGGTGCTCGGCGACACCCTGGCCAGCACACACGACCTGCAGCGCATCCTGCGGGTGATCCTGCACAGCGCGATCGCGGCAACCGGTGCGCGGGCCGGGGCGGTGCTGCTGGTGGAGGCCGGTGGCGTCCTCGTCGCGCAGTGCACCGAAGGGCTGGAAGGGCGCGTACCGGAGGGGGACCCGGACGGGCCACCGGAGCTGCGGGTTCCGGTCGGCGACGGCGTGGTCGGCGCGGTGGCCGCCACCGGGGAGCCGCAGCGGGGGCGGGAGCCGATCGACGCGACGACGGGTGAACCGCGCTGCCGCACGTACGTGGCGGTCCCGTTCGCCGCACCTGGTGGCGGCGCCAACGCCACCCCGGGCGGTCCCGTCGGGCCGGTCGGCACTGCCCCGGGCACCACCGAGGAGGGCAGCGCTCCGGCGGCGGCGCTCGGCGTGCTGGCCCTCTACGACCGGCTGGGCGCCGACGAGTTCGACGACGACGACCTGGTCACCCTGCGCACCTTCGCCGGGCACGCGGCGGTGGCGGTGGACAACGTACGGGTGCACGAGGAGGCGCAGCGACTCTCGCTCACCGACCCGCTCACCGGGCTGTGGAACTACCGGTACCTGCGCGAGTCGATCCGGCGGGAGGTGGAGCGGGCCAGCCGGTTCGGTCGGATGCTCAGCGTCCTCGCCCTGGACCTGGACCGGTTCAAGGACGTCAACGACACGTACGGGCACGCGGCGGGGGACACCGTGCTGGCCGAGTTCGCCCGGCGGATGCGCGGCGAGATCCGCGAGGTGGACCTGGCCTTCCGGCAGGGCGGCGAGGAGTTCGTGCTGCTCCTGCCGGAGACCGACGCCCGGGGCGCCGCGATCGTGGCGGAACGGTTGGGGGCGGCGGTGCGGGAGACGCCGATCGCCGTCGAGGCGTACGCGGGCCCGATCGTGGTGACCGTGTCGGTGGGCATCGCCGTCTTTCCGGACCACGGCAGCACCGGGCGGGAGGTGCTGGAAGCCGCCGACGACGCGCTCTACGCCGCCAAGGCCGCCGGCCGGGACACCTACCGTGTCGCCGAGTTGTGCCCGGACGTGCCGACGCAGGAGATCCCGGTTCCGGCGGGGGCGGTGAGCCCGACCGACGGGCTGCCGCGCGCCGGCCGGCCCGTGCAGGTCATCCGGGAGCCGGGCGGGCACGCCCGGTCCGAGTCGGCTGTGGGCGTACCGGAATCGTCGTCGGCGGGGTCGGCGCACGCCCGGCCGGAAGCGGCCGGTGATCCGGCGGACAGCGCGGTGGACGCGGCCCCGGCCGGCCCGGATGCCGCCCTGCCGGGGTCGGGCGGCGGCGCGTCTTCTGGGCCACACCCGCCGCGGCAGAGTCGTGGCCGATAGTCTCGCGGCATGTCGGAGCACTCAGCGAACCCCTCATCGACGGTCGCCGCAACCGGTCGTCCCCTGGCGGTCAAGGCCGTCATCCCGGCCGCCGGACTGGCGACCCGGTTCCTGCCCGCCACGAAGGCGGTGCCCAAGGAGTTGTTGCCGGTGGTGGACCGGCCGGTGTTGCAGTACATCGTCGAGGAGGCCACCCAGGCCGGCATCGCTGACGTGTTGCTGATCACCGGTCGGGGTAAGACGGCGATGGTGGACCACTTCGACCGGCGCCCCGACCTGGAGACCAGGCTGGCGGAGAAGCCCGACATCCTGGCTGCCGTGCGCCAGACCAGCGAGCTGGCTGAGATCTACACCCGCCGGCAGCCGGAGCAGCTCGGGCTTGGCCACGCCGTCGGGTACGCCGAGTCGCACGTCGGCGACCAGCCCTTCGCGGTGCTGCTCGGTGACGAGTTCGTCAAGCCGTCCGAGCCACTGCTGCCCGCGATGCTGGAGTTGCAGGCCCGCACCGGAGGCGTGGTGCTGGCCTTCTTCGAGGTCGACCCGGCCGAGACCAAGCGCTACGGCATCGCCTCCGTGGAGCCCGCCGAGTCGGAGCTGAGCGACATCGGTGAGGTCGTGAGGGTGACCGGGATGGTGGAGAAGCCCCAGCCGGAGGACGCGCCGAGCAACCTCGCGGTGCTGGGCCGCTACGTGCTGCCGGGCGCGATCTTCGACGCGATCCGGCGGACCAAGCCGGGCAGCGGCGGCGAGATCCAGCTGACCGACGCGATGGAGTTGCTGCGTACCGAGGGCACCCCGGTGCACGCGATCGTCTATCGGGGCACCCGCTACGACACCGGCATGCCGCTGGGCTACCTCCAGACGGTGGTGCAGATCGCCGCCGAGCGCGAGGATCTCGGCGCCGAGTTCCGCTCCTGGCTGGCCGACTTCGTCAAGGCCGACGCGGCAGGCGGATCTGGTACATGACCGCGACGGCCGACGCCGAGGCGGCCGCGAACGAGTTGACGCCGCTCGCCGACTACCTGGGCAGTGTGCTGCGCAGGTTACGGGCGCTGCCGCCACTCGACCTCGAGCTCACCCAGGCGCACGGCAACGTCCTCGCCGAGGACGTGGTCGCGCCGCACGCCTTCCCGGCCTTCGACCAGGCGGCCGTGGACGGGTACGCGGCCCGCTGGGAGGACATTTCGGGAGGGGGTCGGGGGCCGAGCTACGTCCCGGCCCCCTCCGGCACGCCCGGCGGCCGGACCATCCGGCTCAACGTGGTCGGTGACCTCGGCGCGGCCAGCTGGCGACCGGTCCGGCTCACACCGGGCTCGTGCTTCTCGGTGGCCGCCGGTGCGCCGCTGCCGGTCGCCGCCGACGTGGTGGTGCCGGTGGAGTGGACCGACCAGGGCATGGCCGCCGTGGAGATCTTCCGCACCCCCAAGCGGGGGTACGGGGTCCGCCGCGCCGGTGAGGAGTTGCCGGCCGGCACCTTGCTGGCCCGGGCGGGCACCTACGTCTCCCCGGCGCTGGTCGCGGTCTTCGCCGCCACCGGTATCGGGCACGTGGTGGTGCGGCCCAGCCCACGGGTGGTCATCGTGGCCACCGGCGACGAACTGGTCGACGTGGGCCGGGGCAGCCAGCCGGGGCAGGTGGTGGACGCGAACTCGCACGCGCTGACCGCCGCGGCGGCCGAGGTGGGCGCACTGGCGTACCGGGTGGGGATCTGCGACGACGACCCGGAGGGGCTGCGTGGGCTGCTGGAGGACCAGACCCTGCGCGCTGACCTGATCATCACGACCGGGGGGACCGGCACCGGCCCCGGCGACATGGTGCGCCGGATCCTGTCCCGTCGGGAGGGTGGCCGGGCCGGGCCGGTCACCTTCACCGGCG
Organism: Micromonospora sp. 067-2; assembly: GCF_046549295.1. Classification (NCBI taxonomy): domain Bacteria; kingdom Bacillati; phylum Actinomycetota; class Actinomycetes; order Micromonosporales; family Micromonosporaceae; genus Micromonospora; species Micromonospora sp. 067-2. The sequence continues at coordinate 429,228 of NZ_JAJPWB010000002.1, read as the reverse complement.
TGGCGCTCTATCCCGGCACCGCGCTCGGGTTCGGCACGGTCGGCGCCGAGGAGGTGCCGGTGGTCTGCCTGCCCGGCGACCCGGGGGCCGCCCTGATCGGCTTCGAGGTGCTGGCCCGGCCGGCCATCCAACTGCTCGCCGGCGCCGAGCCGGTGTTCCGGCCCAGCGTGCGGGCACATCTGCTGGAGACCGTGTCGTCCCCGGGTGGGCTGCGCGAGTTCCGGCCCGCCCACGTCGCCGAGCGGCGCGGCGGCGGTTACACGGTGCAGCCGCTCAGCGGTGGGCCGTTCACCCTGTCCGGCCTGGCCGAGGCGAACGGGTTGCTGGTGCTCGGCGAGCGTGTCACCACCGCTGCCGCCGGCTCCACGGTGGACGTGCTGCTGCTGGACCGTCGCCGGTGACGATGCCCCGATCCGTCCGCTTTCGGTCTGCTTCCGCGTCGTACGGCCGTCGGGACGTCGCGGGTCCACTTGCGCGCCTCCCGGTCCCGCGCGGGAGACTGTCCGGGTGAGTCTCTTCGGTCCCGCGCGGGCACCCGGCTGGCCGGCGGTGCTGGTCGACGGTCCGGTGCTGCTGCGGCCCTACCGGCGCTCGGACGCCGCGGCGTGGTCGGAGGTGCGCCGCGCCAACCGGGCCTGGCTCGCACCCTGGGAGTCGTCGCTGCCCGGCGGCTGGGACGAGCTGAACTCGCCGACGGCGTTTCGCTGGGTGCACCGTGACCAGCGGCGCTCGGCCCGCGAGGGTGAGGGCATGCCGTTCGCCGTCTGCCTGCGTGAGGCCGACCGGGACCGGCTGGTCGGGCACCTCAACGTGGGCAGCATCGTGCGGCGGGCGTTCTGCTCCGGGTACGTCGGCTACTGGGTGGACGCCCGGGTCGCCGGCCAGGGGGTGATCCCGACGGCACTCGCGCTGGCCGTGGACCACGCCTTTGGTCAGGGTGGGCTGCACCGGGTGGAGGTCAACATCCGTCCGGAGAACCGGCCGTCCCGGCGGGTGGTGGAGAAGCTGGGCTTCCGCGAGGAGTCGTACCACGTGCGCTACATGCACATCGACGGCGCCTGGCGGGACCACATCGGATACGCGATGACCAGCGAGGAGATCGCCCCCGAGGGTGGCCTGCTGGCCCGCTGGCACCGGCTGCGCGCCACCGCGCGCTGATCTCGTCCCACGTACGGGATCGGCGCGGCGCGGTGGCATCACGGTCGGCGCGCCGTAACCTCAAGTAACTGCAAGCTGCGGCAAGCGCTGCCCGTCCGGACGATCCACGCACCCGAGCGCGATCGGTGGAAGATCCTGCGGTCGGATGGCGGTTGCTCCGAATTCGGTGACGGGAGGGGTGAGGGTGCCGACCTCGGTGCTCCTCGCCGTCCTCGCCGCCGCCGGCCTGCTCGCCCTGGCCCCGGCGCTGGTCCGCCGGTACGACGCCACCGAGCGGCTGGTGGCGGAGCGGGCGCAGTCGACGGCGCGGGTGCTCCAGCGCCGCCGACGACGCCGCACTGTCCCAGGGCGACGACCCGTCCACCCGCCGCGCTCCCTGGTCATCACGCTCAGTGAACACGCGGCTACCGGTGTGCTGGCCGCGCCGGTCTCCGCGCCGCCCGCCGCCCGCCGTTCGGGCCGGCTGCGCGCCGTGCCCCCCGCCCCGAAGGGGTCCCGCCGCCGCCCGCCGCCCCGCCGGCAGCACACCCCCGCCGTGTACCGACGACGCCGGGTGCTCGCCGCCCTCCTCCTGCTCAACGTCGTCGAGCTGATCGGGGTGCTGCTCGTCAGCCCCGGCTTCTGGATCGGCTTCTCGGTCACGTTCCTGCTGCTCGCCACGTACGTCGTCCACCTACGGGGTCGAGCCCTGGCCGGCCGACGTCGACGGCGTGCCCGGGCACGCGAGGCCGCATGGCTGGCCGCCCGGCAGGCCGAGGTGCGCCGCGAGCAGGCCCGCCGGGCAGCGGCCCGCCGGGAGGCGCAGCGCCGCCTGGCAGCCCAGCGCGAGGGGGTGCGCCGAGCCGCCATGGGTCTGGACCGCCCGGGTGACCTGCCGGCCGCGGTGAATGGTGGCTCGGTCTCGTACCGCCGGTCGGGTGGATTGCGGGGCCGTCCGTACGAGGCCGGTCGCGGCGCCTGATCGTCTCCCGCGCCGTACTCGGCGCGTGATCGGATGCCGGCGCTTGATCGACTCTGCATCCTGAAGGTCGGGGTGTCGCGGCGTCCTTGATGCCCCGATTTCGTGGATGTCGAGTGGATCTCTGAGTGGGGTGAGCGCCGAGCCGGGGGCGGATTCGCGGTGAGGGCCGGCGACCTGTTAGCCTTGCTGCCGGCCCGCCCGGTGTTAGCCGGGTGGGACCGAAGCCGGTCCGCCGGCGGAGGGGCTGTGGCGCAGACTGGTAGCGCACCTCGTTCGCATCGAGGGGGTCAGGGGTTCAAATCCCCTCAGCTCCACCCATCTCAAAGGCCGTCCCCGCTTGCGGGGACGGCCTTTTTCGATCTTGTGCGTCGTCGCTGAAGCACGGCAGTCATCCGAGCTGGGCCGTCAGAACGAGGTAACCAGAGGCGGCGGCGACCTGTCCCTCAACCGCAACTCCCCAAAGTCCGGTACGTCCGAGCGGCCCTGCCCGGGTGCGCGCGGATGCAGATCACCGGCTGTTGGAGCCCCTCGGAGCCTGTCCCGAACAAGCTCGAACAGGTCCGAACAGGCTTTCTGTCCGCAGCGGGTCCCGTCGATGCTCTACTCGATCTCGCGGCGGCAGCTTCCGCAGTCCTAACAGGACGGTGGCGAGATCGGCCAGCGGAACACTCACCCGGATCGTCGATCGCGAACCGGCAACGACCGCCGCAGCTCACACCGACACGCTGCGCGCCAGCGCGTCTGTGGAGTCCTTCGTGTCTCGAGGATCGTCAAGGGGGAGTTGAATGCTCAGGTTGTTACCGACTGCGGGTGGGCGACGGCGTGCCACCGGCGCCGCACTGGGTGTCCTACTGGCGTCGACGTCCGGTCTGGTGGTCGCTCCGGCGCACGCCGCGCCGCCGCAGACGGCCGCGAAGCCCGCCCAGGCTCCGCCGGCCCAGCCCGCGTCACCCGGCGCACCGGACCGGCGGGTGCTGGGGCCGTCGAACGCTCCGGTCAGCCAGCTCGACGGACCGATCTCGGTGCCGCTCGGCACCGGGCCGGTGCGCAACGGCACGTTCAGCACGTTCCGACTGACCGACCGGTTGACCGCCGAGGTGAACACCGGCTCGGGGAATCTGCTCATCCGCAGTACCGACCTGGTCCTGCCAGGCATCGCGGACAACCTGGTGCTGGGCGCTGCGTACAACAGCCTCCTCACCGGCAGCGAGGTGCCGACCGGCGCGCTCGGCTACAGCTGGCGTACCCGCGTCGGTGTGGACGTCAGGCTGATCAGGGCGGACGACAACTCCCTCACGTACGTCGCGGCCGACGGTGTCATCGGGCGGTTCACCCCGAGCGGGTCCGGCTACACCGCCGCGAAGGAGTTCAAGGCGACGCTCACCAGCGACGGCGCCGGATGGAAGCTGGTCGAGCACGACAGCGGACGCAAGCTCTTCTTCACGTCCACCGGACTGCTGGACCGCAGCCTGGACCGCAACGACAGCGTGACCGACTACAGCTACGACGCCAGCGGCCGGTTGACCACGGTGACCTCCGACCGGGGTGCCACGCCCGTTCGTAGCGCGAAGGTGTCGTACGGCTCGAACGGTTACCTCTCGACCGTCGAGCAGACTGTCGCCGGCGGGCAGTACCGCAGCGTCAGGTACAGCTACGACGGCAGTGGAAATCTGACCCAGATCCGCTCCGCCACCGGAACGGACACCCGGTTCGAGTACGACTCGTCGCGCCGGGTCACCAGGATCTCCGGCGGTATCCAGGGTTCCGCCCTGGGAAACGCCACCACGATCACCTACGACGCGGCACACCGGGTGACCTCGGTGACCCGGGCCTTCAAGCCGGAGAACCCGGCGGTGGGCGCCACCACGAGGTGGGCGTACCCGTCGGCAACCCAGACGATCGTCGCCGACGCCAACACCAACCAGTCGCAGCCGGTCACCTCGGTGCCGCGCAGCACGTACACCGTCAACGCCGACAAGCGGGTGACCACGCTGGTCGACCCCGACGGCAAGACCCGCAGCTTCTCCTACACCCCGCACCTGGACGTGGCGTCCGTGCGGAACGGCACCGGCGGCACCACCAGCATTTCGTACGCCGCGAACGGTGGGCAGTCACCGACCCTGGTCGTCACGCCGACCGGTGCGGACTCCTCTCTGGCCTACACGAACGTGGCGACGCCGACCAACCCGACGGCGAACTTCCAGGTTTCGTCCAGTTCCGACGCGCAGGGAAACACCAGTGCCTACGCGTACAACGGTGCGGGTAACCGGTTGTCGACGACGGACGCCCTGGCCGCTCAGGCCACGGTGGAGTACAACGCCGACGGCACGATCTCCTCCTCGTCCGACCCGGGCAACGGTGCGAACAAGACCATTTACCGGTACGACGCCGACAAGCAGCTGACCACGCTCACCCCACCGACCGGTACGACGATCGGGGTCCGTCGGTTCAGCTACGACGCGTTCGGCCGGGTACGCACGACGACCGACGGCACCGGGCGCACCGTGCAGTACGAGTACGACCTGGACGACCGGATCACCCTGCTCACGTACCCGGACATGCCGAAAGTCGCCTACGAGTACGACGGCGGTGGCAACGTCTACGCCCGCATCGACGGCAACGCCTACCAGAACTTCTTCTACGACCGGCTCAACCGGTTGACCGGGCGGCGGACCGGCAGCGTGGACGGACTGTGGTACGTCTACGACCCGGTCGGCAACCTCATCGAGCAGCAGGACGAGCGCGGCAGCTCGTACTACACCTACAACGGCCGCAACCTGCTCACGAAGCTGGTTGCCGGCAACGGCACCTACACCTTCGGCTACGACGACGACGGGCGACGCACCTCCACCAGGCTGGCCGTCTCCTCGGTGACCGTCGCCGAGACCGTCAACACCCTCGACCAGTCCGGCCGGATCACCCGCACCACCAGCAAGCGGTGGCAGGGCGGCACGGCCAGCACCGTCTTCGACGTCTCCTACTGCTACGCCAGGCGGGTCGGCACCGCCGCCTGCTCCACGGCCACCGCCGACGACACCGGCCTGCGGCAGTGGCAGACCGACCACCACCGCGCCGGCGCCGTCAGCCTCTACACCTACGACCAGGGCAACCGGCTCACCAAGGCCACCGGCATCGACGGCAGGACCTACGACTACGCGTACGACAGCAACGGCAACCGCACCTCGGAAAAGGTGAACGGCGCCACCACGCAGACGCTGACGTACAACGCCGGCAACCAGATCACCAGTTCCGGCTACTCCCACGACGGGGCCGGTAACCAGCTCGGCGGTTCGGCCCTGCGCGACTTCGAGTACAACTCCGCCGGGCAGCTGGTGCGCGGCTTCACGGCCGGAGGCGCCGAACTCGGGTGGGCGTACAACGGACCCGACCAGATCGAGTTGGGCTGGAAGGGCACGCCGCGGTTCGAGTACGAGTACTCCTTCGGCCGCAACGACCAGAACGGTCAGAGCGTGGTGCAGAGCTACACCGTGCCGGGGACCTACGGCCGGCACTACGTCGAGCGCGACCAGCTCGGCACGCCGGTCGGCTTCCGGGGCAGGACCGGCAGCACCTTCCACCACTACTTCTACGTGTTCGACGGGCTCGGCTCGGTGGTCGCCCTGATCAGGTACGACGGAACGCTGTCCGGCTCCTATACCTACGACCCGTACGGCAAGGTGATCAGGACGGTCGGCAGCAACAACGAGATCATCGACAACGCGATCGGTTTCGCCAGCGGCACCCGTCACGATGACCTGACGAAGTTCGGTCGGCGCTGGTACGACCCGAACACCGGTCGCTTCACCCAACAGGACAGCCTGAGCTTCCTCGCGGACCCGGCCATCGGCAACCGGTACGCGTACGCGGCCGGCAACCCGGTGAACTACGTCGACCCGACCGGCCTCGCTACCGTCGACTACGGCGAGGCATGCACGATCGGCGCTGCAGGCGGCGCCATCGCGGGGGCCTTCGCCGGGCCGGGCGGAATCGCCGGCGGAGCGGTGCTCGGGTGCGCCGGCGGAGTTGTCGGGAAGCTCCTGACCGACGAGGCCGCGAAGGACTGACGGCGCGCGGTCGTCCGGACCTGCCAGACCGGCACAGCCCTACCTGAGCGCGGAGGGGGCGGTGGACTTCCACCGCACCCTCCGTCGACAACTGCGCCGACGACCTCGACCACAGCTAGTAGTGGTTGTCGATCGGCCGGCGTGCCTCGTCGAACAGCGCCGGGCCCTCGTACCGCACCGGGGGCAGCGCTGGGCTGGCCGGTTTGATGTCCTCGAACTGTTCGGTGGACAGGGCGTACACCACCCGGCCGAGGCCGGAACGGTCGATCGCGGTCGCGCACATCGGGCAGGGTTGGCAGCTGGTGTACATGGTGGTGCCGGCGGCCACGTCCGGGGCGAGTTCCCGCGCGGCCCACCGGGCCAGCTTCAGTTCCGGGTGCGCGCTGATGTCCGAGTCGGAGACCACCGTGTTGTGGTCCTCGATCAGGACGGTGCCGTCCGCGGCGACGAGCAACGAGCCGAACGGCCGTTCGCCGGATGCTCCGGCCTCGCTGGCGATGTCCACGGCACGGCGGAGAAACGTCTCGTCGTCGGGCGTCATCGGGCCTCCTGGGTCGTGGTGTACGCGGCCACGGCAGCGAGTGTCTGCCAGGCGCGTTCGGGTTGGCGGATCTCGGTCAGGTCGCCGTGAAACGGGTCGAGCACCACCGTCTCGGCGCCGAGCAGACGGATCTGGTCGAGATCGGCGGTGATCTGCTCGATGGTGCCGACACCGGCGAGCCGGTCCGGGGCGGTGACCGGTTCGCGGGTTTCCTGGAGTGCGATGCGCGGCATCAGGGCGGGCACGGGGCGGCCCAGTTCGTCGGCGATGGTCTTGAGCCGTCCGGCCGCCTCCACCAGCCATCCGGGTGTGATCCGCAGCGGGTGCCACCCGTCTCCGAGTCGCACGGCGCGACGCATGCCGGCGTCGCTGTTGCCGCCGACCCAGAGGGGGATGGGTTCCGTGTCGTAGTCGTCGGTGTTGCGCCAGGCATCCCGCATGGTGTGCAGGTATTCGTCGGTGAGCGCGCCGCGCCGGTGGTACGGCACCCCGAGCGCCTCGAACTCCTGCCGCGCCCAGCCGACGCCGACGCCCAGGACGAGCCGGCCACCGCTGAGCCGGTTGAGGTTCGCCGCCATCCGGGCGGTGAGCAACGGGTGCCGGTACGGAACGATGAGCACGGTGGTGCCCAGCCGGACCCGGCGGGTCACCCCGGCCAGCCAGGACAGCGTGGTGAACGGCTCGTAGAACGGCGCGGGATACTGCTCGGCCACGTCCGGGGTCACCGCGATGTGGTCGGAGACCATCAGCAGGTCGAAGCCGAGGCCCTCGACCGTCTGCGCCCACTGTCGCAGCACGCCGGGGTCGGTGCCCGGGGCGAAGTTCGGTACGTTCACGCCAATGTGCACAGGTCTGAGGCTAGCCAGCGGCGCTCTGGCCTGTGAACACCTTGTTCCCTGCCCTTGCCGGTCTTTGCCGTGGATCCGCCGGTAGATTGGCCCGATGGCCGAGAATCTCGATGCTGTCGACTGGTCCATCCTGATCGAGTTGCAGGACGACGGCCGCCTGCCGATCACCGAACTCAGCCGCCGGGTCAAGCTGAGCGCGTCGGCCACCACCGAACGGGTGAGACGGTTGGAGGCGACCGGCGTGATCAGCGGCTACCGCGCCGAGGTGGACCTGGCCAGGGCGGGCTTCGCCGTACTCGCGGTGGTGCGGTTGAAATATCCCGGCAGCCGGCACGAACCCCTGCGCCAACTGCTGGAGCGACGGTCGGAGATTCTGGAGTGCCTGCGCACCACGGGGGACGACTGTTACGTGCTGAAGGTCGCCGCGACATCCATGGCACACCTCGAACAGGTCATCAACGACCTCGCCGCGTTCGGCAGCACCAACACCAATGTGGTCTACAGCGCCACCCTGCCCTACCGCGGCCCACGCCCGGCGTGAGCCGAACGGACCGGAGCCGGTTCGGCGTTCATCGGGCGGGTGCGGACGCTGCCCGGACTATCTCCAGGTCAACCTGGCCAGCTCGTCCTCGAACTCCTGCAGGCTGAACGTGCCGCCCTCGGATGGCATCAGCTGCAGGGCGTACGTCAGGTCGCCGACCTTCCACCGCACCGTCCAGAAGTGTCCGGCCGCACCGGTGACGGTGCCCTGGTGCGGGCCGACGGGGATGGTGGCGACAGGGGAGGACCGGTCCGCTCCGGCCGTCCGGCTCGCGCTGGCGAGCAGGTTGGAACCGTCCGGGCCGTTGTAGCCCTGGCACCAACCCTCGGAGCAGTCCGTCGGGTGCGGGGTCCACCGGGTGCCCGACGACAGGTCTGGGAGGTTGCGTTCGAAATAGATCGGTGGCGGTGTCGCGGAGGCGGCGTCGCTGAGCACCCGGTCACCGAGGGGTTTCCGCAGCGACACGACGAGGCGTACGCGGTTGCCACTGGTGGTGCAGTCGACCGCGTCCACGACGCGGGCGCTCACCTCGACGACCACCTGGGCGTCCGTCTGCTCGGTGACCGCGGCCCGCGGCTGCACGAGCTCCTTGCACCGTGCGTCGCCCGTGCCGACGTACACCGTGATGGTGGTGTCGGTGCGGGCGACCAGCGCGGCGTTCCATGGCAGCGCGGCGGGCACCTGCGGTGACGGCACCGAGGGGTGGGTCGCGGCCTGGCTGGAATCGCGGCGGCTGACGTAGATGCCGGCGACGAGCGCCACGGCGATCGCGACCGTTGCGACAGTCACCCGCCCGGCACGGCCGGCCCGACCTGCGGGTCGCGTTGCCGGCAGGTGCCCGGCTGGTACGGCCCCGACGGTGCTGGCCGTCTCTGCGGGGGAACGATCGTCGGTCGTCACAGTCGCCTCGTCATGCCGTGGAGTGCGTGGGAGCGGATCCTACGTGCCCGGTCGCTGCTCCCGCTGCCTCCGCCCCGGCTGATCACTGGGCAACGTGGCGGGGCAGGCCATGGGTGGGCCCACTAGCATCCGGATCTCGACGTGAGGAGCCCGCATGAATTCCACGGCCCAGACCCGGTTCGGCATGGTCGGCAGCGGCTGGCGAGGTGAGTTCTTCCTGCGCCTGGCCAGACTGCTGCCCGAGCGGTTCCGGGCAACCGGGGTGGTCACGCGTACCGGAGATCGTGGTGACGCGGTGACGGCCGAGTGGGGCGTGCGGACCTTCCGCACGGCGGCCGAACTGCTCGCCCATGAGCGGCCGGACCTGGTCATCGTGTCGGTGCCCTGGGCGGTGACGCCCGACGCGATCCGCGAGTTGGTCGCGGCCGGCGTGCCGGTGCTCGCCGAGACGCCCCCCGCACCTGACGTGGCGGGGCTGCGGTCGCTCTGGTCCGACGTCGGCGGCAGCGGTCTGGTGCAGGTGGCCGAGCAGTACTCGCTGATGCCCGGGCACGCGGCCCGTCTGGAGCTGGTCCGCGCAGGTGTGCTCGGCGAGCCGACCTCCGTGCAGATCTCCTCGACGCACCTGTACCACGCGGTCGCGCTGATCCGTGGTCTGCTCGGCGTCGGCCACGACGCCGCCGAGGTCAGCGCGCGGGCCTTCGTGTCGCCGCTCGCCAACCCGTTGTCGCCCGCCGGATGGAGCGGCGACGCCACCCCCCAGCAGCTCACCACCACCCTCGCGACGATCGACTTCGGCGGGCGGATGGGGCTGTACGACTTCACCGACAACCAGTGGTGGAATCCGCTGCGTACCCGCCGGTTGGTGGTGCGGGGTTCGCTCGGTGAGTTGGTGGACGACCGGGTCGTCCGCCTGGTCGACCCGACCACGCCGGTGGAATCGTCACTGGTGCGGCGGCAGACCGGCATCGACCTGAACCTCGAAGGGCTCGACCTGAAGCACATCAGCTTCGACGGCGACGTGGTCTGGCGCAATCCGTTCGCCGGCAGCGGATTGTCCGACGACGACATCGCGGTGGCCGACATCCTGGCTCGCGCGGGCGCCTGGGCACGGGAGGAAGGCCCGGCGCCCTATCCGCTGGCCGAGGCGTGTCAGGACCACCTGATCAGCCTCGCCATCGAGGATTCGGTACGCACCGGCCGCCCGGTCTTCACCGCCGAGGAGGCGTGGGCAGGTTAACCGGCACCCGCCTATCCGCCCTGTTCCCACTGTGGTCGGCGCTGCCGCGCCCCCGTCGCCGGATCCCCCGTCGGCGCGGGCCACCCGTCCTGCGGTAGCAGGATCGGCGGATAGACCTCGCCGATCCCGATCACGAACGCGACCACGTCGACGATCACGTGCGTGGTCCGTGCGGCGTAGATGGAGATGCGATCGGTGTTCCAGTTGACCGCGGACATGAAAGCGTTCGACAGGGTCTGGTTGGATCCGAAATTGATCGTCGAGAACGCCGCCGGACGCGGTATGCCGCTTGGAAAGATCTGCAGGAAGCTGGCCGCGACCGAACCGGTGACCGTCACGGTGCCGAACACGGCCTCGCTGACGAAGGCGTAGCGGGCCAGGATGACGTCGATGGTACGACCGCCGAGCAGCCGGCCAGCGCTGTCCAGGTTGCTGGTGTCCCAGTCACCGTCGGGAGTGACGATGTTGGTTCGTCCCTGGGGAGTGCGGGTGTCGACGACCCGTTGCGGTATGACCGGCACGATGCGGTTGGAGTTCGTGCTGGTGTGGATCCGGTCAGCCTGGTAAGACCTGCCGGTGGACGCCCAGATGGTGCCTGCGGTGTCCATGCCGATCGAGCCGACCTCGGCTCGACTGGAGAGCCCGTTCCCGTTGGGGGCCAGCCGCAGAGCGGGCGCGGTCAACACCTTGCCGTTCGGCTCGGTGGTCACCCTGGTGTTGGCCAGCCGGAGGGTCGCGGCGTCGGAGGAACTGCGCACCGTGGTGGCGCTGCTGCCGGCATCGTTGTCGGCACCCTTGAGGACGGGGTCACCGGGGGCGGCCTGGGCCGACGTGGCGGCGGCTGCGCCGACCACGCCGGTGCCGGCCAGCCCTGCGGCGACGGTGCCGGCGCGTTGCAGCAGCCGACGGCGGTCGACGGTGTTGTCCTGGTCATTGCTCATCCGGACCCCCCGTGGGGTATCGACAATCCTCGACACCATCGATCCTCGCCCCCTTCCCGGACGGCCACATCGACCGAACGGCCCGTGCCTTCCGCTGCCGGGCGAACGAATCCGGTTGTGTCACTCATCAGACACCTGGCAGCCGTGAATACTCCTCAGGCGTGCGGCAAGCGTCAGTCGATCTTTACCAAGGTCCGGTGGGATCTGCGGGACCGCTCGTACACGGCGCCGGACCAGCAGCTGGAGTGGCTGGAGGACGGCAACGCCCGAGGCGTGGTCGTGGGCGGCGAGCGGGTCGCGCGTGGTGCCCCCTCCGGAGACTCGGTCCGCGATCGGAGCACCGGCTACCGAACGACGAGGGCGAGCACCGCACCCGGGGTTCGCTCTCCTGGCAGGACGAGATGGGACGCCGGGGCGGGCCTCGCCTCGCTGGCGGCGCGCTTCACGCTGATGACCGCCGCCACGATGCCGCCGGCACAGATCAGCAGGGTGAGCACGGCGGCGGTGACCGCGACGACCACCACCGTCCTCGTGGAGTTCTTCGCCGGTACGGGTGGCGGCACGGTGAGCGGGTGGCCAGCGGCCGGGTAGGCGCCGCCGGAGAACGGCGGCTGTGGCCAGCGCTGGCCGGGTGATCCCGGGTAGGGCGCGCTGGCGAAGGGTTGCCTCGGCCGCTCCGGGGTCGGCTGCTGAGTGTCCTGCGGCCCGACGAGGGGCGGAGGGTGGGTCACCGTACTCCTTGGCGCTTCGGTACCTGCGGTTCGGGAACCCGCCGACGCTACCGTGCGTCGCGGATCGTCCGACCGTCACGGCGGACCCCGTCCCACGTGGCCGTCGGGTGCGGTGTGCGGCGGCGGACCGACCAGCGTGGACGGTGTCGGTGTCAGCCGATCGGAAGGACGGCGGCGGTGCGGACCAGCCCGTCGGCGACCGCGAACCGCCCGGCGATCGTGGCGGGCGGGTCGGCGACCGCTGCCGCGTCCACCCGGGCCGGTGCGATCCGAGCCGTGAACGTGCCGGCGTCTGGATTCAGCTCCAGTTGGGCGTCGTGGAAGTCGAGCCAACTCCCCACGACCGGGTACCAGACCTTGTAGACGGTCTCCTTCGCGCTGAACAGCACGACCGGCCAGGAGGTGCCGCTGGGCAGCCGGGCGCAGATCTCCTCCTCCTCGGGCAGCAGCACGAGTCGGCGTACCCCCGCGTTGATCTCGCGGTGCTGCTCGGCGTCCATGCCGAGGGACCGGACGTCGGTGGTGCGGGCCGCGGCGGCGGCGCAGTAGCCGGCGGTGTGGGTGATGCTCCCGACGATCCCGGCGGGCCAGACGGGCGCCCGGTCGGCGGCGGCCGGCACGGCCAATGGCGGTAGACCGAGGCCGGCCATCGCCCGACGGGCGCACACCCGCCCGGCGGTGAAGTCCCGCCGACGGGTCTGCACCACCCGCTCACCGAGGCACGCCTGCTCGGCGGCCAGCAACTCCCCGGTCCAGTCGCCCGGGCCGGCGACGACCACCGCCACCGTCGCGGGCAGCAGGTCACGCATGGTCGGCTACCCGTCGGTAGGGATGGACGCGATGCGAGGACATTCGGTCAACCGTCAACTTTCCGACTGTCACGAGGGGAGAAGGTACCGCAAAGATGTAACACCGGGGGTACGCGCCGCGTTCCCCCGACAGCACCGGGGGATCGATCATCAACCGCTGACCGGGGCACGGCAACCGCCAGTCCCGCGGACATCTGGAGAGGACGCGCGATGACCCATGGTGCGGAACGGCCGGGGCTACGGGTCGACGACCACGCGCCGACGACCCCCGGCTGGAGCTGCGGCTCCTGCGGCGACGAGTGGCCGTGCGCGACCAAACGCGGTCGGCTGCTCGCCGAGTACGGGGGTGACCGGGCGATGCTGAGCGTCTACCTGGGGTCCTGTCTCGCCGCCGCCACGGAGGACCTGCGCGCCGCCCCGGTGATGTCGCTCCAGGAACGCTTCATCGGCTGGCTGCCGCGCCGTTCCCGGCGCCGCTGAGGTCGCCGGTGGCCGCCCGTCGCCGGCGGCCACCGACCCGGTGTTCAGCGACGCCGGGGCCGCCGGGTCAGGGCGAAGCCGACCACGCCGGCCACCGCGGCGAGTACGCCGCCGATGCTGGTCCAGACCCAGCGCGAGCCGAGATCCGGCAACCAGTCGGCCGGTGACCCAGCTCCGTCATCGCCCTCCGAGTCCGCCGCCGGCACGGCGTCGAGCACCGCGCCGGCTCTGGTGTTCGGCACCAGAGGCGCGGCCAGCTCGCCGTCGTCGCCCGAGGCGCCCCGGTCCGCGACGACGCCGACCAGCAGGTCCACGTCGATCGGCGCGCCCAGGTCCGGTTCCGGCAGCTCCACCACGGAGAGCCGGACGACGTACGCACCGGGCAGCGGGTCGGCCGACCACGGCTCCGCCCAGGAGCGCACCTCCCGAAGGGTGCAGCCCAGCGTCACGCTCGACGCCTGCGCGTCCACCGTCGGGGTCTGCGCTCCGGCGGTGCACGCCTGCCGGCGCCGCAACCCGTCGAACACGTCGATGGTCCAGGTGGAGGCCCCACTGCGCGCCCTCGGGAAGGCGACGGTGGCGCTGATCCCGTGCACCTGGCCGGCGGTCGCCGGAAACGACCAGTAGAGGCGGTCGCCGAGCGCGGCGTCCACCCGCACCGGTTGCCCGGCGGTGATCGGAGTGGCGCTGAGGAACGACGTACCGGCCCGGGTGACCGGCGTGGCACCCGGCGAGGGGGTGGGTGCGGCGGCAGCCGCCGTCGGCAGCAGCGCGGCCCCGCCGGCGGCGAGCAGCGCCGCCAGCGACCGGAACAGTGGGGTACGCATCAGTTCTCCCTCCAGGTGGCGACCCACCAGCGGGTGAGCAGGCCGGCGATCAGGCCAGCCAGCAGGCCGACCACGGTGAGCAGAGCGAGCAGCACCCAGCCCCGGCCGAGGTCCGGCCCGTCCGGCGCGGGCGCTGCGGCGACCACGTCGACGGTGAGCTCCACCGGCATGCCGGGGGTCGCCGCGGTGCCGGGGAGCGGCGCGAAGGAGTTGCTCACCACCAGGCAGACGGTGGTGGCCTCGGCTGCCGTCGGGGTCGCCGCGGCCTCGGTGGCGTCGTCGTCGGTGCTGGCCGACCAGCGCAGCCCGGCGGAGAGCACGTCGGCCCGCCCGCTGCCGGCGTCCGCGCCACGGACCAGTTCCCGGCCGTCCGCAGCGGTGGCCCGCAGCAACACCCCGTAGTCCCGGTTCACCGGCCGGTCCAGCGCCATGCTCACCGACGCGCGCAACTCCTGCCCGTCGCGCACCGGCACCCGGTAGTACCGGTGCTCGGAGAACATCTCCCGGTCGGCGTACACGCCGGGTGCCAGCAGGGGCGCCGACTCGCAGGCGTTCGCACCGCCGACCACGGTCGGAGTCAGGGTGTGCGTGTCACTGGCACGCTCGACGAGCTGCTTGATCCGATCGGTCAGCTCCGCGGCGCTCTGCGCCGCCGTGTAGGTGCCTCCGGTCGCACCGGCTATGCAGAGCAGCTGCCGGCGGACCTTCTCGTCGGGGGCCAGGCCGAGCGTGTCGACCACCAGGCTGGTGCCCTGAGCGGCCAACTCCCGGGCCACCTCGCACGGGTCCGGCGGGGCGCACGTGTCCTCCCCGTCGGTGATCAGGACGATCCTCCGGGTGGTGGCCCCGGCGCCCAGATCCTGCGCGGCGGACCGCAGCGCCAGGCCCACCGGTGTGAACCCGGTCGGCCGCAACGTGGCCACCGCCGCCTTGGCCCGGCCCCGGTCGACCGGCCCGACCGGGACGATCTGCTGGGTGTCCTGGCAGCCGACCTTCTTGTCCTTGCCCCGGTAGGTTGCGCCGAGCACCCGGATGCCGAGTTGGGTCTCCGCCGGCAGCGCGTCCACCACCTCGCCGAACGCCTGCTGGGCGACCGAGATACGGCTGCGCCCGTCGATGTCCGCGGCCCGCATGGAGCCGCTGACGTCGAGCACCAGCTCGACCCGGGGCGGCTCGGCTACCGGTTCCTCGTCGTCGGCCGCCGCCGGAACCGGCCCGGTCAGCGCGGTGGTCGCCAGCAGCCCGAGAAGGACGGCCGCCGATCGTCTGAAGTTGATCACGGCGGCAGTGTAGTTACGTCCACTTTGGATGATCGTCCGGGTGGGCACACGACTGCGACGTCCGGTCCCGGCGAGCCTAGCGCCCCGGGCCGCTCGACAGCGGTCGCCGAACCCGCCGACGATGGCCCTCGACCGGCCCGTTCCGGGCGCTGGGTCCACGTCGGGTCACCCTCGGTCAACTGCGCGGAGGCAGGGGTCGGTCCGGCCGACATCCGTCGGAAATCTGACCCAAGTCGACCCGTTGTGCCACTGGTGCGCGGTGGTTAAGCTCTTCTTGCGCGCCCCAATCGCCCGCTTCCCCCGTGGCAGGCGATCGGGGCGCGCGTCTCTGTGCAACGGGCCCCCACGCCGAAGCGTGGGGGCCCGTTTTCGTCGCGCTGTGCGGCGCGTCGCCTGTCGAGGCTTATATCCAGCGACCGTCCAGCCACATCCGGGACAGCCAGTCCGAGTACGGCATCAGTCGGCCCACGAAGATCGGGTAGAAGTACGCGAAGCAGAGCGCCACCAGCAGCACGTACGCCCCGGCCGCGATGCTGCCCACCAACCGGCGTTCGTAGCCCGGGTCACCGGGGACCAGCGGCGCGACCTCGCCGACGTCACCCCCGGCCGGGGCGATCAGCGCGCCCAGGACGTACACCACGGCGAGCACCAGGAAGGGCAGCGCCGGGGCGGCGTAGAACGAGAACATCGTGCGGCCGTCGAGGGCGAACCAGAACCAGGGCAGCAGCCCCGCCGCCACGCTGAGCAGGATCGCGCCGGCCCGCCAGTCCCGACGAGCCACCCCGAGCCAGCCCAGCGCCACCAGGGCGGGCAGGAACGACCACCAGAGCAGCGGGGTGCCGAGCAGCAGGATCTCCGAGGCGCAGCTCGGCGCACCGCAGGCGCCGTCGCCGGTGTAGTAGAACGCCACCGGGCGGCCCAGCAGCAGCCACTGCCACGGCCACGACTGGTACTTGTGCGGATCGTCGAGGGTGGTGTGGAAGTGCAGCGCCGCGCGGTGGTACTCGAAGAGGTTGATCAGCGGACCGATCACCGGCGTGTCACTGAGCGGGGCGCTCGGGTAGGACGACGCGAGCCGGTAGTAGCCGTCGTCGGTCAGCAGCCAGCCCGACCAGGTGGCGAGGTAGGTGCCCACCATCAGCACGCCGGCCAGCACCAGCCAGGGCAACTCGTCGAGCAGGGTGTCCCGCCAGGGCCGGCGGACCCCCGCCGAGCGGCGGACGCCGACCTCCCAGAGGAGCACCAGCAGCGCGAAGGCCGGCACGAAGTACAGGGCGCTCCACTTCACCGCACACGCGCAGCCGATCAGCACCCCGGCGGCCAGCCGCCACCACGGCCAGGTGCGCCAGCCGCCCGGTGGTCGGCCGGCCCGGCCCGGTCGGCTCGGGTCGAGCCCGTCGTCCAGTGCCCGTCCCCACCGGCGGCGGCGGGCGTCCCGGTCGAGCACCAGCGCGCCGAACGCGGCCAGTACGAAGAAGAGCAGGAAGATGTCGAGCAGCGCCGCCCGGGACAGCACCAGGTGGAAGCCGTCCAGGGCGAGCAGCAGACCGGCCGCGCAGCCCAACACCGTGGAGCGGAACATCCGTCGGCCGATGCGGACCAGCAGCAGCACCGACAGGGTGCCGACCACGGCCGCGGAGAACCGCCAGCCGAACTCCGGTGCGGTGGTGAGCAGGTGCCCGGGAACGGAGACCTTCGACTCCGCGTCCTGGTAGCCGAAGGCCCACTCGCCGAGACCGATCAGCCACTTGCCCAGCGGTGGGTGCACCACGTACGACGGGGCGTTGTCCTTGTAGTTCCACTCGACGCCACGGCTGATCAGCCCGTAGGCGTCCTTGGCGTAGTACGTCTCGTCGAAGATCTTGCCCTTGGGACGGGACAGGCCGACGAAGCGCAGGATCGCCGCGATCGCCACCACCACGGCGGTGGCCAGCCACGAGAACCGGTCCAGCCGTGAATCGACGGTGGCGAACCGCCGACGGAGCACGCCGGAAACCCCGCCCCCGTCGGCGGAGGGCACCGCGGCCTCCTGATCGGGGCGGTGCTCGCCCGCCGTCACTTCGACCGTCTTTGCCGGCTCGGCGCTCGGGCTCTGCGCTGTCGACGCACTCGTCACCCGGCGATCGTAGGCTGCCAACGTGTCCTGTGGCGCCTGTCGTCCCTGATACCGGTATCCGCTGTCGATGAAGGAGACGATCTCGTGGGTGAAATGTCCGAAGCTGGGCGCCTGATCCTGCTCGGTGCCCCGCTCGGCAACCCCGCCGACGCCTCGGCCCGTTTCCGCGAGGTGCTGACCAGCGCCGACGTGGTGGCCGCCGAGGACACCCGGCGACTCACCCGACTGGCCCGCGACCTCGACATCACCGTCGGCGGTCGGATCGTCTCCTACTTCGAGGGCAACGAGGAACGCCGGACCCCCGAGCTGGTCGAGGTCATCCTCGGCGGGTACGTGGTGGCCCTGGTGACCGACGGCGGCATGCCGAGCGTCTCCGATCCCGGTTACCGGCTGGTGCGGGCCGCGTTGGACGTCGGGGCCCCGGTCGGCGTCGCTCCCGGGCCGAGCGCGGTGACCACCGCGTTGGCGGTCTCCGGGCTGCCCGTCGACCGCTTCTGCTTCGAGGGCTTCCTGCCCCGCACCCCCGGAGCCCGCCGGGCGCGGCTGCGCGCCCTCGCCGCCGAGGAGCGCACCCTGGTCTTCTTCGAGGCGCCGCACCGGGTCGGCGCTGCGCTCGCCGACCTGGCCGAGTCGTTCGGCGCGGACCGCCCGGCGGCCGTCTGCCGCGAGCTCACCAAGACCTACGAGGAGGTGCTCCGCCGCCCCCTCGGCGAGCTGGCCCGGTGGGCCGCCGAGGGCGATCCGCGTGGGGAGATCACCCTGGTGGTGGCCGGCGCGTCGGTGAGCGCCGCGGAACGGCCCGACGACGAGACCCTGCGCGCGGCGGTCGCCGAGCGGGAGACCGCCGGCCGGTCCCGCCGCGACGCCATCACCGACGTCGCCACGGAGTACGCGCTGCGCCGCCGCGACGTCTACGCGATCGTGCACAGCTGACCCCCGCTCCCGCCGAGTCCGGTGCCGCGGCGGTTCACCAGGCGGCGGCCAGGAAGCCGAGGGTGAGAAGGGCCGGCCCGGCGACCGCGACGGTCACCGCCCACCGGCGGTTCCGTCGGCCGGCCAGCCTGGTCGACCCGGTCCACCGGGCGATGCCGGCCGCGCAGGCGAGGATCACCAGCAGGCCGGGCACCCACCGCAGGTGCCGGCTCAGACCGGTGTCGGCGTACGCGGTGGCGCTGTTCGGGCCGGTCATCCGAGCTGGCAGGGCCGTCCCCGGCGCATCCTTTCCGGCGGGCACACCGCTGACCCGGATCCCGTGTGCCAGCAACCGCCCGTCGTCGGAGGCGAAGATCCCCCGGCACCGTTGGGTGAGCCCGCCGCCGGTGCAGTCGTCGATCAGCACGGTGCCGACCCGGGCGTGACCGACCGCGAGCCAGAACGGGCCGGCGCTGACCCAGGCGAAGAAGGCCACGACCAGGCTCAACAGCACGAGCGCGGTGAGCCCGGGCAGCGGGTCCGGCGGTGGGGCGGCACGGGCCGGTGCCCGGCGCCGCGCCGCGCCGGAGCTGCCGCCCCGCCGCTGCGCGGGCTCCTTCCTGATCGGGGTGCCGTCCCAGTGCACCTGCTCGATCGGCGCCCAGAAGACGCCGTCGCCGTCCGCCATCGTGTCGCCGTCGAGCGGACGGGCGCCGCGGTGGAAGCGGCTCTGCTGCCGCACCGGCACCCTGCGGGGCACGGCGTCCACCGGCGCCCCGGTGGTCGGCTCCACCTCGACGGCGCCTGCGGCGGGTTCCCCGCCGTCCGTCGACGGGTCGTCCGTGGAGCCCGACGAGGCGGGCCGGGCCGGGCTGGACGCCGGGGCGGCAGGAGTGGGCCGGTCCGGGCCGGGCGCCGGCGCGGCCGGGGTGGGGCGGGCCGGGGTTGGCGGCGGCGCGGCCGGTGCCGGACGGGCCGGGGTGGCGGTGAGCCCCGTCGCGTCGTCGCCGGGCACCGGGCGGGGCTGGGGAGCCACGGTCGCGCCCCGGGAGCCACCGGGAGTCGGTTCGTCGCCGACCGTCGGCCCGGTGGGACGGTCGCCGTGATCCCGGGCCGCTCGTCTGCCAGTCACGACGTTCATTGCACACCGGTCCACGGGGCCGACCGGGCAGCTCACCCGCGTGTCGGCGACAAATCGGACCAATGGCCGGGGTGGTCGGCCCGGTCCGTCGGCGCGGCACCCCCTATTGGTTCGCGGGCACACCGGAGAGGTCATTAGGCTTGCTGCTCATGAGTCATGTTCTCGCGGCAGTGGCCTGGCCGTACGCCAACGGGCCCCGCCACATCGGTCACGTTTCCGGTTTCGGCGTTCCCTCCGACGTCTTCGCCCGGTACATGCGGATGGCCGGCCACGACGTGCTCATGGTCTCGGGCACCGACGAGCACGGCACTCCGATCCAGGTGCAGGCCGACGCCGACGGGGTGACCCCGCGCGAGCTGGCCGACAAGTACAACCGGGTGATCGTCGAGGACCTGCACGGTCTCGGCCTCACCTACGACCTGTTCACCCGCACCACCACCCGCAACCACTACGCGGTGGTGCAGGAGCTGTTCGAGGGGATGTACCGCAACGGCTACATCGTCCCGAAGACCACCATGGGTGCCATCTCCCCGTCCACCGGGCGCACCCTGCCCGACCGCTACATCGAGGGCACCTGCCCGATCTGTGGCTACGACAGCGCCCGAGGCGACCAGTGTGACAACTGCGGCAACCAGCTCGACCCGATCGACCTGATCGACCCGAAGTCGCGGATCAACGGAGAGACTCCGAAGTTCGTCGAGACCGAGCACTTCTTCCTGGACCTGCCCGCCCTGGCCGAGGTGCTGAGGCAGTGGCTGGACACCCGGGAGGGGTGGCGGCCCAATGTGCTGCGGTTCTCCCGCAACCTGCTCGACGACCTCCAGCCCCGGGCGATCACGCGGGACCTGGAGTGGGGTGTGCCGATTCCGCTGGACGGCTGGCGCGACCGGTCGGACAAGCGGATCTACGTCTGGTTCGACGCGGTGATCGGCTACCTGTCCGCCTCCATCGAGTGGGCCCGCCGCTCCGGCGACGCGCAGGCGTGGCGGAAGTGGTGGTCCGCCGACGCGGAGGGTAAGGACTCCCGGGCGTACTACTTCATGGGCAAGGACAACATCGTCTTCCACTCGGTGATCTGGCCGGCACTGCTCTCCGGTTATTCCGGCGAGGGCTCCCGCGACGGCGAACCGGGCGAGCTGGGCCGGCTCAACCTGCCCACCGAGGTGGTCTCCAGCGAGTACCTGACCATGGAGGGGCGGAAGTTCTCCTCGTCGCGAAAGGTGGTCATCTACGTCCGGGACTTCCTCG
The DNA here is from genome assembly GCF_046549295.1 of Micromonospora sp. 067-2. Taxonomy (NCBI): domain Bacteria; kingdom Bacillati; phylum Actinomycetota; class Actinomycetes; order Micromonosporales; family Micromonosporaceae; genus Micromonospora; species Micromonospora sp. 067-2. The sequence continues at coordinate 408,490 of NZ_JAJPWB010000002.1, read as the reverse complement.
AGCGGTACGACGCCGACGCGCTGCGCTACTTCATCGCCGCGGCCGGCCCGGAGAGCAACGACACCGACTTCACCTGGGCCGAGTTCCTCCGCCGCAACAACGACGAGTTGGTCGCCGGCTGGGGCAACCTGGTCAACCGGTCCGTCTCGTTGGCGGCGAAGAACTTCGGCGCGATCCCGCCGATCGACGCGGCCGGGCTCACCGAGGCCGACGAGGCACTGCTCGCCGTTGCTCGGGCCGGCTTCACCGGAGTCGGCGACCTCATCGGCCGGCACCGGCAGAAGCAGGCGATCGGCGAGGCCATGAGGGTGGTCGCGGAGGCGAACAAGTACCTCTCGGAGCAGGCGCCGTGGAAGCTCAAGGACGAGGCGGACAAGCCTCGGATGGGCACGATCCTGCACGTCGCCCTCCAGGTGATCAGCGACGCCAACACGCTGCTCACCCCGTTCCTGCCGCACTCCGCGCAGCAGGTGTACGAGCTGCTCGGCGGCAGCGGCGTGCACGCGCCGATGCCCGTCATCGAGCAGGTCGACGACCTGGACGGCGGGCCGGCGTATCCGGTGTTGACCGGGGACTACACCGTCGGGGCCCGGTGGGAGTCGGTGCCGCTGGAGGCGGGGCGAGCGCTGGCCACGCCGAAGCCGGTGTTCCGCAAGCTCGACCCGTCGATCGTCGACGAGGAGCTGGCCCGACTGAGTGGCTGAGCGCGGCACCGCTCGACTGCGCGCGGCCCCGGGGAATCCCCGGGGCCGCGCCTCGTATCGCCTGGCTGGCGCCGCTCGCCTGGCTGGCGCCGGGCGGCCGGTCGGCTCAGCGGCGGGCCATCGCGGGCTGGCGGATGAAGTCCAGCATCGCCTTGTTGATGTCGTCGGCGTGGGTCCACGGGATGCCGTGCGGGGCGCCCTTCATGTAGATCCAGGTGCTGGTCGGCAGCATCGGGCCCAGCCGGAGACCGGAGGACGGCGGCGGTAGCACCCTGTCCTGGTCACCCTGCATGATCAACACCGGAATGTCGATCTTCGGCAGGTCGCCCCGGAAGTCCTCCTGCCAGGAGTTCACCGAGTCGTGGGTGGCTCGGCCGGAGGCCATCACGCCGATCTGCCAGTGCGCCCGGTACGCCTCGTCGCTGACCCGCTTGCCCATGTTCTGGTCCGGGTTGAAGAAGTCGTTGCAGAACGACGTCACGTACGCGAAGCGGTCCTTGATGATGGACTGCTGGATGCCGTCGAAGACGCTCTTGTCGACACCCTCCGGGTTGTCCTTCGTCTTGAGCAGGAACGGCGCCAGCGGGCTGAGCATGACCGCCTTGCTCACCCGCTGCGAGCCGTAGCGGCCCAGGTAGCGGGTCACCTCGCCGGTGCCCATCGAGTGACCCACCAGAATCGTGTCGCGCAGGTCCAACTCGGTCATCAGCACGTCGAGGTCGGCCGCGAAGGTGTCGTAGTCGTAACCGGACGCCGGCTGGGCGGAGTTGCCGTAACCGCGCCGATCGTAGGTGATCGTCCGGTATCCGGCGTTGAGCAGCGCGTTGGTCTGCTTCTCCCAGGTCGCCCCGTTGTACGGGAAGCCGTGGATCAGCACCACCGGCTGACCGGATCCGTGGTCCTCGTAGTACAGGTCGATGGGTGCGGAGTTCTCGGTCCCCACGGTGAAGAAAGGCATGGTCGTCTCCTGACGGTTGGGCTCCGTCTGTCGCCCCGCGCATTCCCGCCCCGTCCGCAGCCATGCCGCCGACCGCCGTCACATGGTGTAGCGGGTGTCCATCACCTGGTCGTCGGTCACCTCGGCCCCCGGAGCCCAGGCCTCGTAGACGCCGCGATCGTGGCACTGCGCACCGGTAGCGAACACCCCGTCCGGATCCGGGAAGCGCAGCCGCAGCCGCAGCCAGCCAGCCTCCTCCCGCAGCACCAGGCAGGGCACGCCCCGCCACTGCGCGAACCGGAGCCGTCGGGCTACCGCCTCCACCGGGTAACGGGCCGCCCGGGTCATCGCCAGCACCCGGAACCCGCCGGGCAGGTCGGCCACCGCCTCGTACTCGCTCTCGCCGTGCACTCCCACCAGTTGGGTGGAGCGCGCGACGTCCCCGGTCGGCACGTACTCCTGATCCGGGGAGAGACCCGGCACCGCCGACAGCAGGTGCCGCCACTGCGGGCCCACCATCCGTAGCCAGCCGCGCTGCTCGGCCTGGTAGGTGTAGAGCACCACCTCCACCCCCTCCGCCGGATAGGCGAGCAGGGCGGCGTTCGCCGGCATCGGCAGGTCGGCGAAGTCCCGCGTGATGAACTCCGGGATGAGCTGGCCACTGCTCGGCACGAAGCCCGTGCCCAGCACCGGCGGACCCAGCCGGTCCCGGGGAGCCATCGCCGCCAGGCCACGGTGCGCCTCGCCCACCGGTACGTCGTAGTCACCCGGGTCGGCGGCCCGCCAGCGCAGGGCGTACGCCACGTCCAGGCCGTCCTGGCCGACCTCGCCGTCGGTACGCAGCACGGTGGTGGCACCCGGCGTGCGCAGGTGCGCCATGTCGTGCTCGCGGTAGCAGAAACCGTGCGGCAGCCACCCCCGCACGTATCCGGCGAGCTGTCGGGGGGAGAGCACCTTGACCATCCGGGTTCCCCGCCGGATCACCGCCGACCCGCGCGCCGCGATCAGCATCGGGTCGCCGGCCGCGGCCGGCTGCTGGCTGAGCTGCTGCAGCTGCGCCCAGCCTCGCTCCCGGTGCGCCGGCATCATCAGCGGCGTCTCCGGCTCGTCGGTCGGCTCCCCCGCCCCGTGCACCGCGGTCACCTCGGTGACGTGCACGAACCGGCGCCACGGCAGGGCGCTGCCCGCTCGGGGTGCCCAATCGAAGCCCTGCACCTCGTTGGCGCTGAACAACTCGTACGCGGCACCCCGGGCGATCTCCTCGGCGGGGTAGACGCCGCCGCCGTACGCCACGCGCAGCCCGGTACGTTCGCCGGCGGCGTCGCTGGCCTGGGGGCTGGCGCTCACGCCGTCACCGCCCTTCGCGTAGCGGAATGCGGGGCGTGACGTCGCCGGACCGGCCGGGTGGCGCATTCAGTGACGTTCACGCGGCGACGGTAGAGTCGCGCGGCGTAATCGAGGTGAACGTCGGGTGGCGGTCGGGTGGACAGCCCCGATGTGTGATGCTGTCGCTGATGAGCGAGCCCACTGAAACCCGCCGAGAGCGTGCCGCCCGGCGGGCCGGAGAGTTCCCGCCCGCCCCCGAGCCGCTGCCCCGGCCGGTGCTGGACAGCCACACCCACCTGGACATCACCGTCAGTGAGGCCGGCGTACCCGGCGGCGGGTCGGCCGACGACCCGGTCGCCGTGGCTATCGCCCTGGCCACCGGGGTCGGCGTGGACCGCCTGGTTCAGGTGGGTGTGGACGTCGCCTCCTCCCGGTGGGGCGCGGACACCGCCGAGCGGCACCCCGCCGTGCTCGCCACGGTGGCCCTGCACCCCAACGAGGCGCCCCGGCTGGCCGATCTCGACGAGGCGCTGCGGGAGATCGAGTCGCTCGCCGCCCGGGACCGCGTCCGGGGGATCGGCGAGACCGGAATGGACTTCTTCCGTACCGGCGAGGAGGGTCGCGCCGCGCAGGAGGCGAGCTTCCGGGCGCACATCGCGATCGCCAAGCGGTACGGCCGGGCGCTGGTCATCCACGACCGGGACGCCCACGCCGACGTGCTGCGGATCCTCGACGACGAGGGTTCTCCGGACACCGTCGTGCTGCACTGCTTCTCCGGGGACGCCGACTTCGCCCGGACCTGCGTCAGTCGCGGTTACCTGCTGAGCTTCGCCGGCACCGTCACCTTCGGCAGCGCCACCGCGCTGCGCGAGGCCGCCGCGCTCACCCCCGTGGACCAACTGCTGGTCGAGACCGACGCCCCCTATCTCACCCCCACGCCACACCGGGGTCGGCCGAACGCGTCGTACCTGATCCCGCTCACCGTTCGCTCCCTCGCCGCGACCACCGGCACCGACCTCGACGAGCTGTGCGCGGCCATCTCCGCCAACGGCGACCGGGTCTTCGGCCCGTGGTGAGCCCGACCCGACGGTCGGTGCCGACGCCGCCGCTACGCTGCCAGCCATGACCGGTCTCCTCGGCCCGGCGGAGATCCGGGAACTGGCCGCCCGGCTGGGCGTCGCGCCCACCAAGAAGCTGGGCCAGAACTTCGTGCACGACCCGAACACCGTGCGCCGGATCGTCACCGCCGCCGGCCTCACCCCGGACGACGTGGCCCTGGAGGTCGGTCCCGGGCTCGGCTCGTTGACCCTGGGGCTGTTGCCGGTGGCGGGGCACGTGCACGCCGTGGAGATCGACCCGGTGCTCGCCGGCGCGTTGCCGGAAACCGCCGCCCGACACGCCGGGCCGGACGCCGGTCGGCTCACCGTGCACCGTGCCGACGCGCTGCGCATCGACGCCGCCGAGTTGGCCGACCCGCCGCCGACCGCACTGGTGGCGAACCTGCCCTACAACGTGGCCGTGCCGGTGGTGCTGCACCTGCTCGCCGAGCTGCCCAGCCTGCGGCACGGCCTGGTGATGGTGCAGAAGGAGGTCGCCGACCGGCTGGTCGCCGGTCCCGGCTCCAAGGTGTACGGCATCCCGTCGGTCAAGCTCGCCTGGTACGCCCAGGCCCGGAGTGCCGGTCGGGTTCCGCCCAACGTGTTCTGGCCGGTGCCCAACGTCGACTCGGGTCTGGTCGCCTTCACCTGCCGCGAACCACCCCGTGCCGACGTACCCCGGAAGGCGGTTTTCGCCGTGGTGGACGCGGCCTTCGCGCAGCGTCGCAAGACCCTGCGCGCCGCGCTGGCCGGCTGGGCCGGCGGCGCGGACCGGGCCGCCGCCGCGCTCACCGCGGCCGGCGTCGACCCCGGCGCCCGGGGAGAGTCGCTGACCGTCGAGCAGTTCGCCGCCATCGCCGCGTCGGCTCCGGCCGGTACGCCGACCGCGAAGTAGGCTGACGCCGTGCCCGCCGAGGAGCTGATCGTGACCGAGCCGTTCGACATCCGCCTGCACGTTTGGGACATCACGCCGTGACCGAGGCCTGGCGAGGCGACGAGGACGAGCGTCTGGCGGTCAGTGGCCCGGTCAGGGTTCGGGTGCCCGCGAAGGTCAACCTGCACCTCGGGGTGGGCCCGCTGCGCCGCGACGGCTATCACGAGCTGAACACCGTCTACCACGCCATCTCCGTCCACGACGAGTTGACCGCCCGTCGGGGTGACACGCTCGCGCTGACCATGGAGGGCGAGGGCACCGGCGAGCTGGCGCTGGACGACACCAACCTGGTGATCCGCGCCGCGCACGCCCTCGCCGGGTACGCCGGGGTGCAGCCGCACGCCCGGCTGCACCTCCGCAAGCAGATCCCGCTCGCCGGCGGGCTGGCCGGCGGCAGCGCCGACGCGGCCGCCGCGCTGGTGGCCTGCGACGCGTTGTGGGGCACCGGGCTGTCCCGTGACGAGCTGGCCGAAATAGCCGCCGATCTGGGTTCCGACGTGCCGTTCCTGATCTACGGCGGCACCGCGCTGGGCACCGGCCGCGGCGAGGCGATCAGCCCCGTGCTGGCCCGCCCCACCTCGTGGCACTGGGTGGTGGCCATCGCCGACGTCGGTCTGTCGACCCCGGCCGCGTACCGCGAGTTGGACCGGCTGCGCGACTCCGGTGCGGCCGGCGCCCCGCTGGGCAGCACGGACGCGCTGCTGGGCGCGCTGCGTCAGCGCGACCCGCGGGTGCTCGCCCGTACGCTCGGCAACGACCTCCAGGACGCCGCGTTGGCCATGCGCCCGGCGCTGGCCGACACCCTCAAGGCCGGCGAGGCGGCCGGTGCGCTCGCCGGCGTCGTCTCCGGCTCCGGCCCGACCTGCGTCTTCCTCGCCGCCGACGCCGCCGACGCCGAGCGGATCGCCGGCGAGTTGGAAGCGGCCGGCGTCTGCCGGGAGGCGCGGGTCGCGCACGGCCCCGTGGCTGGCGCCCGCATCGTCTGAAACCCGCTGTCCAGGATCTCGAGTGGATCATGCGGTACGGGTGGGCCGGCGCGGGTTGGTTGGCCGCCGCGGCGGCCGGGCGGCGCGCCCGCGTACCCTTGGGAAAGGCGTCCAGGTGCCCGCCGGCACCGGGACGCCTTGATCATGGAGGGTGGGAGTGTGGCCAACATCGTCAATCTGGACCGGGTGTCCAAGGGGTACGGCGCCGCCGGGCGGCTACTCACGGACGTCTCGCTCGGTCTGGACGACACCGACCGGATCGGCGTGGTCGGCCTGAACGGTGCCGGCAAGTCCACCCTGCTACGGCTGCTCACCAAGCAGGAGGAGCCCGACGACGGCCGGGCCACCCACCGTCGTGACCTGCGGGTGCTCTGGCTGCCGCAGCAGCTCACCCTCGCCCCCGACGCCACCGTCCGGGACGTCGTGCTCGGCACCGCCTGGCTCCGCGAGGGCATGGGCGCCGAGCACGAGTGGGCCGGCGACGCCGGGGTTCGCGCCATCCTCGACGGCCTCGGCATGCCGCACCTCGGCCTCGACCAGCCGGTCGGCCCGATGTCCGGTGGCGAACGGCGCCGAGTGGCGCTCGCCGCGCTGCTCGTCCGCGACTCCGACCTGCTGATCCTCGACGAGCCCACCAACCACCTCGACGTCGGCGGCGTCGACTGGCTGGCCCGGCACCTGGTCGGCCGCAGGGGTGCCCTGGTCGTGGTCACCCACGACCGGTGGTTCCTGGACGCGGTCTGCACCACCACCTGGGAGGTCGCCGACCAGACCGTCCGCGCGTACGAGGGAGGCTTCGCCGCCTGGACCCTCGCCCGCGTCGAGCGCGAACGCGTCGCGGCCGCCACCGAGGCCCGCCGGCAGAACCTGCTCCGCAAGGAGATCGCCTGGCTGCGCCGTGGCCCGCCCGCCCGCACCTCCAAGCCCCAGTTCCGTATCGACGCCGCGAACGCGTTGATCGCCGACGTGCCGCCGGCCCGCGACACCATGTCGCTGCAGCGGATGGCCACCTCCCGGCTCGGCAAGCAGGTGTACGACCTGGAGAACGTCGAGCTGCTCGCCGGCCCCAAGGAGATCCTGCGCGACGTCACCTGGCAGGTCGGCCCCGGCGATCGGATCGCCATCCTCGGCGCCAACGGTGCCGGCAAGACGACGCTGCTGCGGATGCTCGCCGGCATCACCCGCCCCGACGGCGGCCGGCTCGGCACCGGCTCCACCGTGCGGCCGGCGTTCCTGTCCCAGGAGCTCACCGAGCTGCCCGGTCATTTGCGGGTGCTCGAAGCCGTGGAAGAGGTCGCCCGTCGGGTCCAGCTCGGCGACCGGGAGGTCTCGGCCGCCCAGCTCGCCGAGGTCTTCGGCTTCGACGACCGCCGACTCTGGACCCCGGTCAGCGACCTCTCCGGTGGGGAACGCCGCCGGCTGCAGATGCTGCGGCTGCTCGCCGGCGAGCCCAACGTGCTGCTCTTCGACGAGCCCACCAACGACCTGGACACGGACACCCTGGCGTCCCTGGAGGACCTGCTCGACTCCTGGCCCGGCACGATCATCGTGGCAAGCCACGACCGCTATCTGATCGAACGGGTCACCGAGTCGGCGTACGGCATGTTCGGCGACGGTCGGCTGGTGCACCTGCCCGGCGGCGTCGACGAGTATCTTGCCCGCACCGCGGAGCGGGCCGGCTCGGCCCGCGTCGGCCCCGCCTCGGTCTCCGCGCCCACCGGCCCCTCCGCCGGTGGCATGTCCGCCGCCGAGGTCCGGCAGGCCCGCAAGGAGCTGAGCCGGCTGGAACGGCAGCTCAGCAAGCTCGACCAGCGCGAGACCACGCTGCTCGACCAGCTCGCCGCGGACGCCACCGACTACGCCCGGGTCGCCGAGTTGGACACCCAGCTCAAGGATCTGCGCGCCGAGCGTGAGCGGATCGAGGAGACGTGGATGGCCCTCGCCGAGGATCTGCCCGAGAGCTGACCAGGCAGGCTCGCCCGGCCGGGGGCCGTGTGCGGCGTCACACCGCCACATGCGGGACAATCGTCGACGACACCTCACCCCACGGCGTTGGAGACTCGACATGGCCCACACCCCCGTCAACCATCCCGCGCGGCCGATCTACCGGGCGATCGGCGGGCTGACCGGTCTGTACCTGGTGGTCTTCGGTGTGCTCGGCATTCTCGAGAGCGCGGGTGACGACATCCTCGCCCAGGACGGCACGCGGGTCCTCGGTCAGGGCACCAACCTCGGCTTCGCGCTGTTCAGCGTGCTGGTCGGGCTCGTCGTGCTGGCCGGCACCGTGCTCGGCCGCAACATCGACGTGGCGATCAACCAGTGGCTGGCGTACGCCCTGATGGTGGTCAGCCTGGCCGGTCTGGCGTTCATCCGCACGGATGCCAACATCTTCAACTTCAGCATCGCCACCGTGATCGTGGTGATGACGGCCGCCCTCGTCCTGCTCATGGTCGGCATGTACGGCAAGGTCGGCTCGGACGAGGAGTCGGAGGCCTGGCACAAGGCTCGCCTGGTGCTCTGAGTCCTTCGGTTGCGGTGTGGTTTTCGCCGGAGCCCGAGCTGCTCCGGACGGTCGGGCTTGATTCCTGCGCAGCTCGGGCTCCGGCGAGAACCTGACTCGGTCCCGCCGTCGGCGGACCCTTCCGGCTTCGTGGTTTCCCGGACAGTCGCGGCTGCCTCAGGTGACAATCCTCCTGAAATGGTCTTTCTCGGGTGGACGGGGAATCAGGGGTATGCCGCACTTTCCGGTCAACCATCCGGCACGGCCGCTCTACCGGGTTCTCTCCGGCCTGATCGGCGTCTACATCCTGGTCTTCGGCGTCTGGGGCGTGGTCGAGACGATCGGCAACCCGCTGTTCGACCGGGGCAGCCACTGGGCCCTCGGGCTGCGCACCAACCTGGGCTTCTCACTCGCCTCGGTGATCTTCGGAGTCGTCCTGATCATCGGGGCGTCCCGGCGCAGCAATCTCGGCCACTACATGAACCTCACCGCCGGCGTGGTCTTCCTGGTGACCAGCATCCTGATGATGTCCGTGCTGCAGACCGGGGCGAACTTCCTGAACTTCTCGATGTCGACCGTGGTCGTGTCGATGCTGTTCGGCCTGATCCTGCTCGGCACCGGCCTGTACGACAAGGTCGGCCCCGACGAGCACGCCGAGGAGGAACGGCGCAACCGCAGCCACCCGGTGGCCGAGGCGCACCGTCGTTGACGGGCGTCAGCGGCGGCGGGAGGTGATCAGCGTGGGCTTCGCCTCCAGATGCGACAACCCGTTCCAGGCGAGGTTGACCAGGTGCGCCGCCACCGTCTCCTTGCGCGGTTTGCGCACCTCCAGCCACCAGCGGCCGGTCAACGCCACCATGCCCACCAGGGACTGTGAGTACAGCTCGGCGAGCTTCGGGTCGTACCCGCGGCTCTTGAACTCGGCGCCCAGGATGTGTTCGACCTGGTGCGCCACGTCGTTCATCACGCTGCTGAAGTTGCCCGTCGCGGACATCAGCGGTGACTCGCGGACCAGCACCCGGAAGCCGCTGGTCTCCTCCTCGATGTAGCCCAGCAGGGCCATCGCCGCCTGCTCCAGAAGCTCCCGGGGGTGCCCGGCGGTCAACGCAGTGGTGATCCGGTCCAGGAGAGCCAGGACCTCCCGGTCCACCACCACCGCGTAGAGCCCCTCCTTGCCGCCGAAGTGCTCGTAGACCACCGGCTTGGAGACCTTGGCACGGGCCGCCACCTCCTCGATGGAGGTGGCGTCGAAACCACGCTCGGCGAACAGTTGCCGACCGATCGCGATCAACTGCTCTCGCCGCTGGGCCGCGGACATGCGGACCCGGGAGGTGGGTTTGGGTTTGGACGCCGGGGCTGGAACGGCACGCGGAGCGCCGTCGCCGTCAGTCATCTCGGGCATGTCGCCGCCTTGCTGGCGCTCGGTGACGCCCTGCCGTTGGATGGTGCCTCCGCTGTGCCCGTTCACGTCGTCGCCTCACTGGCCGGCGGGCGGTCCGACCGCCCGGCCCCGCCGTCCGACCGTACCCGGATCGGGCCCGGCTCCCCGTCTGCCGAGCCGTCCGGTTGCCCGGGTCGCTCGGTCACCCGGCCATCCTGCCAGGCGGCTTCCCGGAGCACTGCCCGCTTTTCAGCGGGGTGCGACCGGCTTCACCAGCTTGGCGGCGAGGCGATCCGGCTTCGGCCAGCGGACCTGCGACGCCGCGCCGAACTTCTCGAACAGCCAGATCACCCGGGCGGAGATGTCCACCTGACCGCGCAGCACCCCGTGCCGGGCGCTGGTCGGGTCGGCGTGGTGCAGGTTGTGCCAGCTCTCGCCGAACGACAGGATCGCCAGCGGCCAGAAGTTCGACGCCCGGTCGCCCTGGCGCATGGCGAACGGGCGCTCGCCGTAGACGTGGCAGACCGAGTTGATCGCCCAGGTGACGTGGTGCAGCAGGCCGATCCGGACCAGCCCGGCCCAGAAGAACGCGGTCAGGGCGCCCTGCCAGGACCAGGTCACCAGACCGCCGATCAGTGCCGGGCCGAGCAGTGAGATGGCCACCAGCATCGGAAAGAGCTTGTCCACTCTGCTGATGTCGCGGTCGGCGAGCAGGTCCGGGGCGAACCGCGCCCGGTTGGACAGTTCCCGGCGGAACAGCCAGCCGACGTGCGCGTGGAACAGGCCGCGGGTCAGCGCCCAGAAACTGGTGCCGAAGCGCCACGGCGAGTGCGGGTCGCCCTCCAGGTCGGAGAAGGCGTGGTGCCGCCGGTGGTCGGCCACCCACTGGATGATCTCGCCCTGCACCGCCAGCGAACCCGCGACCGCCAACGTCACCCGCAGCCAACGCTTGGCCTTGAACGAGCCGTGCGTGAAGTAGCGGTGGAAGCCGACCGTGATGCCGAGCCCGGAGACCACGTACCAGACCAGGCCGATGACCACGTCGCTCCACCCGAGCCAACCGCCCCAGGCCAGCGGGACGGCGACCAGCAGGGCGACGAAGGGGATCACCACGAAGGCCCAGAGGGCGGCCAGGATCCCGGAGGACTGACTGCCGTCGGTGAGCGGTTTCGGCCCGGGGCCGGCGGTGTCGGGTTCGAGCAGGGCGGTGGACATGGCACCTCGCAGAGGGGGAGAAAACGATCACGAAGCTACGCCTACGTCACCGTAACTTACGGCACCGTAGATCGCACGCGGAAGTTCCCGAACGGCGTCGTCAGCCGCGCTGGAACGCAGGTCAAGCCCCAGACAGGTCACCTCTTGGCGGGGCGGCCGTCGCACGAGTCGCTCGCTAGGGATCCCACCGTGGCTCCGCGATCGTGCTCGATCGTGAATGTAGTGGTGACGCCTTTCTTTCGAGGCCACTACATCCACGATCCAGCGCGATCTTCAGCAGGCCCAGCACTTCTGGGCCCCGGGGTCGTCGCCTCGGCGGGCCGCCGTCGTCCGGGCGTGCGAACTGAGCGCTGGCGGCTGGCAGGCGGGACGCTAAGGTGTAGCGGCGGGATGTTCATCCCTCACGCGATGTGCGCTGCCGCACGTCGTCGATCGGCCGTGGTGTAATTGGCAACACCCGGGTCTTTGGTACCCGTATTTCAGGTTCGAACCCTGGCGGCCGAGCTGTTCACCTACGTCCGTTTCAGGACCTGGTGGGGGTAAGACGGGAACGTGCCCGGCACCGCGGTTAGCATGGCCGCGAGAGTGTCCGCCGTTTCCGACGGGAGCCACGTCGTGCCCCAGCCCCACCTCCGTACCGTCGTCGTACTTGCCGCGGGCGAGGGAAAGCGGATGAAGTCGGCGCTGCCCAAGGTGCTGCATCCCCTGCTCGGTCGGACTCTGCTCGGCCACGTGCTGAGCGCGGCCGCGCCGCTGGCCGCGGCGCGCACCGTCGTTGTGGTGGGACACGGCGCGGACCAGGTCCGGGAGCACCTCACCGAGGTCGCCCCGGATGCCACACCGGTGCTCCAGGCCGAGCAGCTCGGCACGGGCCACGCCGTCCGGATCGCGCTGGAGGCCGTGCCGGACGGCGCCGGCACGGTCGTGGTGATCAACGGAGACGTCCCGCTGCTGCGCCCGGAGACGGTGGGTGCGCTGGTCACCGCGCACGAGGAGGCCGCGGCGGCGGCCACCGTGCTGGCCGCCGAGGTGCCCGACCCGACCGGCCTCGGGCGGATCGTCCGGGACACCGACGGCCGGCTCGAACAGATCGTCGAGGAGCGCGACGCCGACGCCACGCAGCGCGCGATCCGGGAGATCAACGCCGGCATCTACGCCTTCGACGCGGTGCGGCTGCGTGCGGCGCTGGGCAAGCTCTCCACCGACAACGACCAGGGCGAGGAGTACCTGACCGACGTCTTCGGGCTGCTCCGCTCCGCTGGCGAGCCGGTCGCGGTGCACGTGGCCGTCGACCATGTGGAGACGTTGGGCTGCAACGACCGGGTGGAACTGGCGACGCTGCGCCACCTGCTGCGCGACCGGGTCAACGAGGCGTGGATGCGTACCGGCGTGAGCCTCCTGGACCCGGCGACCACCTGGATCGACGTGACGGTGGCGCTGGACCGCGACGCGATCGTCGACCAGAACACCCAACTGCGAGGCGGGACCGTGGTCGGCGCCGGTGCGCTGATCGGGCCGGACGTCACGCTGGTCGACACGATCGTCGGCCCCGACGCGTCGGTGGTCCGCAGCCACGCGGTGGGCGCCGAGGTGGGCGCGGGCGCCAGCGTCGGGCCGTACGCGTACCTGCGGCCCGCCGCGCGGCTGGCCGAGAGAGCGAAGGTCGGCACGTTCGTCGAGGTGAAGAACTCGCAGATCGGTGCCGGCTCGAAGGTGCCACACCTGACGTACGTGGGTGACGCGACGATCGGCGAGCAGAGCAACATCGGCGCGGCGTCGGTCTTCGTGAACTACGACGGGGTCAACAAGCACCGCACGGTCATCGGCAGCCACGCCCGGACCGGAGCGGACAACATGTTCGTGGCACCCGTCGAGGTGGGCGACGGCGCGTACACGGCGGCCGGCTCGGTGATCGTGGACGACGTGCCGGCGGGCGCGATGGGCGTCGCCCGGGCACGCCAGCGCAACATCGAGGGCTGGGTGGTGAAGCGGCGGGCCGGCACGGCCGCGGCGGAGGCCGCGCAGCGGGCCCACGGCACCGAGGGCGCCGCGGGCGCCACGGCAAGCCACAGTGAGGCAATGCACGGGCAGGCCGAGACGGTGGGCGGTGCGTCCGGCACGGGAGATACTGCAACCGAATAGTCCCCGACCCACCACCACCACCGGGCTGGGTACCACCGACAAAACGGGAGCAGACGGGCCCATGGGCAGCATCGTCGCCGAAAACCGCAAAAGCCTGATGCTCTTTTCCGGACGTGGCTTTCCGGAGCTGGCCAAGGAGATCGGTGAGGTGCTCGGCGTGGCGCCGACGCCGGCCGACGCGTACGAGTTCGCCAACGGCGAGATCTTCGTGCGGTTCAAGGACTCGGTGCGTGGTTCGGACGCCTTCGTGGTGCAGTCCGTGACGCACGGGGTGAACACCTGGGTCATGGAAACCCTGATCATGGTGGACGCGCTGAAGCGCGGGTCGGCCAAGCGGATCACCGTGGTGCTGCCGTTCTACCCGTACGCGCGTCAGGACAAGAAGCACCGCGGTCGTGAGCCGATCTCGGCACGGCTGGTGGCGGACCTGCTGAAGACGGCCGGCGCGAACCGGATCCTCACCGTCGACCTGCACACCGCGCAGATCCAGGGCTTCTTCGACGGTCCGGTCGACCACCTCTTCGCGATGGACATCCTCGCCGAGTACGTGGAGCACAGGTACGCCGGCCGGCCGATGACCGTGGTGGCACCGGACTCGGGCCGGGTACGGGTGGCCGAGCGGTGGACCGACCGTCTGGGCGGCTGCCCGCTGGCGTTCATCCACAAGACCCGCGACCCGATGAAGCCCAACCAGGTGGTGGCGAACCGCGTGGTCGGCGAGGTCGAGGGTCGGGTCTGCCTGATCGTCGACGACATGATCGACACCGGTGGCACGATCACCGGCGCTGCGGACATCCTCAAGGAGTCGGGGGCGGCGGAGATCGTGGTCGCGTCCACCCACGCGCTGCTGTCCGATCCGGCCACCGAGCGGTTGAAGAACAGCCCGATCAGTGAGGTCGTGGTGACCAACACGCTGCCGTTGCCGCCGGAGAAGCAGCTCGACAAGCTGACCGTGCTGTCGATCGCGCCGCTGCTGGCGCGGGCGATCCGGGAGGTCTTCGACGATGGCTCGGTGACCACCCTCTTCGGTGGCCTGAGCTGAGCGTCGCGGTGCGGTGAGCCCCGTTTCCGGCATCCGCCGCGCCGACGGAGCCGGGCTGGCAGGCTGGTGAGAACAGGGCTGGCACGCTGGTGGGAACACCACCGGCGCGCCGGCCTGGAGCCGTGAACGGGGACTGCCGGCAACCCCGGAATCAGCTCGGGTAGACTGGTGCGGTTGCCACGGCGAGGGTGCCCGGCGGGCCGCTGAACAGCGCCGCACGGAGGCACCGTCATCGACGCGGTGCTCCGGGCAGTCGTTCATGACGCATGAGCCCCAAGCGAGCCCCTCGCCCCAGCACCGCCAGACGACAAGCCGCCGCAGCGAAAAGCATCAGGAGTTTCCCCGTGTCCGAGGTAAAGATCAGCGCCGAGCCCCGCACCGAGTTCGGCAAGGGTGGTGCCCGCCGTACCCGCCGGGCCGGCAAGGTGCCCGCCGTGCTGTACGGCCACGGCGAGAAGCCGAAGCACATCGCGCTGCCGTCCCGTGAGTTCGCCGCCGCGATCCGCAAGGGTGGCGCCAACCAGCTGTTCGCGATCGACATCACCGACGGCACGCAGGTGCTGGCGCTGCCGAAGGCGATCCAGCGTGACCCGATCAAGGACACCTTCGAGCACGTGGACCTCCTCCTGGTCCGCCGAGGCGAGAAGGTCACCGTCGAGGTCCCGGTCCAGCTGACCGGTGAGGCCGCGAGGGACACCCTGATCGTGCACGACCACGACACCCTCTCGGTGACCGCCGACGCCACCAAGGTGCCGGATCACCTCGAGGCGTCGATCGAGGGCCTGGAGGCGGGCTCGCAGGTGACCGCCGCCGACGTGACGCTGCCGACCGGTGTCGAGCTGGTGGCCGACTCGGAGCTGACTGTCGCCTCCGTGACCGCCGCCCCGACGGCCGAGCAGCTCGAGGCGACGCTGCCCGAGATCGAGGTGGCGACCGAGGAGGACGAGGCCGAGGTCGGCGAGGTCACCGAGGGTTCCGAGGGTGCGGACGCCGCCCCGACCGCCGAGGGCGGGGAGAACACCGAGGCGCGCACCGAGGCCTGATCGGTTCGTACTGTGCGGCAGGCGTCCCCGAGCGTTCGGGGGCGCCTGTCGGCGTATCGGGTGTCGGTGAAACGGACGGCGGGAGAGGCGGGGTCGTGACGGACGAGGCGGGGCCGTGGCTGGTGGTCGGCCTGGGCAACCCGGGTCGGGAGTACGCCGGTAACCGGCACAACGTCGGGTTCATGGTGGCCGACCTGCTGGCCGGTCGGGTGGGCGCGAAGTTCGGCCGGCACAAGCGCGCCGTGGCCGAGGCGGGCGAGGGTCGACTGGGTTTCGGCGGGCCGAAGCTGGTGTTGGCCAAGCCGTTGACGTACATGAACCTCTCCGGAGCGCCGGTGGCGGCGCTCGCCCAGTTCTACAAGGTGTCGCCCGCGCAGGTGATCGCGGTGCACGACGAGCTGGACATCGAGTTCGGCCAGGTGCGGGTCAAGTGCGGGGGCGGTGAGGGCGGGCACAACGGCCTGCGCTCGATGTCGAAGTCGTTGGGTACCAAGGAGTACGTGCGGGTGCGGTTCGGCATCGGCCGGCCGCCTGGGCGCCAGGACCCGGCGGACTACGTGCTGTCGGATTTCGGCGCGACCGAGCGCAAGGAGCTGGATTTTCTGGTCGACCGGGCCGCTGATGTGGTGGAGTCGGTGGTCGTCAAGGGCGTGGAGCCGACGCAGAACCTCTACCACGGCGGTTGAGCCGGGCGGGGCGTACCGGATCGGGGTTGTTGGGCCGGTAGTCTGCGCCTTTCGGCGTGCCGCGACCGACGACGCGGGTCGCGGCGGAGCGCCGTGCGGCACGGGTCGCGGCGAAGGCGACGGGAGCAGGCGAAATGACCAGTCCTCCGATGATCGACGGCGCGTTCGCCCGGTGGCTTGCGGCCCGGGCCGGCCAGGCGCTGCTCGACCTGCGGACGGAGCTGGGCTTCGCTGACGGCGGCGCGTTGAAGTCGGCCGGGGACAAGGTGTCGCACGACCTGATCCGCACCGAGCTGGCGAGGTGGCGGCCGGGGGACGCGGTGCTGTCCGAGGAGGACGAGGGGTCGCGGCTGTCCTGGGCGGCGGAGCTGGACGCCGGGGCGGTGTCCCGGCTGACCGCGGACCGGGTGTGGATCATCGACCCGTTGGACGGCACCCGGGAGTTCGCCGAGGAGGGCCGTTCGGACTGGGCGGTGCACGTGGCTCTGTGGGCGCGTAACGCGCCGAGCCCACACGGGTTGGTCGCCGGGGCGGTGGGGCTGCCGGCGCAGCATCGCGTGTTGGGCACTGACTACCCGCCGGCGTACCCACCCATGACGGTGGAGGCGGCGACGGCCGGCGTCCGGGTGATCCGGTTGGCGGCGAGTCGGAGTCGGCCGCCGGTGTTCCTCACCGACCTGGCCGAGGACATCGGTGCGAAGCTGGTGCCGATGGGGTCGGCCGGCGCGAAGATCGCTGCGGTGGTCACGGGTGAGGTGGACGCGTACATCCATGCCGGTGGGCAGTACGAGTGGGATTCGGCCGCGCCGGTGGCTGTGGCGACGGCCACGGGACTGCACGCTTCCCGGATCGACGGTTCTGCGCTGAGATACAACGAGGCGGATCCGCGGCTGCCTGATCTGCTGGTCTGCCGCAAGGATCTCGCCTCTCGGTTGCTTGCAGCGTTGCAGAGGCATTCCGGGTAGCCTGAGCGCACTTCTAGACATGCCCGACCGGAAAGGTCTGGAAATCGGATGAGCGAGCGAATCGAGCCGGGGTCGTGACCGCCCCCGCCGCCTACCGGGTCTCCCACCTGGACGCTCTGGAGGCGGAGAGCATCTTCGTGATGCGCGAGGTGGTCGCCGAGATGGAACGCCCGGTGCTGCTCTTCTCCGGCGGCAAGGACTCGATCGTCATGCTGCGGCTGGCGCAGAAGGCGTTCGCTCCGGCCAACATCCCCTTCCCGGTCATGCACGTCGACACCGGGCACAACTTCCCCGAGGTCCTGGAATACCGCGACCAGCGGGTCGCCGAGCTGGGGTTGCAGCTCGTGGTGGCCAGCGTGCCGCAGGCCCTGGCCAGCGGGCTGGTCCGGGAGTCCGGCGACGGGATGCGCAATCGGATCCAGACGCCGGTCCTGCTCGACGCGGTGGAGAGGCACCGCTTCGACGCGCTGTTCGGGGGTGCCCGCCGGGACGAGGAGAAGGCCCGGGCCAAGGAGCGGGTGTTCAGCTTCCGCGACGAGTTCGGCCAGTGGGACCCGAAGAACCAGCGGCCCGAGCTGTGGTCGCTCTACAACGGCCGGCACCACCCGGGCGAGTCGATCCGGGTCTTCCCGCTGTCCAACTGGACCGAACTGGATGTCTGGCACTACATCGCCCGCGAACGGATCCCGCTGCCGTCGATCTACTACGCGCACGAGCGCGAGGTGATCGAGCGCGACGGGATGGTCTACGCGGTCAACGAGTTCTTCCGTCCCCGGGCGGGGGAGGAGCGGTTCAAGGCGCAGGTGCGCTACCGCACCGTGGGCGACGCCTCCTGCACCGCGGCGGTCCGCTCGGACGCGGACACGGTGGAGAAGGTCATCGAGGAGGTGGCGGCCACCCGGATCACCGAGCGCGGCGCCACCCGTGGTGACGATCGGGTCAGCGAGGCCGCCATGGAGGACCGCAAGCGGGAGGGCTACTTCTGATGACCGACCTCGACGAGGTCCGGGCCGCCGACGCGGCGGACGGCCCGGCTGCCACCGCCGATGCGGCGGACGGCCCGGCTGCCACCTGGGCCGGGCCGGAGGCCCGAAGGATGGACCTGCTGCGCTTCGCCACCGCCGGCAGCGTGGACGACGGCAAGTCGACCCTGATCGGCCGGCTGCTCTACGACACCAAGTCGCTCTTCACCGACCAGTTGGCGGCGGTGGAGGCGGTCAGCGCGGCGCGCGGCGACGAATACACCAACCTGGCGCTGCTCACCGACGGTCTGCGCGCCGAGCGGGAGCAGGGCATCACCATCGACGTGGCGTACCGGTACTTCGCCACGCCGCGGCGCAAGTTCATCATCGCCGACACCCCCGGGCACATCCAGTACACCCGGAACATGGTCACCGGCGCGTCCACCGCCGACCTGGCGCTGATCCTGGTGGACGCCCGCAAGGGCCTGGTCGAGCAGTCCCGTCGACACGCGTTCCTCTGCTCGCTGCTGCGGGTGCCACACCTGGTCCTCTGCGTCAACAAGATGGACCTGGTGGACTGGTCGCAGGAGGTCTACGAGCGGATCGCCGACGAGTTCACCGCGTTCGCCGCGAAGCTCGACGTACCGGACCTGACCGTGGTGCCGGTCTCCGCGCTGCGCGGAGACAACATCGTCACCCGGTCGGAGAACATGCCGTGGTACGAGGGCTCCTCGCTCCTGCACCACCTGGAGCGCGTGCACATCGCCAGCGACCGCAACCTGGTCGACGTCCGGTTCCCGGTGCAGTACGTGATCCGGCCGCAGTCCACCACGGTCACCGACTACCGCGGCTACGCCGGTCAGGTGGCCTCCGGAGTGCTCAAGCCGGGCGACGAGGTGATGGTGCTGCCGTCCGGCTTCACCAGCCGGATCGCCGCGGTGGAGACCGCCGACGGGCCGGTCGCGGAGGCGTTCCCGCCGATGTCGGTGACGGTACGGCTGGTCGACGAGATCGACATCTCCCGTGGTGACATGATCTGCCGTCCCAACAACGCCCCCGCGGTCGCCCAGGACATCGAGGCGATGGTCTGCTGGATGGACGAGACCCGCCCGTTGCGGGTCGGCGGCCGTTACGCGATCAAGCACACCACCCGTTCGGCGCGCGCGATCGTGCGCGGCCTGCACTACCGGCTGGACATCAACTCACTGCACCGCGACGAGTCGGCCGACGAGCTGCGGCTCAACGAGATCGGCCGGGTGCGCCTGCGCACCACGGTGCCGCTGCTGGCCGACGAGTACCGGCGCAACCGCACCACCGGCGGTTTCGTCATCATCGACGAGGCCACCAACCGCACCGTCGGCGCCGGCATGATCGTCGAAGCCAGCTGACCTGCTCCATCCACGCCGCCCTGGCCGGGCTGTCTCGTGCCGCCGGCAAGATCACGCTCGATCAATGAACTAGTGGCCTCGCCCACCGGGTGAGGCCACTAGTTCCATGAACGACCACGATCTTCCACCCGGCGGGCGTGTCGAAGGGCGCCACCCCGCGACCGCGGCGGGTGTTGTGGGTCAGTCGATGCGGGTTGCGCCGGGGGCGGGGACGACCGGGACGGTGTCTGGTGCGGTGAAGCCGCGTTCCGCGTACGCGGCCGTTACGGCGGCGGCCACCTCGTCGGACCGGTCGGCCTCCACGAGGGCGAGGACGCAGCCGCCGAAGCCGCCGCCGGTCATCCGGGCGCCCAGCGCGCCGGCCGCCAGCGCGGCCTCGACCGCGGTGTCGATCTCCGGCACGGTGATCTCGAAGTCGTCGCGCATCGAGACGTGCGATGCCGTGAGCAGCGGCCCGATGTCCCGGACCCGGCCGGCGCGCAGCAGCGCCACGGTGTCCAGCACCCGCTGGTCCTCGGTGACCACGTGCCGGACCCGCCGCCGGGTCTCCTCGTCGTCGAGCCGGGCCAGTGCGGCATCGAGCTGGTCGACGGTGACGTCGCGCAGCGCGGTCACGCCGAGGGCCCCGGCTGCCGCCTCGCAGGAGCGGCGGCGGGCAGCGTACTCGCCGTCGGCATGCCGGTGCGGCGCCCGGCTGTCGATGACCAGCACGGCCAGCCCGGCCGCGTCCAGGTCGAACGGGATGTGCTCGACCGACTCGTCGCGGCAGTCCAGGAAGAGGGCGTGCCCGGCGCGGCAGCGGATCGCCGCCGACTGGTCCATGATCCCCGTCGGCGCGCCGACGTAGACGTTCTCGGCGCGCTGCGCCAGCCGGGGCTGCCGCTCGGTGGGCAGCTCCAGCCCACCGAGGTCGAGCAGCGCGGCGAGCACGGCCGACTCCAGCGCGGCCGACGAGGACAGCCCGGCGCCCAGGGGCACGTCGGAAGCGATCGCCAGCCGCGCGCCGGGCACCTGGTGACCGGCCTCGCGCAGCGCCCAGACCACCCCGGCCACGTACGCGCCCCAGCCGGTGACCCGGCCCGGCTCGGCCACGTCGTCCGCGCCGAAGGTGATCGTCTCGCCGGACAGCTCGGACCAGACCGTCCAGCGGTCGCCGTCCTGCCGGTCGGCCGCGACCACGGTGCGTAGCGGCAACGCGAAGGGCAGCACGAACCCCTCGTTGTAGTCGGTGTGTTCGCCGATCAGGTTGACCCGGCCGGGAGCCGCCCAGCGGCCAGCCGCCCGGTCGGCGTACTGCTCGACGAAGCCGGCGGCGGCCCGCTCGGCGACGTCACCGGTGGGGCCGGTCACGACTGCTCCAGGATGTGCGTGCGGTAGAAGGCCCAGGCGTCGCCGACCATGTCGTGCAGGGTCGCCTTCTGCGGCACCCAGCCCAACTCGTCGCGGGCCAGTGCCGAGGAGGCGACCAGCTCGGCGGGGTCGCCGTCGCGGCGTGGTGCCACCTCGACCGGCAGCGGGTGCCCGGTGACCTCGCGGACCACGTCGGCCACCTGCCGGTTGGTGAAGCCGTTGCCGTTGCCCAGGTTGTAGATCCGGTGCTGGCCTCCGGTGGCCGCGGCCAGTGCCAACAGGTGGGCACGGGCCAGGTCGGCGACGTGGATGTAGTCGCGGACGCAGGTGCCGTCCACGGTGGGGTAGTCGTCGCCGAAGAGCTGGAGCTTCTCGCGCCTGCCCGCGGCGACCTCCAACGCGATCGGGATCAGGTGCGTCTCCGGGTCGTGCCGTTCGCCGAGCGCGATGTCGCCATCGAGGTGCGCGCCGGCGACGTTGAAGTAGCGCAGCGACACGGCGGCCAGTCCGTGCGCGATCGCCTCGGACGTGAGCGCCATGTCGACGGCGAGCTTGGTGGCGCCGTACGTGTTGGTGGGCGCCTTGACCGCGGTCTCTGCGATGGGCAGCTCGGTGGGATTGCCGTAGACGGCGGCGGTGGAGGAGAAGACCATCCGGGGCACCCCGGCGGCCCGGACCGCGTCGATCAGGGCGAGGGTGCCGACGGTGTTGGTCTGCCAGTACAGCTCCGGCTTGACCATCGACTCGCCGGCGGCGATCAGGGCGGCGAAGTGCAGCACCCCGTCGAAGCCGGCGTCGGGGGTGACGACGCGGGCGGCATCGTGGATCGACGCCTCGACGTGCGTCGCGTCGGGAGCGAGTGACTCGCGGTGGCCGGTGCGCAGGTCGTCCAGGACCACCACCTGGTGGCCCGCGTCGAGCAGCATCCGGGTCACCACGCTGCCGATGAAGCCAGCGCCCCCCGTGACGAGCAGTTTCACGTCGTTGCCTCCTGCCTGGCCCGCCCGGGACGTGGCCCTTCGGTGATCACCCTACGGCGGTGGTCGGCACCCCGACCGACCACGCTGACATCCCTATTCCATCATAATCTCTCACGTTTAAACAGAGCCGAACATGAGTGGTGGCGCGCCTGATGCCCGGTGCGGTGGGCTGTCGGTGTCTACCATCTCTGTCATGCGGGAAGCGGCCCGTACCGGGCTCAGGCGACGCGCGCGGGGACGACCCCGTCGCGATCCCGGCCCGCTCGCCCGGGCCGTCGCCCGGGTGGTGGTCCGCGCCGCCGACGGTGCCACCCGCCTCGTCACCGACCTGCTCGGAGCCGGCCCCGCGGCCGGCCGGGAGCGCATCTCCGAGGCCGAACTGCGGGACCTCGTCGCGGCGAACACGCTGCTCGACCCGGACGAACGGCGGATCATCGACGAGGTCCTGGTGGCCGGTGCAAGCCTGGTCCGCGAGGTGATGATGCCCCGCACCGAGGTCGTCTTCCTGCCCGCCCGGCTGACCATCGCCGAGGCCGCCCGGTTGGTCCGCGCCGAGACGCACACCCGCTACCCGGTCACCGACGGCACCCACGACGACGTGGTGGGATTCGTCCACCTGCGCGACGTGCTGCTGCGTCCGGACGTCGACCCGTGCGTCACCGTCGGCGAGCTCATCCGCGAGGTGAAGCGGCTGCCCGGCACCAAGCGGGTGCTGCCCGCGCTCAGCGAGATGCGCCGGGAGGGCCAGCACCTGGCGGTGGTCGTCGACGAGTACGGCGGCACCGCCGGGATCGTCACCCTGGAGGACCTGATCGAGGAGCTGATCGGCGAGATCCACGACGAGTACGACACCGCGCCGGACCCGGTGCACGGCCTGCCCGCCGTGGTGGACGGCCGGCTCAACCTGGCGGACTTCGCCGAGCGGACCGGGCTGGCGCTGCCCGTCGGGCCGTACGAGACGGTCGGCGGCTTCGTGATGGCCGCGCTGGGTCGTCTTGCGGTGTGTGGCGACGAGGTACCGGTGCCCGCTGAGCCGGCCGGCGGACCCGTCCCGGCCGACCCGCAGGGTGGCTGGTTGCTGCGGGTGCTGGCCCTGGACGGACGCCGGGTGGCCAGGCTCGCGGTCTCCGCCGTCCGGATGCCCGAGCAACGCCGCGAGGTCGGCACCGGGCAGCCCCGTGGCGCGGGGCGTTCTCCCGAGCCCGTGGCCGGGCAGCACCGCGGTGCCGCGGTTGGGCCGACCCGCCGGGTCGACGCGGGGGAGCCGCGCGAGGTCAACACCCCGACTTCGGCGGGCCGCGGCCGACCCGCCGGCCCGTCATGACGGACCCCGTTGCTTGCTGACAGAATTGTCGCCATGTCCGACGTTCCCGCCCGCCCCCGCGTCTTCTCCGGCATCCAGCCGACGGCCGACTCTTTCCACCTCGGCAACTACCTGGGCGCGGTGCGGCACTGGGTGGCCCTGCAGGAGACCCACGACGCGTTCTACTGCGTGGTGGACCTGCATGCGATCACCGCGGGCCATGACCCGGCGCTGCTGCGCCAGCGGACGCGGGTGGCCGCCGCCCAGCTCTTCGCGGTTGGTCTGGACCCGGAGCGCAGCACCCTGTTCGTGCAGTCGCAGGTGCCCGAGCACCCTCAGCTGGCCTGGGTGCTCGGCTGCATCACCGGCTTCGGCGAGGCCAGCCGGATGACCCAGTTCAAGGACAAGTCGCAGAAGCAGGGCAACGAGCGGGCCAGCGTCGGGCTGTTCACCTACCCGATCCTGCAGGCTGCCGACATCCTGCTGTACCAGGCCAACGCGGTGCCGGTCGGCGAGGACCAGCGCCAGCACCTGGAGCTCTCGCGGGACCTGGCCCAGCGGTTCAACTCGCTGTTCGGCCCGACGTTCACGGTGCCCGCGCCGCACATCGTCAAGGACACCGCGAAGATCACCGATCTGCAGGACCCGACGGCGAAGATGTCCAAGTCGTCGTCCTCGCCGGCCGGCATCATCGACCTGCTGGAGGACCCGGCCCGCTCGGCCAAGAAGATCCGCTCGGCGGTGACCGACACCGGCCGGGAGATCGTCTTCGACACCGAGACCAAGCCGGGAGTGTCCAACCTGCTGACCATCCACTCGGCGCTGAGCGGGCGCGGCATCGACGAGCTGGTGGGGGCGTACGCCGGACGCGGTTACGGCGACCTGAAGAAGGACCTGGCCGAGGTGGTGGCGGAGTTCGTCCGCCCCATCCAGGAGCGCACCCGCACCTATCTCGACGACCCGGCGCAGTTGGACAAGCTGCTCGCCACCGGGGCGGAGAAGGCCAGGGCGGTGGCCGCACCGACCGTGCGATCCGCGTACGAGCGGGTCGGTTTCTTTCCGCCGGTACGCGGCGAATAGCGCCCCGGGACAGGTGGGCGGGTCGGTGGCCGGAGCGGCGCGGAGCGTGGATCGCAGTGGCGGGGTGCCGCCGACCGGCGACACGATCCAGATCGGCATCGCGGTGGACATCCCGGAACCGTGGGGAGCCGACCTCACCCTGCGGCGGGTCAAGGCCGGCGACCCACTGGCGGTGCCCGCGCACGTGACGTTGCTGGGCCCGACCGAGATCCCGACGACCGCCCTGCCGGCCGTCGAGCGTCACCTGGCCTCCGTCGCCGCCGCGCACCTGCCGTTCGCGCTGCACCTGCGGGGCACCGGAACGTTCCGCCCGGTGACCCAGGTGGTGTTCGTGGCGGTCGCCGCCGGGATCAGTGAGTGTGAGTTGTTGGCCGCCGCCATCGCGCAGGCGCCGGCCCTGCACCGTGAGGCCCGCTTCCCGTACCATCCGCACGTCACCGTGGCGCAGGACGTGGCACCGGAGGCGTTGGACAAGGTCTACGAGGACCTGGCCGACTTCTCCGCGATGTTCGAGGTCGACGGGTTCACCCTGTTCTCGCACAGCGGGCAGGCCCGGTGGCAGCCGCGTCGGGATTTCCGCCTCGGCGGCTGACCGGTCGGCGACGCGCCGGTCGGCGAGCACCGGAAGCCGGTTGCTCCTGTGGCGGTGGAAGATCGGCGAGGATGACCGCGTGAACGTGATGGGGTCGATCGAGGCGGGCATCGACCGCTGGGTGAGCGCCGCGCGCTGCCGGTCGGCGCTCTTCGACCATGTGTGGCGGGCCGGTGCGCTCTACGCGGAGCTGCTGGCCGGGCGTCTGGCCGCCGCGATCGCCTACTACGGCTTCTTCGCGGTGTTCGCCCTCGCGCTGGTCGCATACTCGATCTTCGGTGCGATCCTGGAGGACAACGACGACGTCAGTGCGGCTGCCGCCGGTTTCCTGAAGGAGAATCTGCCCTTTCTGGACGCCCAGCAGATCGCCAACTCCAGCGGCACGGTCGGCGTGATCGGCCTGGTCATCCTGATCTTCACCGGAATCGGCTGGGTCGAGGCGATCCGCTCCTCGCAACGATTGATGTACCGGCTCAACCAGCAGCCCGGCAACCTGGTGATCCGACGGCTGGTCGACCTGGGCGTGATGATCGGCGTCTTCGTGCTGCTCGGTGTCTCCGTGGCGGCGGTGGACGCGCTGGAGTCGCTGCTGCGTTTCCTGCTGCGCAGCACCGGCTCGGTCGGTCTCACCACGGTCAGCGCCGTGCTCAGCGTGCTGGTCAACGCGGTGCTCGCGACCGCGCTGCTGGTCGCGGTGCCCCGGCTGCGGGTGAGCCGGTCCCGGCTGCGCCCGGTGGTGCTGCTGGTCGCCGTCGGTATCACGCTGCTCAACACTGTCGGGCGGTACTACGTGGTGCGCACCGAGCGCAACCCGGCGTACACCGTGGTGGCCGGCGCTGTCGGCCTGCTGCTCTATCTCTATCTGCTCAACCAACTGGTGCTGTTCGGGGCGGCGCTCCTCGCGACCAGTGGGCGTGGGCGGGTGCTGGATCTGGCGGAGGCCGCCCCGCTGGCGGCACCCGACGAGGACACCGACCCCGGTACGCCGGGAGGTGCGGGCTGATGGCCGAAGATGCGCAGATGACGGTCTCGGTCGACGCGGATTCGTCGGTGCCCCCGTACGAGCAGGTGCGCGGGCAGCTCGCCGAGCTGATCGGCGACGGTCGGTTGCCGGTGGGCAGCCGCCTGCCCACCGTCCGGCAGCTCGCCGCCGACCTGCGGCTGGCCGCCAACACGGTGGCCCGGGCCTACCGGGAGCTGGAGGCGGCCGGGCTGCTGGAGACTCGGGGACGCAACGGCACCTTCGTCGCCCCGGGCCGGGACGACGCCGTGGACCGGCTGCACAGGGCGGCGGCCGGTTACGCGGCCGAGGCGACGCGGCTCGGTGTGTCGCCCGCTACCGCGCTCGCCCTGGTCCGCGCCGCCCTGGACGCCGCCCGACCCGGCTGACCGTAGCCGATCGGGTGCCGGACGGGCGAAAACTGAGGCGAACGGCGTCGGCGCTCGCGTTCGCCGCTCAGAATGAGCCGGTGGGCGCACTCATGACACTGGACCTGCCAGCCGACTCGCCGCTGCTCGGCCTGCCGTGGATCATCACTTTCGGTCCGCTCGGTGACCTCGACGAGTGGGAGCCGGTGGTCTGCGGGCCGTACGAGCGGCCGCACGCGCTGGCGCTGGCGGAGGCGGTGGTGGCCGACGAACAGTTGATCGCCGTGGTGGAGCCGCTGCTGCCGGCACTGTCGCCCGACGAGATCCGTAGCGAGATCGCCGCTGCGCAGGTCGCCGCCGAGGACGAGGAACGCCAGGTCGAGGGCGCCGACCTGTACGGCGACTTCGAGGACGTGATCGACGAGGAGTTGGACGCCGCCGCCGACGAGGCGGGCCACGGCGCGCCCGTCGAGCCGCCGGACGAGGCTGAGGTTCGGGAGGGCTTCACCCGCATCGCGGCGCTGCTCACCGCGAAGTGACGGTCGGGCGCGACTAGCCGTCGGGACGGACACCGGCGCCACGCGGAGCGGACTCCGCGTGGCGCCAGCGCCACCTCACCCCCCACCACAAGGGGCCGGTAGCCCAGTCGCCCGTTGGCGCGGGGCACGACGGACGACCAGGTTGGTGACGGGTTACCCGCTCAACGCCGTTCCAACCAGGCTGCCGCGTCGACGGGCAGCAGATGGCCGGAGCCCTGCCCGGTGAGCGCCTCGCTTTCGACGAGCGGTTCGGCGTACCCGTCGATCAGGACCGGCGCGCCGCTGAGGTTGACCACGCAGGTCAGCACGGTCGCCCCGGAGGTCCGGGAGAAGGCCAGCACGCCGGGGCCGCTGTCCAGCCAGGTCAGGCCGTCGGCCTCGACGGCGAGCGCCGGGTGCTCGTGCCGGATCCGCGGGGCGGCCCGGTACAGCTCCAGCGTCGAGCCGGCCACGCCGGTCTGCGCGGTGACCGACAGGGCCCGCCAGGTCGCCGGGGCCGGTAGCCAGCTCCGTTCGCTGCCGGTCGGCGCGAAGCCGTACGGCGCCAGCTCGCCGCTCCACGGCGTGGGCACCCGGCAGCCGTTCCGACTCTCGCCGGTGCACAGGAACGCCGGATCCTGACGCAGCTCGTCAGGGAGGTCGAGCCCGAGCAGCTCGAGCTGGCGTTGGCCGGTCGTCATCGTGCTGAAGCCGACATCCGGCAGGAGCAATGCCGGTCGGCATCTGCAAGAGTCAAGCAGATCGTGCGTAAGGAAGCCGCACGACGGCCGGGGCGACCGCGGTGGAACCACGTACCACCAGCTCCGGGCGGAACAGGTACTCCGAGTGCGGGGCACCGTGCCCGTTGATCTCGTCCACCAGGGCTCGGACCGCTGCCACCGCCATCGCGGTGACCGGCTGCCGCATGGTGGTCAGCGGCGGGTCGGTGAAGGCCATCAGCGGCGAGTCGTCGTAGCCGACCACGGAGAGGTCGTCGGGGACGCTCAGGCCGCGCTGGCGGGCCGCCCGGACCGCGCCGAGCGCCATCAGGTCGGAGCCGCACACCACGCCGGTGACGCCGCGGTCCAGCAGGCGGCCGGCGGCGGCCTCGCCACCCTCCACACCGAACAGGGACAGCTCGGCCAGCGGACCCAGGTCGGCTTCGGCGACGCCGGCCAGCCGGGTCATCGCCGCGCGCCAGCCGGCCACCTTGCGCCGCACCGGAACGAAGCGGTCCGGGCCGGTGATCAGGCCGATCCGGCGGTGCCCGAGTGCGACCAGGTGGGCCACGGCCAGCTCGGCCGCCTCCCGGTCGTCGCAGGAGACGAACGGGGCGCCGATGCCGGGGACGTACCCGTTGATCATCACGACCGGTAGTGGCCGGGCGAGCAGCGCCCGGTAGCGGTCGTGGTTGGCCGCGGTGTCGGCGTGCAGACCGGAGACGAAGGCGATCCCGGAGACCTGCCGGTCCAGCAGCATCTCCACGTACTCGTCCTCGGTGACGCCGCCGGCGGTCTGGGTGCACAGCACCGGGGTGAACCCACTCTGCGCCAGGGTCGACTCGATGACCTGGGCGAAGGCGGGAAAGATCGGGTTTTCCAGCTCCGGCACCACCAGGCCGACCAGCCCGGCACTGCGCTTGCGCAGCCGGGCCGGGCGCTCGTAGCCGAGCACGTCGAGGGCGGTGAGGACGGCCTGTCGGGTCTCCGAAGCCACGCCGGGGCGGTCGTTCAGCACCCGCGACACCGTGGCCTCGCTGACTTCGGCCTGCTGGGCGATGTCGGACAGTCGAGCGCGCATGGCGGCACTTTAGCCCACCGGCAAGTTCTTGCGGGGGTCTCTGCAAGCCCTCCCATTCCTTGCACCGTCTTGCTAAGGCACCATACGACAGCAGCGGCGTGGCATCGATGCGCCGGATTGACTTTCAGACCCGGACCTGGCTGGCCCAGGGCTGGAAGGTGAGCTTCGGGTTGCGCAACCTCACCCGGGTGCTCACCGACCGGACCATCTCCGGCCCTCGCGATCGTCGGTCTGACCCTGGTCAACGCGGCGGTGGCGGTCTTTTGGCGGTAACGTCCGAGGCGGGGGTCACCCCCCGAAACCGGACTTTCGTGACGCCTCGGCTGCTCGCCTACCAGCACGAAGAGTGATGTGCCCCACGCAAGGGTTACACCCGGGTAACAGGCGTTCAACAGTCGTGCACGATTATCGGCCGGTGGGTGGGCGCGGGCGTACGCTCCCGTCCGTAACGTGGGACAGCCGGCGGCACACCGCAGGTCGGCTGATGGGCTGCCACCGCACTAGGCGCGGTGTGCAATGGGAAGGAGACGTCTTGCGTTCGGTGCGTGGGATGCGGATCGCCTCGATCTTCGCGGTGGGTGGGCTCGCGCTCACCGCCGCCGCTTGCGGCGAGGCCCCCAAGGATGACAACAACGCCGGCAGCGGCGCGAAGAAGTTCAGCGCCTGCATGGTGACCGACGTCGGCGGCATCGACGACAAGTCGTTCAACACCTCGGCCTGGAAGGGCCTGCAGCAGGCCAAGGCCGCCAACGACAACATCGACATCAAGTTCGTCGCGTCGAAGGCCGAGGCCGACTACGAGCCGAACCTGACGCAGTACGTCAACCAGAAGTGCAACTTCATCCTGGCGGTCGGTGGCCTGATGGCCAACGCCACCAAGAAGATCGCCACGGCCAACCCGAACCAGGAGTTCGGCATCGTCGACGCGAACCCGGGTCTGGACAACATCTACCCGATGCAGTTCGACACCGCCCAGGCCGCGTTCCAGGCCGGTTACCTGGCCGCCGGGCTGTCCAAGAGCGGCAAGGTCGGCACCTACGGTGGCCTGCCGATCCCGCCGGTGACCATCTTCATGGACGGCTTCGTCGACGGCGTGGCGTACTACAACACCACCAAGGGCAAGAACGTCCAGGCGCTCGGCTGGAACAAGGAGACCCAGAAGGGGTCCTTCACCAACGACTTCGCCAAGCAGGACGAGGGCAAGAAGGTCTCCGACGCGCTGGTCGCGCAGGGCGCCGACATCATCATGCCGGTCGCCGGCGGCTCCGGCCTCGGCACCACCTCCGCGGCCAAGGCCTCGGGCGGCAAGTACAGCACCATCTGGGTGGACGTCGACGGCTGCGAGAGCACCCCGGACTGCTCCGCGATCGTGACCACCGTGGTCAAGAACATCCCGGACGCCGTCAAGGAGGCCGTGGTCAAGGCCGCCGCTGGCGACAAGCTCCCGGCCAAGCCCGGCTTCGTCGGCACCCTGGCCAACAACGGCGTCTCGATCGCCCCGTACCACGACTTCGACAGCAAGGTCCCGGCCGAGCTGAAGACCGAGGTCGACAAGATCAAGGCGGACATCGCCGCCGGCACCATCACCGTCTCCTCGAAGGCCCAGCCGACCAAGTGACAACCGGCTGATCCTCCCGGTGAGATCATCGGGTAGGTCGGCGGAGACAGGTACGACCGATCCGGCCGCTCCGACCCCGCGGGTCACCACCCGCAGGGCCGGGGCGGCCGATCGCGCGCCACGATGACCGGGCCGTTCCGGCTCGGTCAACGGCAGCTACGCTGCACCATCGCTCGCACTCCAGGAGGTTGCGCTGAGACTCGAACTGCGCGGCATCACCAAGCGATTCGGTGATCTGGTCGCCAACGACCACATCGACCTGACGGTGGAGCCTGGAGAGATTCACGCCCTGCTCGGCGAGAACGGCGCGGGCAAGTCGACCCTGATGAACGTCCTCTACGGGCTCTACCAGCCCGACGAGGGCGAGATCCTGGTCGACGGCCAGCCGCTGAGGCTGAAGGGCCCGTCCGACGCGATCGGCGCCGGGATCGGCATGGTGCACCAGCACTTCATGCTGGTGCCGGTCTTCACCGTGGCGGAGAACATCATGCTCGGCGCCGAGCAGGTCAGGGGCGGCATCGCCGGTTTCCTGGACCGGCGGCGGGCGCGGCGCGAGGTCGCCGAGGTGTCCGAGCGCTACAACCTGCGCGTCGACCCGGATGCGTTGATCGAGGACCTGCCGGTCGGCATCCAGCAGCGCGTCGAGATCGTCAAGGCGCTCACCCGCGACGTCGACCTGCTCATCCTGGACGAGCCGACCGCGGTGCTCACCCCGCAGGAGACCGAGGAGTTGTTGACGGTCATGCGGTCGCTCAAGGCGGCCGGCAAGTCGATCGTCTTCATCACCCACAAACTGGGCGAGGTCAAGGCGATCGCCGACCGGATCACCGTGATCCGGCGCGGAAAGACCGTCGGCACCGCCTCGCCGGAGGCCAGTCGGGACGAGCTGGCCGCACTGATGGTCGGACGCAGCGTCCGGCTGACGGTGGAAAAGTCCCCGGCGACGCCGGGCGAGCCGGTGCTGGAGGTGGCCGGGCTGGTCGTCGACGACGACCGTCAGATCCGCGCGGTCAACGGAGTGGACCTGACCGTACGCGCCGGCGAGGTGCTCGGCGTGGCGGGCGTACAGGGCAACGGCCAGACCGAGCTGATCGAGGCGATCATGGGACTGCGTCCGGTGCTCGCCGGCACGGTCAGCCTGGCCGGCGACCGGATCGACGGCTGGAAGACGAAGAAGGTGCTCCGCGCCGGCGTCGGCTACGTGCCCGAGGATCGCAGCGTGGACGGCCTGGTCAAGGAATTCAGCGTCGCCGAGAACCTGGTTCTGGACATCTACGACCGGCCGCCGTTCGGCACCGGGCTCGCGCTCAAGCCGGACGCGATCGCGGCGTCGGCGAAGGAGCGCATCGAGCAGTTCGACGTCCGCACCTCGTCGGCCGACGCGCCCGTGGGCACCCTGTCCGGCGGCAACCAGCAGAAGGTGATCGTGGCCCGGGAGCTGTCCCGGCCGCTGAAGCTCTTCATCGCCGCCCAGCCGACCCGGGGCGTGGACGTCGGGTCGATCGAGTTCATCCACAGCCGGATCATCCACGAGCGGGACGTCGGCACCGCCGTCATGGTGGTCTCCAGTGAGCTCGACGAGGTCATCGGGCTGGCCGACCGGATCGCGGTCATGTACCGGGGCCGGATCATCGGCATCGTCGGCCCGGACACTCCGCGTGAGGAGATCGGCCTGCTGATGGCCGGTATCAGCCGCGACGAGGCCCAGCAGGACGCGCCGACCAATGACGCGCCCGCGAGCGAGGACGAGGCATGAGCGAGCGTCAGCGAGCGAATCATCGTTGCAGTGCGGTGGTGCCTCGTGGCGTCACGCAGCGAAGCGGAGTGACGGCATGAGCGAGCGTCAGCGAGCGAATCATCGTTGCAGTGCGGTGGTGCCTCGTGGCGTCACGCAGCGAAGCGGAGTGACGGCATGAGCGACCTGAACCCGCAGTTGGGCTCCCCGGACAAGGAGCCGGCGAGCGAGGCGCAGGCGGCCCAGACCGCGCTCGGCAACACCGAACGGGCCGGCACGACCACCGCGCCCAAGGAGCCGGAGCCGAAGCCCTCGCTGGGCCGGCTGTTCCTGGACAATCTCTGGGCGGCCAACACCTTCACGGTGACC
This sequence comes from Micromonospora sp. 067-2, assembly GCF_046549295.1. Taxonomy (NCBI): domain Bacteria; kingdom Bacillati; phylum Actinomycetota; class Actinomycetes; order Micromonosporales; family Micromonosporaceae; genus Micromonospora; species Micromonospora sp. 067-2. Next base: position 376,469 of record NZ_JAJPWB010000002.1, on the reverse strand, counting down.
CTGCTGTCGCTGGTGCTGGCGATCGTGGTCGGCGCGGTTCTGATGATCGTCTCCGATCCAGAGGTGCTCTCCACCTACTCGTACATCACCTCCCGACCGTCCGACGCGTTCACTTCCAGTTGGACGCTGGTCAGTGGGGCGTACGCGAACCTGTTCAAGGGTTCGATCTTCGACCCGGAGGCGTTCTCCGGCTGGCTGAACGGCACCAACGGCTGGGAGAACGTGCTCGCGCCGATCTCCGAGACGCTCACCTACACCGCGCCGCTGGTCTTCACCGGCCTGTCGGTGGCGCTGGCCTTCCGTGGCGGCCTGTTCAACATCGGCGCCCAGGGCCAGGCCACCATCGGCGTGATCTTCGCTGCGTTGGCCGGCTTCCTGCTGCCGCTGCCGCCCGGCCTGCACCTGCTGGTGGCGGTGCTGGCCGGCGCTCTGGGCGGTGCGGTCTGGGGTTTCATCCCCGGCATCCTCAAGGCCCGTGCCGGTGCGCACGAGGTGATCAACACGATCATGCTCAACTACATCGCCACGTACTTCCTGACCTGGCTCATCGTGCAGAACGGCGTGCAGGACCCGACCCGTACCGACGCGATCAGCCGGACGGTGGACAACTCCGCGCAGTTGCCCCGACTGCTCGGCGACAACCTGCGGGTGCACGCCGGCATCCTGCTCGCGGTGCTGGCCACCTGGGCGGTCGCCTGGCTGCTCAACCGTTCGACGCTCGGCTTCGAGCTGCGTGCGGTCGGCGCCAACCCGGACGCCGCCCGTACCGCGGGTATCAGCGTCACCCGGACGTACATCCTGATCATGGTCTTTGCCGGGATCCTGGCCGGCCTCGGCGGTTCGAACATGGTCCTCGGTTCCACCGCCAGCGCGTTGACCCCGCTGGTGGTGGCGCAGATCGGCTTCGACGGCATCCTGGTGGCGTTGCTCGGCCGGGTGAAGCCCTGGGGGGTGCTGCTGGCGGCGCTGCTGTTCGGGGCGCTCCAGGCCGGTGGCAACCGCATGCAGTCGTACTCGGGGATCTCGCTGGAGCTGGTCACGGTGCTCCAGGCGCTGATCGTCATCTTCATCGCCGCGCCGGCCCTGGTGAAGGCGATCTTCCAGCTCCGGGCCGCGCGTGCCGCGCGGTTGCAGACGAGCCTGGCGAAGGGCTGGTAACTCATGTCCACCATGGCTGTCCCCGACATCGCGGTCGCCCCGGTCGACGAGGGCTTCTGGACCCGTAGCCGCAAGGTCGGCCTGACCCTGCTGGCGCTCGGCCTGCTGGCGGCGGTGCTCTTCGGCGCGCTCGCCACCGACCAGGAGGCCCGGTTCACGCTCAGCGACGACGCGGCCGGCGCCGCACTGGAGATCAACGGCACGATCGGCGCGATCCTGTTCGGGATCATCACGATCGCCGCTGGTGCGGCCCTGCTCGCCGGGGTACCGAAGCGGTGGTTCCTTCCGGTGCTCGGCGTCGGGCTGGTCGGCTTCGTGCTCTCCTTCCTCTGCTGGCAGGTCTCCGCCGCGCCGACCGGGCAGAACTTCATGCCGCTGGTCAACATTCTCCGCGGCACCTTCGTCCTGGCGCTGCCGCTCATCTTCGGCGCGCTGGCCGGTGTGCTCTGTGAGCGATCCGGTGTGGTCAACGTGGCCATCGAGGGGCAGTTGCTGATGGGCGCGTTCAGCGGCGCGCTCTTCGGGAGCATCTCCGGCAACGTCTGGGTGGGCCTGGTGGCCGCCGCCCTCGGCGGCGCGTTCATCTCGCTGCTGCTGGCGATCTTCGCCATCCGCTACCTGGTCGACCAGGTGGTCATCGGCATCGTGCTGAACCTGCTGGCGGTCGGCGTCACCGGTTTCCTCTACGAACGGCTGATGCAGACCAACATCGAGCGGTACAACAGCGCGCCCCGCTTCGGCAACTGGGAGATCCCGCTACTCAAGGACATTCCGGTGCTCGGCCCGGCGCTGTTCCGCGGCAACATCTTCCTCTACCTCGGCCTGCTCCTCGTGCTGGTGATCCACATCGCGCTGTTCCGTACCCGGTGGGGGCTGCGCACCCGCTCGGTCGGTGAGCACCCGACCGCCGCCGACACGCTCGGCGTCAAGGTGCTGCGTGTGCGCTACCGCAACGTGCTGCTCGCTGGCGTGGTCGCCGGCATCGGCGGCGCCTCCTACACGCTGGCGCTCTTCTCGTTCACCAAGAACATGATCAACGGCAAGGGCTTCATCGCGCTGGCCGCGTTGATCTTCGGCCGATGGAACCCGACCGGGGCGCTGCTCGCCGCACTCTTCTTCGGCTTCGCCGACCAGCTCGCCACCTACCTGGGTGCGATCAACAGCGTGTTCCCGAGCCAGTTCCTCGCCATGCTGCCGTACCTGGCCACGATCCTGGCCGTGGCCGGTCTGGTCGGTCGGGTGCGGGCACCGGCCGCCGACGGCAAGCCGTACATCAAGGGTTGAGCTTGCGCCGTGCCTGGCGCGCCCTCCGACCGGGCCGGGTGATCGATCGGGCGGCCCCAGCCAACGAGACCTGTTCGGCCGCTTCGTGGCCTGGGGACTGTTCCGCACGTCGATCGTCGAGGATCGGTGAAAGTGCGGGCAGCGGCACCCTACCCGCTTCTGACCTGGGCTACTTCGGCAGAATGACGGCATGACCGACATTGACTGGCCGCGTCTGCGGGCTGCCGCCATCGAGGCGATGCGGCACGCGTACGCGCCGTACTCGACGTTTCCGGTGGGTGCCGCCGCCCTGGTCGACGACGGCCGCGTCGTGGTGGGCTGCAACGTCGAGAACGCGGCCTACGGGGTCACCCTCTGCGCCGAGTGCGGGGTGGTCTCCTCGCTGCACGCCACCGGCGGTGGCCGGCTCGTCGCGATGTCCTGCGTCGATGCCACCGGTGAGCCGCTGATGCCCTGCGGCCGGTGTCGGCAGCTGCTCTGGGAGAACGGCGGGCCGGAGTGCCTCGTCGAGACCAGGGGCCGCCCACTGTCGATGGCCGAGCTGCTGCCGCACGCCTTCGGTGTGGAGGATCTGGAGGCGGTGACCGGTGAGACGCCGGTGCCGGTGGTCCCGGAGCGGCTGGCCGCCTGGCGTGGGCGCGGCACGGTCTTCGTGCACCCGGACATGTCCGCCGGCCAGCAGGTCTGGACGGCGTACTGGGAGCGGTCGGCCGGGGACGACGCGGGCGCCGAGACCGGCGTGCTGGAGGAGGCCCCGAGCTGGGACGACCCGGCAGAGGCGATCACCTGGGGCCTGGCCCGGACACCGCGTGTGGTGGTGGTCGACGCAACGGGCACCATCTTCTGGGCGGGCGAGGGTGAGCCGCCGCTGGAGATCCCTGTTCGCTGGCCCGGCAACTGACGAGGAAGAACAACTGATGAGTAGTGGTTTTGCTGCTGTTGACGTCATCCGGACGAAGCGGGACGGGGGTGTGCTGTCGGACGCGCAGATCGACTGGGTGGTGGACGCGTACACCCGGGGGGTGGTCGCCGACGAGCAGATGTCGGCGCTGGCCATGGCGATCCTGCTCAACGGCATGACCGGCCCGGAGATCGCGCGGTGGACCGCCGCGATGATCGCCAGCGGTGAGCGGCTGGACCTGTCGGCGGTACGTCGTCCGACCGTCGACAAGCACTCCACCGGCGGCGTCGGCGACAAGATCACTCTGCCGCTCACCCCGCTGGTGGCGGCGTGTGGCGCGGCCGTGCCGCAGCTGAGCGGGCGCGGCCTCGGGCACACCGGCGGCACGCTCGACAAGCTGGAGTCGATCCCGGGTTGGCAGGCCACCCTGAGCAACGACGGGTTCATCGCCCAGCTGGACGAGGTCGGCGCGGTGATCTGCGCCGCCGGCGCCGGGCTCGCCCCCGCCGACCGCAAGCTGTACGCGCTGCGCGACGTGACCGGCACCGTGGAGGCGATTCCGCTGATCGCCAGCTCGATCATGAGCAAGAAGATCGCCGAGGGCACCAGCGCACTGGTCCTCGACGTCAAGGTCGGCTCCGGCGCGTTCATGAAGTCCGTCGACCAGGCCCGCGCGCTGGCCCGCACCATGGTCGAGCTGGGTGGCGCGCACGGCGTGCGCACGGTCGCCCTGCTCACCGACATGTCCACCCCGCTGGGTCTGGCGATCGGCAACGCGGTCGAGGTGACCGAGTCGGTCGAGGTGCTGGCCGGTGGCGGGCCGGCCGACGTGGTGGAGCTGACGGTGGCCCTGGCCCGGGAGATGCTCGACGCCGCCGGCCTGCCGGACGCCGATCCCGCGGCGGCGCTGCTCGACGGCCGGGCGATGGATTCCTGGCGGGCGATGGTCCGCGCGCAGGGCGGCGACCCGGACGCACCGATGCCGGCCGCCGCTGAGGTCGAGGTGGTCCGCGCCGAGCAGGACGGGTACGTCGCCGCCGTCGACGCGTACGCCATGGGGGTGGCGGCCTGGCGGCTCGGCGCGGGTCGCGCGCGCAAGGAGGACCCGGTCAGTGTGCCGGCGGGGGTGGTGTTGCACAGGCGGCCGGGCGACCCGGTGCGGGCCGGCGACCCCCTCTACGAGCTGCGTGCCGAGGACGCTGCGCGGATCCCGGCGGCGCTGGCGGAGGCCGCCGGTGCGGTGCGGATCGCGCCGACCGCACCGGTGGCGACCCCGTTGGTCATCGAGCGGATCGGCTGACCGGGCTAGAGAGCGGGGTGGGCGTGGTGCTGGTCACGCCGGAGCGCTATTCTCCCAGGCCAAGGGGGGCCCAGTCGGCCTTGAGCCGTCGCGAGCAGACAGGAAGTTCCGCCGTGACCGTAGCTGCCCCCGACCCCCGTGAGGTGCGTGAGGCGAGTCTGGACGAGCTGTCCCGGCTCGGTCTGCCGTTGCCGCCGGCCCAGTTTCCCCTCGTGTGGGAGCCGGGTGACCAGATCGAACTGCGCCCCACCGCGGAGGTCGAGGCACGGATCGCCGTGCTGCACCTGATCCTGGCCCGCTGTTTCGGGATGCCCCCGCAGGCGGCGATGAGCTGGCTGCTCGGGTCGCACCTGGTCGAGATGGTGACTCCGCCGGAGTGGCAGTTCGTGATGGGCGGCAAGGGCGACCACCGCTCGTTCGTGCTGCACCACGACGCGCTCTTCGCGCTGTCCTGGGTGCTCGGGCTGACCAAGCAGCTCGACCCGACCCTGGCCGTGGACGAGAGGCTCATGGAGCGGTTGCCGCACATCGCGGCGGGGGAGACGTTCCCGCGCTGGCGGTCCCGCATCCTCACCGCGCCGCAGCACCCCGCCGACGCGGCCGCGCTGCTCGACCTGCACTACTGCCTGGACTGGGCGTACCTGGAGACCGAACGGAGCGGGCGGGCGATGCCCGGACTGGTCGACGCGAACGCGATCGGGCAGCGGCGCTGGGCGCTGGAGTGGGCGGTGATCCTGCGGGGGCCGTACCACGACGAGCCGCCCGGCTGGGAAGAGGTCGACCTCTCCACCTGAGTTCAGCGGGGTCGTAGGGTGTCGAGCCGGACCGCCACGGTCACCCGGACCGGTTCGGGCAGCGCGGCCAGCCGGGCGGCGAGGGCCGCCCGGTCGGTGTGCCAGGCGCTGGGGCCCATCCCGACCAGGGTGGCGACGTCCGGCCGGGCCAGCGTCAACTCCGCACGGTGCACCGCCGAGCTGACCGGGGTGAAGTGCCCGCCCAGGCTGCCGGCCACCCGTTCGGCCTTGTCCGGGTCGACGCGCAGCAGGTCGAGGGCGTCCACCAGTTCGGCGAGGTGGTCGGCGGCGGGGGTGACCACCAGCAGCGTGCCGGCCGGATCGAGCACCCGGTGGAACTCCGGGCCGTTGCGCGGGGCGAAGACGTTCAGCAGCACGGCGGTCGAGGCGTCCGCGAGCGGCAGCCGCTGCCAGGTGTCGGCCAGCGCCGCGGCCGCCCGGGGATGCGCGCGGGCCGCCCGGCGCAGCGCCGGCTTGGAGACGTCCAGGGCCAGACCCACGGCATCCGGCAGCGCCGCCAGCACCGCACCGAGATACCGGCCGGTGCCGGCGCCGGCATCCACCACTAGGGGGTACGTCCCGAGGGCCCGCTCCGTCCCGCGGGCCGGAGCCTCCCCGCCTGCTTCGTGGGCGGGAGCCGTCCCGACTGTTTCGGCGGCGGCCCCGGCGAGCGCGGCGCAGATCAGGTCGTAGTGCCCCGCCGCCAGGAAGTCCGCCCGGGCGGCGACCATCTCGGCGCTGTCGCCGGTGTGCGGGGCGCGACCTGCGAGCAGGTTGACGTACCCCTGCCGTGCGATGTCGAAGCTGTGCCGGCGCGGGCAGCGCAGCGCCCCGGTGGTGCCGGCCGTCGTCTCGGTCAGCGGTTCGCCGCAGACCGGGCAGCGCAGCCGGTCGAGGATGTGCGGGTCCACGTCAGGCTGCCGCGCCGTGCGGTGGGCGGGTGGCCGGGCGGTCGGGGTTGGCGAGGTGGTCGACCACGCGGTGGGTGAGCGCGCCGAGCGCGTCGACCTCCGCCGGGGTGAGCAGGTCGATGAGGTGTCGGCGGACGGCGGCGACGTGGCCGGGGGCGGCTGATGCGACGGCGTGCCGGCCGGCCGTGGTGAGCACGACGACCGAGCCGCGGGCGTCGTCGGCGCACTCCTCGCGGGTCACCAGCCCACGTTGCTGCATCCGGGTCAGGTGGTGGGAGAGCCGGCTGCGGGACCAGAGCATCCGGTCGGCCAGTTCGCTCAGACGCAGCCGGCCCCGCGGTGTCTCGGACAGGTCGGAGAGCACGTCGTAGTCGGGCTCGGAGAGGCCGGCGTCCTGGGTCAGCTCCCGCGCCAGTTCCAGGTCGAGCAGTCGACGCATCCGGCGGTAGCCGCGCCAGGCCCGGTCCTCCCGCTCGTCCAGCCAGCGTGGTGCGTCCATACACCGATCCTAGCCGTTTGGTTGACATGTCATCGAGCTGGGTCCTACGGTCGATGACATGTCAACGAAATCTGTCCGTGGCGCCTCCGCTCCGTCGCGGACGCCGTGACGAGCGACCGGCTGTGGGAGCTCTTCGGCGAGCGCGGACGCGGCGTGTTGGTCACCCTGCGCCGCGACGGTCGGCCCCAACTGTCCAACCTCGACTATCTGGCCGAGCCCGGGCTGATCCGGTGCTCCACCGTCGGTGACCGGGCCAAGGCTCGCAACCTGCGCCGCGACGCCCGGGCCAGCTTCCACGTGACGACCCCGGACGGCGGGGCGTACGCCGTCGCCGAGGGCACGGCCGTTCTCACCCCGCCCGCCGCCACCGTGGACGATCCGACGGTGCAGGAGCTGGTGGAGGTCTACCGGCGCATCCGTGGCGAGCACCCGGACTGGGCGGAATACCGGTCGGTGATGGTCGGCGACGGCCGGCTGGTGATCAGGCTCAGCGTGACGCGCGTCTACGGCTGGCGACCCTGATCAGCGCCGCCCGATGCGGCAGGCCCGCCGCGCCGGTCAGCGAGGCCCACTGCGGCCCGGCGTCGACCCCCAGAGCTGTCGGTCGTCAGTCATGGGGCGCCCTCCCACCCCTGTCGTGTCCGTAGCCGGCGGGGTGGTTCCCGTCGCCGCCGGGACGGTCCCGTCCCAGGGCCGGCCGGAGGCTGACTAGGGTCTGAGCATGGCCGCAACAATCCGATACGAGGACATCGTCAAGGTCCCGAAGGCCCTGCTGCACGATCACCTAGACGGCGGGCTCCGGCCGGCGACGATCGTCGAGCTGGCCGCGGAGGTGGGCCACGAGTTGCCCACCACCGACGCGGAGGCGCTCGGGCGCTGGTTCGTCGGCGCGGCCGACTCCGGTTCCCTGGAGCGGTACCTGGAGACGTTCGCGCACACCGTGGCGGTGATGCAGACCGCGCCGGCGCTGCGCCGGGTGGCCCGCGAGTGCGCGTTGGACCTGGCCGCCGACGGGGTGGTCTACGCCGAGGTGCGGTTCGCCCCGGAGCAGCATCTGGAACGGGACCTGAGCCTGGACGAGGTCGTCGAGGCGGTGTTGGCCGGGTTCGCCGAGGGCACCGCCCAGGCCGTCGAGGCGGGTCTGAGTATCCGGGTGGGCACCCTGCTCACCGCGATGCGGCATGCGGCCCGATCACAGGAGATCGCCGAGTTGGCCGTACGGCACCGGGACGGCGGCGTGGTCGGCTTCGACATCGCCGGCGCAGAGGCGGGCTTCCCGCCCACCCGGCACCTGGACGCCTTCGAGTACCTGCAACGGGAGAACTTCCACTTCACCATCCACGCCGGCGAGGCGTTCGGTCTGCCGTCGATCTGGCAGGCGATCCAGTGGTGCGGCGCGGACCGACTCGGCCACGGCGTACGGATCGTGGACGACATCACCCCCGGCGGGGCGCCGGTGCTCGGCCGGCTGGCCGCCTACGTCCGGGACAAGCGGATCCCGCTGGAGCTGTGCCCGTCGTCGAACGTGCAGACCGGCGCGGTGGACTCGATCGCCGACCACCCGATCGGCCTGCTGCGGGACCTGCGCTTCCGGGTCACCGTCAACACCGACAACCGGCTGATGAGCGGCACCTCCATGTCCCGGGAGATGGCGCTGTTGGTGGAGACGTTCGGCTACGGCTGGCGAGAGTTGCAGTGGTTCACGATCAACGCGATGAAGAGCGCCTTCATCCCGTTCGACGAGCGGCTGCGGATCATCGATGAGGTGATCAAGCCCGCGTACGCGAAGCTGCTGGCCTGACTGGTCAACCGCGGGGGTGGCCGGCGAGGAGGCCGGCAACCCGGCGCAGGACCTCCCGGGCCCGGGCCGCCTCCGCGCCCAGCCCGGTCTGCCGGCGCAGCACCGCGGGCTCCGCGCGCAGCAGCGCCACCCCGCGACGGACCAGCACCCGGGGAGCCTTGCGCTGCTCGGACAGGTCGCGGGCCAGCCGGCGCAGGAAGGTCGCCCCGCGCGGGCGGCGCAGCGCGTACGCGCCGGCGAGCAGCCCGCGTCGCCGGCACTCCTCGACGATCTCGGCAGCGAAGATCCCTTCGGCCACAAAAAGTGGAGATCCGGCGACGTCAAATGGCCGGGTGGCCACCCGTCGATCTGCGCCGATCGCATAAACCGGCACATCCGCTCGACCTTCACGGGCGAGCCGGGCAATCGTTTCCACCGCCGTCGGGGCGTCCCAGGAGTCGGGTGATTCCCAATCCACCTGGCCGTTTCGTTGCGGCAACGTAGGGTCATCACCGTCTTTGTAGAAGTCGTCCAGACACAGCACCGGCAGGCCGGTTTGCTGCGCTATGTAGGACTTTCCGGAGCCAGAAGGGCCGGCGAGCAGGACAACGCGGTGCGGATGTTCCATTACCTTCAGTTACTCCGGCCAGACGGACTGCTATCAAATCGTCTCAACATCTCATCACACCTTCGGCGGGTGACAACCTGGGCTTTCTTCTTGCCGGGCGGCGTGATGGAATCTCGGGGGTCCGACCCGCCGGGTCGGTCGCTCAGCGTTGCCCGGGGCAACGCGTTGAAGCTGTAATCGCGAGGGCGGTGACGTGAGCAAACGGCCAAAGACGGCGGGCTCCTTCCTGTCGCGGCTGCGCCGGCCGGCCAGCCGGCTCCGGGACATGCCGATCTGGTCCAAGCTCGGTCTCATCATGATCGTGCCGACCATCGCCACGGTCGTCGTGGGCACCAGTGGTCTCGTCGACCACCTGGAGACGCTCAACAATGCCAACCGGGCCGGCGACCTGGCCAACCTGTCGAGCTACTCGGGTGACCTGGTCGACACGCTGCAGGACGAGCGGACCGCGGCCGTGCTGCTGTCGGCCGCCGAGGGGACGCAGCCGACGGCGCAGTACAAGGAGGCCTACAACCGGGTCAACTCCCGCGTCGACCAGGCGAAGAGCCCCTACCTGCAACAGCGGGCCGACATCCAGGACCTCCCTGCCAGCCTGGAGAGCCTGCTCGACCAGATCGACCAGGACCTGAAGGATCTGCCGGGCACCCGCAGTCAGGTGTTCAGCGACAAGCTCAAGCTCACCGAGACCGTCCAGGCGTACGAGGGTCTGATCAACAACCTGCTCGCCATCCGTGAGTCGGCCACCCAGCTTGCCGGTAACAACGAGCTGAGCGACCGGATGCGCGCCGCCGCGGCCGTCGCCCGGGAGAAGGAGTTCCTCTCCGCCCGCCGGGTCGTCGTGCACCGCGCGCTGGACCAGAAGCAGCTGACGCCGGTGCTGCGCACCGACTACATCGCCAGCGGCACCGGCCAGCGACAGGCGGAGCAGAGCTTCAAGGCCGTCGCCACCCCCGAGGAAGCCGCGTTCCACGATCAGACGATCGCCGGCGGTGACCGCCGCGAGGCGCAGAACTACATCGGCTGGATGGACGGCAACACCACCGGCGACATGCGCGGCGCGCCCTTCGGTCCGGACCAGTGGGATTCGGCCATGACGGCCAACGCCAAGCTGATCCGCGCCGTCGAGACGAAGCTCGACGGCGACGTGGTCGCCGAGGCCGACGATCTGCGCTCGGACGTGCAGCGCCAGGTGTTCCTGGAGACCGGCCTGCTGCTCAGCATGCTGCTGCTGGCCATCCTCTTCGCCTACCTGGTCGCTCGCTCGATGGCCCGCTCGCTGCGTGAGCTGCGGCAGGGCGCACTCTCCGTGGCGCAGTACGGTCTGCCGCAGGCGGTGGCCCGGCTGCGGGACCCGCAGGTCGTCGGGCAGCTCTCCCCGGTGCAGCTGGCCAACCAGATCGCCGAGCCGCTGCCGGTCCGGAGCAAGGACGAGTTCGGTCAGGTGACCGAGGCGTTCAACGCCGTCCACCTGGAAGCCGTCCGGACGGCCGCCGAGCAGGCGGCGCTGCGCGCCTCCGTCGCGACGATGTTCGTCAACCTGGCCCGCCGTTCGCAGATCCTGGTCGACCGCCTCATCGGTCACCTCGACCGGCTGGAGCGCGGCGAGGAGGACCCGGACCGGCTGGCTGAGCTGTTCCAGCTCGACCACCTGGCCACCCGGATGCGCCGTAACGACGAGAACCTCCTCGTCCTCGCCGGTGCCGACTCCACCCGTGTGCAGCGCGAGCCGGCTGCGCTGATCGACGTGCTGCGCGCCGCCCAGTCCGAGGTCGAGCACTACACCCGGATCGAGTTCGGTGTCATCGACCGGGACATCGAGGTCGCCGCGCACGCGGTCAACGACCTGGTGCACCTCGTCGCCGAGCTGTTCGACAACGCCACCGCGTTCTCCCCTCCGGATTCGCAGGTCATGGTCGAGGCCCGGCGGGTCGGCGACCGCGCCTCGCTCTACGTGGAGGACCGCGGCATCGGCATCAGCCGCGACCAGCTGTACGAGCTCAACGAACGGCTCGCGACGCCACCGCAGGTGGACGTCGCCGTGTCCCGGATGATGGGCCTCGTCGTGGTCGCCCGGCTGGCGTCGCGGCACGGGGTCCGGGTCGAGCTGCGTCCCGGCGGTGACCGTGGCACGGTCGCCGACGTGACCCTTCCCACCTCGGTGCTGGTGCCCCGGGCGCTCTCCGGTCGGGTCCAGCAGCCGCCAGCGCTGCCCTCGGCCAACGTTGCACAGCAGCACGGTGGGCCAGCCCCGGCCTTCGGCGCGCTGCCCGCACTGGGCAACGGACCGCGCCCGGGCGAGTCCGGCAACCAGGTCACTCTGGGTGGTCGCCCGTTCGATCCGGCCTCGCGTAACGGTGCCGGCGCCCCCGCCAACGGCGGTGCATACCGCTCGATGCCGGCCTGGTCGGACCTGACGGGTGCGGCCGGGACGAACGGCGGCGACGGGTTCACCCCGCGCACGGCCAACGGCCAGCCGATCGACCCGCTGCCGCAGCGCCGATCCGGTGACGAGCCGCAGAACACCGGCCAGCAGCAGGCCATCCCGCGGCAGCTGCCGAGCAGCCCGGAGGCGCGCCCGTACTCGCCGCCACCGGTCTCCGCGCCGCCGCTGCCGCCGGTCTCGGCCCAGCCCTACTCCGGTGCGCCGGTCTCGGCCTCGCCGGCCTCCGGCCAGCCGTACTCCGGGCAGCCCTACTCGGGCCAGCCGTACTCTGCCCAGCCCTACTCGGGCGTCCCGTACGCCGGTCCTCCGGTGTCCGCGGCCCCGGCCTCCGGGCAGTCGTACGCCGGTCCTCCGGTGTCCGCGTCGCCGGTCTCGGCCGCTCCCGCCTCCGGTCAGCCGTACTCGGCGCCCCCGGCGTCCGGTCAGTCGTTCAGCGGCTTCGCTCCCCGATCCGCACCGCCCGCGTCGGCGCCCAGCGCCCCCGCGCCGCCGGCCTGGCCGCCGGTGCCGGGCAGCGACCGGGACACGGCGACCCCGCCGGTGCCCGAGCGGCTCGCCGCCGCCCTGGACATGACGACGGAGCTGCCACGGGTGCGGCCCGAGCAGCACGCCCCGGCCAAGCCGGCAGCGCCGACCCCTGCGGCACCACCGCAGAGCCGGCCCGCGCCACAGCAGCCGCAGCAGCCGCAGGGTCAGAACCGGCAGCGGTACGCGGACGAGACGATGGAGCTGCCGATCTTCCGGGAGCTCGAGTCGGCCTGGTTCCGCACCCGCCGGCCGGGTCCGGAGGAGGCTGCTGCCGCCCAGCCGGCGGCGAACGGCACCCCGACCCAGCAGTTCGCCACGGTCGAGGCCAGCGGTCGCCCAGTCCACAAGACACCACCCGGGACGACAGGTAACACACCGATGGCAGACACTCCGACGGCCGGAGGAGCGCCGCGGGACAACGGGCCGACAGCGAACGGGGGCGCCCGCCCCAGCCTCGCCGAGAGCCTGCCGAACCGCCGGCCCCAACCGCAGACCAACGGCTGGCAGACCGCAGCCGACGACGGCTGGCGTGCCGCCTCGGCAGCGGCCAGCGCGACGCCGGTGAGCGAGACCACCACGACCGGTCTGCCGAAGCGCAAGCCGATGGCACAGCTCGTCCCGGGCGCGGTGGAGAAGCCGGTCATCTCGGCCCAGCGCCGCACCCCGGAAGCGGTCCGTGGTCTGCTCTCCGCCTATCACCGGGGTGTTCAGCGGGGGCGTACCACCTCGGACAACCCGACCAGCCCGGAGGCGACTCCGGGAGGGCAGCAATCCTCGCAGTCTGGCTCAGGCTCAGCGGCCGGGAGCGGGCAGAAGGAGCAAGAAGGATGACAACTACGCAGGATCTTGGTTGGCTGCTGGCCAACTTCGCCGACCGGGTGCCCGGTGTCGCGCATGCGGTCGCCGTCTCGGCGGACGGCCTGCTCCTCGCGTCGTCACGGGATCTGCCACGGGACCGGGCCGACCAGCTCGCCGCGATCGCGTCCGGTCTGGTCAGCCTGACCCAGGGTGCGGCTCGCTGCTTCGAGGGAGGTGCGGTGCTGCAGACCGTCGTGGAGATGGACAATGGCTTCCTGTTCCTGATGTCCATCTCGGACGGCTCGTCCTTCGCCGTGCTGGCTGCCCGCAGCTCCGACGTCGGGCAGGTCGGCTACGAGATGGCGCTGTTGGTCGATCGGGTGGGCGACGCGTTGACCCCGCAGCCGCGCGCGGCTGCGGGAATGCTGGGCTGACGCGTCGTCGACCGTGAGGTCGGCGCGACTGCAACGACAACAACGACGAGTTTCACCGGTGGGAGCCGGTACGGGGTACGAAGGAGGTGAGCGGCGACATGGCCGATCGTGACGAACCGACCGGGGCGTTGGTCCGTCCATACGCCGTGACCCGTGGTCGTACCCGTCCCCGGCTGGACATCGCGCTGGAGGCGCTCGTCGAGACGACGGTGCGCGGCCGGACCGCTGCCAATGGCAACGGCGGTGGCCGTGAACACCAGTACATCGCCGCGCTGTGTGACGGACGCGTGCAATCGCTCGCCGAGATCGCGGCGCGGATGCAGCTCCCGCTCGGTGTGGCCCGGGTGCTCATCGCCGACATGGCGACGGACGGCCTGGTCGCGGTCCATGAGCCGACCATCCTGGACGACTCCGACGACGCGGTGGGCACTGAACTGCTGGAGAGGGTGCTGAGTGGACTTCGCAGGCTCTGACATGTCGCACCGCCCGCCGAACCCGAGCGCGCGCGTGACGTCGGCGAAGATCGTTATCGCCGGTGGATTCGGCGTCGGTAAGACGACGCTGGTCGGCTCGGTCTCGGAGATCACGCCGCTGACCACCGAGGCCATCATGACCTCCGCTGGCGTGGGCGTCGACGACACCCGGCAGGTGCCGGGTAAGACGACGACCACGGTGGCCATGGACTTCGGCCGGATCTCGATCGACCGTGACCTGATCCTGTACCTGTTCGGTACGCCGGGTCAGACCCGATTCTGGTTCATGTGGGACGAACTGGTTCGGGGTGCCATCGGCGCGGTCGTGCTGGTGGACACTCGCCGGCTGGCCGACTGCTTCGCGGCGATCGACTTCTTCGAGCACCGGCGGCTGCCGTACCTGGTGGCCATCAACTGCTTCGACGGGATGCAGTACCACGACCCGCAGGACGTCCGGGACGCGCTGGCGATCTCGAGTGACGTGCCGGTGGTGGCCTGCGACGCCCGTAACCGGGAGTCGACGAAGCACGTGCTGATCTCGCTTGTCGAGTACGTGCTCACCATGCGCCGTACGCGCGCCGTCGCCCCGGCCTGACAAGGGCGATCGCGCCCGGTGGTGGCTCCGGCCGTCACCGGGCGCGTCATGCTGTCCAGCGGCGGTCGGCGTTCGACGCTTCCAGGGTCCTTGTTGAAACGGGCGCGGCGACGGCGTCCTGGGCGCGTGTTCCGCCCCGGGACGCCGTCGCCGGTGTGCGCGTGCGCCACCGAACTGTCGGCGTTGACATCAGCCGTCGGTGGCGGGCACCGGGTAGGTGCGAGTGGTCAGGACTGGTAGCCGGCGGAGCGGTACTCGTACTCCCGGTCGTCGTCGCGGTCGCCGTGGTCGCGGCTGAAGTCCCAGCCGCCAGCGGCCTCGCGACCCGGCCGCCCGCCGACGGCGAACCCGCCGATCTCCTGCCCGCGGCGCCACCCGCGGAAGTAGCCGGTGGTGTTCTCAGCGAGGCTCGCAGCGTCACGCACTATGCGCAACGGACGCTCCTCGCGCAGCGGGGAACCCGGGACCAGGTTGGCCTGCGGCACCCGCTTCGGCAGCCCGGCTGTCGTCTCGGCACCCACGGCGGGGCGGGCGGCCTGCTCGGCGGCCTGCCACCCGGTGTCGGCCTTGGTCGACCAGTCCAGGTCAGACTCCTCGGTCTGCCCGACGAACCATGCCGACTTGGCCTGCGCGAAGATCAGCAGATCCCCGTCGCCCTCGTCGGCGACCGGTGGTGGCCGGTGCTCGACCGGGGGCGCCGGCCGGTACTCGGGCGCGCGTTCGACGCGGGGGTCGAGTCGGGGGTCGAGGCGGCCGTTGCGCGCGGCCTGCTCGCGGTCGACGAGTCGCAGCGGCGGCGTCTCCAGGCGCGGGTCGGCGGCCGGGTTGAGCCCTCCGCGCAGCGCCCGGTCAGCCAGCGGCGGCGGCTCCACCAGCCGCAGCATCGGTGGCTCCTGGGGCAGGTCGTCGGCCAGCCAGGGCGGGGTGACCCGGCCGTCGGCGCGGCCCGGATCGGTCGGCGCGTCGATGCCACGGCCACCGCCGTAGGAGTAGGCGGCCGGGTTGTTCGGCGAACTGTCGGCCGGGTCCTCCGGGTTGTTGACCAGCGGCCAGTTGGCCCGCGAGCCCGGGGGTGCGGACTCCTGGCCGGGCCGGGGGGCTGGCACCGGAATGCTGAGATCCGTGGCGCTGAAACCACCGGTGGGCGGCTCTTCGATCGGGCGCTGCAGGGGGCTCGCCCGAGGATCGCCGTTGGTCTTGGGGCGGGGCGGGATGACCGTGCGCTGCCGCTCGGCCCGCGCGTTGTTGATCGCGGCGGTGGTCAGCGTCGGCCGGAACGGCTCGCCAGCCTCGGCCGGTGGCACCGTGCCGCGCTGCGCCGGTGCGATCGGGGTGATCCCGGGCGGCGGGGGCGGTGGCGAGGAGACCGGCCGGTTGGTCGGACCGTCGATCCGGCTCGGCGCGAACTCGGCACGCCCGGGCTGGGCCGACACCGGCGGACCGGCGTGCGCGGCCGGGGCAAGGGGTGCCGGCGCGACCGGCGGTGGGGTGACCGGAGCCGGTGCGACCGGCGGCGGCCCGAGTGGGCGTGGTGACGCCAGCGGGGGACCGCCCGGAATCGGCTCGGGGCGACTGCGCCGGCCACCGGTGGGTGTGGGCTCGGCGGCGGCCGGGGTCGGCCGGACCGCTCGCAACCCGGTGCCGGTGTTGGCCGGGACGGCCAGGTCGCTGATCGGCTCACCGCGGCGTGCGGCGGCCCGGCGCCCCGGTGCCGGTGCAGGAACGCTGACCCGCGCGCTGAGCGCGCTGACCAGAGCCTCGCAGCCGGCGTCGCAGGCCCGTACGGAGGCGACCGCCTGCCGGACCGTCTCGGCCACGGCCGAGGTGAGCGCCCGGTTCACCGCAGCGCGGCGGGGTGTCTCGGAGATGGCGACCCGCAGGGCGGTGACGGCTTCGTTGATCTCTTCGGCGTCGGCCACCCCGTCCGCGGCGAGGTGCGCGGTGATGGCGTCCGCCGCGACAGAGACCTCGCGGCCCCGGGCGACGGTGCCGCCGAGCATGCCCGGCTCGGGCAGGGCGTCCAGGACGGCCAGCGACACCGGCTCGGCCGGGTCGGGGTACGCGCGCAGTGCCGCCGGGTACAGCTCGCGCAGCACCTCGCGCAGTGCCACGGCGGCGGAGTGTCGACCGCTGGCCAGTGCGGCGTGCGCGGAGAGCACCTGCTTGTAGCCGGCCAGGTCCCGGGGTGCGGGCAGGGTGACGGCGGAGAGCGCGCCGGCCTGCAACGCGCGGGCCAGGCCGACAGCGCGGCGTTCGGCCGGCGGCGACTGCATCTCCTCCAGGGAGTCGTCGTCGGCGAACCGCTCGGCGAAGTCGTCGACCGAGTCGTCGTCGGCGATCGCCAGGGGTCGACCCGCCGCGCTCAACAGCGAGATGACCGTGTGGTCGTCGCTGTCGGCGGCGATGGCCGCACCGCTCGGCCCGCCCGACCGCTCCACGAGCAGCGCGACGAGCTGGGCGTAGCCAGCCGCGTCGTCGCCGATCTCGCAGACAAGCAGCAGACGGCCTGCGTCATCGACCACAGCGGACGTCAGCGTCGTACCGGCCGAGGCCGGTCGATCAGCCGGGTCCGCCGAGGCCAGACCGCAGTAAACGCGCACGAGCGCCACGGCGTCGTCCTCCTCCCGGGACAGGTCTTTCCTCTGCCAGCAACTGATGCTCCCCGGTGCGGGTCAGTCGCGCCAGTCCACGACCGCAGAGATCTTGCCGACAATGGTGCGCCAACCCAGGCTTGCGGTTTGCGCCCCGATCTTCTTCAGTCGCCGGCGGCCCATGAAACCGCCGACCCCGCCGTTGACGGTGGCCCGCAGCGCCTCGTCCAGATCGTCGAGGCTGGAGCCGGCGGAGAGCATGTCCAGGACCGCAGGCAGCCGCAACGCGTACGACAGGTCACGGGCGACCTCGCCAGCCTCGATCAGCAGGGTCGAGTCCCAGGTGTCGTGACCGCCGCGGAGGTTCTCCACCACCAGGTCGAGTTCGTAGGTGTCCTCGTCGAGTGGCGCGATGTCGGCCGGCTCCACCCGTTCGGACAATTCATTCCAGCTGTCCAGTTGGGACAGATCGTTTTCAGCGCCGGATCGGATGAAACTGACCAATGACTCGGGGGTCTTGAACAGCAGCAGCTTGCCCCGCTGGCTGAGGAAGACCGGCACCTCCTCGTCGTCCGCCTCGTCCGCGACTTCCTCGTCCTGGTCGTCGTCCTCGGTGGTCGCGTCGGCGTCCGGGGTGCCGTCGCGGCGACGGCGCGACGGTTCCTCGTCGCTGTCGGCGAACTCTTCGGCCAACTCCTCGTCGAGGATGACGACGGCCTCGTCGTCCTCCTCCGCGATCACCTGACGGCGAGCGAGGAACGGGTCGTCCTGGTCGCGCTCGGTCACGTCGGTCGGGGTCAACGCGCCCGCCGGCCGGTACGCCCGCAGCGTGAAGCCGGTGCCGGAGGGCAGGGCGATCTCCACCGGGTCGATGCGCACCTCGTCCCAGAGCGACCGGTCGGCCGAGGTCGACGGGTGGCCGGTCTCGTCGACATCGTCTGGCTCGGCCGGGCCGGTGGTGTCGTCGAGCTCGGGCTCGTCGGCGTCGGGCCGTTGGGGCGACTGGCGGGCCACGCTGACCTCCGTGTGCTTCGGGTTTGCCCACCCACCGGCGTCTCCGACCGACAGGTGACTCTGGGCACACACCCTAGTCGTCGGCCCTGGGTGGCCGATGCCCGCACCCCGGCGGCCGGGCGGCGCACCGGTCCGGGCCTGCGGGTCACCGCTGGTCGCAGCAGCGTGGGCCTGGCGTGTCCGGTGGACTGTCGGTGGCGGACCAGCGGTCTGACAAGTAGCGTTGCTACGCATGAAGGCCCAGGCGCTGCACGGCCACCTCGACGCCCTGCTGCTCGCCGTTCTCGAACAGGGCGCGCTGCACGGCTACGCGATCATCGAGGCGCTGCGGGCGGGCAGCGACGGCAACCTCGAACTGCCGACGGGCACCATCTATCCGGCACTGCGTCGGCTGGAGCGCGCCGGGCACGTCGACAGCACCTGGAGCACGGTCAACGGTCGGGAGCGGCGGACGTACCAGCTCACCGACTCCGGCCGGCGGGCACTCGCCGGGGAGCGCGCCGGTTGGCGCGAGTTCAGCACGACGGTCGGCCAGTTCCTCGACCCGGGCAACCCACCCCCCGTGGCCCCGGTCTGAGGGCGCCCGCCCACCCAACCGGACGGTGGCCCGCAACCAGCCGCCCGCGCACTCAGCGGACGGCGGCCCGCAACCAGCCGCCCGCCGCGCGGGTCAGGGAGAAGTAGGCGCCGCCGACCAGCACCGCTCCGACGATCATTGGTGGCCAGGTCAGCGCCGCGTCCCAGAGCCTGATCGACCAGGCGAAGAGGGCGCCGCCGGCCAGCATGCCGAGGCCCAGGGTGCCGGTCAGGCCGGCGCCCACCGCGCGCTGCGCCACCGCCACGCCCGGCCGCGCGGAACGGGCGCTCACCGCCACCACCAGCAGGCCGGCCACCGAGAGCAGCAGCGCGCCCATCCAGATCCAGTCGACCGAGGCGGAGAGCAGCCGGTAGACGGCCGGCGGATGCGGGCCGTCGCTCCAGCTCGCGCCGCGCCAGGTCAGGTCGCCCGCCACCACCAGCACCCCGGCAACCGCCAGCATCCGCAGCGAGAGCCCGCGCAGCGCACCCACCGCCAGCTCGGCCTGCCAGGAGGGGACCAACTGCGCCGGTGAGCCGAACTCGGCCACCGCCCGCCGCTGCGCCTCCGCGGGCGGCACACCGTCCTCCCGGTACGCCTCGACGGCGTCCAGCAGCCCGTGCCGCGCCTCGGTCAGCAGGTCGGACTTCAGTCGTGCCGGCCCCTGTAAGCGGGCGGCCAGGTCCCGGAGGTGCTCCTCCACCAACGCGTCCCCAGAGCACGGCATGGCACCACCCTGTCACGGGACGCCGGCTCGTGACGTCCGGGAGAACCCTGGTCGGCCCCGGAGGGCGGTCAGGGGACGAGCGCCAGGTACCCGCGTTCGGCCGCAGCCTGGAGCAGCCACTGGTCCCGGTACCAGCCGGGGGCGGCGACCAGTTCGGCGTGCCGGCCGCGCTGGATAACCCGACCACCGTCGAGGACGACGATCTCGTCCAGCTCGTCCAGCCCACTGAGTCGGTGGCTGATCAGCAGCACCGAGTGCCCGGCGGGGATGGCGGCGAGGGCCGAGGCGAGCACCGAGTCGGCGGCGCTCGGGTCCAGCCCTTCGGTGGGCTCGTCGAGCACCAGCACCGGGGCTGCGGCGAGCAGGGCCCGGGCGAGCGCGAGCCGCTGTCGCTGCCCACCGGAGAGCTGGCCGCCCTCCTCGCCGACGACGGTGTCCCAGCCCGCAGGCTGGGCGCGTACCCAGTCCAGCAGGCCAGCGGCGGCGGTGGCGCCGGTCAGCTCCTCCTCGTCGGCGGTGGCCCGGCCGAGCAGCAGGTTCTCCCGGACCGTGGCGTGGAACACGTACGCCTCGGCGAGCAGCCCGCCGACCATGCGGGGCAGCTCCTCCTCGGCGTACGCCGACAGGTCGTGGTCGTCGAGGGTGACGCGGCCGGAGGTGGGGCGGACCGCGCCGGTCAGCACGGCGGCCATGGTGCTCTTGCCGGCGCCGCTCGGGCCGACCACCGCGATCCGTCTCCCGGGCGGCAGGTCCACGCTGACGCGGTCGAGTGCGGGTGCGGCGCCGACCCGGTACCGCACGGTCACGTCGACGAAGCGCAGCTCGTGCGGGCCGGCGGTGGGCCGGTCGGCCGGGTCGACGGCGGCGGGTGGGGCAGGCGTGTCGGCGTCGAGCAGGGCGGCGACCCGGGTCAGGCCGGGCCGCAGCTGGGTCCACTGCCGGGCCGCCGCGACCAGGGCCAGTGCCACCTCGACGGCGGCCAGCGTGCCGACGGCCAACACGCCGGTCAGCACCCCGGACACGTCGGCGGCCAGCGCGGCCAGCACCACCGCCGCGGCGGTCAGCCCTGCGATCAGCACCCCGGCCGCGTCCACGGCGAAGCCGGTGGCGGCCAACCGGCGTTCCAGTCGGGCCAGCCGCCCGGCCCGCTGCTCGGCGGCGCGCAGGGCGGCTCCGGTCGCGCCGAACGCGGCCAGGTCGGCGGCGCCGTGGGTGAGATCGACCGCGTCGGTGGCCAGCGCGCCGCGCAGCGGGGCCACCTCGGCCGCGCTGCGTCGGGTGACCGCGGTGGCCAGCGCGGGCAGCGCCACCGCGGCGACGAACAGGCCGAGGGCGAGCACACCGGCGGCCGGCGGCGAGATCAGTGCCGCCCCGGCGACCGTCACCAACCCGACCAGGGCCGCCGCCGAGGCCGGCACCAGCACGCGCAGCAACAGGTCCTGGACCGCCTCGACGTCGGAGACCAGCCGGCTCAGCACGTCCCCCGAGCGGTGCCCCACGGTGCGGCGGGCGGCGAGGGTGGCGAAGACCCGGGCCCGGACGTCGGTGATCATGCGGAGGACGGCGTCGTGCCCGGCGAGCCGTTCGCTGTACCTGAAGACGCCCCGGCTGATCGCCAGTGCCCGGACCGCGACGATCGCCACGGTGAGCCGGTCCAGCGGCGGCCGACCGGCGGCGCTCATCAGCAGCCAGGTGGCGGTGGCCATCAGGGCGAGCCCGGCGAACTCGGTGGCGGCGGCGAGCAGCCCCGCGCCGACGAGCCGGCCCAGGTAGGGCCGGGCCAGCCGCAGCACCGCCCGTTCGGCGGTCATCCGCCCGGCCGGTGTCGCGCCGGCCGTCGACTCCGGTATCGCGTCCAGCGGGCCGGGCCCGAACGCCGGCGGCTCCGGTGCCGTGCTCATCGGGCCACCTTTCCGCTCGGCTCGGGCGTCAGCTCGGTGACCCTGCCGTCCTCGATCCGCAGGATCCGGTCGGCGTCGGCCAGCAGCGCCGGCCGGTGCGCGACCAGCAGCGCGGTTCGCCCGGCCACCAACCGGCGGGTGGCGTCGAGCACCACCGCCTCGGCTGCGGTGTCCAGCCGGGCGGTGGGCTCGTCGAGCAGCACCACCGGGGCGTCCCGGAGGAACGCCCGGGCCAGGGCCACCCGTTGCCGCTGCCCGCTGGACAGCCCGTGCCCGCGCTCGCCGAGCAGGGTGTCCAGCCCGTCCGGGAGGCCGGACACCACGTCGTCCAGGGCCGCGTCGTGCACGGCGGTGGCGAGCGCCTCGGCCGGGGTGTCCGGAGCGCCGAGCCGGATGTTGTCGGCCAGCGAGGCGGCGAAGAGGTGGGCCCGTTGCGGCACCCAGGCCACCTGCCGGCGCCAGGCGTCCGGGTCGGCGGCAGCGAGGTCGACCCCGCCGACCGTGATCCGGCCACTGGTCGGCGTAACGAAGCCGAGCAGCAGGCCGAGCAGGGTGCTCTTGCCGGCGCCGCTGGGCCCGATGATGGCGATCCGCTCACCGGGCGCGACGGTCAGGGTCACGTCCCGCAGGGCGGTGGTCCGCTCGTACGCCACGGTCACCGACTCGAACCGGATCCCACCCCGCCCGTCGGGGGTGGCCGCGCCCTCGGACGCCCGGGGTGCGGTGGGCGCAGCCGAGGTGGTGAGCGCCTCGTCCAGCGCGGTGAGCCCCTCCATGCTGGCGTGGAAGCGGCTGCCGGCGGCCCGCAGCGGCAGGTACGCCTCGGGGGTGAGCAGCAGCACCAGCAGCGCGGTCTGCAGGGCCAGGCCACCACCGAGCAGCCGGATGCCGACCGGCACCGCGACCAGGGCCACCGAGAGGGTGGCGACCAGTTCCAGCACGAGCGCGGAGAGGAACGCGATCCGCAGCGTCTTCATGGTGGCGACCCGGTGCCCGTCGGCCATCCGGCGGACCACGTCGGTCTGCGCCCGAGCCCGTCCGAACGCGCGCAGCGTGGGCAGCCCGGCGACCATGTCGAGGAAGTGCCCGCCCAGCAGGGAGAGTCGACGCCACTGCCGGTCGGTGGCGGCCTGCGCCTGCCAGCCGAGCAGAGCGCCGAAGACCGGGATGAGCGGCAGGGTCAGCGCGATGATCACCGCCGAGCTCCAGTCGGCGACGACGACCCTGGCCAGCACCGCCAGTGGCACCGTCACGCTGAGCACCAGTTGCGGCAGGTACCCGGTGAAGTACGCGTCCAGCGCGTCCAGCCCACGCCCGGTGAGGGTGGCGAGCTGCCCGGCCCGCTGCCCGGCCACCCAGCCCGGCCCGTGTCGCCCCACCGCGGCGAGCAGGTCGGCCCGCAGCGCGGCCTTGACCGTGGCGGCGACCCGCGCCGAGACGGTGCCCTGCGCCCAGACCAGCGCGGAACGCGCGGCGACCGCCACCACGAACCCGACCAGCGCCGGTCGGTCCAGCCGGCCGTCGACGGCGGTGGCCAGCACGGCCGCCAACGCGGTGGCCTGCGCCACGATCAGCCCGGCGGCGAGCACGCCGAGGAGGGCGAGCACGGCAAGATCGCGCCGGGCCGCGGGGACCCGGCGCAGCAGACGCGGGTCGAAGGGACGGCGGCTCACCAGTACACCGGTGCCCTGCCGTCGGTTCGTCCCCGGAAAACCCACCAGCACATCGCCTGGAAGCCTAGTAGGGCCGGCAGCAGCGGTAGCGCCACCCAGCCGAGCAGCCGCAGTGTCGGTGCGCTGGCGGCGGCGTCGGCCACCGTCAGTGACGCGCCCGGGTCGGTCGTGGACACCAGCACGTAGGGCCAGAGGGCCGCGCCGACCAGCGCCACGGGCAGCGCCAGGGCCGCGCCGGTGGCGACCAGCGCCCACCCCGGCCGCCGCCGGTCGAGCGCCGCGCGGGCCACCAGCAGCGCCGCCACCAGCAACACCGGCAGGAGTACGGCCGGAGCCGGCCGCTGGACGGCGTCGCGTACCCGGTCGGAGAGCAGGCCCACGACGGTGGCCAGGGCAACCGCGGTGAGCGCCACCGGCACCAGGCGGCGGGCCGTGCGGCCGACCTGGGCGGCGTCGGCGGCGGGCAGGCGCAGGGTGAGGAACGTCGCACCGTGCACCGCGACCAGCGCGAGCATGGTCAGCGCGGTGGCGGCCGCGAACGGCGTGGCCAGGTGCGACATCCCGGTGACGTGCCCGGCGGCCTGCCGGGGTACGCCCTGCAGCAGCGCGGCCAGCAGCACGCCCCAGCCCGACGCGGCGAGCACGCTGCCGACCACCACGACCCGGTCCCACCGGGCCCGGATCCGTTCGTCGGTCGGTCGGCTGCGGAGCTGCACCCCGACGATGACCAGGATCACCCCGACCAGAGCGCCGGCGACCGCCGGATAGCACCCGGAGAGCAGCTCACCCTCCAGCACCGGGAAGGCGCCGAAGAGGATGCCCACGGCTGCCACCAGCCAGACCTCGTTGCCGAGGAAGTACGGGCCGAGAGCGGTGAGGGCTGCCCGCCGACCGGCTGGGCCGCCCCGCGCGAGCAGTAGCCCAATGCCGTAGTCGTAGCCGGCCAGCACCAGGTAGCCGGCGAAGAAGAAGCCGAGCAGGGCGTACCAGGCGAGGTCCACGATCATCTCCTCAGGCGAGGGCGGGTTCGGGGTGGGCCGGCTCGGTCGGCGGTGCCGGCGGGCGGCCGAGCGCCGGGTCGACCGCGCCCCGGGCCGCATGCCGGGCGAGCAGGACCCAGTTGGTGGCGGCGAGGGTGCCGAGCAGCAGGCTGAACCCGATCAGCGAGGCGAGCATCACCGGTGCGCCGACCGGGGAGACCGCCCGGTCGGTGGGGAGCAGCCCGTACGCCACCCAGGGCTGGCGGCCGACCTCCCGGGCGATCCAGCCGAGGATCACGGCCACGAAGGGCAGCGG
The DNA here is from genome assembly GCF_046549295.1 of Micromonospora sp. 067-2. Lineage (NCBI taxonomy): Bacteria > Bacillati > Actinomycetota > Actinomycetes > Micromonosporales > Micromonosporaceae > Micromonospora > Micromonospora sp. 067-2. Next base: position 352,164 of record NZ_JAJPWB010000002.1, on the reverse strand, counting down.
CAGGGCGAACAGGACGATCCAGAGCGGAAAGCGCAGCCGGATGATCCAGTCCCGGAAGAGCAGTGGCAGCAGCAGCCAGACACAGCCGAGGGTGACGCCGACGAGGATCATGAAGCCCAGCCCGACGCTCGCCAGCGCCGGTGGGGTGTAGTCGCCGGGACCGAATCGCGCCGTCCACTCGGCGATCAGGGCCCGGGCCTGCGGGCTGTCTCCGCCGAACTTGGTCGGCTGCACCGCACCGACCGGGCCGAACTGGGCGAAGCCGAACCCCTGCACCAGGCTGATCGCGAGCGCCGCGGTGACCAGGCCGATCCGCAGCGAGGTGCGGAAGAGCGCGTGGTCTCCGGTACGCCGGATCAGGTGCCAGGCGCTGACGGCCGCCATCAGCATCCCGCCGACCAGCAACCCGGCCGAGACCACGTGCCCGAACGCCATGCCGAGGCTGGGGTTGGTGAGCAGCGCGCCGAAGTCGGTGAGGTGGGCGATCCCGTCGCGGACCTCGTAGCCGACCGGGTGCTGCAGCCAGGAGTTGGCCACCATGATCCAGAAAGCCGAGGCGTACGCGGTGATGGCCACGCCCCAGAGCAGCGAGAGGTGGACGCCCCTGCCGAGCCGGTGCCAGCCGAAGATCCACATCCCGAGGAACGTGGACTCCAGGAAGAACGCCACGAGTGTCTCGATGGCGAGCGGTGCGCCGAAGACGTTGCCGACGTAGCGCGACAGGCCGCTCCAGTTCAGCCCGAACTGGAACTCCAGCACGACGCCGGTGGCGATGCCGAGCACATAGTTGATCACGTAGAGCTGGCCCCAGAACCGGGTCAGCCGCTCCCAGGTCGGGTTGCCGGTGACCACCCAGGCGGTCTGCATCCCGACCAGCAGGGTGACCAGTCCGAGCGTGACGACCAGGAACAGAAAGTGGATCGATGTGGTGGTGGCGAACTGCAGGCGGGCGAGGAGCAGCGTGTCCATGGCCGGCTCTCCGTAGGTTGGCTCCCTTGGCGTAGCAACCCTACACGTAGGATTCCTACGCATTTGCTACTACGCTGCGTCGTAGTAAATCCTACGACAGTTTGTAGTAGTTAGGGGTCCAGGGCTTCGCTCTCGAACCGGGCGGGCTGCGGTGCTGTCGGTCGGTCAGCTCAGGAAGAGGCTGACCGGCAAGGCGACGAGCGTGGTGGCGACCGCGAGAGCGATGCCACCGAGCAGGCGGGGCGGCCGGTCGCTGACCAGCAGTCGCTGCACGCGTACGTCCAGGTCCCGATCGCCCATTCCCAGCGCGCCGGCCGGCGTGACGCGGTGGCCGGCGGCGGCGAAACGGCGCAGCGCCCCGGCCAGCGGCTCCTCCGCGTGCAGCTCGCGCGCCTTGTCGTCGGCGCGCATCTCCACCAGCAGGGCGACCCGCTCGTGTGCGTCGCGGACCCAGCCGAACCACGGCAACGCGCGGCACAGCGCGGTGAACGGCAGAAGTACCAGGTCGTGCCGCTCGTTGGCGTGCGCGCGCTCGTGGGTGAGCACGGCGGCCAGCTCGGCCCGATCCAGCAGGCTCAGCGTCCCGGCGCTGACCACCACCTGCGGCTTCACGCCCGGCAGGCAGTACGCCGCAGCGCTCGGATGGTCCAGCACCAGCGCACCGGGTGCGGCCGGGTCATCCCTGGCGACCAGCGTGAGCAGGTCCCGGTGGCGGCGCTGGGCGCGTACGGTGCCGTGGATGCTGCGCACGGTCGTGGTGACCAGCACCGCCCCGATGCCGAAGCCCACCCCGACGCCCGCCAGGTGCAAGGCCGTCACCCCGATCGGCAGGGTGCCTCGGCCGAGGTCGGCGGCCAGGGCGAGCAGTGCACCGCCGGTCGGCTGGTCGTACGCGCTCACGCCGAGCGCCATCGGCAGGCCCATCGCGGAGAGGCCCAGCGCCAACCCGACCGCCTGCCAGCAGACGATCGCCACCCGGGGGCTACGCCACGTCCAGGTGGACCGGGCCAGCACCTGAGCGGTCAGGTAGCAGGCCACCATGGTTGCGGCGAAGTGCACGGCGTAGGCCATGGCGCTCGCCCTACCGCTCCGCTGCCTCGTCGGCAGGACGGCGGCCGGTAGGCCCGTCCACCCGGTCGGTCAGCTCGACACCCGCCTCGGGAGTGCTCGGCCGGCTCGCCCCGGTCCCGCCAACGGCGGTGCCCGGCCCTGCCGGCCCGGCATCGCCTCCGCTGGCGCTCGACCCGGTCTGTCCGGCCTCGGCGCTCAGGGCCGCCCGGAGCACGTCGGCTTCGGTGCCGGTCACCGAGTGGGCGAAGCGCACCAGCGCGGCGTCCCTGCTGCCACCCAGGTCGAGGGCGTCGAGCATGAGCTTGGCGATGTGCGCCTCGCGGGTGGCCGCGGGCCGGTACCGCCAGGCCCGACCCTCCCGCTCCCGCTGCACCATGCCCTTGCCGGCGAGCCGATCCAGGACGGTCATCACCGTGGTGTAGGCCAGCTCGCGGCCGTCGAGCGCGTCGGCGACCTCGCGCACGGTGACGCCGTCCGACGTGCCGGGGACCACATCCCACAGCACGTCCATCACCGCACGCTCAAGATCGCCCAACCGAGTCACCCCGCAATCCTACCCCCCGTAGTAGACCCCCGACCCACCCGACCAGGTCGATCATGAGGTTGACGGGCCCTCAGAAGATCATCCGCCCCGCCAACACCATGATCACCCCCGCCGACGCGGCCGGCACCACGGGCCGGAAGCCCCGCTCACACGCCCTTCGGGTGCCAGACCGTCTTGGTTTCCAGCAGGGCGGTCATCGGGGTCAGGCCCGGGTCGGCGGACCAGTCGTGGTTGGCCTGGGCCGGGCGGAGCACCCGCTTCAGGTTGTCCGCCGCCTTGACCTCCAGGTCGGTCGCCAGCTCGGCGTCGGCCAGCCCGGTCAGGTCGATCGCGTTGACGTCCATGTGCGCGGCCAACGTCGGCGCGGTCTCGGCGATCCTCCCGGTGAGGATGTTGACCACTCCGCCGGGCAGGTCGGAGGTGGCCAGCACCTCGGCCAGCGTCACCGCCGCGAGCGGCTCGGTCGCCGACGCCGCCACCACCACCGTGTTGCCGGTGACGATCGCCGGTGCGATCACGCTGACCAGGCCGAGCAGCGCCGGGCGCTCCGGGGCGACGACGGCGACCACGCCGGTCGGCTCGGGCGCGGACAGGTTGAAGTACGGGCCCGCGACCGGGTTGGCGCCGCCGTACACCTGGGGGAGCTTGTCGGCCCAGCCGGCGTACCAGACCCAGCGGTCCACCGCGGCGTCCACCTCGTCGCCGGGCACACCGAGGGCGACGAACTGCTCGCGGCGGCCCTCCAGCATCTCGGCGGCGCGGTAGAGGATCTGACCACGGTTGTACGCGGTCGCCCCGGCCCAGCCCTTGACGGCGGCGCGGGCGGCGACCACCGCGTCCCGGGCGTCCTTGCGGGAGGCCAGTGACACATTCGAGGACTGCACGAGATACGACCGTCCCGACTCGCTGCGCGGGAACTTCCCGCCGATGAAGAGCTTGTACGTCTTGCGTACCGCGACCCGCTCAGACATTGAGGTACCCCTCCAGCCCGTGCCGGCCGCCCTCGCGACCGTAGCCCGACTCCTTGTAGCCACCGAACGGCGAGGTGGGGTCGAACTTGTTGAACGTGTTGGCCCAGACGACTCCGGCCCGCAGCCGGTCGGCCGTCCACAGGATCCGGGATCCCTTGTCGGTCCAGATTCCGGCCGACAGCCCGTACGGCGTGTTGTTGGCCTTCTCGACGGCCTCGGCCGGAGTGCGGAACGTGAGCACCGACAGCACCGGCCCGAAGATCTCCTCACGGGCGATCCGGTGCGCCTGGGTGACGCCGGTGAAGATCGTCGGCGCGAACCAGAAGCCCCGGTCGGGCAGCTCGCACGGCGGTGACCAACGCTCGGCGCCCTCGGCCGAACCGGCGTCGGACAGCTCGCGGATCCGCTCCAACTGGGCGGCCGAGTTGATCGCGCCGACGTCGGTGTTCTTGTCCAGTGGGTCGCCCACCCGCAGGTGGGCCATCCGCCGCTTCAGCGACTCCAGCACCCGGTCGGCGACGTTCTCCTGGACGAGCAGCCGGGAGCCGGCGCAGCAGACGTGCCCCTGGTTGAAGAAGATGCCGTTGACGATGCCCTCGACCGCCTGGTCGATCGGCGCGTCGTCGAAGACGATGTTGGCGGCCTTGCCGCCAAGCTCCAGGGTGAGCTTCTTGTGGGTGCCGGCGACCGAGCGGGCGATGGCCCGGCCGACGTCGGTGGAGCCGGTGAAGGCGACCTTGTCCACCCCGGGGTGCTCGACCAGCGACCGGCCGGTGTCACCGGCGCCGGTGACGATGTTGACGACGCCTGCTGGCAGGTCGGCCTGCTGGCAGATCTCGGCGAACAGCAGCGCGCTGAGCGGAGTGGTCTCGGCGGGCTTCAGCACCACCGTGTTGCCCGCCGCGAGCGCCGGGGCGATCTTCCAGGCCAACATGAGCAGCGGGAAGTTCCACGGGATGACCTGCGCGGCCACGCCGACCGGCCGCGGGTTGGACCCGAAACCAGCGTGACCCAGCTTGTCGGCCCAGCCCGCGTAGTAGAAGAAGTGCGCGGCGACCAGCGGCAGGTCGACGTCGCGCGACTCCCTGATCGGCTTGCCGTTGTCCAGTGACTCGAGCACGGCCAGCTCGCGGGAGCGCTCCTGGAGAAGCCGGGCGATCCGGAACAGGTACTTGGCCCGGTCCCGGCCCGGCATCGGACCCCAGACCTTGTCGTACGCCTTCCGGGCGGCCCGCACCGCACGATCCACGTCCTGGACGCCGGCCTCGGACACCTCGGCCAGCACCTCCTCGGAGGCGGGGTTGATCGACTTGAAGCTGCCGCCGTCGGTCGGGTCGACGAACGTACCGTCGATGAAGAGCCCGTAGGAGGGTTTGAGGTCCACCACCGAGCGGGACTCGGGGGCGGGTGCGTATTCGAACATCGGCTATCAGTCCAGGGTGAAGTAGTCGGGACCGGAGTAGACGCCGGTCGTCAGCTTGGTGCGCTGCATCAGCAGGTCGTTGAGCAGGCTGGACGCGCCGAAGCGGAACCAGTCCGGGTCGAGCCAGTCCGGGCCGACGGTCTCGTTGACCATCACCAGGTACTTGGTGGCGTCCTTGGTGGTCTTGATGCCGCCGGCGGGCTTCACGCCGACCTGCCGCCCGGTCGCTTCGCGGAAGTCGCGGACCGCCTCCAGCATCACCAGGGTCACCGGCAGCGTCGCGGCCACCGGGACCTTGCCGGTGGAGGTCTTGATGAAGTCGCCGCCGGCCAGCATGGCCAGCCACGAGGCCCGACGGACGTTGTCGTAGGTGGCCAGCTCGCCGGTCTCCAGGATCACCTTGAGGTGCGCGTCCCCGGAGGCCTCCTTGGTGGCCACGATCTCGTCGTAGACCTCGGAGTAGCGCCCGGCCAGGAACGCACCCCGGTTGATGACCATGTCGATCTCGTCGGCACCGGCCGCGACGGCGGCCCGGGTGTCGGCGAGCTTGATCTCCAGCGGCGCCTGGCCCGACGGAAAGGCGGTCGCGACGCTGGCCAGGTGCACGTTGCTGCCGCGCAGCACCTCGGCGACGTACGGAACCATCGCCGGGTAGACGCAGACCGCGCCGACGTGCGGGCAGGACGGGTCGGCCGGGTCGGGGCGCAGGGCCTTCGCGGCCAGTGCGCGCACCTTGCCGGGGGTGTCCGCCCCCTCCAGGGTCGTCAGGTCGACCATCCGGATCGCCAGGTCGATCGCCTGCGCCTTGGCTGTGGTCTTGATGGAGCGGGTGCCGAGCTGTGCCGCCCGCTGCTCCACGCCAACCTGGTCCACGCCGGGCAGGCCGTGCAGGAAGGTCCGCAGAGCGGTCTCGGATCGTCCCAGCTCGGAGAGCTCCGACCGGGCCGACGTCGTTGTCGCCGTCATGCCCCGAAGTCTACGCACCGGGAAGCCGAGTGATCTTGCTCACGATCGCCGCGCGGGGGGTGAGCGGATGCGCGCGGACGTGAGCGGCGTCGCTGGTCCGACCGCACCCGCACCGCCCTGCCGAACGGACCGGTAGGTTGAGCGATCGTGGACGTACACGTCATTGACCACCCGCTGGCCCAGTCTCGGCTGACCGCCATGCGGGACGCGCGCACCGATTCCTCGACGTTCCGGGAGGCGCTGCACGAACTGACCACGATGCTGGTGTACGAGGCGGCGCGCTCCTTCCCCGTCGAGCGGTACCCGGTGCAGACGCCGGTCACCGGCACCGAGGGCACCCGGCTGGCCAACCCGCCGCTGCTGGTGCCGGTGCTGCGGGCCGGCCTGGGCATGGCGGACGCCGCGCTCGGCCTGCTGCCGGAGTCCTCGATGGGCTTCGTCGGCCTGGCCCGCGACGAGCAGACCTACGAGCCGCGGGCGTACATGGAGTCGCTGCCCCGCGACCTGGCCGGCCTGCCGGTGCTGGTGCTCGACCCGATGCTCGCCACCGGCGGCTCGCTGGAGCACTGCTGCCGGCTGCTCGCCGACCGGGGCTGCACCGACATCACCGTGCTCTGCGTGCTGGCCGCACCGGTCGGCATCGAGCGGCTCGAGCGCTCCGGCCTGCCGTTGCGCCTGGTCACCGCAGCGATCGACGACGGGCTGAACGACTCCATGTTCATCGTTCCCGGTCTGGGTGACGCCGGCGACCGGCAGTTCGGCGGCATGCCGCGCTTCTGATGCGCCACCCGGTCGGTGACCGGTCCCGGCGGGTCCGTGCGCGGTGGTGCGCGGACCCGCTACCGTCTCGGGCCATGACTGGTGTTGCGCTCGCCGAAGAGCTGCTGCTGCTCGCGTACGACGACTCGACCGGCAAGGCGACCATGCCGCGGATCAGTCTCGACCTGGGCATGGCCGCCGCGGTCCTGGTCGAGCTGGCCCTGGCGGGCCGGATCGCGTACGGAGACGGGTCCCTGACCGTGGTCGACCCGACGCCCACCGGCGAACCGGTCACCGACGAGGTGCTCGGCCGGATCGCCGCCGACACGCCGCACACCCCGGCCTCGTGGGTGCAGCGCCTGCGGCACGGCCTGCGCGACCGGATCCTCGGCGACCTGTGCCGGCAGGGCGTGGTCCGGGACGTCGACGAGACCGAGCTGGGCTTCATCCACGTGCACCGCTACCCGGTGGTGGACCGCTCCGTCGAGGCGGAGACCCGGCTGCGGCTGGCCGAGGCGCTGACCGGCGCGGCCGCCCCGGACGAGCGGACCGCCGCGCTGGCCACCCTGGTCGTGGTGCTGCGGATGGAATCCGCGCTCGGGGTGAGCGGCGACGCCGCGGCGGACGCCCGTCGGCGGTTGACCGATATCGCCACCGGCGCCGGCTTCTCCGGCGAGGTGAGCACCGACGACTCGGTGGTCCGCCCCTCGGTCGGCCTGGTGGTCGCCGCCCTGGCGAAGGCCGTGGACCAGGCCCTCGGCCCCCGCCGCTGACCGCCGCCCTCAGATGCCGAGAGCAGCGCCGACGTCGGCGCGAAGTCCGGCGACGGCCTGCGCCGCCCGGCTGCGGGCCGCCGGGACGTCACCGTCGGTGACCGGCTCCACCACCTCGAGGTACGCCTTGAGCTTCGGCTCCGTCCCGGAGGGGCGGATCACCACCCGGGCCACCCCGGTGCGCAGGATCACCACGTCTGCCTCCGGCAGCAGGTCCTGGATGGTGTCGACCGGGTGCCCCGACAGCGTGGTGGGGGTGGCCGCCCGGATCCGGGCCATCGCGTCGGCGATCTCCCGCAGGTCGTCCACCCGTACGGAGAGCTGGTCGGTGTGGTGCACACCGAACTCGGCGGCCAGCTCGTCCAGTCGGTCGGTCACCGTACGACCCTGTGTCTTGAGGCCGGCAGCCAGCTCGGCCACGGTCAGCGCGGCGGTGATGCCGTCCTTGTCCCGTACGTGCTCCGGGGCGACGCAGTAGCCGAGCGCCTCCTCGTAGCCGAAGACCAGTGGCGCGCTTCCGCCGCCGGCCCGGACGATCCACTTGAAGCCCGTCAGCGTCTCGTCGTACGGCAGCCCCCGCGCCGCGCACATGGCCCGGAGCAGCGACGACGAGACGATGGTGGTGGCGTAGAGACCGGTCACCCCACGACGCATCAGGTGGTCGGCGAGCAGCGCGCCCACCTCGTCGCCGCGCAGCATCCGCCAGCTCTGCCGACCGTCCGAGACGCCGTCGCGGACCACCACGGCGCAGCGGTCCGCGTCGGGGTCGTTGGCGATGGCCAGGTCGGCGCCGGTGGAGTCGGCCAACGCGATCAGCCGGTCCACCGCCCCCGGCTCCTCCGGGTTGGGGAACGACACGGTGGGAAACGCCGGGTCCGGCTCGGCCTGCTCGGGAACCAACCCGGGCACCGGGAAGCCGGCCCGGGCGAAGACGGCGGTGAGCACCGCGGCGCCCACCCCGTGCAACGGGGTGTACGCCACCGTGAGGTCGCGTGGCCCGTCCGGCGCGATCACCGCGACAGCCCGCTCGACGTACGAGGCGACGACGTCGTCACCGAGCACCTGACCGGGTGGGCCCAGTGGCACCTCGCCCAGCGGGCCGACCGCCCGGATGGCCGCCTCGATGCCGGCGTCGGCGGGAGGCACGATCTGCGCACCGGCGCCCAGTTCCCCACCCAGCTCCGCGCCGAGATAGACCTTGTACCCGTTGTCCTGGGGCGGATTGTGGCTGGCCGTGACCATCACGCCGGCCACCGCTCCGAGCTGGCGCACCACGTACGCCAGCACGGGGGTGGGCAGTGGGCGGGGCAGCAGCAGCGCCGGTCGGCCGGCACCGGTGCTCACCTGGGCGGTGCGCTCGGCGAACTCGCGGGAGCCGTGCCGTGCGTCGTACCCGATGACCAGTGGGCCGGTGCCGCCCTGGGCGGCGAGCCAGCCGACCAGGCCGGCGGCGGCCTGCGTGACCACGGCGAGGTTCATCCCGTTGGGGCCGGCGCGCAGCGGGCCGCGCAGGCCCGCGGTGCCGAAGGTCAACGGACCGGCGAACCTGTCGGCCAGCTCCGGGGCGCTCGCCGGCAGCCGGTCGAGCACCGCCGTCAGCTCGTCCCGGCTCGCCGGGTCCGGGTCGTCGGCGAGCCAACGCCGGGCTCGCTCGCGAATGTCGTCGATGTCAGTGGTGTCCGCCGCCATGCCCCTTGATAGCACGGCGGCGGATCACCGCTGTCGGTTCCTCCCGGCTCAGCCGTCGCCGGTGAGCTGGAACGTCCGCACCATCTCGTCGAAGATCGGCTTGCTCTCGCCGTACCGGGCGTCGCTGGAGGACAGGTAGAACGAGTAGGCCTTGCCGTCGTTGACCACCGCGTGCCACACCCCGTGGCGCATGTCGCCACCCTCGCCGCAGGTGTACTCGAACTCGACGCCGGGGCTGCCCGCCGACTCGCCCTCGTTGAGCGCGACCTGCGCGTACGGCTTCTTGCAGGACGTGCTCTTGGTGCGGAGGAAGTTCTGTGCGCTCTCCGCCCAGCGGGTCGGCGTACCGGTCCACTTCTCGGTGAGAATCCGGATCTTGCGACCCTCGTCCTCCGGGTCGACGTAGTCGGTGTAGCTGCCGCCGGTGGCCTTCTTCCAGCCCTTCGGGACCATCACCTGGACGCCCCGGCCGGAGTGCTCCTGCATCTCCACTGCTGGGCCAGCCGGGGCGGACGGGGAGGGCTGGGCCTGCGGGGTGCTCGGCGTGGAATCGTCGCCGCTGGTCAGCACCACCACGGCGAGCAGCAGCACCACGGCCAGCCCACCGGCCGCGGCGAGCTGCACCTTGCGGGGCCAGCCCTTGACCGTGCCGACCAGCTGGCCCCCGGTGGCGCGGACCTTGTCCAGGGCGCCGCCGCCGGATGCGGTGGCCGACGTGGCCCAGGGCTGGCCGGTGCCCGGCACCGACCACTGGTTGCCGCCGCCGTAGGTGCCGCCGATGCGTTGGGTGGCCTCCGGCGTGCCGCCGTAGCCGACCTGCTGGGTGGCGTCGGGCTGACTGCCGTAGGCGACCCGCTGGGTGGCGTCCGGGTGGCCACCGGCGTCCACCCGCTGGGTGGCGTCCGCGTTGCCGCCGTAGGTGCGCCCGGTGGTAGGTCGGCCGGGTGCCGGCATCGCGCCGGTGGGGGTGTGCAGCGGGCCGGCCAGCGCGTCGGCGCTGGTGTCGTCGAGCCCGGTCGCACCGACCTGCTGCGGGCGTTTGCCCCGGCGCAACGAGGCCAACCGGTCGGTCAACGACTCGCCGGGGGCCAGCATCGCCCGGCCGCCGATCTGGTTGTCCGACTTCGGGTCCGGCTGGGCCGGCGGCGGAACGGGCGCCGGGCGCTGCTGCACCGGCACCACGGCGTACGGGTCGGTGACCGAGTGCACGGCGGTGGCGGTGCTGCCCAGGGCGCCGGCGAGCAGCTCGCGCAGCATGGACCGGGAGGTGTGCACGTCCAGCCGGCGGGCGGGGTCCTTCTCCAACAGACCCATCAGCACCCGGGTCAGCGGCCCGCTGCGTTGCGGCGGAGCGGGCGGATCCTCGACCACGGCGTGCATGGTCTCGATCGGGTCGCCCTTGTCGAACGGGGGCCGCCCCTCGACGGCCGTGTAGAGCGTCACACCCAGCGAGAAGAGGTCGCTCGGCGGCCCGAACTCCTGGCCCATGGCGCGTTCGGGCGAGATGAAGTGCGGCGAGCCGAGCACCATGCCGGGGGTGGTGAGTTGGACGTCGGTGGGCATCCGGGCGACCCCGAAGTCGGTCAGCACGCAGCGCCCGTCGGTGCAGATCAGCACATTGGCCGGTTTGACGTCGCGGTGCAGCACGCCGATCGCGTGTGCGACCTCCAACGCGCCGAGCAGCGCGATGCCGATCTTGGCGACCGCGCGGGGAGCGACCGGCCCGTCCTCGATCACCATGTCGGCGAGGCTGCGGGCGTCCAGCAGCTCCATCACGATCCACGGCCGGCCGGCCTCGGTGACCACGTCGTACACCTGCACCACCGAAGGGTGCTGGATGGCGGCCGCCGCGCGGGCTTCGCGCAGGGTGCGTTCGTACATGGCGTCACGGTCGCTGGGGGCCAGCCCCGGGGGCAGGACGACCTCCTTCACCGCCACGTCTCGGCGCAGCAGGGTGTCGGTGGCGCGCCACACCGTACCCATGCCGCCGTTGCCCACCGAGGATCGCAGCGAGTACCGGCCACCGATGGTGGTGCCGGGCGCCGCTCGTCCGTTGGCGGGACTGACCGGTCCGCCGCTCCACGTCGGGATCTGAGTCACAGAAAAGCCACCGGGGGAAATCGAGGGGGGCTGGGACACAACCCCCCTATCTTGCTGGTTCCGACGCCCGATGCGAAAGCCGACGCGGCGGACGTTTACCTAAGTCGACAGAACGTGCCCGGTCGTTCACCTCCTGTCGACCCGTCGGGACGCGCTGTGCGGTATCCCTCACCCGACGGCACGCCCACGCGTCCTACCATCCGGGGATGAGTGAACGGCGGTCAAGCGAGTCCGGTTTTCCGATCAAGGGCGTCTACACGGCGGCCGACCTTCCGGAGGACCTGGACGCCCGCTCGGGCGCACCGGGCGAGTTCCCGTACACCAGGGGGGTCTATCCCACGATGTACACCTCGCGCCCGTGGACGATGCGCCAGTACGCCGGCTTCGGCACCGCCACCGAGTCCAACGCGCGGTACCACCAGCTGCTGCGCGCCGGCACGATGGGCCTCTCGGTCGCCTTCGACCTGCCGACCCAGATGGGCTACGACTCCGACGAGCCGATCGCGCACGGTGAGGTCGGCAAGGTGGGCGTCGCCATCGACTCCATCGAGGACATGCGGCTGCTCTTCGCCGACATCCCGCTGGACAAGGTCTCCACCTCGATGACGATCAACGCACCCGGATCGGTGCTGCTGCTGCTCTACCAACTCGTGGCCGAGGAGAACGGCGTCGCCGGCGCGGCCCTCAACGGCACCATCCAGAACGACATCCTCAAGGAGTACATCGCCCGGGGGACGTACATCTTCCCGCCGAAGCCGTCGTTGCGCCTGGTCGCCGACACATTCGCGTACTGCCGCACCGAGGTGCCGAAGTGGAACACCATCTCCATCTCCGGCTACCACATGGCGGAGGCCGGCGCGACGCCCGCGCAGGAGATCGCGTTCACCCTGGCCAACGGCGTGGAGTACGTCCGGGCGGCACTGGCGGCGGGTCTGGCCGTGGACGACTTCGCGCCCCGGCTGTCGTTCTTCTTCGTGGCCCGCACCACGCTGCTCGAGGAGGTGGCGAAGTTCCGCGCCGCCCGGCGAATCTGGGCCCGGCTGATGCGCGACGACTTCGGCGCCAAGGATCCCAAGTCGACGATGCTGCGGTTCCACACCCAGACCGCCGGCGTGCAGCTCACCGCCCAGCAGCCGGAGGTGAACCTGGTCCGGGTCGCGGTGCAGGGGCTGGGCGCGGTGCTCGGCGGCACCCAGTCGCTGCACACCAACAGCTTCGACGAGGCGATCGCGCTGCCGACCGAGAAGGCCGCGCGGCTCGCGTTGCGTACCCAGCAGGTGCTGGCGTACGAGACGGATCTGACCGCCACCGTCGACCCGTTCGCCGGCTCGTACGTGGTCGAGGCGATGACCGCCGAGATCGAGGCCGCCGCCGTCGAGCTGATGGAGCGGGTGGCCGACCACGGTTCGGCGGTCGACGCCATCGAGGCCGGGTTCCAGAAGCGGGAGATCGAGCAGTCCGCGTACCGGATCGCCCAGGAGATCGACTCGGGTGAGCGGGTCGTGGTGGGGCTCAACCGGTTCACGGTGGACGAGGAGGAGCCGTACGAGCCGCTACGGGTCGATCCGACGATCGAGGCGACCCAGGCCGAGCGGCTGGTCCGGCTGCGCGCCGAGCGGGACGCCGAGGCCGTGGCGGGTGCCCTCGCCCGGTTGCGGGCCGCCGCCGACGGGACGGAGAACGTGCTGTACCCGATGAAGGAGGCCCTGCGCGCCCGGGCCACCATCGGTGAGGTCTGCGGAACGCTGCGCGAGGCGTGGGGGCTCTACCGGCCCACCGATCGGTTCTGATCGCCCGTCCGGACGTTCTCGCAGGTCAGCACCGGTTTGGTTGCCCATTGCGGCGCTACAGTCGAAAGCGGACCCGGTTTGGGGGTTACCCGCTCGGGTGAACGGGGACGCACACCGTGTGCGGTCATGGCCGACAAGCGCGTGTGAGCGTCCTTATCCGGTCGCTGCGGAGCGTGGTCGGCTAATTGTCGGAGTGTCAGTTCATCACCCCGACTAATGCGACAATTCGCAATGTGGGCCCGTGCGAGGCGCCGAGGATTCCTGGCCGCCGCGATCGGTTACGCGTTGTAGGAGGTGAGGGGCAGATGACGGCGTTCGACCGCGATCTACCTGCTGTCCCGCAGATCTCCGAGCGCTCCCAGCAGGGCATACGTGACGCTGCGCGGTCCGATCATTACCGGAACGAGGTTGCGCAGCGTCACCGCCGGAGGTCTAGGCTGTCTGCTGTCCCCGATGATCCATCCATCTCCAGTAATCGAGAATTCGACGTGACGAGTGCGTTGACGCTGCCCACGGGTAGTCAGCTGGCGTCGTCCTGGCCGGAGACACCGCCAGGGTCCCAGCCCCTGCCCCGCGATCTGGACCACCTCCTCGCGCTCCGGGTACCGGGGCTGATCGCCACGCGCCGTCACCTCCACTCGCACCCTGAGCTCTCGGGCACCGAGTTCGAGACGGCCGCCCTCATCGCCCGGGAGCTCTCGCTGGCCGGGCTGCACCCACGGCTGCTGCCCAAGGGCAACGGCGTGATCTGCGACGTCGACGGCCGCGCGGACGGCCCGGTCATCGCGCTGCGCGCCGACATCGACGCCCTACCGCTGCACGACCCGAAGGACGTGCCCTACCGGTCCACCGTGGAGGGCGTCTGCCACGCCTGCGGCCACGACGTGCACACGACGATCCTGCTCGGCGTCGGCATGCTGCTGGCTCAGCTCGCCGACCTCGGCGAGCTGGACGGCCGGGTCCGGCTCATCTTCCAGCCGGCCGAGGAGATCCTGCCCTGCGGCTCGCTCGAGGTCATCGAGGCCGGGGGGCTGGACGACGTGGTGCAGATCTTCGCGCTGCACTGCGACCCGAACCTGCCGGTCGGCCAGGTCGGCCTGCGGGTCGGCCCGATCACCGCGGCCGCCGACAACGTCACCGTGCGGCTGTCCGGCCCGGGCGGGCACACCGCCCGCCCGCACCTGACCGTCGACCTGGTGGACGCGCTCGGCCGGCTGATCACCGAGGTGCCCGCCCTGGTCAGCCGTCGGGTGCCGGCCAACAGCGGGCTGCTGCTGGTCTTCGGCCACGCCGCGGCCGGCACCCGTTACAACGTCATCCCCTCCGAGGCGTGCGCCTCCGGCACCCTGCGGGTGATGGACCGCGACACCTGGGAGCAGGCTCCCAAGATCGTGGCCCAGGTGGTCCGCGACGTCATCGCCCCCACCGGCGCCACGGTCGACCTGGAATACCTGCGTGGCCGGCCGCCGGTCAGCAACGATTCCCGTGCCATCCAGGTGCTGACCGCGGCCACCGCCGCCGCGCTCGGCCCGGAAGGGATCGCCGAGACGCCGCAGAGCATGGGCGGCGAGGACTTCTCCTGGTACCTGGAGTACGTCCCCGGCGCCCTCGCCCGCCTCGGCGTGGGCCGCGCCGGCCCCAACGTCGACCTGCACCGCGCGTCCTTCGACGTGGACGAACGGGCCATTCAGGTCGGCGTACGCGTCATGGTGCAGACCGCGCTGCGGGCACTGGCAGCGGTGCGCTGACCGGTGCGACCTGGGCGGGAGCCTTCCGCCGTCGGCGCAGCAGCAGTAGCAGTACCGCAAGCGGGACGCCGAGCGTCACCAGCCAGGGCAGCAGCGCACCCAGCACGGTGAGCAGGATGGTCAGCGAGGCGACGAACGCCCTCCAGCCGCCCTTCAGCCCGACCAGGAAGCCGGTCTCGGCCTTCTCTTCGGCGGTCTTCGCCGCCGGGCCGGCCAGCGACACGGTGATCGTGGACAGGGCGGTCAGGTCGGCCAGGCGCCGTTTCTTCGCCTCCAGCGAGGCCAAGTCGGCCTCCCGGCGACCCAGCTCGTTCTCCAGCGAGACCAGGTCGGTGATCGAGGAGGCGCGGGCGAGCAGGCGGCGGGCGCTGTCCACCCGGGCGCGCTGACTGATGATCCGCGCGTCCAGGTCGACGGTCTCCTCGGTGACGTCCTGGGTGCTGATCTCCCGGCTCTGCGGCTCGCCGAGCTTCGCGATCTCCTCCACCACCCCGGCGAACTTCGCGGCCGGCACCCGCAGCTGCAACTCCGCCACCGCGTCGGCGTTGGCACTGCGCCGCTGGTCGCCACCGATGAAGCCACCGGCCCGGGTGACGACGGCGGCGACGTCGCGGGCAGCGGCGTCCACGTCGTCGACCTGGACCCGCATGGTTCCGGTGTAGATGATCGCCCGTTGGTCGATGCGGAGGTCCGGTGCGCCGGCCCCGGCCGCCTCCGGCGCGCCCGCGGCGCTGTCCTTGTCCGCAACGCCGCCGTTCGCGGGCGGCGCCTCGGCCGCCGATCCCGCCGCGTCCCGCGCCCCACTGTCACCGGAACCGCACCCCGCCAGGGCCAGCGCCGCCACCAGTATCGTTGCCGCCACCAGTACCCCGTGGCGTCGTCCCGCTCGTCCGTCCATCCCCGCTCCCATCGTCATCAGCCGGTGTGGCGATACCTCGGACGCGACGCGCCCGCCGGCTGGTTCCGGCAGACTGCGCTGAGGACGTCACGATTCGATAATCGAGGAGTCACGATGCGGCTCACCAAGTACGCCCACTCCTGCCTCCGGGTGGAACACGACGGGGGCGTGCTCGTCGTCGACCCCGGAGTGTTCAGCGACCCTGCGGCGCTGGAGGGTGCGGACGCGGTGCTGGTCACCCACGAACATGCCGACCACCTCGACGTGGCGGCGGTGTGCCACCAGCTCGACCGGGGGCCGCTCCCGATCCACGGGCCCGCGTCGCTTGCCGGCATCCTCGGCGACGCGGCCGAGGCGTTGCACCCGGTCGTGGCCGGTCAGTCGTTCACCGCGGCGGGGATCGCCGTGCGCGCGTACGGCGGGCGGCACGCGGTGATCCACCCGGACATCCCGGTGGTGGACAACCTCGGCTTCCTGATCAACGACGTGGTCTACCACCCGGGCGACGCCCTGGTGGTGCCGGACGAGACGCCGGTCGACACGCTGTTCGCGCCGATCCACGCCCCCTGGTCGAAGTTCTCCGAGGTGGTCGACTTCATCCGGGCGGTCGCTCCACGGCGTGCGTACGCGCTGCACGACGCGCTGCTCAACGCCAACGGGCTGGGCGTGCTCAACCGGCAGTACGCCGCGCTGTCCGGCACCGAGTACCAGCGGCTGGAGCCCGGCAGCCGGGTGGACGTCTGAGGCGATGCCCGGCCCCTCACCTGAGCTGGTCGAGCAGCTCTACCGCATTCCACCGGAGCGGTTCGTGGCCGCCCGGGACGCCGCCGTGTCCGAGGCTCGCCGGGCGGGGGACCCGACCACCGCCCGCCAGTTGGCCCGGCTACGCCGACCCACGGTGGCCGCCTGGCTGGTCAACCTGCTCGCCATCCACCGCCCCGAACTGGTCGCCGACCTGGTCCAGCTCGCCGACGCGCTGCGCGCCGCCCAACGGGAGCTGCGCGGGCCCCGGCTGCGGGAGCTGTCCGCGCAGCGCCGGGCGGTGGTGGCAGCCCTGGTCGCCGAGGTCCGCAAGCTCGCCGCGGCGGAGCCAGACGCCCCGCCGGCCGGGAAGCTGCCGCTGGCCGAGGTGGAGGCGACCCTCAACGCGGCGCTCTCCGACACCGGGGTCGCCGAACAGGTCCGGGCCGGCCGCCTGCTCCGGGCCACCAGCTACGCCGGCTTCGGCGAGGTGCCCCGGCCGCAGCTGCGGCTGGTCACCGCCGACGACGAGGAGCCGGCCGACGACGAGGAGCCGGCCGCTGAAGCACCGGCCCGCCGCCCCGGCGCCCAACGGGCCCGCCCCGAGGCGGCCCCCCGCACCGACCGGGCCGCCGAGCGCGCCGAGCGGGCGGCGCAGCGGGCAGCCCGCGCCGAGCAGGACCGGCAGCGCCGGGCACTGGACCGGGAGCTGGCCCGAGCCCGCGCCGACCAGGAGCGGGCGGAAGCCGAGTTGACCGACGCGACCGGGCAGGAGCGCGACGATGCTGCCGTCCTCGATCGGATCGAGACCGAGTTGGCCGACCTGGAACGGCGGCGGGCCGTCGCGGAGCAGGATCTGAGCCGAGCCAAGCTGGCCCGCCGCGCGGCCGAACGGGCGGTCACCGTGGCCCGGCGGCGCGCGGGCGAGGTCGAGGCGGCGGTCGAGGCACTGGCGGCCGAAGAGGGGGCTGCGGACTCCAGGGGTCGCCCGGCAGACTGACCATCGATGGACGACGACGAGCGGGCGGGCCGTCCCGAGCTGGCGGCCCCGGAGCGGAAGGCCGGCCAGAGCGGTGGGCCGGTGCGTCCGAGGGCGGCGCTCGGATGACACCGGAGCAGGTCGCCGCCGCGAGCAAGCCGGTCGTGCTCGACCTGGGTGACGCGTTCAGCCGGTGCCCGACCACGCTGCGCCGGGCACGACTGCTCGGCATCTCCGGCTGGGCCTTCTACATCAGCGGCAGGGCTGGTGCGCTCGGCGACGTACGGGCCGAGACGGCCGCCGCCGCTCTCGGCTTCCTCGCCCCGGACGCGGTCGCCGACGGCTGGGACGCTGCCGCCCGAGCCCTCCGGCCGGCCGAGGTGGCCGCCGCGAGTCTCGCGGAGTGCTGCCGATGGGGGGTGCAGCGGCTGGGCGCCCTGCCCGGCACCGAACGCCTGGCCGGGCTGGTCGAGCGGGCGGTGACGGCGGCGGACGCCAGCGGGATGCCGCTCTTCGCCGCCTGGCGGGCCATGCCGCTGCCGGAACTCTCCGCCGGTGCCCGCAGCGCCGCGGGGCTGCGGATGCTCCGTGAACACTTCACCGGCGCCTATCTGCTGGCGGTACGCGCCGCCGGGATGACCCCGTTGGAGGCGGTGCTGGCCGGCCCCGAGGGGGAGGCCGGCGCGGTGGCCTGTGGTTGGCCGCCGCCGTACCCGCCGGTCGGGCCGCTGGTGCGTCGGCGGCTCTGGGCGGAGGCGGTGACCGACCGTCTCGCCTCGCCGGCGTTCGCGGCGCTCGGCCCCGCCGACGGCGCCGAGCTGGTGGAGCTGCTGCACCAGACCCGGGCCGACCTCGCGCCCGCACAGCCCTCCGGCTGGTGACGGCCGCCGCAACAACCGGCCGCCGGTGTGTGATTGACGACCCCGAGCGGGGCCGACGGGCGTTCCGGCCGCCGACGGTTGCAGACTGGTGAACGTGCGATACGCGCTACGCCGACGCGGTGCCGGTGGGGCGGGTCCGCAGCTCGGTGACGTAGTCGTCCGGCGCGCCCGCCTTCTCGGCGGCGTTCGCGATCTCCGAGAGATACCACGACGTCGGCAGGCCGCCCTCGTACCCGTCGAAGACGTAGATCCACGCGGTCACGTCGCCGTCGAGGGCGGAGACGCGGACGGTCAGCCTGCGGTACGTCCCGGCGGCCACCCCCTCGAGCTCGTCGAGTTGGGCCGCGTCGTACGGGTGGATGTCGTAGATCGCCACGAAGACGCGGTCACCGGGGGACTCGACCAGGGTGCTCACCGCGCCCTCCCAGCCGATCTGGTCCGCACCGGCGAAGGTCAGCCGCCACCCCTCCAGCCAGCCGGTGCCCACCATGGGCGAATGCGGGCAGTAGGCGCGCATCCGGGCGGGGTCCAGGTTTGAGCCGTAGGCGGCGTGATGACGCACGGCGATGACGATAGCCCGACGGACGGGTGGGGGAGAATACGACTGTGCGTGTCGGGTGCGTTCGGGAAAACAAAGTCACTGTGAGCATCAACGAAGGGCGAACGCTGTGAGCCGGATCGTGATCATCGGCGGAGGGCCGGCCGGGTACGAAGCGGCCCTGGTCGCCGCCCAGCTCGACGCCGATGTCACCGTGGTGGAGGCCGACGGCGCGGGCGGGGCCTGCGTGCTGTCCGACTGCGTACCGTCGAAGACCTTCATCGCCAGCTCAGGGGTCGTCACCGGTTACCGGGACACCGAGGAGTTCGGGGTGCACTCGGACGGCCTGGAGGCGGTCACCGTCGACGCCCGGGCGGTGCACGAGCGGGTCAAACGGTTGGCGTTGGCGCAGTCCGCCGACATCCACACCAAGCTGCTCAAGGCGGGGGTCACCTTCGTGGCCGGCACCGCCCGGTTGGGCGAGGACGCCCTCGGCCACACCCACCGGGTCGTCGTCACCCCGGCCGACGGCGGCGAGGAGTACTCCATCGCCGCGTCCACCGTGCTGGTGGCCACCGGCTCGACGCCCCGCCAGCTCCCCACCGCCGTACCGGACGGCGAGCGGATCCTGACCTGGCGCCAGGTGTACGACCTGCCCGAGCTGCCCGAGCACCTGATCGTGGTCGGCTCCGGCGTGACCGGCGCGGAGTTCGCCAGCGCCTACCTGGCCATGGGGGTCGAGGTCACCCTGGTCTCCAGCCGGGACCGGGTGATGCCGCACGAGGACGCCGATGCGGCATCAGCCATCGAACGGGTGTTCCGCAACCGGGGCATGAGCATCCTCAACAACTCCCGGGCCGACGCGGTCCGGCGTACCGCCGACGGTGTCGAGGTGACGCTCTCCGACGGCCGCAGGGTCGCCGGCTCGCACGCGCTGATCGCGGTCGGTTCGATCCCGAACACCCTGGACCTGGGCCTGGCCGAGTACGGCGTGGAGCTGGGCCGGGGCGGTTACGTCACGGTCGACCGGGTCTCCCGGACCAACGTGCCCGGCATCTACGCCGCCGGTGACTGCACCGGGGTCCTGCTGCTGGCCAGCGTCGCCGCCATGCAGGGTCGGATCGCGATGTGGCACGCCCTCGGCGAGGCGGTCCGCCCGCTGCGGCTGCGGACGGTCGCGGCGAACGTCTTCACCGACCCGGAGCTGGCCACCGTGGGTGTCTCCCAGGACGAGGTGGACGCCGGCAAGGTGCCCGCCCGGCAGGTGATGCTGCCGCTGTCCGGCAACGCCCGGGCCAAGATGGACGGCCTGTCCGACGGCTTCGTGAAGCTGTTCTGCCGTCCGGCCAGTGGCCAGGTCGTCGGCGGTGTGGTGGTCGCCCCGAAGGCCAGCGAGTTGATCCTGCCGATCACGATGGCGGTGGAGAACAACCTGACGGTCAACGAGCTGGCCCAGACCATCACGATCTACCCGAGCCTGTCCGGCTCGATCACCGAAGGCGCCCGGCAGCTCATGCTCCACGAGTTGGAGTGACGGCGGCGGGCGTTCAGCCCCAGAAGCACTTCCTAGAGGGCGATGGTTCGGGTCGATGATCCGGAGCGGGCGAGGACGAGTGCCACTGCGGTGAGCACACCGACCTCGGTGAGAATGAGCAGACGCTCGGCCAGTCCGATCAACACGCGCTCCCCCGGATAGGCCGACCACACCATGGCCGCGGCCAGGACGAGACTGGCCACCGCCAACCCGCGCAGCCATCGGGCGGCCGGTGTCAGCTGGTCCCGGCGGGCGAGCAGCCAGCCGCCCACCGGCAACGCCAGGAAGGCGACCACTGACGCGTACCGGTGCAGGTAGGCGGCGGTGGTCATGGCGGTGCCCGGCTCGTTGGTCGGCACGACGGCGGCCAGCAGCAGCCCACCCACCCATGCGCCGAGCAGCAGCTCGACCGCTCGACCGGAGCGCGGTCGTGGTGGGCCGGCGCGGCGCAGCCCGTACAGCAGCGCCACCGTGGCGAGCGCGAGTGTCACCATGGCGGCGTCGATGACCCCGCCCCGGTCGGAGACCGCGAAGTCGCTGACGGTCAGCGCCCACGGGTCGAGGTCGTCGTTCGCGTCGAGGTGGCCGATCACGGTGAGCACCGTCGCCAGGGCGATCCCACCGAGGGCCAGTAGACCGGTGTTCCGGGTTCCAGGCATGCCTCAGCCTGTCGCCGGATGCACCCGAGCCGGATCCGGGACAGCCACCGAAATCCGACCCCGGAACCACCCCTACAGACCCCGCTAGCCAGGGGCGCGGCAATCTTGGACAGTTTCCGTCATGTCCTGACGGTAACTGTCCAAGATCTCCAGGTCGCGGCCGGTGAGGGCCTTCCCCGCCGGGTTGCGGGCTGCGAGGTCACTTCACCGGCAGGTCTGCGGCGGCGCGGGCGTGCCGGGCGCTGACCAGGGTCATCGCCCATCCGGCCGCGGCGAAGCCGGCCGCCGCGGCGGTGGCGATGACGGCCAGTCGCCACGCCGACTCGGTCAGCGCGGTGCCGCCCAGATGCCCGACCAGCGCGCCGTAGGTGGCCCAGCCCAGCGCGGCGACCGTCTCGTAGAGCACGAACAGCCGGTACGGATAGCGGCTGCGGCCGGCCGAGAAGCAGGCCGCCATCCGTCCGCCGGGCACGAATCGGCACAGCAGGATGACCAGCGGCCCCGGTTGTCGTAGCCCCTGGGTGACCCGACTGGCGACCCGCCGGGCCCGGCTCGGCTCGGCGTGCCGGGGCGCCCGACGGTCCGGCGCACCACGTCCGAGCAGGTAGCAGGCCAGGTCCCCGGCGAACACCCCGAGCGCGCCGACGGCGATGGTGATCGGCAGGCTGAGCTCGCCGTAGACGGTGAGCGCACCGCTGGTGATCATGATGATCTGGGTGGGAATCACCGGAACGAAGGCGTCCGCGATCAGCAGACCGAGCAGAGCGACATACGCCCACGTCGGCGATGCGACGTCAGTCAGAAGTTCGGGCACGCCTGCCACCTCGCCGGATGCGGCCGATTGGGTGTCTCGAGCCTGACGGCGTGTCCGGCGTCACCGTGGACAGGCCCGCCCGGTCGTGACTGTCGACACGACCGGCCACCCAGCTACAACGAGGCGAACCGTCCTCGGGTGACGGCTCAACGGCCGTCCCACCGGGCCGCCGCAGGGTCGCCGGATCGGCGTTCGTCGGCGTACCGTTGTTGGCGCGGCCCCGCCCGTCGGGTCCCCCGTTCCTGACGATTCGGGCCGCCCAGGGCCGCCGGCGGGTCCCGCGCCGGCGGCCCGCCCCCCTTCCCACCGGAACAAATCCGGGTGCGTCCGTGGCCGCCCGGCGAGTAGCGTCGCGGCATGCGCAGCGCGGCAGTAGTGACCACGACGCCGGGTGTCCCCGGCGCGCCGCTCTGACGTAACCACCGTCGACCAGGCCCCGGGGCGATCCGCCCCCGAGGGCCGCGCGGCGTTCGGAGTCCAGGTCGCTCCCGGGGTCGTACCCACCCAGGAGCGCGACATGATCGACCACCGCAGGCTCGGCCGGGAGCTGGACCTGTTCGTCTCCGATCCGCTGGCCGGCGCCGGCCTGCCGATCTGGCTGCCGGCGGGCGCCGCCGCCCGGCACGCCGTCGAGGAGTACGTCCGGGAGTTGGAGCGCCGCTCCGGCCACCAGCACGTCTACTCGCCGCCGCTGGGAAAGCGCCAACTCTTCGAGCTTTCCGGGCACCTCGACTACTTCGCCGACGACATGTTCCCGTCGATGCGCCTGAGCGCCGACGACGAGTTCGTGCTCCGGCCGGCGCTCTGCCCGCACCACGCGCTGGTGTTCCGGGCGCGGGGCCGCTCCTACCGGGAGCTGCCACTGCGGATCGCGGAGCTGGGCGGAATGTACCGCTCGGAGCGCTCGGGGGTGCTCGGCGGGCTGTCCCGGGTACGCGCCATCTCGCTCAACGACGCCCACACCTTCTGTGCCCCCGACCAGGTGGGCGAGGAGGTCGCGGAGATCCTCGGGTTGATCCGCGCGGCGCACACCGCGCTCGGCGTCCGCCCGGCGGGCTTCCGGCTGTCGCTGCGTGGGCCGGAAGGAAAGTACGTCGGGAACGACGCGCAGTGGGCTCGCGCCGAGGAACTGCTCCGGGGTGCGTTGGCCGGGGTGGAGTACGTCGAGGCGCCGGGGGAGGCCGCGTTCTACGGCCCGAAGATCGACATCCAGATCGTCGACGCGGCCGGTCGGGAGTCGACCATCTCCACCATCCAGCTGGACTTCGACAAACCGGAACGGTTCGACCTGTCGTACACCGACTCTGACGGCAGCCGACGGCGGCCGGTGATGGTGCACCGAAGCCTGGTCGGCAGCATGGAGCGGTTGTTCGCGTACCTCATCGAGGTGCACGAGGGGGCCTTCCCGGCCTGGTACGCGCCGGTCCAACTGGTGCTGCTGCCGGTCGCCGACGGCCAGGTCGACGCGGCGGCCGGGCTGGCCCGGCGGGCTCTCGACGCCGGCCTGCGGGTCGAGGTCGACGCCGCCGGTTCGCTGGGCGCCCGGATCCGGGACGCGGCCCGCCGCCGCGTGCCGTACCTCGGGGTGCTGGGTGCCCGGGAGGTGGCCGACGGCCACCTCGCGCTGCGCCTGCGCGACGGCCGCACCCTGCCTCCGATGCCCGCCGCCACCGCGCTCGCCTCGATCACCCACCAGGTCGCCACCCACGCGCCCGACCTGTTCCCACCCCACTAACCCACCCCCCACCCCCACCCCCGCCGTCGACCCACCCGCCGATCTAGGGCGGATCGCTGTCAGTTGATCTCCGATCACGGCGATCTGCCCTAGATCGACGCGGGCTGGGGGGTGAGGGAGGGTTGCTCACTGACGAGGGACGCGCCGGTGAACTGGGAGCGGTAGAGGCGGTGGTACGCGCCGTGGGCGGCGAGCAGCTGCTCGTGGGTGCCCTGCTCGACGATCTGGCCGTTCTCCATCATGAGGATCAGGTCGGCGTCGCGGATGGTGGAGAGCCGGTGCGCGATGACGAAGCTGGTCCGGTCCGAGCGCAGCGCCGCCATGGCCCGCTGCAGCAGCACCTCGGTGCGGGTGTCCACCGAACTGGTCGCCTCGTCCAGGATCAGCAGCGACGGCTCGGCGAGGAACGCCCGGGCGATGGTGATGAGCTGCTTCTCGCCGGCGCTGACATTGCTGCCCTCCTCGTCGACGACCGTGTCGTAGCCGTCCGGCAGGCTGCGCACGAATCGGTCCACGAAGGTGGCCCGGGCCGCGGCGAGGATCTCCTCCTCGGTCGCGTCCGGCCGGCCGTAGGCGATGTTGTCCCGGATCGTGCCACCGAAGAGCCAGGTGTCCTGGAGCACCATGCCGATCCGGCCACGCAGGTCGTCGCGGCGCATGGTCGTGATGTCCACCCCGTCGAGCGTGATCCGCCCGGCATCCAGCTCGTAGAAGCGCATCACCAGGTTGACCAGTGTGGTCTTGCCGGCGCCGGTCGGGCCGACGATGGCCACCGTGTGCCCCGGCTCGGCGACCAGCGACAGGTCGTCGATCAGCGGCTTGTCCGGCTGGTAGGAGAACGAGACGTGCTCGAACTCGACCCGGCCGTGCGGGTCGGTGACCCGGGCCGGCCTCACCGGCCCGCGGCTCTGTTCGTCGGCGTCGAGCACCGCGAAGACCCGCTCGGCCGAGGCCACCCCGGACTGCAGCAGATTGGCCATCGAGGCGAGCTGGGTCAGCGGTTGGGTGAACTGGCGCGAGTACTGGATGAACGCCTGCACGTCGCCGAGGCTCATCGTCCCGGAGGCCACCCGCAGCCCGCCGACCACGGCGATGCCCACGTAGCTGAGGTTCCCGATGAACATCATCGACGGCATGATGATCCCGGAGACGAACTGGGCGCCGAAGCTGGCCCGGAACAGCTCGTCGTTCTTCGCGGTGAAAGCGGCCTGCACCTCACGCTGCCGGCCGAAGACCTTCACCAGCTCGTGACCGGTGTACGCCTCCTCGACCTGCCCGTTCAGCTCGCCGGTGTGCTTCCACTGGGCGATGAACTGCTTCTGCGAGCGCTTGGCGATGCGCTGGGTGACCAGCACCGACAGCGGCACCGCGACCAGGGCCACCAGGGCCAGCAGCGGCGAGATCCAGAACATCACGGCCAGCACGCCGACCACGGTCAGCAGCGAGGTGAGCAGTTGACTCAGGGTCTGCTGGAGGCTGGTCGAGATGTTGTCGATGTCGTTGGTGACGCGGCTGAGAAGCTCGCCGCGGGGCTGCCGGTCGAAGTAGGGCAGCGGCAGGCGGTTGAGTTTCTCCTCGACCTCGGCGCGCAGCCGCAGCACGGTGCGCTGGACCACACCGTTGAGCAGCCAACCCTGCCACCACGACAGCAGGCTCGCCGCCAGGTAGAGCCCGAGCGCCAGCAGCAGCACCCTCTTCAGGGCGCTGAAGTCGATGCCCACGCCGGGCACCACGTCCATCCGGCCCAGCAGGGCGGCGAAGCTGTCGTTGCCGCTGGCCCTGGCCGCCGCGACGGCCTGCTCGGTGGTGGTGCCCGCCGGAAGTCGCCGGCCGATCACCCCGCTGAAGATCAGGTCGGTGGCGTGGCCGAGGATCTTCGGCCCGGCCACGCTGAACCCGACGCTCACCACGGCCAGCGTGATGACCGCGGCCAGGTGCAGCCGGTGGGGGCGCAGCCGGCCGAGCAGCCGCCGAGCGGACGGCCCGAAGGTCATCGACCGTTCGGCGGGTATCCCGGCGCTCATCCACGGCGGACCGCCGCCCGGGCGACCGGGAGGAAGCCGCTTCGGCGTCGGCCCGTCCGTGGGCGTCTTCTGT
Organism: Micromonospora sp. 067-2; assembly: GCF_046549295.1. Classification (NCBI taxonomy): domain Bacteria; kingdom Bacillati; phylum Actinomycetota; class Actinomycetes; order Micromonosporales; family Micromonosporaceae; genus Micromonospora; species Micromonospora sp. 067-2. The sequence goes on along the minus strand of NZ_JAJPWB010000002.1, from coordinate 326,485 downwards.
TCGGGTACGGCCGCGGTCCGCGGCGCGTCGCGCTCGCTCATGCCGGCACCTCCGCCGTCTGCTGCGAGGCCACGATCTCGGCGTACGTCGGGCAGTTGTCCAGCAGGTCCTCGTGTCGTCCCACTCCGACGACACCCCCGTCCTCGAGCACGATGATCTGGTCGGCGTCGGCGATCGTGGAGACCCGCTGTGCCACGATCACCACCGCGGCGTCGGCGGTGACCGGCCGCAGCGCAGCCCGCAGCCGCGCGTCGGTGCCGAGGTCGAGCGCGGAGAACGAGTCGTCGAAAAGATAGATCTCCGGCCGCCGGACCAGGGCGCGGGCGATGGCCAACCGCTGGCGCTGCCCACCGGACACGGTGGCGCCGCCCTGGGCGATCGGCGCGTCCAGCCCGCCGGGCATCTGGGTCACGAAGTCCCGGGCCTGCGCGATCTCCAACGCGGCCCACAACTCGTCGTCGGTGGCGTCCGGGTTGCCGTACCGCAGGTTGCTGGCGACCGTGCCGGTGAACAGGTACGGCCGCTGCGGCACCAGCCCGATCCGGCGCCACAGCTCGTCGGGCGCCAGGTCCCGTACGTCCACCCCGTCGACCAGCACCGCGCCGCCGGTGACGTCGACCAGGCGGGGGATCAGCGACAGCAGGGTGGTCTTGCCGGCCCCGGTGCTCCCGATGATCGCCGTCGTGGTGCCGGGGGTGGCCCGGAACGAGATGTCGCGCAGCACCGGCTCGACCGCGCCCGGATACTGGAAACGCACCCCGCGCAGCTCCAGCTCGGCCCGGGTGGCCAGCTCGGTGACGGGGGCGGCGGCGGGGACCACGGACGAGTCGGTGTCCAGCACCTCCTCGATCCGTTCGGCGCAGACCGCGGCCCGGGGCACCATCATCAGCATGAAGGTGGCCATCATGACGGCCATCAGGATCTGCATCAGGTACTGCAGGAAGGCGGTCAGCGCGCCGACCTGGATCGCACCGGAGTCCACCCGCTGGGCGCCGAACCAGAGCACCGCGACGCTGGACACGTTCAGCACCAGCATGACGACCGGGAAGATCATGGCCATCAGCCGGCCGGTCCGCAGCGCGGTCGCGGTCAGGTCGGCGTTGGCGACCGCGAAGCGGTCGGTCTCGTAGGGCTCGCGGACGAACGCCCGGACCACCCGGATGCCGGTGATCTGCTCGCGCAGCACGCGGTTGACCGTGTCGATGCGGGTCTGCATGAGCCGGAAGCCCGGCACCATCCGCCGGATGATCATGCTGAGCGTCACCGCCAACACCGGCACGCTGACCAGCAGCAACCAGGAGAGCCCCAGGTCCTCCCGGAGTGCCATCACCACACCGCCGACGCTCATGATGGGCGCGGCGACCAGCATCGTGCAGCTCATCAGCACGAGCATCTGGACCTGCTGCACGTCGTTGGTGTTGCGGGTGATCAGCGAGGGCGCACCGAACCGGGCCACCTCACGGGCCGAGAAGCGATTGACGTGCCCGAACAGATTCGCGCGGACATCCCGCCCGAAGCCCATGGCGATCCGTGCGCCGAAGTAGACCGCGGTGATCGAGCAGATGATCTGGATCAGGCTGACCAGCAGCATCCAGCCGCCGGTGCGCACGATGTAGTCGGTGTCGCCCCGGGCCACGCCCTGGTCGATGATGTCCGCGTTGAGGCTCGGCAGGTAGAGCGAGGCCATGGTGCCCACGAACTGGAGCAACACCACGGCCGTCAACGGTCGGTGGTAGGGGCGCAGATGCCCGCGCAGCAGTCGGATCAGCACGCCGGATCCTTCGGGTCGATGGTGTCGCGTCCGGTCATCCGCGGGTCGTCCCCGCTGCCGACGACTTCGAGCAGGAACTCCCGGATCACCTGAGCCTTCGCCGGGTCGGCGTCGACCGAGGTGATCGGGCGTCCGGAGTGGATGACGGCGGTGAGCGCCGCAACCCGCTCCCGCCCGGCGGGGGTGATGGCGAGTCGGACGCTGCGCCGGTCGCTGTCGTCGCGCTGCCGCTCGACCAGCCCGTCCCGGGCCAATGTGTCCACGATGCCGGTCAGGGTCGCGGGACGGACGAAGCCACGCGCGGCCACCTGCCGGTGGGGCAGCTCGCCGTGCCGGGCGAGCGTCAGGAGCGTCACCATGCCGGCGTGGGTGAGACCGTGCTCCTCGGCGAGATAGCGGTTCCACCGCTGTTCGACGAGGTGCGCGGCCACCACCAGCAGCCGGCCGAGCGGCACGTCCTTGAGGGTGACGAGGTCCACGACCGCAGATTAGCTCCCTGATGGTCAGGGGCCAAACGATATAGCGCCCGCAGTGGCCACGAACACGATCTGCAGGGCGGTGCGCTGCCCGAGCGGTGACACGGGGCGGCCGGCGAGGGTCAGCCCTCGTCGAGCGGCCGAGACGTTGGCCGGGAACATCGCGAGCATGAGCAGGCCGAGCCCGGCTGCGGCCAGGCGGGCGGTCGCCGGCACGAGCAGGCCGATCGCGCCGACCAGCTCGAGCACGCCGGTCAGGGTGACCAGCAGGTCCGGTCGGCGCAGGCCCGGCGGGACCATCGCGATCAGGTCGGGGCGCCGTCGGTCGGCAAAGTGCGCGATCCCGGTCAACACGAACATCAGGGCCAGCCCGACCCGCAGTGCGGGGTGCCAGCCGTCCAGGGCGCCGATTCCGGCCAGGCCGCCCAGCCGGGCCAGTGCGGTGCCCAACACCAGGGCGATCAGGGGTGCCATCGCGATCTTCCTCCTGAGAACTTGTCAATGACAAGATTGCCGCTCAAGGGCCAATCTTGTCAATGGCAAGATAAGCTTCGGGGATGACCGGAACGCGCACGTACCACCACGGCAACCTGCGCCAGGCCCTGCTCGCCGCCGCACTGGTGGCGATCGAGGAGGTCGGGCCGGCCTCTCTGAGCCTGCGCGACCTCGCCCGGCGCGCCGGCGTCTCGCACGCCGCGCCCGCACACCACTTCGGCGACAAGGCGGGCCTGCTCACCGCGCTGGCTGCCCAGGGCTTCGACCTGTTGGCGCAGGCGCTGGCCGAGGCACGTGACGACCTGCTGGATGCCGGTGTCGCATACGTCGATTTCGCGGTCGGGCACCGCGCGCACTTCGAGGTGATGTTCCGGCCCGAGCTGCAGCGGACCGACGATGCCGAACTGGTCACCGCGCAGGGGCGGGCCCGCGCCGCGCTGCGGGCCGGAGTGGCAGCGTCACTGGCCTCCGGCGAGCCCGCCGACAGCGACCGAAACTCGCTCGCGGCCTGGTCGATCGCGCACGGCTTCGCGACCCTCTGGCTGGCGGGCGCACTGCCCGACCGGGTCGGCGACGACCCCCGCGAGGCCGCCCGCGCGGTCCTGCGCCGCCTGTTCGCCTGACCCTCCGCCCGGAGAAGAGATCACCAACTGGTCGGCAGCGGCATGCCCTCGGTGAAGCCGGCGGCGCTCTGGACGCCGACGGTCGCGCGCTCGTGGAACTCCGCCAGGTTGCGCGCTCCCGCGTAGGTGAAGGCGCTGCGGACCCCGGCGATGATCTCGTCGATCAGGTCCTCGACGCCGGGGCGGGCCGGGTCCAGGTGCATCCGGGCCGAGGAGATGCCCTCCTCGAACACCGCCTTGCGGGCCCGGTCGTACGGGCTGTCATCGGCGGTCCGGGCGCTGACCGCCCGCGCCGACGCCATCCCGAAGCTCTCCTTGTACCGCCGACCGTCGGCGTCCGTGTACAGGTCACCGGGTGACTCGTAGGTGCCGGCGAACCAGGAGCCGATCATGACGTTCGAGGCGCCGGCGGCGAGCGCGAGCGCCACGTCGCGCGGGTGCCGCACGCCGCCGTCGGCCCAGACGTGCCGGCCGAGTTCGCGGGCGGCCGCCGAGCAGTCGAGCACGGCGGAGAACTGCGGACGGCCCACACCGGTCATCATCCGGGTGGTGCACATCGCCCCGGGGCCGACGCCGACCTTGATGATGTCGGCGCCCGCCTCCACCAGGTCGCGTACCCCCTCGGCGGTGACCACGTTGCCGGCCGCCACCGGCACCCCCGGGTCGAGCTTGCGGACGGCCCGCAGCGCGGAGATCATGCGCGCCTGGTGGCCGTGCGCGGTGTCCACGACCAGCGTGTCCACCCCCGCCTCCAGCAGTGCGGCGGCCTTGCCCGTGACGTCGCCGTTGATGCCGACCGCGGCGGCGATGCGCAGCCGACCCCGGTCGTCCACCGCCGGTGTGTAGAGGGTGGCCCGCAGCGCGCCCTGCCGGGTCAGCACCCCGACAAGTCGGCCGTCGGCGTCCACCACGGGGGCGAGTCGCCGCCGGCCCGCGGAGAGTCGGTCGAAGCCGGTACGCGGGTCCGCGTCCGCCGGAACGGTGTGCAGTTCGGTGGACATAACGTGCCGCAGCTGGGCAAAACGGTCAACGCCCAGTGTGTCCGCCTCGGTGACCACGCCCATCGGCCGACCGGCCTCGTCGACCACGATCACCGCCCCGTGCGAACGCTTTGGCAGGAGGTGGATGGCGTCGCCCACGGTCTCGGTCGGGCCCAGGGTGATCGGCGTGTCATGGACGAGGTGCCGCTGCTTGACCCAGGCGACGACGTTCGCGACCACCTCGATCGGGATGTCCTGTGGAATCACCGCGATCGCGCCCCGCCGGGCCACCGTCTCGGCCATCCGCCGGCCGGCGACCGCGGTCATGTTGGACACCACCAGCGGAATGGTGGTGCCGGTGCCGTCGCCGGTGGACAGGTCGACATCGAGCCGGGAGGCAAGATCGGAGCGACCCGGGGCCATGAAGACGTCGGTGTAGGTCAGGTCGTGCGCGGGAACCGCGCCGTTTAGGAACTGCACTCGGCCCATCATCCCTGCCCCCGGGCACCTTCGCCCAGGTCGGTGCCGCAAACCACCCGTGCCCCTACCGACGAAGCGGCCGGACGGGCCCTTTCGGTCAGGCGATGGTGCAGATCGCCGCGCCCGCGGTGATCACGGCACCGACCTCGGCGGTGAGCCCGCTGACCGTGCCCGCCTTGTGGGCGTGCAGCGGCTGCTCCATCTTCATCGCCTCCAGCACCACCACGAGGTCGCCCTCGGCCACCGTGTCACCGTCGGCGACTGCGATCTTGACGATGGTGCCCTGCATCGGCGAGGTGAGCGCGTCGCCGCCGACAGGTGCGCCGGCCTTGGCACCACCGCCGCGCCGGGTCGGCTTGCGGGTGGCTGGCGCGGCGACGGTCGTACCCCCGCCGAAGCCGGCGGGGAGGCTGACCTCGAGGCGCTTGCCACCCACCTCGACCACCACGGTCTCGCGCTTGGCCGGCGCCTCGGCGGCGCCGGCGGCGGCGAACGGCGGCACGGTGTTGTGGAACTCGGTCTCGATCCACCGGGTGTGCACGGTGAACGGCTCGGCGGTGAACGCCTCGTCCCGGACCACCAGGCGGTGGAACGGCAGCGCGGTGGCCATCCCGTCGACGACCATCTCGTCCAGCGCGCGGCGGGCCCGCTCCAACGCCTCGGTCCGCGTCTCACCCGTGATGATCACCTTGGCCAGCAGCGAGTCGAAGTTGCCGCCGATCACGTCGCCGGCCGAGATGCCGGTGTCCACCCGTACGCCGGGGCCGGTGGGCAGCCGCAGCGCGGTGACCGTGCCGGGGGCGGGCAGGAAGTTGCGGCCCGGGTCCTCGCCGTTGATCCGGAACTCGATGGAGTGCCCTCGCGGCGTCGGGTCCGCGGTGATCCGCAGCTTCTCGCCGTCGGCGATCCGGAACTGCTCGCGGACCAGGTCGATGCCGGCGGTCTCCTCGGTGACCGGGTGCTCGACCTGGAGCCGGGTGTTGACCTCCAGGAAGGAGATGGTCCCGTCGACGCCGACCAGGTATTCCACCGTGCCGGCGCCGTGGTAGCCGGCCTCGCGGCAGATCGCCTTGGCGCTGTGGTGGATCTGCGCCCGCTGGGCGTCGGTGAGGAAGGGCGCGGGTGCCTCCTCGACCAGTTTCTGGTGCCGGCGCTGCAACGAGCAGTCCCGGGTGCCCACCACGATCACGTTGCCGTGCTGGTCGGCGAGGACCTGCGCCTCGACGTGCCGGGGCTGGTCGAGGTAACGCTCGACGAAGCACTCGCCCCGGCCGAAGGCCGCGACCGCCTCCCGGGTGGCCGACTCGAACAGTTGGGGGATCTCCTCCATCGTCCGGGCCACCTTGAGGCCGCGTCCGCCGCCACCGAAGGCGGCCTTGATGGCGACCGGCAGACCGTGGTCGACGGCGAACGCCATCACCTCGTCCGGACCGCCCACCGGGTCGGGGGTGCCGGGGACCAGTGGCGCGCCGGCGCGCTGGGCGATGTGCCGGGCGGTGACCTTGTCGCCCAGGTCGCGGATCGCCTGCGGGGTGGGACCGATCCAGGTCAGCCCGGCGTCGATGACCGCCTGGGCGAAGTCGGCGTTCTCGGACAGGAAGCCGTAGCCGGGGTGCACGGCGTCGGCACCCGCCCGGCCGGCCACGTCGAGCAGCTTGTCGATGCGCAGGTACGTCTCGGTCGCGCTGTCGCCGCCGAGGGCGTACGACTCGTCCGCGAGCGTGGCGTGCAGGGCGTCCCGGTCGGAGTCGGCGTAGACCGCGACGCTGCCCAGGCCGGCATCACGGCAGGCGCGGATCACCCGGACGGCGATCTCGCCCCGGTTGGCGATGAGTACCTTGCGCACTGTCGTGGCTCCTCCCGGCAGGTTACTGACCGGGAGTTTATAGGCCACCCTGGCGACCCTAACGATGGCTCAGTGTGGGATGCCGCACTGCCGGCCGTCGTGTCTAGTCAAACTTGGCTATTACGCTTGTCCGGTGTCTGCGACTCGGATGATGATCCTCGGGCTGGTGCGGTGGATGCAGCCCGTGCACGGCTACGACGTGCGCCGTGAGCTACTGAGCTGGGGTGCCGACAAGTGGGCGAACGTGCAGCCCGGCTCGATCTATCACGCCCTGCGCAAGCTCACCGAGGAAGGCCTGCTCAGGGCCGTTGCCACCGAGCAGGTCGGTGCCCGCCCGGCGCGTACGACGTACGAGGTGACGGCCGTGGGGGAGGACGAGTTCCAGACGCTGCTGCGCGGCTTCTGGTGGGGCTTGTCCGAGCCGCTGGACCCGTTCTCCGCGGCGTTCGGTTTCCTGCCCGCGCTGCCCCGTTCCGAGGCGGCGGCGGCGCTGCGCAACCGGGCCAATCTGCTGCGCGCCAGCGTGGCCTCGATGCGGGCCTCGTTGGAATCCGACTGGATGCGGAACAGCAAGCCGGTGCACGTCGGTTGGTTGTTCGAGCTCTGGGCGGCGCGGGCGGAGGCGGAGTTGGGCTGGTGCGAGCGGGTCGCGGAGCGGATCGAGTCCGGAGTGTCGTACCTGCCTGCTGAGCTGGAGAACGCCGAGGGCTGGTCGGCCTGGCGGGAGGGTGGAACGCCACCCGCCTCCAACACGGAATAATCAACGTTGACTAAAGAAGTTATATCGCGTTAGCCTGCTGGCGGCACAGCGGGGGAGTGCGCCGTCCGGCGTCGTCCCCCTCGACGGCCGGCGCGGCCGGCCCGGACGACCAGGAGCAGAAATGATCGAGACCAGGGGGCTGCGGAAGTCGTTCCGCTCCCGCGCGGGTCGAGAGACGAAGACGGTGGACGCCGTCCGGGGCGTCAACCTGGATGTCGCCGAGGGCGAGATCTTCGGCTTCCTCGGCCCGAACGGCGCGGGCAAGACCACCACGCTGCGGATGCTCGCCACGCTGATCGAGCCCGACGGCGGCGACGCCACCATCGCCGGCGCCAACCTGCGCAAGGACCCGGCCGAGGTGCGCCGCCGGATCGGCTACGTCCCGCAGGGCGGCAGCACCTGGGACGAGTCCACCGCCCGCGAGGAGCTGGTGCTGCACGCCCGGATGTACGGCATCGGCAAGGCCGACGCCCAACGCCGCGCGGCCCGCGCGCTGGAGGCCTTCCAGCTCACCGAGTACGCCGACCGCAAGTGCAAGACCTACTCCGGCGGCCAGCGTCGACGGGTGGAGATCGCGCTCGGCATCATCCACGAGCCGAAGATCGTCTTTCTGGACGAGCCCACCACCGGCCTCGACCCGCAGAGCCGGGCGCACATGTGGGACGAGATCCGCCGGCTGCGCAACGACGGAATGACCGTCTTCATCACCACGCACTACCTCGACGAGGCCGACGCGCTCTGCGACCGGATCGCGATCATGGACAACGGCGAGGTGGTGGCCGAGGGCACCCCGGCCGAGCTCAAGCGCGAGATCTCCGGTGACGTGGTGCTGGTCGGCCTCGACCTGGCCGCCACCCCGCAGGCCGCCCAGGTGCTCGACGGTGAGCCGTACGTCAACAAGCTGGAGACCGCCGACGAGGGCGGCCTGCGCCTCTACGTCGACGAGGGCGCCACCGCCATTCCGCAGGTGCTGCGCAGACTCGACCACGCAGGGCTGGAGCTTCGCTCGATCGAGCTGCACCGGCCCAGCCTGGACGACGTCTTCCTCACCAAGACCGGCCGCTCGCTGCGCGAGTCCTGAGCACCCATCACAGGAGAATCCTCATGAAACTCGCCCGCGACACCTGGCTCATCTTCCAGCGTCAGATCCAACTGCTGCTGCGCAACCCGGTCTGGGTCTTCGTCGGCGTCTTCCAGCCGGTGATGTACCTGCTGCTCTTCGCCCCGCTGCTCAAGCCGGCGCTGAACGCCCCCACCCAGGCCGCCGCCTACAAGATCTTCGTGCCCGGTCTGCTGGTGCTGCTGGCCATCTTCGGTGGCCTGTTCCAGGGCTTCGGCCTGATCGCCGAACTGCGCGCCGGGGTCATCGAACGTTCCCGGGTCACCCCGATCAGCCGGCTCTCACTACTGCTCGGCCGCTCGTTGCGCGACGTGGTCTCACTCATCGTGCAGGCGATCATCATCACCCTGCTCGCGCTCCTCTTCGACCTGCGCGTGTTCATCGGGGACCTGCTGCTGGCATACCTGATGCTCGCCCTGATCGCACTGATGACCTCGGCCGTCTCCTACGGCGTCGCCCTCAAGGTCAAGAGTGAGGACGCGCTGGCGCCACTGATGAACACGGTGGCCCAGCCGGTGCTGCTGCTCTCCGGCATCCTGCTGCCCCTGACGTTCGCACCCGGCTGGCTGCAGGGCATCGCCGACTGGAACCCGTTCTCCTGGGCCGTCGACGGCACCCGGGCGCTGTTCGCCGGGGACCTGGGCAGCGACAAGGTCTGGCAGGGCCTGACCATCACCGCGGTGCTCGCCGCGGCGGGGGTCTTCTGGGCCGCCCGGCAGTTCGCCCGTAGCGTGCGCTGACGCGATGTGGGGGTGTCCCCGCTCACGAGGACACCCCCACACTCGTCCAGTGGTTGCCGCCGTTCACCGCACCCGGGCGAGAGTCAGGCCGTCGGCGACCGGCAGCATCACCGGGTCCACCCGCACGTCCGCCAGCACCTCGTCGTTGAAGGCGGCGATGGCCCGATCGCCCTCGTTCTGCGGGGCGATCACCCGCCCGCCGCGCAGCACGTTGTCGATGGCGATCACCCCACCCGGGCGCATCCGGGGCACCAACTCCGCCCAGTAGACCGGGTAGCCGGTCTTGTCGGCGTCGATGAACGCGAAGTCCAGGTACCGCTCGTGCGGCAGCTCCCGCAGCCGGTCCCCGGCCGGGCCGATGCGCAGCTCGATCTGGTCCTGCACGCCTGCCCGGGCCCAGTAGCGTCGGGCGATGCCGGTGAACTCCTCGGAGATGTCGAAGCAGGTCAGCCGCCCGCCCTCGGGCAACCCTCGCGCGATCGCCAGCGACGAGAGCCCGGTGAACGTGCCCACCTCCACCGCCTGCCGCACGTCGAGAAGTCGGGTGAGGAAGGTCAGGAACGCGGCCTGCTCCGGGGCCACCTGCATGGTGGCGTGCTCCGGCAGCACCGACCGGGTCTCCTCGGCCAGATCCCGAATGATCTCGTCGGGCGGGGCGCCGTGCGCGACAAGGTACGCGTGCAGTTCCTCGGTGAGCGGAATCGACTTGGTGGTCATGACCGGACGTTACCGAGCGGCTCGACCGTCTGGCCACCCGGCGCGACCTTCGTCCACAGGTCGGTAATGTGCAGACCCAGCTCGGTGAGAAGGTTGCGCAGCAACGGCATCGACAGCCCCACCACCGTCCCCGGGTCACCCTCGATCCGCTCCACGAACGGCCCGCCCAGCCCGTCGATGGTGAACGCGCCCGCAACGGCCAGCGGCTCACCCGTGGCCACGTACGCGGCGATCTCGTGGTCGCTGACATCGGCAAAGTGGACGGTTGTCGACGCGACCGCCTCCGCCCGACGCCCGGCCACGACGTCGACCAGGCAGTGCCCACTGTGCAGGACGCCGCTGCGCCCCCGCATCCGCAGCCACCGCCGGGTCGCGTCCGCCGGATCCGCCGGTTTGCCGAGAATCTCCCCGTCGAACGCGAGCACCGAATCACAGCCGATCACCAGCGTCCGCTGGTCGGCGGCCGGGCTCAGCCGGGTCAGCACCGCCTGCGCCTTCAGCCGAGCCAGCTCCAGGCACAGCTCCTCAGCCCGCTCGGCGACGACCAGGGACTCGTCCACCCCGCTGACCAGCACATCCGGCTCGATGCCGGCGGCCTGGAGCAATTTACGACGGGCAGGGCTCGCTGAGGCGAGCACGAGGCGGAGCGGCAGGGAAGCAGACACCCAACCGACGTTACCGGCTAACCACCCCGCCACGACCATCCAACCCGCAGCCCGACGCACCAGGGTTCGCCGCTGGTGCACGCCGCACGCCGCGTTGCGCACCTTGATCCACTCCGCATCACCGATATCGGGCTATCCCATCACCGGGGACACGGCGACTTCAGTAATACCGAGTCGATCACCGGCAGTCGACCATCAGCGGCCAATACGGGGTGGCGGATCGTCGCCGCGCCGCCTCCTCCGCACCACCAGCGCCCAGACGACACCCCCAACCACGATCACCCCGAGGGTGGCCAGGCCACGCACGGTCGCTCCGTCGTCGTCACCCGGCTGCGCGCCGGCCGTCGTGGTCGGGCCAGCACCGGCCGGCGGGCTCACCGACTCAAAACCCAGCGGGGGTACGTCTGCCGTCAGTGCCGCCACGAGGTCGATCACGCCGTAGCCGTACTCGTCGTCGCGCCCGGGCGGACCCTTGTCGATGGCCGTGGCCGTCAGCCGGTGCGCCACCTCCTGGGCCGGCAGGTAGGGGTACTTGGATCTGATCAGCGCCGCAGCCCCAGCCACGATCGCCGTTGCACTCGAAGTACCGGTTCCCTTCGAGTACTTCCCGTCATAGCTGGTGCTGTAGATGTCGACCGCCGGTGCGACCACGTCGATCTGCGGCCCAGTTACCGAGACAGCAGCGTGCTGTCCAGCACGGTCGACACCGCCAACGGCGATCACGCCTTCCTCACTGGCCGGGTACCCAACGGTCTGATCTCTAGGTAGATTGCCGACACCCGCGACGATTATGATATTCGCATCGAGGGCAGTCAGAATCGCTTGGTGCAGTCGTGAACTGCTTCCGCCGACGGAGGAAATGCTAATGACATCCGCGCCATTTGCGATTGCATATTCAATGCCTCGTGCGAGATCGTCTGGCTCGCCGTCTCCATGCGGCGGAGAGTTGTATATAGGTAATATCTTCGCTTCGGGCGCAATGCCAAGCGCGCCAAGCCGTCCGCCTCGGCCGTGAGCCGCGATTAGTCCTGCCATGGACGTTCCATGGCTATCTCTGTCATCTCGCCCGTCACCACCTCCGCCAGTGATAACATCCGTTCCGGCGAGCAGGTTATTGCGCAAATCCGGGTGTGGATCTACTCCGGTGTCTGGCACGGCGACAATGACTCCATTGCCGCGGCTTATCTCTTGGGCCTTTGCCGTGCTTAGATAGCCGAGGTGCCATTGTTCCCCCCGGATTTGAGTGGCCGCATCAGGTGATTGGTCGGATTGTGGTAGTAATTCCGTTGATGTCGATAGCGCGACGAGCGCGGACAGCGAAGTCAGCGCCATTGTCATGCGACTTGTCACCGATTAAAGCCAATGGCCGGCCCGGGGTCGATCGGGCCCTGCTCATCTTGTTGGCGGAGTACAGGGTTTACCCCTTGGTCGGTCTCCCAGGGGCTGTCTGGATTCCAAAGACGCGCCTCGTCACTGTCGCGCTGCTGTCGGTCGTGGCGTCGGGTAGGCGGAGCAATTCCTCCGCTCCCCAAAGAAGGTGCGCCGCCAATCGGTGCCAGCCCGCCGGGCAAACTGCCAGATGCGCGCCCGCCGCCCGGCCGAGATCCAGCACCCCCTGAAGGCCCGGTGCCGGCAGCGCCTCCGCCCCCACCAATTACGCCACCTATCGGATTAACTTTACGGGGTTGGCTTGCGCTCGGACTTGACGGACCAAGACCCGGGCCAAGCGGACCGCCGATCAGCCCGCTAGGAGGCATCAAGCGTGGTGGTGGGGTCGGGGACGTTGCCTGAGGCCGACTCGCGCTGCCACCCGGTGGCCGAACAATCGAACTTGATGGGCCGACCACACGCGATTGGGCAGGCGAACTGGGTGGCAGTGCAGGCCCTAATTGTGGGCCGGTCGGCGTGGGCAGAGGCGAACCCGCTGTGTTCATGCCGACAGGACCGCTGGCTAGGCCGGCTCCTGCACTGCCGAGAACCGGTCCAACGCCTTGCGCTTGCGGCATGGGTACTGCGACTTCGGCTGCTGTGAATCGGGATGCTACAGACCTGCCGACCGTCGGCATCGGAATAGCAACGATTGGCGGGATAGCGGGTGCTATGGCGGTAGGCCCTAATGCATCAGGATCTCCAGATTGAATCGGAGAGCGTGGTGCTGGTGGTTTTTGGAGGGTGGCTTGGGCTTGTTGGAGTTCGCCGCTGAGGTTGAACATCATGGCCCGTGCCTGCACGTTCAGCCGTTCCAGTTCGCCGTCGGTCACTGGTGACTCTGTGACCCGGTTACCCATGATGACCTTCGGGTCGGCGGCCATTGCCTCGAACGCCTGTTTCCGTTGGAGCTTGCCCGCGTACTCCTCGTAGACCTTGCGGAGTTCGGCGCGGGTGGTGCCGATGGCCTGGGTGGCGGCGGACAGTGCGGTGTAGTTGGCGGCGGCGGCGTCGTGGGTGTGCCGCACCTTGGCGATCAGCTCGTCGAGTTCGGCGAGGTACGTGACGGAGGCGGCGCTGGTCTCCGGTGGCCATGCCTCGGCCAACCCGCGGCGGTATTCCTGAAGCCGGCCGAGGTGTGTCTGCGCGAGGTCGCAGACCTTGCGCCAGCCGGCGACCTGCTTCCAGTGGTTGGCGGTGTCGTGGTCCTGCAGGCACGCCCACATGCTGTTGACGTCCATCAGCTGCCAGTTGGTGATGCCGGAGGTGCGGCCGCCGCCCCGTTCGATCACGGCAGGACCACCGGCCTCTGGGTGTCGGGGCCGGTCGGGTCGGTGAGCATCGGTGTCGGGCCGCCGGGCAGGACGGTCCCCGGGTCGGTGAGGGCACGCTGGACGTCCACCACCCGGGCGGCCGAGAAGGCGTCGGTGTCGGCGTACTGCGTGGCGACCCGGTCGGCGACGGCGGCCAGGTGGCCGGTGGCGCCGCGGACCGCGTACACCATGTCGGTTGTCGCCTGCTGGGTCTCGTGGTGAGCGTGCAGGAAGGTGACCAGCTCGACGAAGGCGTCGCAGGGGTTGGGCACTGTCGCGGACATGTCGTCGGCGATGTACGACAGGTGCGGCGCGTAGTTGCTTTCGACCTCCACGGCGAGCCGGTCGGCGAACTCCCGGAGCTGGCGGATATCGGCCTCGATGCCGCCGTAGTTGCGCAGCCAGGGCGTTGGTCGGTCCTCTTCGGGGATCATCGATCCTCCCTAGCCGTCACTGCACCGTTTCCCTGAGTGAGATTAACGGCTTCGGGCCACCCTGGCAGCCCCCGTACGGCAGATCGGGTCAGCGGGGCAGGCCGGCGGAGCGCCACCCACCGGGACCGGCGGCGAGCGCCGTGCCGGCCGGACGAGCGCTGCGGGCCCAGGCGGATGCGGTCACCGGCGCGGGGGCTGCGGCTGGGCGGGATCGGACGACGATCGCCCCGACCAGAGCGGCCAGTTCCTCGGCGGTGGGCACGCCGCGGACGACCCGGAACAGGGGCTCTTCGGCAGACATGACGCCAGGGTACGCGGCCCGAAGTTACCGGGAACGCACAGTGGCGTGCCGGCGGTGTGACGGTCAGGCAGTCCGGGTACCGTCTCAGCGATGTCGAACGCGCTTCCCCAACTCGTCGCTGACCGATACCGGCTTCTGTCGCCGCTCGGCCAGGGCGGCATGGGCCGGGTGTGGAAGGCACGCGACGAGGTGCTGCACCGGGACGTCGCCATCAAGGAGTTGGTGCCCCCGCCCGGTCTCACCGACGAGGAGCGCCGCGAGATGCGGGAGCGCTCTCTGCGGGAGGCGCGGGCCATCGCCCGGCTCAACCACGTCAATGTCGTACGCATCTTCGACGTGCTGCGCACGGACGGCGACCCGTGGATCGTCATGGAGTACGTGGCGTCGAGGTCGTTGCAGGACACCCTCGCCGAGGACGGGCCGGTGTCGGTGGCCCGCACGATCGAGATCGGGCTCGGTGTGTTGGGAGCCCTCAACGCTGCCCACAAGGCGGGCGTCATGCACCGCGACGTCAAGCCCGGCAACGTGCTGCTCGGCGACGACGGCCGGGTGGTGTTGACCGATTTCGGTCTCGCCACGATCCCGGGCGACCCGAACGTCACCCGCACCGGTATGGTGCTCGGTTCGCCCGCGTACATCTCGCCGGAGAGGGCACGGGACGGCACGGCGGGGCCGGAGGCCGACCTGTGGTCGCTGGGCGCGACGCTCTACGCCGCCGTCGAGGGCAAGTCGCCGTATGCCCGACCGTCGGCGATCGGCACCCTCGCGGCGCTGGCCACCGAACCGATTCCGCCGCCGAAGAACGCCGGCCCGCTCAAGGCCGTGCTCAACGGGCTGCTGCGCAAGGACCCGAACGAGCGGATCACCGCCGAGGTGGCGGAGCGACTGCTGCGCCGCGCCGGGGGCAAGCGGGCGCGCGGCATCTCACTGCTCGATGGCGTACGCCGGCCGGGGCCGAACGGCCCGCGCGAGCCGCGCCCACCGCACGTGCCGGCACCGCGACCGGCCGAGGAGCAGACCGAGCGCCCGGCCTCACCGCCCGCGCCGCGTACCCCGCCGGCAGCCGCAGCCGCCGCAGCCGCGATCTCCGCCGCCGACGCCACGCCGACGGCCGTCGTGCCCTCCGGTGCGGACGCCGACCCCACCGCCGTGGTGCCCGCCGAGCCGACCGCCGCGATCGACAGCCCAGATCTGTCCGAGGCCGAGCCGACGGCGAGCGTCGCGGTCCCGGCCGACACAACCGACGACGGTACGACGACAGCCGACGACGCTACGGCGGCAGTCGATGACGACACGACGGCAGTCGATGACGACACGACGGCAGTCGACGACGAGCCGACCGTGGTCGACGGTGCTCCGGTGGCACCGGAGCAGCGCCGGCCGACCGCCACCCCGACGTCGGTCATGCCGGCCGCGGTGGACCCGGTGGGGCGTGCGGCGGTGCCACCGTTTGACGGAACGAAACCGAACAACACCCGACGGAACCTGCTGATCGGTGCCGTGGTGGCCCTGCTGCTGATCGGCCTCGTGGTGATCGTGCCGCTGCTGGGTAAGGATAACGACGGGAGCCCGCAGGCCGGCCCGACCGGTGCGGCCGCGACCTCGGCGCCGGCACCGCAGACGTCCGGGCCGGCGGTGCCCCCGCCTACCAGCGGTGCTCCCAGCCCGACACCGTCGGCCACCCCGTCGGTCGACCCGAACGCGCTGCCGCCAGGCTGGAAGCTGCACAGGGATCCGGCCGGCTTCGCCCTGCCGCTGCCCGACGGCTGGACGCGCAGCGACGCCGGCGACAAGACGATCGTCTTCAATCAGTCCAACGGTCCCGGTGTGCTGCTGATCCAGTGGACCAGTGACCCGAAGGCAGACGCGGTCGCCGACTGGAAGAGCCAGGAGTCGGCCCGCAAAGGTCTTGTTAGGAACTACCAGTACCTCAGCATCAAACGGTGCACCTTCTGGAAGACCTGCGGCGACTGGGAGTGGCTGCAGACCGCCCGGGACGGCACCCGGATCCACGTTCGCAATCGTGGGTTCGTGACGGCCAGCAACCGTGGTTACGCCATCCGCTGGGAGATCGCGGAGAAGGACTGGCAGGCCAACCTGCCGAACTTCGACCGGATCGCCAACGGGTTCGTGCCCGACCGCAAGGACTGAGCCTCTACGCGCGAAATCTTTTCGCATGACCTTCCGTCGTCCGGGGTAATTGACCTTTCGACGACGGAAGAAGGTACGACATGAACCACCGACGGAGAGACGGCCGCACCCGGCTGGCTTTGTGGATGCTGGTCGCGCTCGGCGACGCTGTCCTGCTGCTGATCAGCGCGGGGGCGTCGGTGCTGATCGCGCTGCTCGCGGTGGTGACCGTTGCCGTTGGCGGGGTCGGTGCCTGGAAGCTGATTCGGCGCGGCACTCAGGTCCACGAGGACGCGCGGCCAACGTCGGCGATGGTGCCGGTGGCGGGCCGGGTCGGGACCGACGCCTAGGACTGCCGGGGATCCATCCGGCGGAAGGCCCGACGGTAGTCGTACGGGCTGGTGCCGACGTGCTGGCGGAACCGGTCCCGGAAGGCGGTCGGTGAGCCGAAGCCGACCGTGGACCCGATGCTCTCGACCGCCTCGTCGGTGGTCTCCAGCAGTATCCGGGCTCGCCGCAACCGGGCCTGGTGCAGCCACTGAAGTGGGGTGGTGCCGGTCTGCTCCCGGAACCTCCGGTTGAGCGTACGGATGCTCATCCGCGCCTGCCCGGCGATCTCGGTCAGGGCCAGCTCGCGGTTCGCGTTGCGTTCCAGCCAGGCCAGCACCGGCTCGAGGCTGGAGCCGTCGGCCGTCGGCGGCTCGTGCACGATGAACTGCGCCTGCCCGCCGGAGCGTTCGGGCGGCATCACGGAGAGGCGGGCCACGTCGGCGGCCACCGCCGCACCGTGGTCATTGCGGATCATGTGCAGGCAGAGGTCGAGGCCGGCGGCGGCGCCCGCCGAGGTGAGCAACTGGCCGTTGTCGACGTAGAGGACGTCCGGATCGACGTGAATGGCCGGGTGTCGCGCGGCCAGCGTCGGGGCGGCCAGCCAGTGGGTGGTCGCCCGCTGCCCGTCGAGCAGGCCGGTGGCGGCCAGGGTGAACGCCCCGACGCAGATCGACGCGAGGCGTACCCCCCGGGCGGCAGCCATTCGGAGCGCGTCCAGCACGTCGTCGGACACCTGCACTGACGGGTCGCTCATCCCGGGGATGACGATGGTGTCCGTAGCGCGCAGCGCGTCGAGCCCGTGCGGCACCAGCAGGCTGATCGGCCCGGCGGGCACCTCGCGGGCCGGCCCGCAGACCAGCACGGAGTACGCGACTGTGCCGTCGGCCAGTCGGGTGCGGCCGAAGGTCTCCAGCGGAACGGACAGGTCGAACGGGACGACGTCGGGCAGGGCGAGAACCGCCACGGTGTGCATCGGCCAACTGTAGGCCAGAACCAGTTGATGCCTGGCATTCCAGCCACTGGCTGGTCCTCGGCGACCGGCCTAGCGTCGTTGCTGGCGAGCGAGCACGCCGCCCACCGCTACCTCGAAAGATCCTTTCTCATGACGAAATTCCTGCTCAGCCTGCACGTGGTGGCCGCCATTCTTGCGATCGGCCCGGTCACCGTCGCGGCGAGCATGTTTCCCCGGTCGGCCCGTGCCGCGCTCGCCGAGCCGGCCGATCCCCGGGCAACGGCCAGTGTGGGCACGCTGCACCGGATCACCCGGGTGTACGCGATCCTCGGCATCTTCGTGCCGGCCTTCGGCCTCGCGACGGCGATGCGGCTGGGTGTTCTCGGCGACGGCTGGCTCCTGTCCTCGATCGCGCTGACCGCGCTGGCGGCGGCGGTGCTGATCGGCGCGGTGCTGCCGGGTCAGCGGCGGCTGCTCGGGCGGATCGAGGCGGCTCGCGCGGCCGGTGCCGATCCCGATCCGGCCGACGGTCGGCGTCAGGCGGGGATGCTCGGGGCGGTGTCCGGGGTGTTCGCCTCGCTGTGGGTCGTGGTGACGGTGCTGATGATCGTGCGACCTGGCTCGACGACGGGGGCCTGACCATGGGTGACCTGCCACGTCGGCTGCTCGGGCCGATCGCCGCGCTGGAGTTGGCGACGGTGACCGTGCTGCTGGTCAACCTGGTCACCGTGCACGTGCCGGCGGTGGCCTCGGCGGTCGGCCCGGTGCACGGGCTCATGTACGTCACGGTCATCGTGCTGGCCCTGCTGGTGCCCGAGCAGCCGGCCCGATCCCGGTGGCTGGCGGTGCTGCCGGTCGTCGGTGGCGTGCTCGTGCTGCGCGCGTTCCGGACCGCCGACGACGGCCGCGCGGCCGTCGTCGCCCGGCGGTAGAGCCGGCCGGCGGCGACCCGTGACGCCCGGCGGCCCGGGCGGTGGGCGGCCCGGGCGGTGGGCGGCCGAGAAGCCCTCGGCCGCCCACCGACACGGTCAGGTGTTGTTGGCTAGGGCGATGAGCCGGTTCCGGTCGCCGTTCCAGTAGTTGCGGTCCACGTTGCCGCTGATCCCGGAGACCGCGCCGGAGCTGGTGTACTGCCAGAAGCTCCACACCGGCGCACCCGCCGGAAGGGCACCGGGAGCGCTCGCCCAGCGGGCCAGCCAGAGCGGGTGGTTGGCCCACGGGCCGGTCCAACTGCCGGTGCACTGGTTCCACCAGCTCGTGGTGGTGTAGATGACCGCGTACCGGCCGGTGCGGGAGCGGTAGGTGTTCAGGAAGTCCTGCACCCAGTTGCGCATCCCGGTGGTGCTGAGCCCGTAGCAGTAGCCGCCGCTGTACGGGTTGGCCTCGATGTCGAGTGCCGCCGGCAGGGTGCGGCTGTCCGCCGACCAGGCGCCGCCGTTGGAGGCCAGGTAGTTGGCCTGGGTCGAGCCGGCAGAGATGTTCGGCCGGGCGAAGTGGTACGCCCCGCGGATCACCCCGGCGTTGTACGAGTTGACGTAGTTGGTGTTGAAGTTCGCGTCCTTGTAGCTGGTGCCCTCGGTCGCCTTGATGAAGGCGAACTGGATGCCGGCGTTGCGGACGCTCGTCCAGTTGATGGTGCCCTGGTAACGGGACACGTCGACGCCGGGCGTGGTCGCCGCGGACGCCGGACCGGCGGTCGCGACCAGGGCCGCCGCCGCGGTCGCGAGGACGGTGAGGCCGGCCGCGAGCACGCGGCGCAGCGGTGATCTGGTACGGGCCATGGCTGCCTCCAAGGGCGTGAATGTATTGACGCCCATCTTTGGAGTTAACTGCCCTAGATCGCAAGGGTGATTGAAGAAACTTTCATCGACGAATGTCGGTCGGCCCGGGACATTGCGGTGAACGGTTCAGCGCAGGCTGGCCGGGTCGAACTGCCAGCGGAACGGCTCCACAATGGTCAACGTCTCGCCGGCCTTGGCCACCTGGTCCTCGACGTAGTGCTCACCGTCCAACCGGAACAGCCGCAGCTGTTCGCCAGTCGGCGCGACACCCGCTGGTGTCGTCGGCTCGGGGCAGGGCTCTCGATCAGGCTCCCGTCGAGCAACTCGACTCGGTCATGGGTCTCGCCCAGTGCGAGGTAGTCGGCCTCGGTCCAGAGCCCGACATGGTGCCCCAGGGGTTCGGCACTCACCGACGGTCACCTCCCGATCCGCTCGCCACCCGATCAGTCTTCCACGATACGAGCCGGCGGCCCCGGATCGACACGGAACCACACCGGTAGGCTCGCGCCCCATGATGTCGATCGACGGGCTGGGCGAGGCGTGGGACACCCTCTTCGGCGCACAGCCGGGCCCGCCCCCGCTGCTGGTGCTGATCACTGCTGCCGTCGCGCTGGTGGTGGTGGCCACCCGGCTGCCGTGGCGGATCGCCCGCAACGCCATCACCATCGCGCACGAGGGCGGGCACGCACTGGTCGCCCTGCTCACCGGCCGTAAGCTGCGCGGCATCCGACTGCACTCGGACACATCCGGGCTGACGCTCTCCGCCGGCCGGCCCACCGGACCGGGCATGATCCTGACCCTGCTCGCCGGTTATGTCGCCCCGCCGCTGGTCGGCCTGGCCGGCGCCTGGCTACTCGGCGGCAACCGGATCACCCTGCTGCTCTGGGTGGCGGTGGCGTTGCTGCTCGCCATGCTGGTCATGATCCGCAACGCGTTCGGCATGGTGTCGCTGCTGGTCACCGGCGCACTGGTGCTCGCCGTCTCCTGGTACGCCACGCCGCAGGTGCAGGCCGCGTTCGCGTACACCGGGGTGTGGTTCCTGCTGCTCGGCGGGGTGCGGCCGGTGGTGGAGCTGCAACAGCTGCGGTCCCGCGGCCGGATGCCCGCCTCCGACGCCGACCAGCTCGCCGGGCTCACCCCGTTTCCGGCGTTCTTCTGGGTGACGGTCTTCGCCCTGGTCAACCTGGCCGCGCTCGTCGCCGGCGCGCTGCTCCTGACCAGCTCCCTGCTCACCAACACCCCCTAGACGGGCAGAATGACGGCATGCGGTACGTGATCATCGGGGCGGGCGCGGTCGGCGGAACCATCGGCGTACGGCTGGCCCAGGCAGGCGGGGACGTGACCCTGGTGGCCCGGGGTGCGCACCTGGACGCGATCCGCGCCCGGGGTCTGACCCTGCGGCAACCCGACGGGGAGGTCCGCGCCCGGCTCGCCGCCGTGGACGGCCCTGGCGAACAACCCCTGCCGGCGGACACGGTGCTGATCCTCACGGTCAAGTCGCAGGACACCGCTGCCGTGCTGGCCACCTGGGTGGACGCGCCGGTGGTGGGTGGCGGCACGGCGGGCGAGCGGCTGCCGCTGGTCACGGCGCAGAACGGGGTGTCGAACGAGCGGGCCGCGCTGCGGCTCTTCGCCGACGTGCACCCGGTCTGCGTCTGGCTGCCGGCCACCCACCTGGAGCCGGGAGTGGTGGTGGCGAACGGCCATCCGCACCCCGGGATGCTGCACCTCGGGCGGTACCCGGCCGGCGCGGACGGAACCGACCGGGCGGTCGCCGACGACCTGACCGCCGCCGGGTTCGTCGCCCCGATCCGGACCGACGTGCTGCGCTGGAAGTACGGCAAGCTGCTCAACAACCTCGGCAACGGCCTACAGGCGTTGCTCGGTCAAGACATCCCGGAGGCGCTGACCGAGCGGGTACGCGCCGAAGGCGTCGCCGCGTTCGCCGCCGCGACCATCGCGCACACCTCGCCGGAGGAGGAGAAGGCCGCACGCGGTGACCTGGTTCAGCAGCGTCCGGTCGCCGGCGAGGGCCGTTCCGGCGGTTCCACCTGGCAGAGTCTCGCCCGGGGCGCCGGCTCGACCGAGGTCGACCACCTGAACGGAGAGATCGCGCTACTGGGCCGGCTGCACGGCGTCCCGACGCCGGCCAACGTGGCCGTGCAGCGCGCAGTGCGACGGGCGGCCCGGGAGCGGATTGCAGCCGGTGCGTTCCCGCTCGCCGAGTTGGAAAAGATGATCGCCTGACCGTGGCAACCGACAGCCCCGCCCGGCGCGTGTTCCCTGCGACCGATACGGGGAGGTAGCGGGTGCCGGACGTCGACGGCTTCGACGAGTTCTACCGCGGGAGCCGACAACGGCTGCTCGGGTTCGTCTACGCGCTCACCGGCGACCGGATCGAGGCGCAGGACGCCGTGCAGGAGGCGTACATCCGGGCCTGGCAGCGCTGGTCGACGGTCAGCCGGTACGACGAGCCGGAGGCGTGGGTGCGGGTGGTGGCCAGCCGGATCGCGGTCAGTCGGTGGCGCAGCCTGCGCAGTCGCGCCCGGGCGTACCTGCGGCACGGAGCGACCGAGACGGTCGCCGGCCCGGGCACCGACACGGTCGAGGTGGTCGCCGCGCTGCGCCGGCTACCCGAGGAGCAACGCGTCGCCATCGCCCTGTACTACCTGCTCGGCATGCCGGTCGCCGAGGTGGCGCGGGAGACCGCCGCCCCGGTGGGCACCGTCAAGGCCCGACTGTCCCGGGGGCGCGCCGCGCTCGCCGGACTGCTCGCCGTCTCTGATCTGGAGGAGGCCACCGATGCATGACGACCTGGCATTCGTCGATCAGGTCCACCGGGACCTCGGGGCGGTTCGCTGGCCGGAGCCGCACGAGATTCGTGCCCGGGCCCGACGACGTAGCCATCGCAGGATCGTCGTGGCCACCGTCGTGTTGGCCCTCGCCGGGGTGTCCGCCGTGGCGGTCGCCGCTCCGGGGACATCCCCGTCACCGGCTCTGCCGGCTGCCTCCGCCCTGCCGACCCGACACGAGATCGCCTTGGCCGCCCTGCTGCAGCCGACCGACCTGTCGCAGCCGGTCGATGTGCAGCTCAGCCAGTCGGGGCTGGGCGAGCCGGTCCAGCTGGATCACCTGCTCGGCTACTGCCGGACGAGCCAGGGGCGCTCGGATGGCTGGCAGATGTCAATCTTGTCCCGCTCACAGACCCTGATGCGGAAGCACGCTACGAGCATCCGGACGGAGAGCGGCGGCCTGGTCACGCAGGATCTCTTCAGGCTGGTACCCGAGGCGGCCACGCAGCTGTTCGACAGCCTGGACGACCTGATCGCCCCGTGCGCCGAGTGGCGAAGCGTCGGGCCGGTGCGGACGGCAGGGAGCACCCGCACGGCGGAGATGGTCCACCGGTGGTCGGTGGTTCAGCGAGATTTCGCCGGGGACGACGCCGCCATCGTGCGGGACTCGCCCACGGCCGTCCGGGACGTACGGACCGGGCAGACGATCCGCGACACCCCGCCGCCAATTCTCCTGGCCGTCGTCCGGGTCGGCGACACCGTCTCGGTGCTCCGCCTCGGGAAGGACGGCACGGAGGCCGAACTCCGCCGGCTGACCGGGGTGGCGGCCCGCCGCATGTGCGTCGCCGCGAACCCATCCTGCTGACCGGGCAGTGCTGATCCGCGCAACGTCAGTGCTGTTGCTGCCTCACGGCTACCAGGAGGCAGCAGTTTCCCCGAGGTTGCGCGGATCAGGGGGCGGGGCGGGCTGCTCGTCAGAGGGGGATATTGCCGTGCTTCTTGGGCGGGAGGGTCTCGCGCTTGGTGCGCAGGACGCGTAGCGCCCGGACGATCTGGGTGCGCGTCTCGTGCGGCGCGATCACCGAGTCGATGTAACCGCGCTCGGCCGCCACGTACGGGTTCGCCAGGGTGTCCTCGTACTCGGTGATCTTCTCGGCGCGGACCGCCGCGGGATCCTCGGCGCCGGCCAACTCGGAGCGGTAGAGGATGTTCACCGCGCCCTGCGCGCCCATCACGGCGATCTGGGCGGTGGGCCAGGCGAAGTTCAGGTCCGCGCCCAGGTGCTTGGAACCCATCACGTCGTACGCCCCGCCGTAGGCCTTGCGGGTGATCACGGTGACCTTGGGGACGGTCGCCTCGGCGTACGCGTAGATGAGCTTGGCGCCCCGGCGGATGATGCCGTCCCACTCCTGGCCGGTGCCGGGCAGGAAGCCGGGCACGTCCACGAAGGTCAGCACCGGGATGTTGAACGCGTCGCAGGTGCGGACGAACCGGGCGGCCTTCTCGGAGGCGGCGATGTCCAGGGTGCCGGCGAAGTGCATCGGCTGGTTGGCCACCACCCCGACCGGGCGCCCCTCGACGCGGCCGTAGCCGACCACGATGTTCTGTGCGTAGAGCGGCTGGACCTCCAGGAACTCCCCCTCGTCGAGGACTCCCTCGATGACCCGGTGGATGTCGTACGGCTGGTTGGCCGAGTCCGGGATGAGCGTGTCGAGTTCGCGGTCCTCGTCCGTGATCTCGAGCGAAGCGGGAGCGTCGAGGACCACCGGCTCGTCGAGGTTGTTCGACGGCAGGTACGACAGCAGTGCCTTGACGTAGTCGACCGCGTCGGACTCGTCGCTGGCGAGGTAGTGCGCGTTGCCGCTGCGCGAGTTGTGGGTACGGGCGCCGCCCAGCTCCTCCATGCCGACGTCCTCGCCGGTCACCGTCTTGATCACGTCGGGGCCGGTGATGAACATGTGCGAGGTCTGGTCGACCATCACGGTGAAGTCGGTGACCGCCGGGGAGTAGACCGCGCCGCCGGCGCAGGGCCCCATCACGAGCGAGATCTGCGGGATCACGCCCGAGGCACGGACGTTGCGGAAGAAGATCTCGCCGTAGAGGCCGAGCGAGACCACGCCCTCCTGGATGCGCGCCCCGCCGGAGTCGTTGATGCCGACCACCGGGCAGCCGATCTTCATGGCGAGGTCCATCACCTTGACGATCTTCTCGCCGAAGACCTCACCGAGCGAGCCGCCGAAGACCGTGAAGTCCTGGGCGAAGACGCAGATCTGGCGGCCGTCCACCGTGCCGTAGCCGGTGATCACGCCGTCGCCGTACGGGCGGTTGCGCTCCAGCCCGAAGGCGGTGGACCGGTGCCGGGCCAGTTCGTCCAGCTCGACGAAGGAGCCCTCGTCGAGCAGCATCTCGATCCGCTCGCGGGCGGTCTTCTTACCCCGCGAGTGCTGCTTCTCTACCGCGCGAGCCGACCCGGCGTGCACCGCCTCGTCGACCCGGCGCTCCAGGTCCGCCAGCTTGCCCGCGGTGCTGTGGATGTTGGTGCCGGTCTCGGTAGTCACCCAGGGAATATAACGATGGTTCAGGTCGCCGCGGCTGTGCAGTACACCTCAGTGCCGGTGTGGGTGCCGCCGTAGGCTGGCGGGATGCCGGGTTCCCCGTACACCGATCTGGATCGCCCGCCGCTGTCGGTCACCCGGCTGCGGCGCGCGTTGGTCGCCTCGCACGGCCCGTGGGCCCGACTGGAACTGCGCACCGAGACCGGTTCGACGAACGCCGACGTGGCCGAGGCGGCCCGGGCCGGCGAGCCGGAGGGCCTGGTGGTGGTGGCCGAGCGGCAGACCGCCGGGCGTGGCCGGCGCGGCCGGGTCTGGCAGTCGCCGGCCCGGGCCGGGATCGCCACCAGCGTGCTGCTGCGGCCCGGCGAGGCCGTGCCGGAGCGAGGGTGGCCGGCGGCGCCACCAACGGGGTACGGGTGGCTGCCGCTGCTGGCGGGCGTCGCGCTCGTCGAGGCGGTGGCCCAGCTGGCCGAGCTGGAGGCCACCCTCAAGTGGCCCAACGACCTGCTGATCGGCGACGCCAAGTGTGCCGGCGTGCTGGCCGAGGGTATTCCGGGGCGCTCGTCGGCCCAGCCTCCGGCCATCGTGCTCGGCATCGGGCTCAACGTGACGCTGCGCGCCGACGAGCTGCCGGGAAACCCCACCGGGCTGCCGGCCACCTCGCTGCAACTGGCCGGTGCCGCGGCGACCGACCGGGATCCGCTGCTCCGGGCGCTGCTGCGTGCCGTCGCGGACTGGTACGACCGCTGGCGGTCCGCCGGCGGGGACGCCACGGCCAGCGGCCTGCGAGACGCCTACCTGGCGGCCTGCGCCACGGTCGGCCGTGAGGTGCGGGTCCTGCTGCCCGGCGGCGACGACGTGACCGGCACCGCTACCGGGGTGGACCCGGACGGCCAGCTGCTTATCACCACCGCGAGCGGCGACCGCGTGCTGGCCGCCGGTGACGTCCTGCACCTCCGCTGACCGCTGGTGCACGCTCCCGACGGGTGGGGTGGGGCCGCGTGGCGGATGTCGCGTACGGGCATGGGGGGTTACGGTCAGCGCGTCGTTTCTGCGTTGGAGGTTGCCGTGGCGTTCCCCGAAGACGTGCTCACCGAGGACGAGCACGTCGTGCTGCACCTACACCCGCACTGGAAGGCGCTGATCCGGCCGATCGCGGTGCTGGTGCTGGCCATCGCCGCGGTGGTGGTCGGTGTGCTCCTGCTGCCCGAGAGCAGCGGGGGTTCGATCGCGTTGGCGGTGATCGGAGTGATCGCCCTGGTCGGAGCACTCTGGCTCGGGCTGTGGCCGTTCCTGGTCTGGCGCACCACGCACTACCTGTTCACCGACGAGCGGGTGCTGCTGCAGCAGGGTGTCTTCTCCCGGGATCGGCGGGACCTCCCGCTCACCCGGATCAACGACCATTCGATGAACCAGCGCTTCCTCGAGCGGGTGCTCGGTTGCGGCACGCTCACCATCGAGTCCGCCGGCGAGCGGGGTCAGTCGGTTCTCTCGGACGTCCCGGGCGTCGGTCGGGTGCAGACCAAGCTGTACGAGCTGGTCGAGGCTCAGCACGACAAGCACTCACTGGGCGACGGGGAGATGCGCGACATCCTCGCCGACATGCGCGAGGGCAAGCCGCTGCGCGACACCACGAGCTGACCCGCCCCGGCCGTCGGGTCGGGGTGACTCAGTCGGACGGGACCGTCTCCGGCCCGTCGGTCGCAGGTGCGCCGTCGTCTGAGGTGGGCTCGACGGGGCGTAGGGCGAACCAGCCACGGAAGCGGGTCCGCAGCACCTCCTGCTCGGGTCGGTCGTCCGGCCCGAGTCGGAGCATGGTGCCGGTGAGGCTGGCGGTGCCCAGGCCCGGTCGGGCGTCGGACAACCGGGCGCCCATCACGTCCACCCGGACGGCGAGTCGGTCTCCGGCACGCACCGGGGCGAGCCAGCGCAGCTCCTCCAGACCGGGGGAGGCGTCCGCCGCCGCCCGGGACAGCAGGTGGTCGACGTACGCCCGCATGAACAGACTGATCGTGTAGAAGCCGCTGGCGATCAGCCCGCCGTGTCGGCTCGCACCGGCCAGTTCGGCGTCGATGTGGTACCACTGCGGGTCGAAGCGGCGGGCGTAGGCGACCATCTCGTCGCCGTCCACGGTGACGACGCCCAGGTCGACCGTGAGCCCCGGCACGAGGTCTTCGAAGAACAGCTCTGCGGGGGCTCCGGTGCCGGAACGCGCGGGAGGTGCGGTCACCGGCGGGGCGCGCGGCGCGTGCCGGCGTGCAGCTCCGCGGCGAGTTCCGCGTCCAGGTTGGCGGTGAGGCCGGCGGTCATCGGCATGGACCGCCCCTGGCTGGGAGTGCCGTGCGGGCCGGGTGAGGGGGCCGGCGCCGGATGATCATCGTCCTGCGCCTCCTCCAGCTCGGTGACGGATTCGGCGAGTTCGGCGACCGGGTCCATTCCGGCCATGGTGTCCCACTCGTCCCGGGGGATGTCGTGCCAGCTGGGCTCGGGCTTTGTCTCGTCCGGAGCTGGTTCGACGGGCTGGAAGACGAAGGTCCGGTAGGACCAGAACCGGAACAGCGTGCCCAGCAGGACACCGCCGGTCTTGGCCACGTTCAGCGCCAGCAGCCCGTGTAGGCCGAGCCCGTACTTGGCCGCGGCCAGCACACCCAGTTCGATGATGAGGCCGGTCGCGTTAAAAAGGAAGAAAAGGACGTATTCTCGCCTGAGCGCCGATTTCGGGCGATCACGGTACGTCCAGTGACGATTCATTAGATATGACGTGATCGTGGCGACGATGGTGGCGATCGCGGTGGCCTTCAACTGCCCGTCGGCAAAGACGGTGAGTGCAAGTGCATTGAACACCGCGTAATTGATGACCGTGTTGATGCCGCCGACGATGCCGAATTTGAGCGCCTCGTGGATGAACTTCTGCCAGCGCTCAGGCAGCAGACGGACAAGACGCATGCGAAACACCTTAGGTCAGTCGGTGCAGCCGGTGATCACCGGCCGAGCAGGATGGGCGGCAGGTCACGCCCCGTGGTCACGGTCGAGATCCACCTGCGGAACTGTCCGGGTTCCCGCTTCGACGAAGACGAACCGCCGGTAGGACCAGAATCGGAACAGCGTGCCGAGGCCGGTGCCGACGACGAAGCTGGCGATGTTGTCGGCCAGCCGCGTCTGGAACACGTCCGGCCAGATGCTGCCGAGCCCGTACCGGCTGATGGCGAGGCAGCCCACCGCGATGCCGAGGCCGACAGCGTTGAAGAAGAAGAAGAGCGCGTACTCCCGGGCCGGGTTGCTGCGCTGGCGGTGCCGCCAGGTCCAGAACCGGTTGCCCACGAAGGCGACGGTGGCCGCGATCACGGTGGAGATCGTCTTCGCCGTCACCTGCTCCATGCCGCGTGCGGTCGTCAGGTAGTTGAAGAGTGCGAAGTCGAGGAGGAAGGCGATGCCGCCCACCGTGGCGAACTTGCTCAGCTCTCGGACGAGGTGACCGAAGCGGTCGAGCAGTGCGCGGACCAGACCCGGTCGGGTCTGCCGGGGACCCGGTTGCTCCCCGGTCATCGTGGCGGCCACGGGCCGAGCCTACCGGCTGTCCACCAGCCAGCGGGGGAGCAACGGCGAGCAGGCGTCGTCACTCGTGCCGACCTTTCGCCCGGTGCGCCGCTGTTGAACGCAGCGTAACCAATTCGCAGGACTGACACGCCCCGGAACGGGAATCACCCACCTGGTCGGCGGGACCGATCCGGCCCGACCGCCACCCACTCCGGCCGGGGTGCACAACAAGATTTGCGTGAAACTGCGCGGAAAAGCGGGTATCAGCTCGTGATACCGCAGCGCGGCCGTACCTTGTGCAGTTCTTCACAACCAGTCCCACTGCCTCGGAAGGCTGTCCGGTTTACGCTGAGCCCAATCCCAGGTTTCCACGAAGGCGACGCATCGCGCCGCTGAGACTCGTGCATCCCATAGATCGGTCAGCGTCGACCACAAGGAGATGTGTCATGGTTGCTCCGGCTGTTGTGCGGGGTATCGATCAGGCCCCGACGTCCCATCCGAAACTGCTCGCCTGGGTCCGTGAGGTCGCGGAACTGACCACGCCCGACCGTGTCGTGTGGGTGGACGGTTCCGACGAGGAGTGGCGCCGCCTCACCGACGAGCTGGTCGAAGCTGGGACCCTGATCCGGTTGAATCCGGAGAAGAAGCCCAACTCGTTCTACGCGCGTACCGACCCGACGGATGTCGCCCGGGTCGAGGAGCGCACCTTCATCTGCTCCGTCGACGAGGCGGACGCCGGCCCCACCAACAACTGGATGGCGCCGGCCGAGATGAAGCGGACGATGACCGATTTGTACCGCGGCTCGATGCGCGGTCGCACCATGTACGTCATCCCGTTCGTCATGGGGCCGGTCGAGTCCGAGAGCCCGATGTTCGGCGTCGAGATCACCGACAGCCCGTACGTGGTGGCGTCGATGCGCATCATGACGCGGATGGGTGCGTCGGTCCTCGACGCCCTGGGAAACGATGCCGACTTCGTGCACGCACTGCACTCGATCGGCGCCCCGCTCGCCCCCGGTCAGCAGGACGTGGCCTGGCCGTGCAACGAGACGAAGTACATCTCGCACTTCCCGGAGTCCCGTGAGATCTGGTCGTACGGGTCCGGTTACGGCGGCAACTCGCTGCTCGGCAAGAAGTGCTACTCACTACGGATCGCCAGTGTGATGGGGCGGGACGAGGGCTGGCTCGCCGAGCACATGCTGATCCTCAAGATCACCTCGCCGGAGGGCAAGGTCCACCACATCGCCGGTGCGTTCCCGTCGGCCTGCGGCAAGACCAACCTCGCCATGGTGGAACCGACCATCCCGGGCTGGAAGGTCGAGACCATCGGCGACGACATCGCCTGGATGCGGTTCGGCGCCGACGGCCGGCTGTACGCGGTCAACCCGGAGTACGGCCTCTTCGGCGTGGCGCCGGGCACCGACTGGAAGACCAACGCCAACGCGATGCGCACGCTGGACCGGGGCAACTCCGTCTTCACCAACGTCGGCCTCACCGACGACGGGGACATCTGGTGGGAGGGCATGGGCGAGCCCCCGGCGCACCTGATCGACTGGAAGGGCAACGACTGGACGCCGGAGAGCGACAGCCTCTCCTCCCACGCGAACAGCCGGTTCTGCACCCCGATCACCCAGTGCCCGATCCTCGCCGACGAGTACTTCGACCCGAACGGCGTACCGATCGACGCGATCCTCTTCGGCGGCCGCCGCAAGGACACCATCCCGTTGGTGACCGAGGCCCGCGACTGGGTGCACGGCGTCTACATGGGTGCCACCCTCTCCTCCGAGACGACCGCCGCCGCGTCCGGCGCGGTCGGCGTGGTCCGCCGCGATCCGATGGCCATGCTGCCGTTCATCGGCTACCACGCCGGTGACTACTTCCGGCACTGGATCGAGATGGGCAAGGGCACCGACGGCGACGAGGCCAAGCTGCCCAAGATCTACTACGTCAACTGGTTCCGCAAGGACCCGGAGGGCTCCTTCCTCTGGCCGGGCTTCGGCGAGAACTCCCGGGTGCTCAAGTGGATCGTCGAGCGGCTCGAGGGCCGGGCCGACGCGGTGGAGACCCCGGTCGGCATGGTGCCCGCGCCCGACGCGCTGGACGTCGAGGGCCTCGACATGACCCCGGAGGACGTCCGGATCGCGCTGAAGGTCGACCCGGACGAGTGGCGCAACGAGCTGCCGCTGGTCACCGAGTGGTTCGAGAAGTTCGGCGACAAGCTGCCGGGCGTGCTCTGGGCCGAGCTGGACGCGCTGCGCGCCCGCCTGGACGCCGTACAGCCGCAACGGTAGGTGTGAGCGACGCCCTTCGCGGGCACCATCGGATCCCATGAGGACGGCCGCCGAGACCGAGGTCCGGCGGCCGTCCGCCGTCCGGATGCTCACCATCCTGCTCACGACGACCGCGGCGGCCACCGTCGTGGTCGAGCTGCTCAACTGGTGGTACGCCCCGGAGCAGGGCTTCGGGCTGGCCGTGCGTACCGGTTGGGCGATGCTGCGTTCGTTCGGTTTCCTGCTGCTGATCGGGCACGTCCGCCGAGGCCGGACGGTGGCCCGCCCGTTCGGGCTGATCCTCGCGGTCACCACGATCTTCGCCGTCGGCCGGCTGATCGTGCCCCGACAGGGGGTCCCGCCGCTTCCCGGGCTGCTCGGCTTCGCCGCGCTCACCGCGCTCTGCGCGGCGGTGGTGTGGCTGCTCTACCGCTCCCCGGCGCTGGCCGGTCACCTGGTCCGGCACCGGCCCCGGCTCGTTCTCGACCGGGCCGGCATCTCCTGGCGGGAGATCCCACCGCGCCGCCCGCAGGCCAGTGCCTGGCTGTTGACCAGCCGGGTTGCTGCGTTCACCTACAGCCCGCTGATGCTGGTGCCGGCGCTGGTGGCGGGGGGATCCATCCTGGATGGGCGGTTGACCGCCGTGCCGGCCGTGCTGTTCTGGTTCGGCGCCGGCATCGCGGCCAGCTACGCGGTCCTCTTCTGCACCGCGTTCCTGATGCGCGGCAGGGACTGGGCGCGTGGCCTGCTCGTCGTCGTCACGGCGGCCGTACTCGCGGTGGACCTGCCGCTGTGCTGGTGGCTGCTGGGTGTGGACGGCCTGGTCCGCGACGGCGCCCCGTTGCTC
Source organism: Micromonospora sp. 067-2 (assembly GCF_046549295.1). Classification (NCBI taxonomy): domain Bacteria; kingdom Bacillati; phylum Actinomycetota; class Actinomycetes; order Micromonosporales; family Micromonosporaceae; genus Micromonospora; species Micromonospora sp. 067-2. Next base: position 295,142 of record NZ_JAJPWB010000002.1, on the reverse strand, counting down.
GCCGCCGCAGCCCTCACGCTGTACGCCCTGCGCCGCGCAGCCCGCACCGAGGATGCCCAGCCCACCTGACCCCGCGGGTACGCGATCCCCGACGCAGCTCGTCATCCGGCTGCGGCCACCCGCCCGGCGCAGCACGACGAGTGGAACACCATTGCTGTGTCGGGGTGGTTCGGACGCACCTGTCGTTCCACCCGTCGTCGCGCCATCGCGGCGTCGGTGGGGTATCGGTGTTGGTGAGCGTCGGCGGGGCAGGATGGCGGGTGACGCCGATCACCGGTCGGCGTCGGTGGCGTGGGTGGACTGCCGTACGAGGCGGGGCCGTCGCGCCGGACGCAGGGTTGTCCGGGGCGGACGGAACGGCCTGCGCCGCGCCGGCCGGAGGGAGGCACGCAGTGAGCGACGAGTTCGATGTGGTGGTGGTGGGGGCGGGGCCGGCTGGTGCGGCCGCCGCGCTGACGGCCCGCCGGGCCGGAGCCAGCGTGCTACTGCTGGACCGGGCCGACTTTCCCCGGGACAAGGCGTGTGGCGACGGGATCGCCGCGCACTCGGTGGACGTACTCACCGAGCTGGGGGTGACCGAAGCGGTCGCGGGCTACGCCCCACTGCCCGCGCTGCGCATGATCGCCCCCGGCGGTGGCGCGGTGGCCCGCGCGCTGCCCCGCCCGGCGTACACCGTGCCCCGGCAGGTCTTCGACGCGCGGCTGGTGGCGGCGGCGGTGGCTGCCGGGGCGCAGCTGCGCCGGCACAGCGTCCGGCGGGTCGAGCCGCGCGCCGACCGGGTGGTGCTCGACGGTGAGGTGTCCGGCCGGGTCGTGGTGGGCGCGGACGGCGCCAGCTCGGTGGTGCGCCGAGCCCTCGGCCACCCCGTGAACCCCGACCGGCACCTGGCGCTGGCCATCCGGGGATACGCGCCGGCTCTGCCGGGCCCGTCCGAGCAGCTCATCGTCACCTCGCACGCACGCTGGCCGGCGTACGCCTGGTCGTTCCCGATCGGTGACGGGCGGGCGAACATCGGGTACGGAGAGGTGCTGCGTGGCGAGCCGTTGAGCCGGGACTACCTGCTGGACCGGCTGTCCGCGCTGCTCCCCGGTACGGACCTGGCGACGGTGACCGCGCTACGCGCCCACCACCTGCCGCTGTCCACCCACCGGCCCGCGCCGGCGCGGGGTCGGATCCTGCTCGCCGGGGACGCGCTGTCGCTGATCAACCCGTTCACCGGGGAGGGCATCTTCTACGCGTTGCTCTCCGGTGCGCTGGCCGGGGCTGCGGCGGCCCGAGCGCCGGAGAATGCCGGCCGCCGGTACGCCGACGGGTTGCGCGGCCGGCTCGGCACGCATCTGCGGCACAGTTCGGTGGCGGCCTGGTTGGCGCGGCGTCGGCGGGTGGTCGACGCGGCGGTCCGGGCGGCCCGTCGGGATGACCGGGTATTCGACGACGTGGTCGAGTTGGGGCTCGGCGACGGACGGCTCACCGCCCGTACGCTCGCCATGATCGGTATCGGGTTGCCCGGCGGGGATGGGGCTCCGAGGCGGTGATCGGTCCGGGAGGTCGCTACGCTGCTAGGTGATGACGCTGCGGAACCTTATCTACTCCGTGTACGAGCGCCGGCTCACGGCGAAGCTCGCGGGCAAGCCGGTGCCCCGGCACGTCGGGGTCATGTGCGACGGCAACCGCCGCTGGGCGAGGGAGATGGGCTTCGTCGACCCCAACGACGGGCACCGGGTCGGCGCGGCAAAGATCAAGCACGTCCTCGGCTGGTGTGACCAGGCCGGTGTCGGGCACGTCACGCTCTACCTGCTGGCCACGGACAACCTGCGCCGGCCGGCCAGCGAGCTGGACCCACTGCTGAAGATCATCGAGGATCTGGTGGTGGAGCTGGCCGAGGAGGGCAACCCCTGGCGGTTGCGCATCGTCGGTGCGCTCGATCTGCTGCCCGCCCAGACGGCGGCGGCGCTCAAGGGCGCCGAGGAGCGCACCCGGGAGCGCAGCGGCGGCGCGGAGGTCAACATCGCGGTGGGCTACGGCGGCCGGCGGGAGATCACCGACGCGGTCCGCTCGCTGCTGCTGGAGCACGCCGCAACCGGCGGCACCCTCGAGGAGTTGGCCGAGGTGCTGGACGTCGAGCACATCGCCGAGCACCTCTACACCCGCGGCCAGCCCGACCCCGACCTGGTGATCCGCACCAGCGGCGAGCAGCGCCTGTCTGGCTTCATGCTCTGGCAGTCCGCCCACTCGGAGTTCTACTTCTGCGAGCTCAACTGGCCGGACTTCCGGCATATCGACTTCCTGCGGGCACTTCGCTCGTACGCCACCCGGCAACGCCGCTACGGGGCCTGAGCGGGCGGCCGTTCGACGGCCGGGCTCAGGGCAGGTGGGTCAGCGCGCGGGTGAGGAAGTCACCCAGAGCAGCCGGCGACTCGATGGTCAGATCCGCGGCGTCGGCCACCTCGTGGCCGGTCTCCGGGTTGGCCACCGCGACACAGACGCCGAGAAAGTCCGGGTCGGTGGCAGCTCGGGCGCGCAACGCCGCGAACGCCTTGATGTCGGAGACGTCGTCGCCGAAATACCACGCGCCGGTGGCGTTCTGGATCACCTCGCCGATGACCATGCCCTTGTCCCGGTCGACGGGTGGCTTGAGCTCCAGCACCATCCGCCCGGCCTGCACCCGTAGGCCCAGCCGGTCGGCCTGCGCCTGCCCCCACTGCTGCACGGTGGGCCCGAGCTGCGGCGCGGTACGCCAGTGCAGCGCGACGGAGAGCCGCTTGTACTCGACCAGCGTGCCCGGCGGCAGCTCCGTCCGGGCCAGGTCGGCCAGCTCCGCCATGGTCGGCACCCAGGGCAGCGCGGCCGGTTCGGTGACGGTCTCGCCACCGGAGTGGCTGTGCTCCAGCCCGTAGAGGCCGTAGAGATCCACGCCGACGAGCCCGCCGAGTCGGTCCCGGAGGAACTCCACCGGCCGGGCGGAGACGATTGCGACCCGCTGCACCACCGGGGCCAGCGCCTCGATCGCGGCGAGCGCGTTGGGAGCGGGGCGTACGGCGGTCGGATCATCATCGACGGGCGCGAGCGTGCCGTCGAAGTCGAAGAAAAGAACGGTCCCCGCGGCCCGGCCGGCGGTGGTCCGCCAGGCCTGGTCGGCGTTCAACGGGGTCCTCGGCTGCTGATTGCCCAGATTCAACGGCGGCACGCGCGTCAGCGTACCCCGACGATCGTGGCTCATTCCTGGCCGAGCGGATGCGCCCAGCGGCGCCTGTTCACCGTTCGGCGGCCCCCCGTCCACGGCGGCCGAACGGCACCACCGCCGCCTCCTGTCCGTGGCTCAGCAGATATCCCTCCACGAACCCGGTGTTGCGATCACCGGTGTGGTGCTCGATCTCGTTGAGCCGGGCGACCAGGAACTCGGTGAGTGCGCTGATCCGGTCGTTGAGCCGCTCGTGCAGCTCGGCGACGACGGCCAGGACGACCGAGGTGCCGGCGGTGATGAGCACGAAGAGATTGACGAACAGCGGAAGCTGACCGCCATCGACCGCGAGGGTCACCACGTTGCCGGTCGCCCACAGTGTCATCGACACGGTGGCGACCACGACTGCCAACCACTTCAGGGTCATGGACAGACCCCTCCTTCTGTCCCGCAGGGCTGGGTTCGGCCTTGTCCCGTCCCCCCGCCGATGACGAGCCCAAGCAGTACGAATAGGGACGCTAGCGTGCCCGTTCCGGCCCCGGAGGCAAACGAATGAACCCGACCAGGCGTTCTTTCGCCATCTGAGGAACTACCCTGCTTGATTCCCTCTTTTTCGGACATCGACCGGCAACGTTGGGCGGTATGCGAGGTAACGAATGGTTTCGCGGATGTGGAACTTCTCCGCGTCTGACACGTTCGGGTCGACCAGGCGGCGCAGCAGCGCCTCGACGTCCGGGTCCATCGGCGGTGCCGGTTGGCCGGCGCGGGGGCCGGCGGCGGTTCGGTCCCAACCGAGCGCGGTGAAGGCCGCGGCCGGGTTCAGCCCCAGGCCCTCGCAGAAGGCGACGACACGTTCGGCCTCCGGGTCACTGGCCCAGTCGCCCCGGACCCACCGGTTGATGGTCTGCCGGGAGACCCCGGTGCGTCGGGACACCTCGGTGCCGCTCCAGGCGCGGGTCGCCCGTGCCTCGTCGAGCGCACGCCGGACGAAGGTGGCGAAGGCGATCTTCCGCGCATTGGCCGTCTCGGTCACCCCGTGACGGTACGGCCACCCGGGCGTGGGCGCGCGCCCCGGCACGCTACTGTCACGTGAACGTGACGGTCTCCTCGGGTTTTCGGTAAACGATTCAGTGCCGCTCTTGAGGGGTGTCACCCGGGCAGAATAGATGCCCGTAGTGGCGACGGTAAACGGCCGGAAAGCTGATACTGTCACGCTCATGGGACAATCTACGGTGTGTCTCGTGTCTGAGACGACTGGTGCTCACATGCGTTCTGCCTCCGATGCCGGGGAGGTGTGGTGACCGAGCTCGCCACCCGTGCCCAGGCCTTCGGGCTGATCGCCGAGGGAGTGGCCGCGGGGCTGAGTGCCCCGTGGCGCCTCTACCTCGCCCGAGGTTGCCGCTACCTGTCGCTGAGCGTGGGCGACCGCACCGAGTGGAACGCCTGGCGTACCCATCTCGGGTGCCCGGAGCTGAGCGTCCGGGTCTACGACGCCGGCGGCGAGATCCGCCGGTCCTCCGTGGCCGAGGTCGTCCTCGACGGCTGTCGGGTCAGCGTCGAACTGGTCGAGGAGGTCAGCACGGACGACCTGGACCGGCTGCTCGTGGCCGATCCCACCACGGTCGAGCCCACCACGGTCGAGCCGGAGGAGCGATGACCCGCCGTCCGGGGCCGGCCGGAGCCGCCCGATGAGCCCGTTCCTCGCGGTCTTCCTCGTCCTGGTCCTCGGTGCGACCAGCTATGCGGCCGGTCGTCTGCACGGGCAGCTCAGCTATCGCATCGGCTACCGCTTCGGCTATCGGCAGGGCTACTTCGACGGCGACCGGGGTGCCTGGAACCGGCGCCGCCGTGACGCGCAGGCGGCGATCGCCTCCGCTCTGTCGGTCTCTCCGGCCGGCGTCGTCCGCTCCGCCGGTACCGTCGCGCGCCCCGGCTCCGGTGCCAGCGCTGTCGTCGGCCCCGGCACCACCTACACCGGCTCGTCGTTCACCGCGCCGGCCGCCCCGATCACCGGGCGGCACCCGACCGGCACGCTGGTCCGACGAGTCGGCTGAGGTCGGTCGGCGGGCCGCCCGGCGCGGTCCCGCCGGCCGGCCCCACGAACGCGGTGCGTCGTCCGCGGCGGACACGCACCGTCGGGGCCACGTCAGACCGGTGACGGTGGCCCCGCCGGCCGGGGTGCGCGCAGGGGGCATGCATCCCGGCCGGCTTCGCCGCGCCCGACTTCCGGCCCGGCCGCGTGTTCAGATGCCGGTCTCCGGAGATCCACGATCGCCCACTAGCCGCGACGGGCCGCCGCCGCTAGCGTCTAGGCATGGCACGGGGTTCTCCCGAGCCAACCGGCCCGCCCGGGCCTGCGACCTCGCGCACGGGGCCCGCATCCGACCCCGTGTCTCCCGGGCACCGGACGAGGCGGAACACGGGTGGCCGGGTGCCCATCCGTCGGAGCAGGCCTGTGACGACTCGCCGTACCACCGCCGGTGCCGACCAGACCCCGGCCGCGACTGCCACGACCCGCCGTGCCACCCGGAGCCGCCGTACGGCGGCCGCCGCGCCGGCTGACCCGAAGGAGCCGCGACCATCGGGCCAGGCGTTCGTCCTGGACACCTCGGTGCTGCTCTCCGATCCGGCGGCGTTCCACCGGTTCGCCGAGCACGAGGTGGTGCTGCCCCTGGTGGTGATCACCGAGCTGGAGGGCAAGCGTCACCACCCGGAGCTGGGCTGGTTTGCGCGGCAGTCGCTGCGGATGCTCGACGAGCTGCGCATCCAGCACGGCCGGCTGGACCGGCCGGTGCCCGCCAACGACGTCGGCGGCACGCTGCGGGTGGAGCTCAACCACACCGATGACGGGGTCCTGCCGCCCGGCTTCCGCTCCGAGAGCAACGACGCCCGGATCCTCTCCGTGGCCCTCAACCTCGCGGCCGAGGGACGGGAGGTCACCCTGGTCAGCAAGGACATGCCACTGCGCGTCAAGGCCGCCTCGGTGGGTCTGCGGGCCGACGAGTACCGGCACGGTCAGGCCAGCGACCCGACCTGGACCGGCATGGCCGAGCTGGAGCTGGGCGAGGAGCAGATCGCTCGGCTGTACGCGGGTGAGGCGCTCGACGTCGACGAGGCGTCCGGGCTGACCTGCCACACCGGTCTGGTGCTGCACTCGGGGCGCGGCTCCGCACTCGGCCGGGTGCTGCCGGACAAGTCGGTCCGGTTGGTCCGGGGTGACCGGGAGGCGTTCGGGCTGCACGGTCGCTCGGCCGAGCAGCGGGTCGCACTCGACCTGCTGCTCGACGAGACGATCGGAATCGTCTCGCTGGGCGGTCGGGCCGGCACCGGTAAGTCGGCGTTGGCGCTCTGTGCCGGGCTGGAGGCGGTGATGGAGCGCCGCCGGCACAAGAAGGTGATCGTGTTCCGCCCGTTGTACGCCGTCGGCGGCCAGGAGTTGGGCTACCTGCCGGGGTCCGAGTCGGAGAAGATGTCGCCGTGGGCCCAGGCGGTCTTCGACACCCTCGGCGCGGTGGTGCACGAGAACGTGCTGGAGGAGGTCACCTCGCGGGGCATCCTCGAGGTGCTGCCACTGACCCACATCCGTGGGCGCAGCCTGCACGACGCCTTCGTGATCGTGGACGAGGCCCAGTCACTCGAGCGCGGGGTCCTGCTGACCGTGCTGTCCCGGATCGGGCAGGGCTCCCGGGTGGTGCTCACCCACGACGTGGCCCAACGGGACAATCTGCGGGTGGGTCGGCACGACGGTGTGACCGCCGTCATCGAGGCGCTCAAGGGCCATCCACTGTTCGCCCATGTCACGCTCAGCCGTTCGGAGCGGTCGCCGATCGCGGCGATGGTGACGGATCTTTTGGAGGACATCCCTCTCTGAGGGTGTTTATGTAGGCCTTTATCCACATTCACTTTGTGGCACAGATCACAAACACGTCGGTTGGTTTCCCATCAGCCTCACTGTGCGCGATGGTGTCCCACGAGCGTCCACGCATGTCAGGCATCGTTACTGATCGTTCGTCCCGGAATGGGCGGACATTGGCGAAGGTCGGTGCGTCGGCGCGACCGGTCACCGGTCGGGGCGCTCGCGGTACGTCCGACGGCCCTTCGGTGGCCTGACGTCGCACCGCGTCCTTGCCCCCGACGAAGGGACCACTTCGTGAGTCGGCTGTGGAGCCGGTTGGGCGCCCGTACGGCTGCTGTCGCGTTGCTCTCCGTGGGCGTTGCCGGTGGCTTCTACCTGGGCGAAGACCGGGAAACCCAGCAACAGGGCCTGACCGCCCAGGTCGGCGTCGAGGTCGACCGCGCGGACTTCGCCTACCAGCGCGAACGGCAGTCCGCCCACCAGGTCAAGTTTGCCCAGCAGCGTGCCGCCGAGTACCAGGCCAAGCTACGGGCGGCTCAGGCCGCCAAGGAGGCCGCCGAGCGGGCCCGCAGGGCCGAGGCAGCCGCGGCGTCCCGCAAGCGCGAGCGGGCAGCCCAGGATGCCGCCCCCAAGCCGTACGACGGGCCGATCCCGGCGTCCTGCGCGGAGTACAGCGGCAACCGCAAGACCGGCTGCGCCATGATGATCTCGGCGGGTTTCGGCATCGCCGAGTTCCCGTGTCTGGAGAAGCTCTGGACCAAGGAGAGCGGCTGGAACCACAAGGCCAGCAACTCCGGATCCGGCGCCTTCGGCATCCCGCAGGCCCTGCCGGGCAGCAAGATGGGTACGGTCGCAGCCGACTGGCGGACGAACCCGGCCACCCAGATCACGTGGGGTCTGCGCTACATCAAGGGCAGGTACGACACGCCCTGCGGGGCCTGGGGCTACTTCCAGAGCAACGGTCACTACTGATCACGTCGACGGCGGGGCGGGTGGGCGACCACCCGCTCCGCCGTTTCGCGTACCGGGCATCTTGGGACGGGACGCGAGTGGCGGTCTGCCCCTTTTGCTGATAGCAGTTGGGGGGTGACCCTGCACCCCGATAGCGGCGACCCCCACCGGTTCGGCACCGAGGCGTTCTACGCCGCGCTCGGCCGGGCCTTCGTCGCGATGTGCGCGGTGGTTCCGTTCCTCTTTCTCATCGAGGCCGTCGACCAGGGGCTCGCGTTCGGTCTGGACGCCACCGCCGGCATCATTCCGCACCGCATCGACGGGCTGGACGGGGTCTTCTTCTCCCCGTTCCTGCACCACGGCTTCGACCACCTCTACAGCAACAGCATCCCGCTGATCCTGCTGGGCACGTTCGTCCTGGCGGCCGGCGCACGCCGGTTCCTGTGGTCGACCCTGATCATCATCCTGGTCAGCGGGCTCGGCGTCTGGTTCACCGGCTCGCCGAACTCCGTCGTGGTCGGCGCCAGCGGCGTGATCTTCGGCTACCTGGGCATCCTGCTCACCCGGGGCATCGTCGAGCGCAGCTGGTGGAACTTCGCCGTCTTCCTGCTGGTCGGTCTGCTCTACGGCTGGCAGCTGGTCGGCATCCTTCCCACCGACGAGCGGATCTCCTGGCAGGGGCACCTGTTCGGGTTGCTGGGCGGGGTGGTGGCCGCGATCCTGTTCCGCCGTCGGCGGCCGGTCGTCGGGGGTTCCGACTACTCCGGTTCCACGCTCAGCCTGCCCTGAATCGTTTTCCGGCGCGCCTCTGGGACGTGCTTGCCGGGCCGCTGTCACCCGCCTACGGTCGAGATCAGCAAGCGTTGATCCGTGAGCGGAAAGCGACGGTACGCCATGCGCGAGGTCGACATCGCCGTGATCGGGGCCGGGCCGGCCGGCCTCTTCGCCGCGTACTACGCGGGGTTCCGAGGGCTTTCGGTGGCGGTGATCGACGCGCTGCCGGAGCCCGGCGGACAGGTCACCGCGATGTATCCCGAGAAGCTGATCCTGGACGTGGCCGGATTCCCCGCCGTGAAGGGGCGCGACCTGGTGGCGAACCTGGTCGCCCAGGCCGCCCCGTTCGGGCCGCAGTACCTGCTCGGCGCCCGGGCCGAGAAACTCTCGTACGCCGACGAGCGGCCGGTCCTCGGCCTGGCCGGTGGTGATCAGCTCACCTGTGGCGCGGTCGTGGTCACCGGAGGGCTCGGCAGCTTCAGCCCCCGGCCGCTGCCCTGCGCCGACGGCGCGCCCGGCTCGGGGATCGTCTACTTCGTCACCGAGCCGACCGAGCTGGCCGACCGGGACGTGCTGATCGTCGGTGGCGGTGACTCCGCCTTCGACTGGGCGTCGACCCTGCAACCGCTCGCCCGCTCGGTGACCCTCGTGCACCGGCGGGAGAAGTTCCGGGCGCACGCCTCGACGGTCGCCCGGGTGCTGTCGCTGCCGGTGCGGGTGGTGGTCAACGCCGAGGTCACCCGGTTGATCGGGGACGGCGCCGTGACCGCCGCCGAGGTGACCGTGCGCGGTGGCACGGTCGAGACGCTGCCGGTGGACACCGTGGTGGCCGCGTTGGGCTTCACCGCCGACCTGGGCCCGCTCGCCGAGTGGGGGCTGCGACTGGACCGGCGGCACATCCTCGTGGACAGCGCCATGGCGACGAACCTGCCCCGGGTCTTCGCGGCCGGTGACATCACCGAGTACTCGGGCAAGGTCCGGTTGATCGCCACCGGCTTCGGCGAGGCCGCGACGGCCGTCAACAACGCGGCGGTGGCCATCGACCCGAGGGCCCACCTGTTTCCCGGGCACTCATCCGACGCCGGCTGAGAACGGGCGATGCCGGATGAGGGCCGCTTCGTGTCCGCGCCGAGACTGGGTTCCGTAAATCTGAGGGGGTGATCGGTCTCCCGGCATCTCGTGACGGTGCGCCCTCGGCCCTGGCCTGGCTGTGTCACCCGGTCACGCTGCTCTCCCTGGTCCTTCTGCTGGTCAACGACCACCTACTGAAGCCGGCCTTTCCCGGCCTACTGACCGGGAAGCTGAGCGACGTCGCGGGTCTGCTGCTCGCACCGCCGCTGGTCGCGGTGTTGCTGACCCTCCTCGTACCGCGGCTCCCGGCCCCGGCCGCCGCGCCGGCCGGGCTGGTCCTGGTGGGTGTCGGGTTCGCGGTCGTCAAATCGAGCGGGTACGCCGCAGAGGTCGCCTCGTCGGCCTGGAGCGCTCTCGCCGGGCCGTCGCTGGTCCGCGTCGACGGGACCGACCTGCTCACCCTGCCGGCGCTCGCCCTGACCTGGTGGACCTGGACCCGGGCCCGGCAACGACCGGTGCGCCACCGGATGGCCCGGCTGGTCCGGGTGCTCGTGGTGCTGCCGCCGGCACTCGTGGCGGTGGCCGCCACCAGCGCTGTCTACTACCCCTATGCGGTGGGAACGGCCCTGCTCGACGGCCAACCGGCGGTCTCGGTCGGTCAGGGCTACGGCAGGTCGAACTGGCCGGCCGGACCGGCGGACGGTCGGTGGGCGGTCAGCGAGGACGGCGCGACCACCTGGCGGCGCGCGACCGAGGCCGAGCAGGCGCGGCTGTCGGACCCGCGCCTCGCACAGGAGCGGGCATGCGTACCGGCGCAACCGCAGCGGTGCTACCGGGTGAGCGCCGGTCATCTGCGGGTGGACCAGAGCGACGACGCCGGTGCGAGCTGGCGGGTGGCCTGGGAGTTGTCAGACGCGCGGCGCGAGGAGTTGGCGCGCCGGTCTCCGAACCCGGGCGACATCCGCCGGCATTTCTCCTCCCGCGACCTGATCGTGTATCCAGCCGCCGGCGGCGGTCACGAGGTGCTGGTGGCGAACGGGCGCGACGGCTTCCTGCGCCGCCTGCCGGACGGCGCGTGGCGGCGCGAGGGCTTCCCCGTCCGGCGCTCCGATGCGGTCTCCGAGTGGGAGGATCCGTCCTCGCTGGACGCCGGCGGCGCTGCCGACCATCAACCGGACCTGCTGCTCGCCGTGATGCTCGCGCTGACCCTGGGATTCCTGGTCGCCGTGGTCGCTGCGCAGGTCGCCATCGTTCGCAGTGGCAACTCGCGCTGGGAGGGCATCGTCGGCGGCGTGCCGACGTTGCTCGCCGGGCTCCTGCTGGCGCTGCTCTGGCGCCGCGACGACGATTTCCTCCTCCTGCCGTCGATGCTGTTCGCCGTCCTGCCGCTGGGTGGGCTGCCGCCGCTGGTGCTGCTCATCCGCGCCCGGTTGGCGGGCGCGCCGGCCGGCTGGCTCGGCTGGGTACTGGGCGACGTGCTGCTCACCGCCCTCCTGACCGGGCTGCCGCTGATCGGCTGGATGTACGGTGTGCCGCCGCAGAGCCGAGTGGCGCTGGCGTTGGCCCTGGTGGCCACCCTGCCGGGCTTGCTGCTGGCCGTCCGGGCCGGCGGGCTGGTCCGTGACCAGAGCCGGTCGATCCGCCGGTCCGACCCGCCCTACCCGCTCACGCCGGCTTGATGATCGCCGGGTGACCCGGCCGGGGGTCGACGGCGGACGGGCGGCGCCACAGCGGTGATCAGCACGGCCACCATGGTCAGCGCCGCTCCCAGCAGGGTGTTCACGCCGGGATGCGAGGCCGCTGTCGGCAGCACCAGGTCCAACAGGACGGCTCCCACGATCTGCCCGGCGATCGTGGCCAGGCCGAGCAGCAGCACCCCCGTGAAGCGCACGATCGCGGCGGCGATCGCGATGAACACGATGCCGATCGGGCCGCCCAGGTAGAGCCACGGCTCGGTGGGTGGATGGCCGGTCGGCCAGCCGCGGACGGCGATGTCGATCGCGAACGCGACCAGCAGAGCCACCGTACCCACGGTGAAGTTGACCAGAGTGGCGGTCAGCGCGCTGTCGGCCGCCGCCCGGACCCGGCCGTTGACCGCCTGCTGCCAGGCGATACCCACCCCGGCCAGCAGGGGCAGCAGGGCCAGTCCCAACGTGCCCGGGTCCCCGAGTCGATCGCCGACCGCCAGGCCGACCGCCAGCACGGTCAGCACCGCGCCGGCCAGCCGCTGCCGGGTGACCGCCTGCCGGCCGGTCGGGCCGATGCCCGCCCGATCCACCGCGAGGCTGCTGCCGGACTGGCCGGCGACCACCGCCACGGTGAAGACCGCCACGCCCAACGAACCGATGGTGAGCCCCTGCGTGGCCACCAGGAACGCCCCGCACACCCCTCCGAGGCACTGCCACGGCCGCAGAGCGCCTGCCCCGAGGGCGGCCCGCAGCGCCACCAGGCCCCGCCGCCCGCCGGGGGTGGCGGGAACCAGCACCAGCAGCACCGTCAGGCCGATGCCGAACGAGACCACCGCTGCGGCGAAGCCGTCGGCCAGGCGTACCCCGAGTTCGCCGTTGATCCGGGACTGCACCGCCACCGCGACCCCACCGACCGATGCCAGCGCGACGCCGGTGATCCGGCGGGTGGCGGCGAGGGCCTGCGGTGTCGCGGCGCCGGCGGTGGTCACTCCTGCTCGGCCAGCGGCCGACCGTCGAAGTCGACCGCCGAGTAGAGCGCCAACTTCTCCAGCCGGTGGTACGAGTCGATCACCCGGATGGTGCCGCTCTTCGACCGCATCACGATCGACTGGGTGTACGCGCCGCCGGCCCGGTAGCGGACCCCGCGCAGCAGGTCGCCGGAGGTGACCCCGGTCGCCACGAAGAAGCAGTTGTCACCCGTGACCAGGTCGTCGGTGCCCAGCACCCGATCCAGGTCGTGCCCGGCGGCGAGCGCCTTCTCCCGCTCCTCGGCGTCGCGCGGCCAGAGCTTGGCCTGCATCGCCCCGCCCATGCACTTCAGGGCGCACGCGGAGATGATGCCCTCGGGGGTGCCGCCGATGCCCATCAGCACGTCGACGTCCGACTCGCCCCGGGCGGCCGCGATGGAGCCGGCGATGTCACCGTCGGAAATGAACCGGATGCCCGCCCCGGTCCGGCGGATCTGCGTGACCAGGTCGTCGTGGCGGCTGCGGTCCAGCACACAGACCGTCACCTCCGACACGTCGGTGCCCTTGACCTTGGCTATCCGGCGCAGGTTGTCGGCCACCCCGGCGTTGATGTCCACCACGTCGGCGTACGCCGGGCCGACGGCGAGCTTCTCCATGTAGAACACCGCGCTCGGGTCGAACATCGCACCCCGCTCGGAGACCGCGAGCACCGCCACGGCGTTCGGCATGCCCTTGCTCATCAGGGTGGTGCCGTCGACCGGGTCGACGGCGACGTCCACCTCCGGGCCGGTGCCGTCACCAACCTCTTCGCCGTTGAAGAGCATCGGGGCGTTGTCCTTCTCGCCCTCGCCGATCACCACGACGCCGCGCATCTGGATCGAGTTGATCAGCTTGCGCATGGCGTCGACGGCGGCCCCGTCACCGCCCTCCTTGTCGCCCCGGCCGACCCAGCGGCCGGCGGCCATCGCCGCGGCCTCGGTGACCCGGACCAGGTCGAGGGCGAGGTTACGGTCGAGATCCTGCGGGATCCGCGTCCTGGTGTTCGTCATGACGGCTCCTCCTCGCGACGGTGCGGGGACGACCGGCGTGGGGCGTTCCCCACCGCCGGCTTTGTCGCTGATCCTCACACGATGGCGGAACCGGCGGCGGCGCGGGGCGGTGATGGGCCGGATACCGCCGGTCGGGCGGCTGCGAAGATGGCAGGGTGGAACCCGCACAGCCAGCCGACCGCGTACCCGCCGATCGCACGCCGCCCGGCGGCCAGCCGCCGGGTGACCTGCCAGCCAGCGGTGGGGAACCTGCCGCGACCGACCCGACACCGCCGGCCGGTGAGCCGGCCCTCGTCGCGTCGGGTCCGGCCGACGCGCCGGCGACGGACGAACCGACCCCGGGCCGGCCCGTCGCCGGGGTCGACACCGCGGAGACCGGTGAGCGGCCCGCGCCGCCGCCGCGGGTGGAGAAATCGGCCCGGTCGGAGCGGTCACCGAAGGACATGGCGATCTCGCTGCTGGTGCTGCTGATCCCGATCGCGCTGCTGCTGGCGTTCTATCGGGGTTTTCTCGGCGGTGACCAGGCAGCGCCCGTCGACCCTGCCCCGGCGATCGAGCAGGCCGTGTCGACGAACGCCTTCCCGGTGGGCCAGCCGCAGGGGCTCGGCTCCGGCTGGCGCACCGTCAGCGCCCGCTACCAGACCGTCGCGGACGGCGCGAACCTGCGGCTCGGCTACCTCACGCCGGAGGGGCGGGGAGTCCAACTGTTGCAGAGCAACGTGCCGGCCGAGCGGCTGCTTCCCGCCGAGCTGACCGGCCAGGCCCAGCCGCAGGGCCCGACGGAGTTGGGCGGGCGCACCTGGCAGCGCTACAGCACGCGGGGCAACCAGCAGGCGCTGGTCCTGCTGGAGCCGACCCGTACGGTGATCGTCGTCGGTGACGCCCGGGAGAACGAACTACGGGAACTCGCCGCCGCGCTGCGCTGACGTCACGTCGGTAATTCGGGACGCAAGGGCGGTTGTCCGACCCGTCGAACGGGAACAGAGGGAAAGGCGATCCGGGTGCGTTGCCCGGTCCGGGTCGCCCGACGCAGCCGACGGTGCTGCTGCGTCGTCGGAGTTTCCGGCGCCGTCCAGGTCGTCGGGTGACCCCCCTGGGAGACACGCATGACTGTTCGACGCCTCAGCGCCGGCCTGGTAGCCGCCGCTCTGTTCACGCCCGCCCTGGCGGCCTGCGCCAGCGGCGGGACCGGCACGGCCGGATCGACCGCGTCCCCGACGACGGGCGCATCCGCCACGGCGAGCGCGTCCGGCGCGCCCGTCGCGGGCGACGCCAAGCAGGCGCTGCTCGACTCCACCAAGGAGATCAGCAACGGCAACTTCCGGTTCACTCTCGCCGGCGCCGGGTCGACGGCGGAAGGTCAGGTGCACCAGCCGAGCCAGAGCGCCGCCATGAAGATCTCCATCGGTGGCCCCTCATCCGACCTGGCCATGAAGCTCGACGTGATCCACTCCAAGCCGGACAGCTGGGTGAAGCTGGAACTGACCGGCCCGACCGCCAACAGCCTGCCCGCCATCAAGCAGCTCAACCTCGGCAAGTACCAGCACCTCGACCAGACCCGGATCAAGGGCAACCGGAGCCTCGGCTTCGACTTCGACCAGGTCGACCCGGCCGGCAGCGCCGTGTTGACCCAGGGCATCACCGAGGTCCGGAGCACCGGCACCGGCGCGTACGCCGGCACCATCGACGTGACCAAGGCGGCCGAGGCCGGCTCGCTGAACGCCGCCACGATCGCCGCGCTGGGCACGCAGGCGAAGACGGTTCCGTTCACCGCGCAGGTGGACCCGCAGGGCCGGCTCACCCAGCTGGTGCTGCAGCTGCCGGCCGCCGGGCAGACCGCCGCCCAGGAGATCCGGCTGACGTACTCCGACTACGGTGCCGCCACCGCCGCGCAGAAGCCGCCGGCGGACCAGGTCGTCGAGGCGCCGGCCGAGCTGTACAGCCTGTTCAACTGACGGTCGTACGCGGGTGGGGCGACAGCGGTCGCCCCACCGGCGGTCAGGCTGCGGGCTCCTGCCGGGCCGCCTCGATCCGCGCCCGCGCGCCGTCCAACCAGCGCTGGCAGATCACCGCCAGCGCCTCGCCGCGCTCCCAGAGCGCCAGCGACTCCTCCAGAGACGTGCCGCCGGCTTCCAGCCGCTCCACCACCGAGGCCAGCTCGGCGCGGGCCTGCTCGTAGTTGAGCCGCTCGTCCGGCCCGGCCTTCGTGTCGTCAGTCATCGCGTCCATCTCAGCACATCACCCATCGGCCGCCGCGCCCCGCCACTCAGCCGTCCACCGTGGCGGCCAGCTCACCATCGGCCAGCCGGACCCGCAGCGGGTCGCCCTTGCCGACCTCTGCCGCCGCGCGGACCACGTGGCCGTCCGCGCGCTGCACGATGGCGTACCCCCGGTCGAGGGTGGCGGCGGGGGAGAGTGCGCGCAGCCGGGCAAGGGTGTGGCGCAGCTCGTCGTCGGCCGCGCCGAGCCGGTGGTCCAGGCATCGCCCGGCACGCTGACGCAGCGCGGTCAGCTCGGTCGCCCGCTGCTCGATCATCGCCTGGGGGCGGGCGAGAACCGGCCGGGACCGGAGCCCGTCGAGCCGGTGGGACTCACGGTCGACCAGGTTGCGCACCGCCCGCTGCAGGCGGTGCCGGGCCTGGCCGATGAGGCGTACCTCCTCGGTGAGGTCGGGGACCACCCGCTTGGCCGCGTCGGTCGGGGTGGAGGCGCGGACGTCGGCGACGTAGTCGACCAGCGGCGCGTCCGTCTCGTGGCCGATCGCGCTGACCACCGGGGTACGGCAGCCGAACACCGCGCGGCACAGCGCCTCGTCGGAGAAGGGCAGCAGGTCCTCGATGCCGCCGCCGCCCCGGGCGATGATGATCACCTCGATGCTCGGGTCGGCGTCCAGCACCTTGAGCGCGTCGATGATCTGCGGCACCGCGGACGGGCCCTGCACGGCCACGTTGACCGTGCGGAACTCCACCGCCGGCCAGCGCCGTCGTGCGTTGGTCAGCACGTCCCGCTCGGCGGCCGACGCCCGGCCGGTGATCAGCCCGATCCGGCCGGGCAGGAACGGCAGCCGACGCTTGCGGGCCCGGTCGAACAGCCCCTCGGCGGCGAGCAACTTCTTGAGCTTCTCCAGCCGGGCCAGCAACTCGCCGAGCCCCACCTGACGGATCTCGTCGGCCCGCAGGCTCAGCGTGCCGCGCGCGGCGTAGAACTCCGGCTTGGCGTGCAACACCACCCGAGCGCCCTCGCGCAGCTCCGGAGCGCCCGTGTCCAGCACGTCCCGGTTGGTGGTGACGGTCAGACTCAGGTCGGCCGACGGGTCACGCAGGGTGAGAAAGACGGTGCTGGCCCCCGGCCGACGGCTAATCTGGGCCACCTGCCCGTCCACCCACACCCAGCCCAACTTGGCGATCCAGGCGCCCACCTTCTGGCTGACCACCCGAACAGGCCAAGGCTCCTCAGCGCTGCTGCCACCCACCCGCGCCGTCCCATCACTCACCCGCCCACCCTACGACCCGCCCCACCAGGCCCGTCGATCATGAAGCTATTGCCCTCCGTGGCGGCGTGTCGCGGCTACAACTTCGTGATCGACGCCGGTAGTGGGGGCTGCGCACAGGGTCTCGGCCGCTGTCGGTCGGGGGCCGGGCACGTACGATGGGGGGGTGATTGAGGCTCAGGCGACTCCCCGGACCCGCAAGCGCGTGCTCCTGGCCAAGCCCCGCGGCTACTGCGCTGGCGTCGACCGTGCGGTGCAGACCGTCGAGGAGGCGCTGAAGCTCTACGGCGCCCCGATCTACGTCCGCAAGCAGATCGTGCACAACCGGCACGTCGTGCAGACCCTGGAGTCCCAGGGCGCGATCTTCGTGGAGGAGAACGAGGAGGTGCCGGAGGGCGCCACCGTCATCTTCTCGGCGCACGGCGTGGCCCCCGAGGTCTACGAGCAGGCGAAGCAGCGGTCGCTGAGAGCGATCGACGCGACCTGCCCGCTGGTCACCAAGGTGCACCAGGAGGCGAAGCGGTTCGCCGCCGAGGACTACGACATCCTGCTGATCGGCCACGAGGGGCACGAGGAGGTCGTCGGCACCGCTGGTGAGGCTCCCGCGCACATCCAACTGGTGGACGGCCCCGACGGCGTCGACAAGATCACTGTTCGTGACCCGGAGAAGGTGGTCTGGCTCTCCCAGACCACGCTGTCGGTGGACGAGACGCTGGAGACGGTCGCCAAGCTCAAGCAGAGGCTGCCACTGCTCCAGTCCCCGCCCAGCGACGACATCTGCTACGCCACCTCCAACCGGCAGCACGTCGTCAAGGAGATCGCCCCGGAGTGCGATGTGGTGATCGTCGTCGGCTCGACGAACTCCTCCAACTCCGTGCGGCTGGTCGAGGTGGCCCTGGACGCCGGTGCCCGCGCCGGTCACCTCGTCGACTTCGCCCACGAGATCGACGACGCCTGGCTGGCCGACGCGCGCACCGTCGGAGTGTCCTCCGGCGCGAGCGTTCCGGAGGATCTGGTTCGTGACGTGCTGGCGCACCTGGCGGCGCGCGGTTTCGCCGACGTCGAGGAGATCACCACCGCGAACGAGCGGCTCACCTTCTCGCTCCCCCAGGAGCTGAAGCGGGACATGAAGGCCGCGGCGGCCCGCGGTTGATCAGAGTCGGTCGGGAGGTGGTGGGAACGCCCCGCCACTGCGACGCGTCGAACCGGGCATGAGGACATTTCGGCTCGTCGTCCCCGCCCTGATGGTCTGCGCGGCGCTGAGCGCCTGCGGCGGCACGGACGGCCCCGCCACCCCCACCCCGAGCGGGCCGTCACCGGTCACCGGGCAGCCCACCCCCACCGCATCCGGCCCGGCAACCCCCGGCACCTCGACCCCCGGCCCCGCGACACCAACCTCCACCGGGAAGCCCAAACCACCCGGCGGACCCAGCGTCCCCCCGCCGGTCGGTGCCACCGAGCTGACCGGCACCATCACCTCCGGGGTGGAGCCGAACTGCGTGCTGCTGGACGGCTACCTGCTGATCGGCGGCCCCCGGGACGTCCTGGCCGCGGGTGCCCGGGTGACCGTCACCGGCCGGGTGGCGCCCGACATCATGACCACCTGCCAGCAGGGCACCCCATTCGCCGTGGAGACCGCGCGCCGCAGCTGACCCGAGCTGCCGTTCCGCCGCGCCCGCCGGCCGGTCTCCGTGTCGGCTGGCGGCGGGTGGTCAGCGGTCGCGGTCGGCCGGGATGGCGTCGTCCAGCAGCTCGGGTGCCTGGGGCTGGCGGGGAGCCAGCTCGACCTGGGCCGGGCTGGCCAGCTCTTCGTCCGAGACGCCAAGCTCGGCGAGCTTCCGGGCGCTGACCAGCACCCGGGCCTCCAGCGAGCCGACCGCCCTGTTGTACGCGGTCACCGCGCCGGCCAACGACGACCCGAGCTTGCCCACGTGGTCTCCGAGGGTGGAGAGCCGGGTGTACAGCTCCCGTGCCAGCGTGTGCACCGCGAGGGCATTGCGGGCCAGCGCCTCCTGCCGCCAGGAGTAGGCCACCGTGCGGAGGAGGGCGACCAGGGTGGCCGGCGTGGCCAACACCACGTTGCGGGTGAAGGCGTGCTCCAGCAGCGTCGGGTCACGCTGGAGCGCCACGTCGAGGAACGGGTCGGCGGGGACGAACAGCACCACGAACTCGGGCGAGCTGTCGAACGCGGACCAGTAGGACTTCGCGGCCAACGCGTCGACGTGCCCGCGCAGGTGCCGGGCGTGCGCGTCGAGGTGGGTGTCCCGGCCGCGCTCGTCGCGGGCCTCCATCGCGGTGAGGTACGCGTCGAACGGCGCCTTGGCGTCCACCACCACCGACCGGCCACCGTGCAGCCGGACCACCAGATCCGGGCGGACGACCTGCTCGTCGGTGGCGGCGGTGACCTGCTCGGAGAAGTCGCAGTGCTCCAGCATGCCGGCCGCCTCGACGATCCGGCGTAGTTGGTGCTCGCCCCAGCGACCTCGCACCTGGGGCGCGCGCAGGGCCGCCACCAGCTGCTTGGTCTCGGTGCGTAGCTCGCCGGAGACCGCGTTCATCGAGCGGACCTGCTCCCGCAGCTCGGCGTACGCGTCGACCCGGTCGTGCTCCAGCTCGGCCACCCGCTGCTCGTAGCGTCGCAGGGTGTCGTGCAGCGGTGCCACCGCGCGGGCCACCGCCTCCTGGGACTGGGCGGTGGCCTCGTAGCTCAACGCCCGCATGGACTGCTCCAGCCGGCCCTCGCCCTCCCGGGTCGCGGTCAGCGTGGCGTCCAGCCGGGCGATGTCGACCGCCGACCGGGACCGGGCCGCGAGCCAGCCCACCGCCCCGCCGGTGCCGAGGCACAGGATCACCAGGAGCAGCGTCGAGACGTCCATCACCGGAGCTTGCCAGACGGATACGACGTGACAGCCGGGGGTACGTTCGAATACATGGAAACTGTGCTGTGCCTTGTCGTCGTGCTGGTGGGCGCGCTGGGCGCCGCGGCGCTCATCCGCACTCAGGCCACCGCCCGTCGACGCACCGAACTCGGCGACGCCCGCGCGGAGGCGCAGCGCTGGTACGAGCGCCTCGGCGGCCAGTTGATGAACCTGCAGGGCGACGACCCGGCGGTCCGGCAGGCCCTCTCCGACGCCGGTGAGCGGTACAACGCGGCGGGGTCGCAGCTGGAGCAGGCGCGTACGTCGAACCAGTTCGCGTTGGCCCGGGAGACCGCGCTGGAGGGCCTGGCGTACATCCGGGCGGCACGAACGGCGTTGGGTATCGATCCCGGCCCCGAGGTGCCGCAGTTGGCTGCGGCGCGCGGCGTCGGGCAGCTCACCAAGGAGCGCGAGGTCGACGTGCAGGGGCAGACCTTCCGGGCCGGCCCGCAGCCCGGCCGGGAGACGCCGTACTACTACCCCGGTGGGCGCTACCAGGGCCGGGGAGTGCCGGCCGGTTGGTACTCGACACCGTGGTGGAAGACGGCGCTCGGCACCGGTGCCGGTGTGCTCGGCGGCATCCTGATCGCCGACGCCCTGTTCTCGCCCGCCTTCGCCGACCCGGGTTACGGCTACGACGCCGGGTACCAGGAGGGCTTCGGCGACGGCGTCGACCAGGGTGGTGACGGCGGCGACCAGGGTGGTGACGGCGGCGACCAGGGTGGTGACCAGGACTTCGGCGGCGGTGACCAGGGCGGCGACTTCGGTGGCGGCGGCGACTACGCGGGCGGCGACTTCGGTGGCGGCGGTTTCGGTGGCGGCGACTTCGGCGGCGGCGGGGACTTCGGCGGTGGGGACTTCGGCGGTGGGGACTGGTGACCGTCGCTGAGTGAGGACGCGGACAGGCCCCGGTCACCGTGACCGGGGCCTGTCGCTCGCCGTCGCTCAGCCGGTGTTGCGCATTCCGGCGGCGATGCCGTTGACCGTGGTCAGCAGCGCCCGCTCCAGGGCCGTTCCGTCGCTCGGGGCGCGCCGCCCTCCGGGTGCGGTGGCCACCGCCCGTCCGGCGGCACCAGACTCCCGGTACTGCCGCAGCAACGCCACCTGAAGGTGGTGCAGCGGCTCCAGGTAGGTGTCCCGGACGGCCAGGGTGCGCTGGAGCACCGGCGAGTTGTCCAGTAGGGCGGGGGAGGCGGTCACCGCCAGCACCTCCCGCTTGGTCAGCTCGTACTCCTGCTCGATCTGCTCGAAGATCGGGTGCAGCTTCTCCGGGACCAGCGTCTCGACGTACCGGCGGGCGATGCTCAGGTCGGTCTTGGTCACCATCATCTCGACGTTCGACAGGAACGTGCGGAAGAAGTGCCAGTTGCGGTTCATCTCGGCCAGTACGTCCGCCAACCCGGCCTCTCGGGCCGCGGCCAGCCCGGAGCCCACGCCGAACCAGCCCGGCACGATCTGCCGGGTCTGCGTCCAGCCGAACACCCACGGGATGGCCCGCAGCCCGGACAGCCCCGCGCCGGTGTTGGGGCGCTTCGCCGGCCGGGAGCCGATGTTCAGCGCGCCCAGCAGTTCGGTGGGGGTGGACGCCCAGAAGTACGCCGGCAGGTCCGGGTCCTCGACCAGCGACCGGTACGACCGGAAGGCCGACTCGGACACCACGTCCATCGTGGCGTCCCAGCGCTCCAGCATCTCTGCCGGCTGCCGGGGAGCGGTGTGCAGCAGCGTCGCCTGGAGCACCGCCGCGAGGGTGAGCTCCAGGTTCTCCCGGGCCAGTGACGGCAGGGTGTACTTGTCGGAGATGACCTCGCCCTGCTCGGTCACCTTGATCGCGCCGTCCAGCGTGCCGTACGGCTGAGCGAGGATCGCCTCGTGCGTCGGGCCGCCGCCGCGCCCCACCGTGCCGCCCCGGCCGTGGAACAGCCGCAGGTGCACCCCGTGCCGGGCGGCCACGTCGCGAAGGGCGCGCTGCGCCCGGTGGATGGACCACTGGCTGGTGGTGATCCCGGCCTCCTTGTTGGAGTCCGAGTAGCCGAGCATGACCTCCTGCACGTCGCCCCGGGCCGTCACCAGCGCCCGGTACGCGGGCAGCGACAGCAGCTCGTCGAGGAGTTCGCCGCCGGCGTTCAGCTCGGCCGGGGTCTCCAGCAGCGGCACGAATCCCACCCGTGCCCGCCCGCTGTGCACGTCGACCAGCCCGGCCTCGCGGCCCAGCACCACCGCGGCCAGCACGTCGTCGACGCCGAGGGTCATCGAGATGATGTACGACTCGATCACCTCGGTGCCGAACCGGTCCTGTGCCTCCCGAATGGTGCCGAAGACGTCGAACGTCTTGCGTGCCGACTCGGAGAGCGGGGTGTCGACCGTGGACAGCGGTCGTCGACCGGTCAGCTCGTCGGCGAGCAGCTTGGTGCGCTCCAGCCGGGTCAGGGCCGGGTAGTCGGTGATCTCACCGATGGCTCCGTACAGCTGGGCCAGAACCGCGTGGTGCGCCTCGGCGTGCTCCCGCACGTCCATGGTGGCCAGGTGCAGACCGAATGCCGAGACGGTCCGGATGGTGGACGCCAACCGGCCGACGGCGGTGAGCTGCCCGGAGTTGCGGGCCAGCGAGGCGCGCAACAGCTCCAGGTCGGCGATCAGCTCGGCGGAGCCGTGGTAGTCCCGGCCCGGCACGTGCGCCGTGCCCTGACGCAACCGCTGCCGGGTGTTGGCCAGCTTCGCCTTCACACAGCGCGCCTTGAGCCGGTACGGCTCCTCGGCGTTGACCCGGCGGAACCGCGCTGCCACCTCGGGCAGCGCGTCCAGGTCGGTGGCGAGGCTGGCGGAGAGGTCCAGTGACACGCCGCGCAGCCGGCGGGAGACCGACACCTCGTTGATCAGGTGGTCCATCGCCTTCTCGGTGGCGGCGATGCCGTGCTCGTGCTGGATGGTGAGCACCTCACGGGTGACCGCCGGGGTGACGAACGGGTTGCCGTCGCGGTCGCCGCCGATCCAGGTTCCGAAGCTCAGCGGTCGAGCGGTGGGTGAGGTCTCCACGCCGAGCGTGCGCAGCGTGTCGGCCAGGTCGTCGAGCACCTGCGGGGCGGCCTCGGCGTACAGGTCGCGCAGGTAGTAGATGGCGTTGCGGGCCTCGTCCGTCGGGTCCGGGCGGTCCAGTCGCAGCTCGTCGGTCTGCCACATCAGGTCCAGCAGCTCGGCCAGCCGGCGGTTCGCCGGGCCCTCGTCGCTGGCGCCGTAGAGGATCGCGTTCGCGGTCTCGGTGTCCAACTCGTCGGCGATGGCCCGCAGCTTCGACAGGATCGAACGGCGGGCCGCCTCGGTCGGGTGGGCGGTGAAGACCGGCCGGACCGCCAGCCGACGGGCCGCGGCGGCGATCTCCTCGGCCGGCACCCCGCGCTCGGCGATCATCTTGGCTGCCTGGTCCAGCCAGCCGCCCTGCACGGCGCGGCGGCGGCGCAGGTCCCGGGCGCGGTGCACCTGCTCGGTGATGTTGGCCAGGTGGAAGTAGGTGGAGAAGGCGCGGGCCAGCTTGGTGCCGGTGGTCACGTCGAGCCCGCCGAGCCGCTGCGCGGCTGCCGGGGCGTCGGTGCGGACCTGGGCGCGGATCTCTTCGACCAGGTCGAGCAGCGGGCCGCCCTCCTGGCGGGCCAGCGTCTGGCCGAGCAGGGTGCCGAGCCGGCGGATGTCGGCGCGCAGCGCGGCGTCCGGGCCGTCGTGGTCATGCTGGTCGGTCACGATGCGCTCCTCACGTGAGTACGAAGGACAGCGCTGTCCGACTCCCTGGATGGTATCCGCGCGAGGTTGGGTGGCAGCAGGGGCTCTCCGCATGGTGCGCCGTGACGCGGAACACCCGGGAGATCACCTCAGCGGCTCGCTCGGGGTGTCGCCCGGCTGCCCCGGACCAGGGCGGCGGCGATCAGCGCGACGAGCCCGACCACCGACCAGAGCGCCAGCCCGGTGATCGACCAAGCGGCCGAGCGCCGGTCGAAGTACACCGCCGACTTGATCAGATCGGTGGTCAGCCCGGGCACGTTCCACCGGTGCATCCCGCGCAGCCAGGTGGGCAGGAACTCGGGCGCGTAGATGCCGCCGGAGCCGGGGTTGCCGAGCACCACCAGCAGCAGGATGACCAGTCCGGTGCCGAGGACGCCCAGCCAACCCTGGATCGCGGCGGCGACCATCGCGGCGGCGAAGGCGGCGAGCACGCCGGTGCCGGCGATGGCCGGCAGGTCGTGGTTCCAGACGTCCAGCACCGGGCCGACGATCACCGCTCCGATGATGCCGAGGACCACGCTGTACACGGCGAGCGCGCCGATCCGCAGGCCGGCGCGGCGCAGGCTGCGCGGGGCGGTGCCGAGGGAGATGCCGAGCGCGGTCGAGGCCAGATAACCGCCGAGGACGTACCCGATGGCCAGGTAGAAGGGCACGAGACCGCGCGGGTCGGTGCTGGCCACCGGCACCTCGTCGGTCACCCGCAGAGGCAGTCGGGCCTGCTGGGCGGCGGCGGTGAGCACCTGGACGACGAGATCGGTGGCGGCCGGGGCACCGGCACTGGCGGTGGTCAGGACCAGCCCGCCGTCGGGCGTGGAGCCGAGCACCGCGTACACCTCGCGGCTGGTCAGGCCGTCGTCGGCGGCGCCCGTGTCGTCGTACCCGATGGCTTTGATCTTGTTGGTCCGGTCGCGGACGGCGGCCAGGACCGCCCGCGCGGGTCGGTCGGCCGCCGCCACCCCGACCGGCACGTCCCGGGGCTTGGGCTGGTGCAGGGCGCCGACGTAGGCGGCGATGAACGCGGTGGCCAGCGCCAGGGTGCCGAGCAGCAGGCCGACGGTACGGGGTAGCCAGTCGCGAACCCGGACCTCCGATGCCTCGTCCATTCCGCCAGCCTATGGTGGCCTTCACCCTGTTTAAGGCTTTTCGTGGGGCAGAAATGCGCTGGTCCCGACCGCTACCGTCTGATCATGATCGTGCCGCGTTATCCCGCCAAGCCGCAGCCGGGCGACCGGGTCGCCGTCGTCTCACCCTCCGCCGGCCTGCCGGGTCTCTTTCCCCAGGTGTACGAGTTGGGCCTGCGCCGGCTGCGCGAGGAGTTCGGACTGGAGCCGGTGGAGTACCCGACCACCCGGGTGATGGGGGCCGACCCGCGCGACCGGGCGCGTGACCTGAGCGCCGCCTTCGCCGACCCGACCATCACGGCGGTGCTGGCCACCGTGGGCGGGCAGGACCTGATCACGGTCACCCCGCACCTCGACGACGACGTGCTGCGGGCCAACCCGAAGCCCTACTTCGGCTACTCGGACAACACCAACGTGCTCAACCACCTGCACCGGCTGGGGATCGTGGCCTACCACGGCGGGTCGGTGCTGGTGCACCTCGGCCGGCCCGGCACGCCGCACCCGTTGACCTTCGACTCGCTGCGCGCCGCCCTCTTCACCTCGGGCTGGTACGACCTCACGCCCGCACCCCAGTGGGGTGACCGACCGAACCCGTGGACCGAACCGGAGACGTTGGCGCACGAGCCGGAGATGCTGCCGGGGGAGGGCTGGCACTGGCAGGGGCCGGCACGGGTGGTGCGTGGGCGTACCTGGGGCGGCTGCCTGGAGATCCTGCACTGGCTGATGGCCACCGACCGGGTCGCCCCGGCCGCGACACTGGCCGGCTCGGTGCTGCTGATCGAGACCTCTCAGGAGTTGCCCTCGGACACCGAGGTCTACCGGATCCTGCGCAACATGGGCGAGCGAGGCCTGCTCGCCGGGTTCCCGGCCATCCTGGTCGGTCGGGCCAAGGCGTGGGACTTCGACCAGCCGCACACCCCCGACCAGCGCCAGGCGTACCGGGCGGCCCAGCGGGCCGCGGTGACCCGGGCCTGCGCCGAGTACGCCCCGCAGGCGGTGGTGGTCTTCGACGTCGACCTCGGGCACACCGATCCGCAACTGATCATCCCGTACGGCGGGGAGATCCTCGTCGACGCTGTCGAGCGCCGGATCGCGGTGCGCTACTGACCTCTCCGTCGACGTGCGGTGGTGCTCAGCCGCCGACGACGGCGAAGGCGCGGACCGGGAAGGTGCCCATGCCGGCCACCCTCGGCGGCGCCGCGGTGAACCGGAAGCCGCTCGGCGGGAGGTCGTCCAGACCGGTCAGGTGCTCCACGATCGGGATGCCGGCGGCGAGCAGAACACTGTGCGCGGGGCGTGTGCCGCCCGCCGCCGGGCTCATGTCGTCGAGGTTGATCGAGTCGATGCCGACCAGCACGGCGCCGGCGTCGGCCAGCGCCTGAGCGGCGTCCCCGGTCAGGTACGGCGCCTCCGGCGCGCCGTACCGCTCGGTGCCGAAATGCTCGTCCCATCCGGTGTGCAGGAGCACCGCGCGCCCGGCCACCTCGTACGGCGCCAGCATCAGCCGGTCCACGGCTCGAGTACCGGTCGGCACCCGGACCACCACGCCGGGCAGGTCGGCGAGCCGATCCAGTCGTACCCCGGCCAGGTCGTCGCCACCAGCCCAGCGGTGGCCGGGAGCATCCAGGTACGTGCCGGTGTTGGCGATCATGTCGATCTCGGCCACCCAGAACTCGGTGCCCGGCGCGTAGTTCGCCCGGGACGCCTCGAAGGTCAGCCAGTCGCCGATCCGGGGCGCGGGCCAGCCGGGCAGCGTGATCATCCCGTCGCTGATCACGTGGTTCAGCTCGACGTACCGGCGGTCGGTGGTCGGCTCGGCAGCGGCGACGCCCCGCCCGCCCTTGTGCGGCTCTTCGATGATCGTCTTCGCGCTGATCCGTACCTCGGCGACCATCAGCAGCCCGAGATGCCGGACGAACGACGCGGCCAGGTCCTCGTCGGTGATCTCCCGACCCGGGATGTCCAGGCGGAACCCCTCGGTCCGCAGACCGCCGCCGTTGGCGAAGTCCACCTCGGCATCGAACCGTGCTCGCCACTGCTCACCCATAACCAACCTGATCACGGCCATCCGGCCCCGGTCAAGATCGCGCCGGCCGCTCGGCAGGATCCGCGTGGGCCGGTTCGGCGAGATCCGCGCGGGGAGAGGGGGGAGAGGGCAAGGGCGCGAGGTGTGGGGCGCGAGGTGTGGGGCTCGGGGCGCGGGCTCGGGGCGCGGGGTGGCCGGGGGCGGCGTGGGACCTGGCAGAAGGGGACGAGTGTCGGTCGGCGGGGATAGGCTGGGTGTCGTGCACCCCCCGTCCAACCGGACGAGGGGCAGCCGTCGTGTGCCTCGACTCCCCTGGAAGTGATTGCCTTGCTCACCGGTCTGTTCTCCGCCGCCCTGGCCGACCCCGGGCTGGCCCGGGCACGTGACCTGGCGCGCTCCGGTGCCGCGCAGGTCGACGGCCTCGACATCACCGCCCCTGCCGCGCTGCGCCCGTTCGCGGTGGCCGCCGTCGCCGCCGATCCCGACGGTGGCGGGGCCGGGCGGCCGGTGCTGGCCGTGACCGCCACGACCCGGGAGGCCGATGACCTGGCCGCCGCGCTGGCCGGGTTGCTGCCGGCCGACCAGGTGGCGGTCTTTCCGTCCTGGGAGACGCTGCCGCACGAGCGGCTCTCCCCACGCTCGGACACCGTCGGCCGTCGGCTTGCCGTGCTGCGTCGGCTGGCGCACCCGGCCTCGGCCGACGCGCACGGCCGCACCGGGCCGTTGCGGGTGCTCGTGGCCCCGGTTCGTTCGTTGCTCCAGCCGCAGCTCAAGGGGCTCGGTGACCTGGAGCCGGTGCAGCTCGCCGCGGGCGAGGAGGCGGACCTGGAGGAGGTCGCCCGCCGACTGATCGACATGGCGTACGCCCGGGTCGACCTGGTCACGAAGCGCGGTGAGTTCGCGGTGCGCGGCGGCATCCTGGACGTCTTCCCGCCGACCGACGAGCACCCGTCGCGGGTCGAGTTCTGGGGTGACGAGGTGGAGGAGATCCGCACCTTCGCCGTCGCCGACCAGCGGACCATCGATCAGGTGCCGCTGCTGTGGGCACCGCCGTGCCGGGAGTTGCTGCTCACCCCCGAGGTGCGGGAACGGGCCGCCGCGCTGTCTCAGGAGCACCCCGAGCTGGCCGAGATCCTGGACAAGCTGGCCGAGGGCATCCCGGTGGAGGGCATGGAGTCCCTGGCGCCGGTGCTCGTCGGCCCCGACTCGCTGGAGCTGGTGCTGGACGTCATGCCGTCCGGCACCCACGTCCTGCTGTCCGACCCGGAGCGGATCCGCACCCGGGCGCACGACCTGGTGCGTACGTCGGAGGAGTTCCTCCAGGCCAGCTGGGCCGCCGCCGCGGTTGGCGGTCAGGCCCCGGTGGACGTCGGCGCGGCCGCCTTCCGCACCCTGGGTGACGTGCGCGCCGCCGCCGGCAAACTGGGCCAGCCGTGGTGGACGCTGTCCCCGTTCGGCCTGGTCGACGACCCTCATTCGGTCCGGAGTGCCGGCTCCCGGCGGGGAAACCGAACGACGGTCGAGGCGGCGACCGTCGAGACGCGGCAGCCCTGGGAGGACGCGCCGGAGGAGGCCGCCGTCACCCCGGACGACGCCATCGCGGTGACCCTGGCCGCCCAGCCGGCCCCGCTCTACCACGGCGAGACCGCCCGGCTGGTCGACGATCTCAAGCGCTGGGCCGGCGAGGGCTGGTCGATCGCGTTGGTCTTCGAGGGGCACGGCTCCGCCCAGCGTGCCGTGGAGGTGCTGCGCGACGCCGGGTTGGGTTCCCGGCTCGCCGAGGAGGTGCCGACCGCGCCGGCCCCCGGCGAGTTGGTGGTCACCTGCGGCGCGCTGGGCAGCGGGTTCGTCGACGAGGCGTCCCGCTTCGTGTTGCTCACCGGCAACGACGTCAGCGGCGGTCGGGGCACCTCGACCCGGGACATGCGCAAGATGCCGAGCCGTCGGCGTAACACCATCGACCCGTTGGAGCTCAAGGCCGGCGACCACGTGGTGCACGAGTCCCACGGCATCGGCCGGTACGTGGAGCTGGTGCAACGCACCGTCAACGGCGCGAGCCGGGAATACCTGGTCATCGAGTACGCGGCCAGCAAGCGGGGTCAGCCCGGCGACCGGCTCTTCGTCCCGACCGACCAGCTCGACCAGCTCTCCCGCTACGTGGGCGGCGAGCAGCCGACCCTGCACAAGATGGGCGGGTCGGACTGGCAGAAGTCCAAGGCCCGCGCCCGCAAGGCGGTGCGGGAGATCGCCGCGCAGCTGATCCAGCTCTACGCCGCCCGCAAGGCGTCGAAGGGTCACTCGTTCGGCCCGGACACTCCCTGGCAGCGGGAGTTGGAGGACGCGTTCCCCTGGCAGGAGACGCCGGACCAGCTCGCCGCGATCGACGAGGTCAAGCGGGACATGGAGCAGACCGTCCCGATGGACCGGTTGATCTGCGGCGACGTCGGCTACGGCAAGACCGAGATCGCGGTTCGGGCGGCGTTCAAGGCGGTGCAGGACGGCAAGCAGGTGGCGGTGCTGGTGCCGACGACGCTGCTGGTGCAGCAGCACTACAACACGTTCGCCGAGCGGATGAGCCAGTTCCCCGTGGAGATCCGGCAGCTGTCCCGGTTCCAGACCCCGAAGGAGACCGAGCGGACGATGGAGATGGTCGCCGACGGCACCGTCGACATCGTCATCGGCACCCACCGGCTGCTGCAGACCGCCACCCGGTTCAAGCAACTGGGTCTGGTGGTCGTCGACGAGGAGCAGCGCTTCGGTGTCGAGCACAAGGAGCACCTGAAGACGTTGCGCGCCTCGGTCGACGTGCTGAGCATGTCGGCCACGCCGATTCCGCGCACCCTGGAGATGGCGATCACCGGCATCCGGGAGATGTCCACCATCGCCACGCCGCCGGAGGAACGGCACCCGGTGCTCACCTTCGTGGGCGCGCAGGACGACCGGCAGGTGGCCGCGTCGATCCACCGGGAGCTGCTGCGCGACGGGCAGGTCTTCTATCTGCACAACCGGGTCGAGTCGATCGACCGGGCGGCGCGGCGGTTGCGCGAGTTGGTGCCCGAGGCCCGGGTCGCGGTGGCGCACGGCCAGATGGGCGAGGACGCCCTGGAGAAGGTCATGGTGGGCTTCTGGGAGAAGGAGTTCGACGTCCTGGTCTGCACGACGATCGTGGAGTCCGGCATCGACATCCCGAACGCCAACACCCTGATCGTGGAGCGCGCCGACCTCCTGGGTCTGGCCCAGCTGCACCAGATCCGTGGTCGGGTCGGCCGGGGCAGGGAACGGGCGTACGCCTATTTCCTCTACCCGCCGGAGAAGCCGCTCACCGAGCACGCCCACGAGCGGCTGGCCACCATCGCCCAGCACACCGAGCTGGGCGCCGGCATGTACGTGGCGATGAAGGACCTGGAGATCCGGGGCGCCGGCAACCTGCTCGGCGGCGAGCAGTCCGGGCACATCGAGGGTGTCGGCTTCGACCTGTACGTGCGAATGGTCGGTGAGGCGGTCTCGGCGTTCAAGGGCGAGCGGCCGGAGGAGGAGGCAGACGTCAAGATCGACCTGCCGATCGACGCGCACCTGCCGCACGACTACGTGAGTGTGGAACGGCTGCGTCTGGAGATGTACCGCAAGCTCGCCGAGGCCCGCGACTCCGAGCGGTTGGGCGAGGTGGTCGCCGAGATGACCGACCGGTACGGCGAGCCGCCGGCTCCGGTGCAGAACCTGGTCGAGGTGGCCCGGTTCCGTCTGCTGGCCCGCCGCTACGGTCTGTCCGACGTGTCGATGCAGGGCAAGCACGTGCGGTTCGCGCCGCTGCCGCTGCCCGACTCGAAGCAGCTGCGGCTGAAGCGGTACCACCCGGACGCGGTCTACAAGCAGGCCACCGACCAGGTCAGTGTGCCCCGACCGAGCACCCGTCGGATCGGTGGCGAACCGCTGCGCGACCAGGTACTGCTCCAGTGGTGTGCGCAACTGCTCTCCGACGTGCTGGGCGCTCCCGCCCCGGCCGTGCCGGCGGGGGCGACCGCCTGAGCCGGGGACGGTGTCGGCGCCGGGTGCGCCGACACCGTCCCGACCGCGGGGCGGGCGAGGTGGGGGGCGTCACAGCGACGCGTACCGCCGTGAGAGAGTGACCGTCATGCGTGCTCGCCGTCTTGTCGCCGTCGCCACCGTGGCGGTCGGTCTCGTCGCCCTCTCCGGTTGCCGTGCCGAGCCCGGCATCGCCGCCTACGTCGGTGACCACCGCATCACCGATGACAGGGTCGCCGCCGTGCTGAAGGATGCGCGCGACAAGAACCCGAAGCCGACCGCGTCGCCGACCCCGTCGTCCACGCCGGCCGAACAGCCCACCCCGCCGGAGCCGCAGCTGCCCGGGGCCGTCCAGGTGGCCAGCGTCCTGGTGCTCAGCGAGGTGTGCGAGCAGATCTCCGACGAGAAGAACTACCAGCCGCGCAGCCAGGTGGCGCCCGAGCAGGTCGCCGAGGGTCTCGGGCTGACGGTCGGGACCGGGTACGTGCGGGAGGTCGCCCAGCTCTACACCTGCCTGTCCGGGGTGCCGTCCGAGCCGGTCGCGCCGACCCAGCAGGAGCTGGCCGCTGTGATCGCGGTCGGCCGCGAGGCGGGCCTGATCCCGGCGACCACGACCGACGAGGCCGCCGCCAGCCAACTCGACGGCGACCAGCTGCGCGGTGCGCTGGCCGCCCGACGGTCGCTGGTCGAGGCTGCCAAGGGCTACGACGTGACGGTCAACCCCCGGTACCGCCCACTGGAGTTCCCGGTGCTCAGCTTCCCCAACAACGTGGCCGCGGTGAGCGTGCCGCTGGGTGAGCTGGGTTCCGAGGCGGTCACCGACATCTCCACCCCGGAGCCGGCGTCCTCGAGCGCGGCCCCGGAGGCCGAGGGCACGGCCAGCTGAGTATGTCGGCACGGATCGTCCTGCTGGTCACGTCGCCCCGGCTGCCGGCCGGGCTGCTGACCGCCGCCGCGTGGGACGTCGTACGCCAGCACCCGGTGCTGACCGGCGCGGAGAGCGAGCTGGTCACGGCCGTGCGCCACGCGGGCGCCGAGGTCACGGTGGTGGACGGGTCGGCGACGCAGCCGCTGCTGGACGCGATGGCGGCGCACGGCGCGGCGGTCTGGTTGGCCGGCCCGGCCGGCGACGAGTCGTTGGCCCGGGAGCTGGGTCTGCGGCTGGCCAGGCAGCCGGGGTTGGCCGAGTTGGAGCTGATGTACGGCTCGTGGGATCCGCCGGGCGCCCGACTGCTGGACGCGGTGGCCGTGCTGGACCGGCTGGCCTCCCCGGGCGGCGATCCGTGGAAGCGGGCACAGACGCACCGCAGCCTCGCCGGTTTTCTGCTCGAGGAGTGCTACGAGGCGTACGACGCGATAAGCGCCGGCGACACGGACGCGCTGCGCGAGGAGTTGGGTGACGTGCTGCTGCAGGTGGTGCTGCACGCCCGCCTCGCCGAGGAGTTGCCCGAGGGTGAGCGTTGGAACGTCGACGACGTGGCCGGTGGGTTGGTCGACAAGATGATCCGGCGTAACCCGCACGTGTTCGCCGGTGCCGAGGCGGGCACCTTGGAGGAGATCACCGCCAACTGGGAGCGGATCAAGCGGGCCGAGAAGGCGCGTGAGTCGGTGCTGGACGGCGTGGCGCTGAGCCAGCCGGCCCTCGCCCTGGCCGCGACGATCCTGGACCGCGCCGCCCGGGTGGGTCTGGCCGTCCCACCCCCACTGGCCGACTCCCAGGTGGACGCGGAGGCGAGGCTAGGTGCCAGCCTGTTGACCACGGTAGCGGCGGCCCGGCAGGCCAACCTGAACCCCGAGGCAGCCCTGCGCCGCACCACCCTGGCCTATGCCGAAGCAGTCCGCGCCGCCGAAACCCAACCCCCCACCGCCTCACCCCCTACACCTCGTTGATCATGAAGTTGTTGCCATGACACGCCGGTGCGGTTGGCAATAACTTCATGATCGACGGGAGTAACCCGCGGGGGAGGGGGCGGTCGGTAGGGTTGGCGGGTGGAAGCGTTTGGGGTTCTGGCCGAGCGGGTTGTCGAGGCGTTGCTGGAGAGCCGGCCTGGGGTGGCCACTGCGGCGGGGGATCACCGGTTCGACGACCGGCTGCCGGACCTGTCCGCCGACGCGCTCGCCGCCGACCGGGCGATGCTCTCCGACGCGGCGAACGCGCTGTCCGAACTGGACCCCGACTCGCTCGACGTCGAGGAGCAGGTCGATCATGCGCTGCTCACCTCCTTCGTGGACCGGGAGTTGTTCGAGCTGACCGAGATCCGGTCGCACGAGTGGGACCCGTTGCACCACAACCCCGGCCCGCTGCTCCATCCGCTGCTGGCCCGCCCGTATGCCCCGGTCGAGGTGCGGCTGACCCAACTGGCGGGCCGGCTCGACGCCGTACCGGACGCCCTGGCGACCGCACGCGCGACGCTGCGGGACATGCCGCGGATCCATGCCGAGACGGCCGTCGGGCAGTTCACCGGCACGGCCGCGCTGATCCGCGACGAGCTGCCGGGGCTGCTCGCCCAGGCGACCGGCGGCTTCGACCGGGTGGAGCCGGCCGCAACGGCGGCGATCGCCGCGCTGGAGGAGTTCGTCGCCTGGCTGCGTGCCGGCCTGGCCGCCGACGCCGGCCCCGGCCGCGACCCCCGGTTGGGCCGCCGCCGCTGGGAGGCCCGCCTCTGGCACACCCTGGACACCGAGCTTGGCGCCGCCGAGATCCAACGCCGGGCCTGGGCCAACCTGGACCGGGTCACCGGCCAGATCCGCGAGGCCGCCGTCGAGCTGGTCGGTGGCCGGGCCGACGACGCAGCGGTACGTCAGGCGCTGGGCGTGCTCGCCGCCGAGCATCCGGACGACCGGACCATCGTCGAGCTGGCCGGGGTGACCCTGGACCAGGCGACCGACTTCGTCCGTGCGCACGACCTGGTCACCCTGGTCGCCGACCAGTGCGTCATCCAGGAGATGCCGGAGTTCGCCCGGGGCGTCGCGGTGGCGTACTGCGACGCGCCCGGCCCGCTGGAGACCGCCACCCTGCCGACCTTCTACTGCATCGCACCCACCCCGACGGACTGGCCGGCGCGGCGGGTGGAGTCGTTCTACCGCGAGTACAACGACCACATGATCCGGAACCTCACCGTGCACGAGGCGATGCCCGGGCACTTCCTGCAGCTCGCCCACGCCCGTCGCTACGTCGGCGGCACCCGGGTGCGGGCGCTGGCCGAATCCGGCCCGTTCATCGAGGGCTGGGCCGTGTACGCGGAGGAGTTGATGGTCGGGCTCGGCTTCGGGGGCCTGCCGGTGCGGTTGCAGCAGCTCAAGATGCAGCTTCGGATGACCATCAACGCGCTGCTCGACCAACTGGTGCACGCCGAGGAGCTGCCCGAGGCCGAGGCGATGGCGCTGATGACGGGGCGCGGCTTCCAGGAGGAGGGCGAGGCGGCCGGCAAGTGGCGCCGCTCGCTGCTCACGTCCACGCAGCTCTCCACCTACTTCGTCGGCTACAGCGAGGTGGCCGAGATCGCCGCCGCCCGCCCGGACGGGGTGCCGGTGCGCGACTGGCACGACTCGATGCTCGCTCACGACTGCCCGCCCCCGCGCCACCTGCGTACCCTGCTCGGGGTCTAGCCCAGCCCGGTCACGAGCCGCCCGGCCGGCGGTCCACCACGCCCGCGCCGGCGGGCGGGTCGAACGCGTCGGTCGGCACCGTCGGGGAGTAGCGGCTCAAGGCCAGCTCCATCGGCTTGCCGTCGACCGGCCCGACGAAGCTGCCCAGCACGCCCTCGGTGGTCACGCAGGCGGTGAAGTCGCCGTCCGACCGCTTGACCTCGACGCAGGTGGCGTGGTGCCCGGCGACCGTGGTGTCGCTCTGCGTGAGGACGGCCTGCGGGTCGAGCGCGGCGGCGGTCAGCAGCCCGACCACCACCGGCGGCGTGATGAGGCCCTGCCGGTTGGCCTCGTCGAAGAGCGCCACTGTGGGTTTGCTGCCCGGGGTCGGTGGCGTGACCATCGTGCACGCCGTACGGTTGCCGGTCGCCGTGCACCGGGTGATCGCCTCCGGCGTGACGGTGAGTCGCCCGCCCGGATAGGTGTACGCGGAGCGGGCCGGGTCCTGCGCCTGGACGATCGCGGCGCTCTCGCCACCGGGGAGCTGGTAGTCGGCCGAGTAGGTCGACTCCAGTGCCCGGTCGAGCCGGGTGGCGAGGTCGTTGACGAGGTCGGAGCGGCCCATGGCTCGTCCGGCGTCCTCGAATGTCTGACAGCCGGTGACCGTGAGCGACGCGATGACCGACACGGCGAGCATGCGGAGGGTGGTCGAGGCGGCGGGCATGGCGACCAGCCTGGTGGATCGGGTCGGCGCAGCGCAAACCAGTTGCCGGTTGACGCCCGGAAATCCGGGAATGTCCGTCAGCGCGGGGCGACTCGGGTGTGCGGGCGACGCCGTGTCCGTTCCCGAGGCCCGATACGCTGCGTTCAACACCTGCCTCAGCCGCACCGTCGCGGCCCACCCACGGACCGGATCACAACAACGAGGAGCGACTCAGTGGCAACCATCGAGGGAATCGTCGCCCGGGAGATTCTCGACTCGCGGGGCAACCCGACGGTCGAGGTCGAGGTCGGCCTGGACGACGGCACGGTGGCTCGCGCCGCGGTGCCCTCCGGCGCCTCCACCGGCGCCTTCGAGGCGATCGAACTGCGCGACGGTGACGCCGACCGTTACCAGGGCAAGGGCGTGGAGAAGGCGGTCTCCAACGTCGAAGACAAGATCGTCGACCAGATCATCGGGTACGAGGCCAGCGAGCAGCGGCTGATCGACCAGAAGATGCTGGACATCGACGGCACCGACACCAAGTCGGAGCTGGGCGCGAACGCCATCCTCGGGGTCTCCCTCGCGGTCGCGAAGGCGGCCGCCGGCAGCGCCGAGCTGAGCCTGTTCCGCTACCTGGGCGGCCCGAACGCGCACCTCCTGCCGGTGCCGATGATGAACATCCTCAACGGTGGCGCGCACGCCGACTCGAACGTCGACATCCAGGAGTTCATGGTCGCGCCGATCGGCGCGCCCACCTTCCGTGAGGCGCTGCGCTCCGGCGCGGAGGTCTACCACGCGCTCAAGTCGGTGCTGAAGAAGAAGGGCCTGTCGACCGGGCTCGGCGACGAGGGTGGCTTCGCGCCCAACCTGCCGACCAACGCCGCGGCACTGGACCTGATCGCCGAGGCGGTCGAGAAGGCCGGCTACCGGCTGGGCACCGACATCGTGTTCGCGCTCGACGTGGCGGCGACGGAGTTCTTCGACAAGGGCACCTACACCTTCGAGGGTGCCGCGAAGTCCGCCGAGGACATGAGCAACTACTACACCAAGCTGGCCGGCGACTACCCGATCGTGTCGATCGAGGACCCGCTGGCGGAGGACGACTGGAGCGGCTGGCAGACGCTGACCGCCTCGATCGGCGACCGGGTGCAGATCGTCGGCGACGACCTGTTCGTGACGAACCCGCAGCGCATCGCCCGCGGCATCGCGGAGAAGTCGGCGAACGCGGTGCTCGTCAAGGTCAACCAGATCGGTTCGCTGACCGAGACGCTGGACGCGGTGGACCTGGCCCACCGGGCCGGCTTCAAGTGCATGATGAGCCACCGTTCCGGCGAGACCGAGGACACCACCATCGCCGACCTGGCGGTGGCCACCGGCTGCGGCCAGATCAAGACCGGCGCGCCGGCCCGCTCGGACCGGGTCGCGAAGTACAACCAGCTGCTCCGGATCGAGGAGGAGCTGGCCGACGCGGCGCGCTACGCCGGCGCCGGCGCGTTCCCGCGCTACCGTTCGGCCTGAGCGGGCGAAGCCTCGGGGGAGGGGTGTGACGACGATGCAGCAGCGCCGCACACCGGGTGGTCAGCGTCCCGCCCGCCGGCCGGGCGGCAGTCGGGCCATGCGGGGCTCGGTCCGGGAGGCCGGCGTGCGCGCCGAGCCTCGGGGCGCCGCCGGTCGGGCGCCGGGCGCGGCCCGGGGCGCCGAGGGCGTCCGCTCCGCGAACCGTCCCGGCGCGGCCCGGCGGACCGCCGGCGGTGGTGCCGTCAAGCGGCTCGCCGCACCCCATCCCCGCCGCTTCACCGGCCGTGCCACCGTGCTGTTCGCGGTGCTGATCGCGCTGGCCCTCGCCTACACCTACCCGGTGCGGGTCTACCTGGATCAGCAGGCCGACATCGAGCGGATGGAGGCCGCCCAGGCGGCTCAGGAAGCGGAGATCGCCAAGCTCGCCGGCGAGGCGGCCAAGTGGCAGGACGACGAGTACATCAAGACCCAGGCTCGGGAACGGTTCTTCATGGGCCGGCCGGGCGAGAAGATGATGGTGGTGCTGCACGACCCCGCGGGCGCGGCCCGGGACGCCGGTTCGTCCGCGCCCGGCACCCCGGCCGGGCCGGTGACCTGGTACGACACGCTCTGGTCGAGCGTGCAGGCGGCGGACAGCCAACAGCCGGGCAAGTGATCCACCGACCAGCGCACCAGGAGAGATGGCACCGTGACTGTCGCACCACCGCCGGAGTCGGCGGCGGATTCCGTACCCCCGCCGCAGCGGGAGCCGGCCACCGAGGCTGACCTGACCGCGGTGGCCGCGCAGCTCGGACGCCCGCCCCGCGGCACCCGGGCGGTGGCCCACCGCTGCCCGTGTGGCCTGCCGGACGCGGTGGAGACGACGCCCCGCCTCGCCGACGGCACGCCGTTTCCCACCCTGTACTACCTGACCTGCCCCCGGGCCACGGCGGCCTGCAGCCGGTTGGAGTCGGCCGGGCTGATGAAGGAGATGGCTGACCGGCTGGCGACGGATCCGGAGTTGGCCGCCCACTACCGGGCCGCGCACGAGGATTACCTCGCCCGCCGGAAGGCGATCGGCGAGGTACCGGAGATCGCCGGCATCTCGGCCGGCGGGATGCCCGGCCGGGTGAAGTGCCTGCACGTCCACCTGGGGCACGCGCTGGGCGCGGGTCCCGGGGTGAACCCGTTCGGCGACGAGACGCTGGAGCTGGTCGAGCCCTGGTGGACGACCGGCCCGTGCGTGGACGTGCCGGCGGCCGAGTGAGCGGGCAGGCCGGACCCTCGGCTGCCAAGGGCCAGATCCTGGTACGGCGGGCCCGCACCGGGGACGTACGGGGCATCCGCCGGCTGGTCGACACGTACACCGACGACCGGCGGCTGCTCAGCAAGGCCACCGTCACCCTCTACGAGCAGGTGCAGGAGTTCCGGGTGGCGGTCCGGGCCGAGGACTCCGCCGTGGTGGGGTGCGGCGCGCTGCACGTGATGTGGGAGGACCTGGCGGAGATCCGTACGGTCGCGGTGGATCCGTCCTGCCGGGGTGGACGGATCGGTCACCGGCTGGTGGGGGAGCTGATCGACGCGGCCCGGGAGGTCGGTGTGGCGCGGATCTTCGTGCTGACCTTCGAGACCCGGTTCTTCGCCTCGTTCGGGTTTCGGGAGATCGACGGCGCGCCGGTGCCGCAGCCGGTCTACGAGCAGTTGCTGCGCTCGTACGACGAGGGTGTCGCGGAGTTTCTGGACCTGGAGCGGGTCAAGCCGAACACGCTGGGCAACAGCCGGATGCTGCTGCGCCTGTAGTTCACGCCCGACGGGGGTGGGTCTTGAAGAACTCCCACATGAGGTCGGTGGCCGACAGGCCCGCGGCGGGTGCCGCGAGCTGACCGGACGTCGCCCCCGGCCAGCTGTGGCCCATGTCGGTGATGGTGTGCACGCTGACCTCGCTGCCGTCCGCGCAACGGGCCACGGTCTGGCTCACCCCCCGTACGTTCGACGCCTTAGCGGCCGGCTGGCACCTGAGTCGCCGCTGCCAGGTTCGCACGCCGGTCTGGAAGGTCGCGGCGTACCGGTCCTGCCCGCCGATGAAGGTGATCACGGAGACCGGGGCCTTCGGCACGTAGTCCTCGGCCCTGGTCAGCGCGCCGCTGTAGCCGCCGCTGACCACGGCGATCGCGGCGAACCTGCCGGCGCCCTCGACCGCCGCCCGGAAGCTCATGTCGCCGCCGTTGGAGATGCCGGTGAGGAAGACCCGATCGGGGTCCGCCCGCCAGGTCCGCACCAGGTGGTCGGTGAGCGCGGTCAGGAATCCGACGTCGTCCGCGCTGCCGCAGCAGACCAGCGCGTTGAAGCCGCCGCCCTGCCCGTCGGGGTAGGCGACCAACGCGTTGTCCTGGTCGGCCCTGGCGTCCAGGCCGGTCAGCTCGCGCATCGAGGCCCCGGCTCCGGGATAGAAGTGCAGTGCGATGACCAGGGTGGACGGGCGGTTGGGGTCGTACGAGGGTGGGGCGTGCAGCAGGTAGGTGCGGTCCAACCCGTTGTGCTGCAGGGTGAGCTGGTGGTCGCCGGGTGCCGGGCGCACGCTCGACGCCGAGGGTTGGGCGGACGGGGTCGACGAGGGTTCCCCCCGCTCCCCACACGCCGCGACCACCGCGATGAGGCACAGCCCCGTCAGCACTGCCAGCATCCGCCGCACGTCGGCCACCCCTCGTCGACTCCGCGTCCACACTGGAGACCTCCCACTCGTGGAGCAACCCTTTCGGTCCAGGGCGAAGGCGGGCAGGCTGGTGCCATGCTTCGCCTTCAGCTCGGGCCGGCCGACCTGTGCCGGGTGCGGTTCGCCGACCGGCTGCACCCGGTCGGGACGGCGCTGCTGGCCGGTCAGTGGCTGCGCGACCCCACGGTCGCGGCGATGGCGCCGGCCCTGGCCGAGCGGGCGGTGGCGGCCGAGGTTGCCGGTGACGCCCAGCCCGCCACCGCGATCCTGCGGCACCTGCTGCCGGACCGGGGGCGTCTGCCGGACTTCGTCACCCCCTTCGAGGGTCTGGAATCCGTGGAGGCCGGCCTCGAGGCGATCCGGGCCACGCCCCTGCGGCGGGTCCGCGCCGAGGTCACCGACGCGTACGCCGACACGGCCGGCACTCTGCTGCGGCGGCGATTCGCGGCGGCCGACCCGGAGGTTCTCGACCTGTTCGGTGGTGCCGTACGTGCCTGGTTCGACGCGGTCCTCGCGCCGCACTGGCCCGACCTGGTGTCCACGCACCGCCAGCAGGTGACCCGTGCCAGCCAGCGACTGGCGCTGCACGGCCTCGCCGGTCTCCTCGGCAGCCTGCATCCGGCGATCCGGTGGCGTGAGCCGGTGCTGGAGGTACGGACCTGGTGGGGTGGGGAGGTGGAGGGCACCGGCCACGGGCTCGTCCTGCTGCCGTCACCGTTGGCCGGCACCCGCCCCCGGGTGCTGGTCGAGCCGGAAAACCCGATCCTGGTCGTCTATCCGGTGCCGATGCCGCGCCGGGCCGCCCCGGCGGGCGGCGAATCCCTCGGGCGGCTGCTCGGCGCGACCCGGGCGCTGGTGCTGCGGCGGCTCGCCGACGAGGGTGGGCTGAGCACGACCGTGCTGTCCCGAGCGGTCGGGATCAGCCTCTCGTCGGCGTCGGAGCACGCCACCGCGCTGCGGGAGGCCGGCCTGGTCACCAGCGAGCGCGACGGGGGAGCCGTCCGACACCACGTGACACCACTCGGTGCGGGTCTGTTGGGAGTCGGCCCGGAGCAGGCGTGCTCCGAGGCGTGACAAGCCGCCGGAGGGCTGCCGGCCCTGCCGTAGGGTTGCTGCCGTGACGAAGCGTGTGGCGGCCATCGACTGCGGGACCAACTCGATCCGACTGCTGGTCGCCGACCTTCCGGACCCGTCTGCCGGGCCGCAGGCCCCCCTGGTCGACCTGACCCGGCGCATGGAGATCGTCCGGCTCGGGCAGGGCGTGGACCGGACCGGCCGTCTGGCACCGGAGGCGATCGAGCGGACCCGGATCGCGCTGGCGTCGTACGCCGCCGACATCGAGAAGCTGGGTGCGCAGCGGGTGCGGATGTGCGCCACGTCCGCCTCCCGGGACGCCGCCAACGCCGCCGACTTCACCGACATGGTGCAGCGCACCCTGGGGGTCGCGCCGGAGGTGGTCACCGGCGACGAGGAGGCCCGGCTCTCCTTCACCGGCGCGGTCCGTGGGCTCCCCGCCGACGCGAAGGAGCCGTACCTGGTCGTCGACATCGGCGGAGGCTCCACCGAGTTCGTGGTCGGTGACCGGGTCGGCGGGGTGCGGGCGGC
Organism: Micromonospora sp. 067-2; assembly: GCF_046549295.1. Taxonomy (NCBI): domain Bacteria; kingdom Bacillati; phylum Actinomycetota; class Actinomycetes; order Micromonosporales; family Micromonosporaceae; genus Micromonospora; species Micromonospora sp. 067-2. Next base: position 254,149 of record NZ_JAJPWB010000002.1, on the reverse strand, counting down.
GATCTCCGTGGACATCGGCTGTGTCCGGATGACCGAGCGGCACCTGCCCGCCGACCCGCCGACGGCCGAGCAGGTCGCCGCCGCGCAGGCCGACATCGCGGCGGCGGTGGACCGGGCGCTCGCCGTGGTGCCCGGCCGGGAGGCCGCCACGCTGGTCGGCCTCGCCGGGTCGGTCACCACCGTGGTCGCCATCGCCCAGGGCCTTCAGGGGTACGACCCGGAGCGCATCCACCACGCCCGCGTGTCGCACGAGTCGGTGGCGCAGGTGACCGCGGATCTGCTCGGTCAGACCCGCGAGCAGCGGCTGGCGCACCCGGTGATGCACCCCGGCCGGGCGGATGTGATCGGTGCCGGTGCGCTGGTGCTCCGCGTGATCATGGAGCGGGCCGGGATGCCGTCGGTGGTCGCCTCGGAGCACGACATCCTCGACGGCATCGCCTGGAGCCTCGCGCCGGCCGCAGCGTAGTTAGCCGGCCTACGTGCGGACGGTATGATTCCCATATGGTCACCACGGTCAATCTGCCTGACGGGTTGCACGAGCGGCTCAAGCAGCTCGCCGATGACGAGCATCGGTCGATGAACGCCACCATCGTTGTGGCGGTCGAAGAGTATGTCTCGGCGCGCAGTCGTCGTGCCCGCGTCCAGGATCTCGCGCGTGAGGTTGCCGACCGCGACGCCGAACTGCTGCGGCGGCTGGCGGAGTGACCAACTATCTGGACGTCGACGACCTCGTCGAGGTCGCCTCGATCGTGTTGGGCGAGACGCCGCAGGTCCGTGACTTCGGTTTGCTGTCGTCGGCGGCCGTCCGCCCGGCTACGGTGGCGTTCGGTCAGGAGGCTTACCCCGATCTGTGGAGCAAGGCTGCCGCACTGCTGCACTCGGTCTGCATGAACCACGCACTCATCGATGGAAACAAGCGTCTCGCCTGGGCGGCTGCGCGAGTTTTCCTGGCCCTCAACGAGGCGCCGATTCAGGACGTCGACGTGGATCAGGCCGAGGTCTTCGTGATGTCGGTGGCCAGTGGTGCGCTGACCGACGTCCCGGACATCGCCCGCGAGCTCCGCAAGCTGTATCTCTGAGCTGTCCAGCACAGATTTGTCGCAGATGTCGGACGGCATCTCCTGGAGCCTCCAGCCGGCCTGAGCGACGTGCTACGCCGAGGGCAGTCAACCTCTGAGCTGGTCGTCTGGCAGGCGCGCTGTACTGCGGGACCTGTGGGCAAGCGAGTTCCAAGGCAGGTTTGATCTACGTTTCGCCAACTCGGCGACTGCGGACGGCTGGGAGCACTTGGCCGGGCAGGTGCCGGCCAACCTGCGGCGAGCCCACGAAGTCATCCGTGCTGCCCCCTGGGGCCCGGGTTCGCCCGATCGGCACCACCGGTTGAAGGGCTCGTTGGGCGCTGGCGTCTGGAAGGGCCAGTCGCACGAGCGCTGGCAGTACGAGGTCACCGGAGGCGGCAGGATCTGGTACCTCGTCGACGACGAACGCGGCACCGCCCGGATCACCTACGCCGGCACCGGCCACCCGAGCGAAACCGACTGACGCACACCGAATGCCGTCGGCGTGTTTCCGTTGACGGTACTACGCACTGCGCACTACTGTGCAATGCGTGGACACCACACAGTTGTTGAAGGGCGTGCTCGATCTGGCCGTCCTGGCCGTGCTCCGGGAGGAGGACGGTTACGGTTACGACATCCTGCGCCGGCTGCGCGAGGCCGGCCTTGAGGAGGTCGGGGACGCGTCGGTCTACGGCACGCTTCGCCGCCTCTTCGCCGCCGGCCTGCTCACCACGTACGTGGTGCCGAGCGAGTCCGGCCCGCACCGCAAGTACTACGCACTCAACGCCGCCGGGCGTGACCAGTTGACCCGCTCCGGCAAGCTCTGGCGCTCGTTCGCCACCACCATGGACAGTCTGCTCGACGATCGGGGGCTGGCGGCATGACCGTCACGGAGCAGGAGATCACCGACTACGTGGCGCGGGTCCGGGCCGCCCTGGCCGACCTGCCACCCACCCAACGTGACGAGCTGACCGAGGACCTGCCCGACCACCTCGCCGAGGTGGCCGCCGAGGCAGAGGGCACCCTCGTCGAGCGGCTGGGCGAGCCCGAGGCGTACGCCGCCGAGCTTCGTGCCGCGGCCGGCGCCCCGGGCGGTGGCCGCAACCTCGACCAGCGGCTCGCCACCGCGCTGGTCCGTGGCCGTCGCCGGCTGCGCGCGGTCGACACCCGTCTCGGCCCACCACTGGGGTACGAGAAGGCCACCGACTTCCTCCGGTTGCTGCGCCCCGGCTGGTGGGTGCTGCGCGGCTACCTGGCGGCGATGCTGATCACGGTGATTTCCGACGGCGGCAATTATTTCAATCTGCTGCCTCGGTTCGGTGGAGAGTTGTTCGCCGGCATGATCATGCTGGTCGGCTTCGTGCTCGCCTCCATCTGGCTTGGCCGCCGTTCCGCCAGTCTGACCCGCTGGCCCCGTTCGGCGGTGCAGGTCGGCAGCGCCGTGCTGGTGGTCTTTGCGTTCGCCGCACTGGTCAATACCGAGGACCGGCTTGATCGCGGCTACTACTACGACCAGACGTCGGTCGACAATCCGTACGACCGGATTCGGGACGTTTTCGTCTACGACAGCGAGGGTCGGTTGGTGGAGAACGCCCGACTCTTCGACGAGAACGGCAATCCGATCAAGCTCGGTTACCCGGCCTGCGACGACCCCGTCTACGGCTACAACAACGCGGCGCTGCGGCCGTACCCGTACTGCCCAGACCGCGCGCCCTTCGGGCCAAGGGCCCCGGGCGCGCCCATCCTGCCCACGCCACCGGCCGCGACGCCGTTGCCGAACGCGACGCCCAGCGGTGAGACCCCGACCGAGACCCCGACCGAGACCCCGACGGAGACGGCAACCGCGACGCCGAGCGGTGTGCCGAGCCCGACCCCTACCGGCTGAGTGGTGGTGTGAATTGGATCATGCAGGCGAAGCTGGGAAATAACTGAACGGACGAGGCGAGCGGGACGGCACCGAAAATCAATGATCGTTACGGTGTCGTCTGCTCATCAACCCCTCGGAAGGAACACCCCCGTGTCAGAGCAGGCCGCACCGCCCCCCGCGACCGACAGCACGCCGCCCCAGCCCGCCGTCGACACGCCCCAGTCGACTGTCGACACGCCGCAACCGGCCGTCGACGCGCCGCAGTCCGCCGTCGACACGTCGCAGCCGGCCGTCGCGACGCCGCCGCCGGCCGAGCCGGAGGACAAGAAGTCCGGCGCGAAGAAGGCGCTCGGCATCATCGGTGCGATCGTCGTGTTCCTCGTGATCGCGGGCCTGAAGTTCGGTATCGGCTCGGCGATCGGCAACTACCTGAACAAGGACGAGACCGCCGACGCGAAGGCCGGAGACTGCATCGCCGAGATGCCCGAGATCACCGGCAACGAGGAGGAGAAGGTCGACGGCGCCAAGGTCGTCGAGTGCACCTCCACGGACGCCGCTTACAACGTGATCGGTCGGTTGGACGGGCAGACCGAGGCCCAGGCCAAGGCCACCACCGCGTGCGACCAGTTCCTGAAGGAAGGCGAGGAGGGGTACGCCTTCTACAGCATCAAGCCGGGCAAGACCGGTTACCTGCTGTGCCTCACCAAGAAGGCCTGACCGGAGCACCGGCGGGCCGCACCAGCATCGACGGCGGCGGGGAACGGTCCCCGCCGCCGTCGATGTACCCGGAGTCACCGCCGGGGGAACGGGAGGTGAATGCCACTGTTCCCGCGTCTTCCCGGCGGCGGCGTGGCGTGGCAGGCTACCGGCACCTGGGACCACTGGGCGACCAGCCAACGATGACTGACCGCTAGGAGGACGGCCGATGGGCGAGATGGTGAGCTACCGCAGCAACGGGGGCACGAGCGAGGGGTATCTCGCGATACCCGCCAGCGGCCCGGCCAGCCCTGCTGTGATCGTCATCCAGGAGTGGTGGGGCCTGGTCCCGCACATCCGGTCGGTTGCGGACCGGTTCGCCGAAGCCGGTTTCGTCGCTCTCGCCCCGGACTTCTACCACGGTGAGACCACCAGCGAGCCGGACGAGGCGCAGCGGCTGCTGATGGCGATGCGGATGGACGAGGCGGCAAAGGACATCGCCGGGGCAGCCGACTACCTCACGGGGCGGCCGGACGTCACCGGCAAGGTCGGTACGGTGGGTTTCTGCGCCGGCGGCAGCCTGGCCCTCTGGTCGGCGACACTCTCCGACCGGATCGTTGCCACCGCGGGCTTCTACCCGGTGCTGCCGTGGCAGTCGATGCGCCCCGACTGGGCCGACTACGCCGGCAAGGCCGCCGTCATCCACTGCTCCGAAGAGGACGGGACCTCGACCGCCGAGGGCGTGCAGACCGCCCGCCAGGCCATCGAGGACGCCGGCGGCACCTGCCAGCTCTACGACTACCCGGGCACCTCGCACGCCTTCTTCAACGACGACCGGCCGGAGGCGTTCGACCAGCGTGCCGCCGCCAGCGCGTGGGCGCGCACCCTGGAACTCTTCCGGGCCAAGCTTGGCTGAGCCGCGTACCCCCGATCAGGTGGTCGCCCGCGCAGCGTGGGCGACCGACCTGGCCGGCCTGGACGCCGCGGTGAGCGACTGTTTCGCCTGCCCACGGCTGGTCCGGTGGCGGGAGGAGGTGGCCCGCACCCGCCGGGCCGCGTTCCGCGACCAGGAATACTGGGGCCGCCCGGTGCCGGGTTTCGGCACCTCCGACGCGCGGATCGGCATCCTCGGGTTGGCCCCCGCCGCGCACGGCGGCAACCGCACCGGCCGGATCTTCACCGGTGACCGCTCGGGTGACGTGCTCTTCGCCGCCCTGCACCGGGCCGGGCTGGCCAACCAGCCGACCAGCGTCGCCGCCGACGACGGGCTGACCCTGCGGCACACCCGGATCTTCGCGGCCGTCCGGTGCGCGCCACCGGACAACAAACCCACGCCGACGGAACGGGACACCTGCGCGCCCTGGCTGCACCGCGAGCTCACGCTGATCCGGCCGACCCTGCGCGTCGTGGTCGCGCTGGGAGCGTTCGCCTGGGCCGCGTGGTGGCCGGTGCTGCGCCAGGTGTACGGGCAGCGCCCGCCCAGCCCGCGACCGGCGTTCGGCCATGGGGCACACTGGTCCGGCACGGCCGCACCGGAGTTGCTCGGCTGCTACCACGTCAGCCAGCAGAACACCTTCACGGGACGGCTGACACCAGAGATGCTGGACGATGTCTTCGGTCGGGCCAAGCAGCTGGCCGGAGTGGACTGAGACTGCGTGGGGTGGTGGCGATGACGGACGGAACGCGCCCGCCCACGCCGTCCCCGGCCGTCGAGCCGGGGGTGCTGCCCCCGGTCCTCGGCCTGCTCCGTCGGTGGTGGCCGGTGGGTGCGGTCGCCATCCTGCTCGGCGGGGCCACGCTGGCCGCAGCGCACTCGTCGATCGGTGCCAGCCGGATCCCGCCGGTGGAGCAGGTCCCCTGGGTTCCCGAATATCCCACCGCCGAGCCGCCGCCGTCGATCCCGGTCGAGCCGCGCGACGCCGGCGAGGTCAGCCAGGCGCACATCCCGCAGTGGATCGCGACGGCGGCGATCGGGCTGCTCGCGCTGGCCGTCCTCGCCGCGTTCTGCTATCTGACCTGGATCCTCATCCGCGGCGCGGTGCGCCGGACCACCCGGGCGCTGCCCGCTCAGGGAGCCCGGCGTACGGCCGAGGGCACCGCCCGTGAGGTGGTTGCCGCCCTCGACGCCGGCCTCGTGGAACTGGACGACCGGGACACCGATCCCCGGGTCGCGGTGATCGCCTGCTGGGTACGCCTGGAGGAGGCCGCCGCCACGGTCGGTGTCACCCGACGGGCCGGCGACACCCCCACCGACCTGGTCACCCGGTTGTTGCGCGGCGACCCGTCGGCGGGGGTGCCGCCGATCGTCAGCGCCGACGTGCTGGCCGAGCTCGCACACGTCTACCGCGAGGCCCGGTACGCCACCCGCCCGGTCGACGAGCGCACCCGCGACCAGGCGCGGGCCGCGCTGCGCCGACTGCGCCACGAGCTGACCGCGGTAGCCCCCGCCCCGGTGGCACCGTGAGCGCGAGGAGTGAGCCGGTGTTGCGAGCCCCGCAGTCGCGAACAAGGGTGGCACCGTGAGCGGTAGCACCAGCATTGACGACCTGCTCGCCTTCGATGAGGAACCGGCGCCGAGCGGTCCGCGCCCGCGCCGCGGTGGGGCGGGCCTGGTGCTGCGCTCGCTGGCGATCGCCGCCGCGCTGGTCGCGGTGCTCGTCGCCGTGCTGCGCGCGGTTGGCTTGAAGGTCTCGCTGCCCGTGCTGATCGCCGGGGTGCTCGCCGTCCTGGTGGTCCGTCGGGTCACCGCCCTGCTCGCGCCGCCACCTCCACCGCGGTCGGGTGGCCGGGTCGCGAGGGGCGAGGAGGACGGCAGCTACAACTGGGGTGCCCGGGACGCGCTGCGCACCGCGATCAACCGCTGGGAGTTGCCGCTCGACTGGTCCACTACCCACCCCGAACGCTTCAGCCGTGTGATCCTGCCCCGGATCGCCGAACTGGCCGACGAGCGGATGCGCCTGGAACACGGCGTCACCCGTGAGTCGGACCCTGCCCGCGCCCGTGTCCTGCTGGGCGACCGGCTGTGGACGTTCCTGGAAAGCCCGCCTCGCCGCCCCCCGTCGCCGCGCGATCTCGCGGTGATCGTCGCCGAACTGGAGAAAGTCTGATGAACGACGTGGACCGGAGCATGCCCGCCGACGAGGTCGGCCACCTGGCGCGGGCGGTCCTGGACGCGGTCGGCACCGTGGTGGTCGGCAAGCGGGACGCGTTGGAGCTGGTCCTCGCGGGGATCCTGGCCGGTGGGCACGTGCTGCTGGAGGACCTGCCGGGGTTGGGTAAGACCCTCACGGCGCGCTCCTTCGCCCAGGCGCTCGGGCTGGATTTCCGCCGGCTCCAGTTCACCCCGGACCTGCTTCCCGCCGACGTCACAGGCTCGTTCCTCTACGACCAACGCAGCGGCGACTTCACCTTCCGGGCCGGCCCGGTCTTCACCAACCTGCTCCTCGCCGACGAGATCAACCGGACGCCGCCGAAGACCCAATCCGCGCTGCTCGAAGCGATGCAGGAGAAGCAGGTCTCGGTGGAGGGGGTGACATACAAGCTGGACGAGCCGTTCCACGTGCTGGCCACGGCCAACCCCATCGAGTACGAGGGCACCTACCCGCTGCCCGAGGCGCAGCTGGACCGGTTCCTGCTGCGGGTCTCCTTCGGCTACCCGGAGCACGACGAGGAGTGGGAGGTGCTGCGCCGCCGGATGAGCCGTCGCCGCGAGGAGGCGGACATCAAGCCGGTGGTCAACGCGGCCACCCTGCGGGCGATGCAGGCCGCACTGGAGGACGTGGTGGTGGAGGATTCCATCGGCCGTTACATCGTGTCCCTCACCGCGGCCACCCGGGAACACCCGTCGGTGCTGGTCGGTGCCTCGCCGCGTGGCTCGTTGGCGCTGCTGCTGCTGGCCCGTGTGCGCGCGGTGTTCGGCGGCCGGGACTACGTGGTGCCCGAGGACGTCAAGGAGGTGGCGGCACCCGCGTTGGCCCATCGGATCACCCTGCGCCCGGAGATGTGGCTGCGCCGGGTCGACCCGGCGTTCGTGGTTGGCGAGGTGCTGGAGGCGACCCCCGCGCCGGCCAGCGGCGCACTGCCCAGCTACGCCGCCGGCGGGCCTCGGCGCTGATGACCGGCCCGACCGTGCCACTGCAGCGATCCGCCGAGCCGGAACCGGCTGCCGGTTGGGCGCCCACCTGGGCGCTCGGCCGGGCGGTGCTGCTCGCCGGTCTGCTGCTGGTGGCGGGAGTCCTGCTGGGGCGGGTCGACCTGATCGTGCTGGCTGCCCCGTTCGCGCTGGGCACCGCGTACGCGCTGCGCCGCCGGCCCAGCGCGTTGCCGCAGGTCTGGATCACCCCTGCCAACGACGGGCCCCTGGTCGAGGGCGGCGAGGTGACGGCGGCGGTGAGCGTCGGCAACCCGGACACGGTCGACTACGACCTGGTGGTGCTGCGGTCCCGGGTGTCGCCGTGGCTGCGGATCGAGCGGGCCGGCTTCGGCCGTGGCGGCTCCGACGGCGACGAGCCGGCAGCCGCTGCGACGGCGGCTGACACTGCCGTACCAGCCGTCGGTCCGGTACGGGCCGGCCGGTCCGTCGTCGACCGGCCGTTCGTGACCTCGCTGCCCACCGCCGAGGCGGTCGACCTGGAACTGGCCGGTCGGGCGCTGCGCTGGGGCCGGCATCCCCTCGGGCCGGCCGGCGTGCGGGTCGCCACGGCGGGTGGCCTGCTCGTCTCCCGCGCGGTGATCACTGAGCCGGTCGGCGTACGGGTCTATCCACGTACCGAGCCGTTCGAGGCGGTGGAGGCGATGCCCCGTGCCGCCGGCCTGGTCGGGGCGCACCACTCACGCCGACCGGGCGAGGGCGGCGAGTTGGCCGGTGTCCGGATCTTCGCCCCCGGAGACCGGCTGCGCCGCATCGACTGGCGGGTGTCGCTGCGTGCCCGGCAGTTGCACGTGGCGGCCACCCTCTCCGACCGGGACGCGGAGGTGGTGGTGCTGCTCGACGTGCTCGCCGAGGCGGGCCGTTCCGGTGGGGTGGGCGGTGCCGCCTCGGTGCTGGACACCACCGTGCGGGCCACCGCGGCGATCGCCGAGCACTATCTGCACCGGGGTGACCGGGTCTCGCTGCTGGAGTACGGGCCGGGAGCCCGCCGGTTGCGCCCGGCGGCCGGCCGCCGGCAGTACCTGACGGTGCTGGAGTGGCTTCTCGACGTCCGCGCCGACTCGGCGCCGCACGAGCCGTACGACCAGGTGTTCGGCCCGCAGTTGCTCTCCTCGGACGCACTGGTGGTGGTGCTGACCCCGCTGCTGGACGAGCGGTCGGCGCAGATGCTGGCCCGGTTGACCCGCGCCGGGCGGTTCGTGGTGGCGGTCGACACGTTGCCGACGGACCTGGCGCCGCCGAAGGACCGGGGATGGGCCGAGGTGGCGTACCGGCTGTGGCGACTGGACCGGGAGATCATGATCGGGCAGCTTCGGGAGCACGGCGTGCCCGTGGTGCGCTGGGCGGGAGCCGGCAGCCTGGACCAGGTGCTGCGGGACGTCGCGCGGCTGGCCACCGCCCCGCGGGTCGGTGGCCGGTGAACGAAGGGCTGGTGCGGTGAACGCCGTTGTCGAGCGGGTCAGGGCGGCCCAGTACGCCCTCGCCCGGGTCAGTGCTGCCCCTCTCCTGGTGCGGGCCGGGATCTTCGGCGTCGTGCTGGCCGGTTTCGCGTTGGCGTTTCCCGCCGAGGTGCTGACCGGGCGTCCGCTTCTCTTCATGGCGGTGGCCGCGCTGCTGCCCGCGGTGGGTCCGCGCCGGCTCTGGCCGACCTTCGCGGCCCTGGTCACGGTCGGTGGCTGGCTGCTCGCCACCGACGGGTACGGCCGGCCGGTGGCGCTGTGGCGGCTGCTTGCCCTCGCCGCGCTGCTCTACCTGGCGCACACCCTGTGCGCGCTCGCGGCACTGCTGCCCTACGACGGGGTGGTCGACCCGGAGCTGGTCACCCGCTGGCTGCTGCGGGCGGGCGCGGTGCTGCTGGGTACCGCGGTGCTGGGGGTGGTGCTGTTGCAGATCGCCGGTCTGGGCGGCGAGACCGGCCACCAGTGGGTCACCGTGCTGGGGCTGCTGGTGGCGGTGGGGACAGCAGCGTTGCTGGGCTGGCTGCTGCGCCGCAGGTAAACCACTGGGAGACCAGGGTTACGCAGGTCACAGGGGTTGTGCTCCGTCACAGATGGGGGGCGCGAGCGGGATTACCTGAGCCGGCCGGGGAAAGATAGATAACGTGAATCCGAAGCGGATCCTTGTGGTGGGTGCCGGGCACGTCGGCCTCTATGCCGCCCTGCGCCTGTCGAAGAAGCTCAGCTCCCGTGAGGCTGAGGTCATCGTGGTTGACCCTCAGCCGCACATGACCTATCAGCCCTTCCTGCCCGAGGCGGCGGCGGGCAACATCTCCCCACGGCACTCCGTGGTGCCGCTGCGGCGGGAGTTGCGCCGGTGCAAGGTGGTGGCGGGAACGGTCACGCGGATCGAGCACGACCGCAAGGTGGCCACCGTCCAGCCGATCATCGGCCCGGCCCGGGAGATCACGTACGACCACGTGATCGTGGCCCCCGGTTCGGTGTCCCGGACGCTGCCGATCCCGGGCCTGCACGAGCAGGGCATCGGGTTCAAGACCATCGGCGAGGCGATCTACCTCCGCAACCACGTGTTGGACCGGCTGGACGTCGCGGCCGTCACCCCGGACCCGGAGGTCCGCCGTTCGGCGCTGACCTTCACGTTCGTCGGTGGTGGTTACGCCGGCATCGAGGCGCTCGCCGAGATGGAGGACATGGCCCGTGACGCCCTGCGCTACTACCCGGAGCTGAAGCCGGAGGAGATGCGGTGGGTGCTGGTCGAGGCCACCCAGCGGGTGCTGCCCGAGGTGGACCGGGACATGGGCGCCTACACGGTGCAGCAGCTGCTCAAGCGGAACATGGACATCCGGCTGGACACCCGACTGGAGTCCTGCGTCGACGGGGTGGTCAAGCTCTCCGACGGTGACAGCTTCCGCTCCGACACGATCGTCTGGACGGCCGGCGTGAAGCCGTCGCCGATGCTGGACGCCACCGACTTCCCGCGCGACGACCGGCGGCGGGTCACCTGCCTGCCCACCCTCCAGGTGGTCGACGGTGACCGGGTGGTCGAGGGCGCGTGGAGCGCCGGTGACTGCGCCGCGGTGCCCGACCTGACCAAGGAGCCGGGCAACTTCTGCTCGCCGAGCGCGCAGCACGCGGTCCGTCAGGCCGCGCGGATGGCCGACAACATCGCCGCGGTCGTCCGTGGCCGCGAGCCGGTCAACTACAAGCACAAGCACGTCGGCAGCGTCGCGAGCCTCGGCCTGCACAAGGGCGTCGCCCAGGTGTACGGCATCAAGATGACGGGCTGGCCGGCCTGGTTCATGCACCGGACGTACCACATGAGCCGGATCCCGTCCTTCAACCGCAAGGTCCGGGTGGTGGTGGACTGGTCCCTGGCGTTCTTCCTCAAGCGCGAGGTGGTCGCCCTGGGTCAGCTGCACGACCCGCGCGAGGAGTTCGTCGAGGCGTCTCAGCCGGTCGGCGCCCCCCGCGTCTGACCTGATCAACGAGCAGGGCCTCCGCCGCACCGGTTCCGGTGCCGCGAGGGGCCCTGTTCGACGTCCGGGTCAGACCCGCCAGATCCAGACGTCGCTGATCCGGGTGGCCGGGCCGTAGAGCTGCTCCAGGGTCTTACGCAGGCTGTCCACGTGCGGGGTGTCGTCGGCCAGCGCCACGCAGGACGCGCCCCAGAAGTCGGCGTCCCGGGCGGCCTGCCGGCGCTGCTCGTCGCCGATGGCCGGCTGGTCGCCGCGTCGGGCGACGTCCGCGAGCAGCGCGGAGGTGGGCTGCTTGAAGGTGCCCATCGCCGCGGTGCCACCCCGGCCGTACGGGCCGATGAAGAACCCTTCGGGCAGGCCGAAGTCGGCGTCGGCGGCGGCTGCCCAGCGCATCGGCCAGGGCTCCTTGGGCGTGGGCAGCGGCACCGTGACCAGCACCCCGCCGGGTTGGACGCACTGCCGCCAGTGCCCGCCGGTGATGAACTCCGGGATGGCGGGGCGCTCGGCGGTCGGCAGCGGGGCGGGGAAGATCGGCAGCAGCGCCGCGACGACCGCCAGCGGCACCAGGCGTCGTGTGCGGCCGGTGCTGCGCAGTGCGCGGTCGACCGCCAGCACCAGCAGCGTCGCGATGATCGGGACCAGCGCCAGCCCGAACCGCATCGGCAGCGCGCCGTCCACCACCGGCAGCCCGGCCAGCAGGGCGTACGGGCCCGGCAGCGCGGTCCGGGTGCCGCCGAGAACCACCTCCGGACCGAGCGAGAGCGTGCCCATGACCACCGCGGCCGCCACACAGGCGAGCACCAGCCGGCGCCGACCGGCCCAGATCGCGCAGGCCGCAGCGACCAGCAGCAGCGGCCAGCCGAGGAACGTGTTGTACTCGGCCGCGCCGGTGGTCAGTCGGGCGGATTCGTCGCTGCCGGCCACCGACAGCGGCGAGAGCGTCCACCAACTGCTCAGGTCGGCCGAGAAGTATTCCGGGCTGAACATGCCGTCGGAGACTCCCTGCGGCCCGGCGAACTGGAACCACAGCGGGTAGCCGAGCACCAGCAGGGCGAGCCCGGCGGCGACCGCCAGCCCGCCGGCGAAACCGGGAAACGCCCGACGGGCCAGGTCCCGGTCCGCCACGGCGTAACTGACCGCCATCACCAGCAGCGTGACGGCGGCGAGGAAGAGGACCTCCTCGCCGATGAAGACCTGCGCGGTGACCGCCGCGGCCAGCCCGGCCGCGGAGCTGAACACGCGCCGCCGGTCCAGCCCGGCGGGCCGGAGGCGATCGGTCCCGCTGTCCGCGCCGGTCGAGCTGTCTGTGCCGGTGGAGGCGGGCCCCGGGTCGGACGCCCGCAGCAGGCGGATCACCAGCCAGACGATCACCGGCACCAGCCACTGGGCGGTCATGTGCAGGTGGCTGTTGGTCTGCGAGATCATGCCCGGCCCGAAGCCGCAGAGCCCTCCGCCGAGGGCGGCGGCGAGCCGGCGGGCGCGCAGCATCCGGTGGAACAGCAGGTACCAGGCGACGGCGGTGCCGGCCAGGTTGGCGGCGGCGAGCAGCGCGAAGGTGACCGGAGCGCCGAGCAGCAGGGTGACCGGTGCGCAGACGACGCCGAGTGCGATGACCGTGGTGTTGGCCATCAGGTTGACCCCGTCGGGGGCGTTGAGCCGGTCGGTGAGCAGGCTGAAGTCGCCGAGCAGCGCCCGCGCGTCCACCGCCAGGAACCACTCGTAGAGGGCCTGGTCCTCGGGGTTGAGCGCCATGACCCGGCCGGCCGGGTCGGGCCACAGCCCGTGGGTCAGCCAGCCGGCCAGCACCAAGAAGATGAGGGCGACCAGCAGGTCCGTCCGGTGCCGGCGGCCGGCGGCCGACAGCCGGACGACCCAGGCTCGGCCGGTGATCTGATCGGCGCGCCGGAGGGCCTGGTCAGGGGCGGCGTCGGGGGCCGTGGGGGCTGCGCTGCTCACGGCATCGACCCTAATGTGGCCAGGCTGGCGGGGTACGCCGGGTCGCCATCGACCGGCTACGGTGACAATGCACCGTGCGCGTCGGCGCGCCGGTGCCACCCGCCCGGGTGGTGGAAAGGCAGACACGGCCGCCTTAAAAGCGGCTGCCGCAAGGCGTGCGGGTTCGACCCCCGCCCCGGGCACAGGTCGGCTCGCACGCATTCCCATTCGTGATCACCAGGACTTGGCCGGGCCGTTTACTCTTGGAGGGCACGTTCACGTGCAAACGACCCCCTGAGGGAGGCCAGAAAGTGAAGACCTCGAACCCGGTGCTCGCCCGGCTCGGCCAGGCGGCCGAGCGGGAGCGCTCCGCCGGGTACGCCCCGACCGGGCCGTACGGACAGCCCGGTATTCCCCAGCAGTACCCGTCCCAGGCCGGCTACCCGGCCGCGCCGCCGACCGTGGCGCCCATGACCGTCGACGACGTCGTCGTCAAGACGGTCGCACTGCTCGGCATCCTCGGCGTCTCCGCCGCGGCCGCCTGGGTGCTCGTGCCGGACGCGCTTGTCGGTGCCGCCTGGATCGGCGCGGCGGTCGTCGGGCTGGTGCTCGGCCTGATCATCTCGTTCTCCCGGATGGCCAACCCGGCGCTCGTCATCACGTACGCGGTCGTCGAGGGCGTCTTCGTCGGCATGGTCAGCAAGGCGTTCGAGTCGGCGTACGACGGCATCGTGCTCCAGGCCGCCGCGGCAAGCTTCGGCATCTTCTTCGTGATGACCGCGCTCTACAAGGCCAAGGTCATCCGGGCGACGCCGAAGTTCGTCAAGGGCATGATCGCGGTGATGGTCGGCCTCTTCGCCGTCATGCTGATCAACCTGGTGCTGGCGCCCTTCGGCATCAACAGCGGTCTGCGCGACGGCAGCAAGCTGGCCATCGGCTTCAGCCTCGTCTGCATCGTGGTGGCGTCGCTGAGCTTCGTGCTCAGCTTCAAGGAGGTCGAGGACGGCGTCCGGATGGGCCTGCCGCAGCGCTACTCCTGGACGGCCGCCTTCGGCATCCTGGTCAGCCTGGTGTGGCTCTACATCGAGATCCTGCGCCTGCTGAGCTACTTCCAGGGCGACGACTGATCCCGTCCGTGCTGCTGACCGGCGCCCGCCCCCGCATGAGCGGTGGCGGGCGCCGTCGTCTGCACCGGGCGCGCTGTTTGCCCGTCGCCACCGGTCCGCGCCGGGCAGAGTGACTGCCAGGGGTACGCGGGCGAAGGAGGCGGCGGTGCGCAGCAACAACCCGGTGCTCAACCGGCTGAACGAGACCGGCCGGTTGGAAGCCCGGGTCCTCGGTACCCGCGACGCCGAGGCGATGACCGTCGACGACGTGGTGGTCCGTACCGTCGGGCTGCTGGTGATCACCGGCGCGACAGCTGCGGTGTCCTGGGCGGTGGTGCCGGAGGCGGGGTGGCTGCCCGCCGCGCTGGCCGGCAGCGCCCTCGCCTCGATCGCGTTGGTCCTGGTCATCTCACTGCGCGGTATCTCCAACCCGGTGCCGATCGTCGGGTACGCGGTGCTGCAGGGGCTGTTGCTCGGGGTGGCGAGCCGCGCCTTCGAGCTGGTCTACCCGGGCATCGTGGTGCAGGCGGTGGCCGGCACGTTCGGTGTCTTCCTCGGCATGGCGGCGCTCTATCGTGCGCGGGTGATCCGGGCGACGCCCCGGCTGGCCCGGCTGGTGATCGGCACGCTGCTCGGCATCGCCGTGCTCAGTGTCGTCAACCTGGTGTCGTACCTGATCTCCGGGCGCCCCGGACTGGCCGTCTACAGCGTCAGCGGGGAGGTCGGCTGGCTGCCGTACGCCTTCTCGGTGGTGGCCATCATCGCCGGCGCGTTCAGCTTCATTCTCGACTTCGACCTCATCGAGCGCTCGGTACGCGACGGCCGACCCCGTCGCTACGCGTGGCTGAGCGCGTTCGGCCTGCTCACGGGGTTGGTCTTCCTCTACTGGCAGCTGCTCAGGCTGCTCAGCTACCTGCGCCGCTGACCGGCCCCACCTGGTGCGGTCGGCACCGGCCGTAGACTCGGCGGCGATGAGCGCAGCGGAGTTGGATCAGGCCGTGCAGCTGCTGGTCCGTCAGATCGGGCACTGGGAGCAGCCGCGGTGGGCGGCGGTCGCGACGACCGGCAACGTGCCACGTGCCGACCTGGTGCACCGGCTGGTGCAGGAGATCGCCAACCTGGCCGCCGACGCCGAGGGGGAGCCCCGCCGGGTGGTCCCCCGGCTGGACAACGACCTGGCCCTGCCCGACCAGGTGCGGGTGGTGACGGCGGATCTGCTGGCCGCCGGGGCGGGTGCCGAGGTGCTGGCCCGGGCCGCCGCCGAGGTGACGGCGACCCGCGGCGCGCTCTGAGGTCGGCTCAGCTCAGCCGCTCCAGCACCATGGCCATGCCCTGGCCGCCGCCGACGCACATCGTCTCCAGACCGATGGTCTTGTCGTGCCACTCCAGCGCGTTGAGCAGGGTGCCGGTGATGCGTGCGCCGGTCATGCCGAACGGGTGGCCGACCGCGATGGCGCCGCCCATCACGTTCAGCTTCTCCTCCGGGATGCCCAGCTGGCGGTAGGAGGGGATGACCTGTGCGGCGAACGCCTCGTTGATCTCGACGAGGTCGACGTCGTCGATGGTCATGCCGGCGCGGCGCAGTGCCTGCCGGGACGCCTCGACCGGGCCGAGACCCATGATCTCCGGCGAGAGTGCGGTCACCCCGGTGGAGACGATCCGGGCCAGTGGGGTCAGCCCGAGTTCCTCGGCCCGCTGGGCGCTCATCACCACCACGGCGGCGGCGCCGTCGTTGAGCGGGCAGCAGTTGCCGGCGGTGATCCGGCCGTCCGGGCGGAACACCGGCTTCAGGCCGGCGACCGCATCGAGGGAGACGCCGGCGCGCGGCCCGTCGTCGGTGCTCACCACGGTGCCGTCCGGCGTGGTCACCGGGGTGATCTCCCGAGCCCAGAAACCGTCGGCGATGGCCTTCTCGGCGAGGTTCTGGCTGCGTACGCCGAACTCGTCCATGTCGGCGCGGGTGACGTCGTACACCTGGGCCAGGTTTTCTGCGGTCTGCCCCATGCTCAGGTAGATGTCCGGCAGCTCGCCGGCCTCGCGCGGGTCGGTCCACACCTCGGCGCCGCCCTGCGCGCGACGCTTCGAGCGCTCACCGGCGGCCGCGAAGCGCGGGTTCCCCCAGCCGCCACCCACCAGCGCCTGCGCATCCGGGGGTAGGCCGTCGGAGCTGCCCCGGGCGTAGCGGGAGACCATCTCCACGCCGGCGGAGACGAACACGTCGCCCTCGCCGGCACGGATCGCGTGCAAGGCCATCCGGGTGGTCTGCAGTGAGGAGGCACAGTAACGGGTCAGCGTGGCGCCGGGCACCGTGTCCAGCCCGAGGAGGGTCGCCACCACGCGGCCCATGTTGAAGCCCTGCTCACCGCCGGGCAGGCCGCACCCGAGGTAGAGGTCGTCGATGGTGGTCGGATCGAGCTGGGGGACCTTGTCCAGGGCGGCCTGCACGATGGTCGCGGCGAGGTCGTCGGAGCGGACGTCGCGCAGGGACCCCTTGTGTGCCCGGCCGATGGGGGAGCGGGCGGTGGCGACGATGACGGCGTCGCGGGACGACTCAATCGGCATGGGCCAACGTTAACCCGCCGGTAACATGGCGCGGAAGAAGCCCGCCCGGCGGGAAATGTCACCCCGGACCGGGCAGATCTAGCGGCGTGGCGCGACCGCCGCCGCCGCCGCGACGGCGGGCAGCAGGGCATGCGCCCACACCCGGTAGCCGTCGGCGGAGGGGTGGAAGCCGTCGTGGCAGAGCGTCCCCGCGTCCGCCCGGAACACCGGCCCGGTCTCCGTGGCCAGGTCGACGACCGCGCCGCCGGCTTCCAGCACGGCGGTGGTCTGGGCGTGGGCGATCCGCCGCCCGGACCAGCCGACCAGCTGGCGCAGCGGCGGTGCGATGGCGCGGACGGCGCCGAGGTCGGGGCAGGTGCCGACCACCACCTCGACCCGCGCCTCCCGCAGCCGGTGCACCGCACCACCCAGATAGGCCGCCGCGTCGGCGGGCCGCCGCAGCATGGTGGCGTCGTTCGCGCCGATCAGGATCAGCGCCACGTCGGGCCGCTCGCCGAGCAGTGCCCGCGCCACCTGGGTGGCCAGGTCGGTCGAGCGGGAACCCGAGACCCCGACGCTGGACAGGTGCACCCGCCGGCCGGCCGGACCCTCGGCGAGCAGGTTTGCCAACTGCCCGCCGATGGTCTCGTCGAGCCGGTCGACACCCACGCCCAGCGCCGAGGAGTCACCGAGTAGCACCAGCCGCAGCGGGGGCGCCCCGGCCCGGCCGACGGTGGCCCGCAGGGCCAGCCCCAGCTCCGGCTGCGCATAACGTCGATGCCGCGCGGCGAACGCCTCGCCGGCCAGGACGGCGGCGCCTCCCACGGTGCCGGCGAGCAGCGAGAACGCCGCCGCCCGACCCAGTCGGCCCGGGAGGCCGGCGGTCACGCCCCGCTCGCTGCGCTCGTTCATGCCAGTCCCTCCACTGTCGAAGTGTCCGGTGCGGAGCCGCGCTGCGGCACCGCACCGACACCGAAGAACGCCCGGCGGCGCAACTGCGCCCACCGGCCGGCCGGCCCTCGGTCGCGTCCCCTGACCTGGGTGCCGCTGACCTCCGTGCCGGCGTGCCGGGCCGCCTCCTGCGCGGCCTCTGGCAGCGACCGTACGCCCTCGCCCGAAACAGGTGTGACCCGTCGTCCCTGCCCCGCGTCGAGCGCGGAGAGCATCGTCGGCAGCAGTGCGGCGGCGGCCACCGCGTACCCCTCGGCGGAGGGATGGAACCGGTCCCAGGCGAACATCCGGGTCGGCTCGGCGACGAACCGGGGGCCGAGCAGGTCACCGAGTGAGACCGTCCAGCCGCCGGCCTCGACGACGGCCACCGTCTGGGCGGCGGCGAGCTGCCGGCTCCACCGGTGCGCCAACCAGCGCAACGGAGGTTGGATCGGGCGGATCGCGCCCAGGTCGGGGCAGGTGCCGACGACCACCTCGCAGCCGGCGTCGCGCAGGCTGTGGACCGCCTGGACCAGGTAACGCACGGCCAGCCCGTGCGGGGTGCGGTTGGTGATGTCGTTGCCACCGATGAGGATCACCGCGATGTCGGGCTGGCAGTCCAGTGCGGCCTCCACCTGGTGCCGCAGCGCCGCCGAGATGGCTCCGACCACCGCGAAACGGTGCAGCCGCACCGGTCGGTGCAGCCGGCGGGAGAGGCCGGTGGCGAGCAGCGCGCCGGGCGTCTCCCGTCGACGGTGCACGCCGTAGCCGGCGGCCGACGAGTCGCCGAGCACGACCACGGTGAGCGGCGGGCCGGGGAACTTCGCGCCGTACACCCCGTCGCAGCGCGGCGGCGGCGCCTGAGCCATCGGGATGGTGCGCCGAGCCTGGCGGGCCTGCCCGAGCAGCACCCCGCCGGTCGCGATCATGGCCGCCGCGGTGGCGCCCGTGCCGATGGCAGCCAGGCGAGCGACCCGCCGGGCGAGCCGCCAGCGCGGACCAACGGGTACGACGGAACCAGCCACCCCCATACCGCGAGATTATCGCGCCGGCCCGACACGCCGCTGTCGTCGTGACGGCTCTCGGATGCCTGGAAACCGACGCGGCGGGGTACCTGTCCCGGTGAGGCCGGCCGACTTGCGCCGACCCGCCACGATGATCCGGCGGAGAGGAGCGCGACGATGGCTAAGACACTGAAGCGCAGCGCGGCATTCACGGCCCTGGCCCGGGCACTGGCGGCCGGGGCGCGCGGTGGGCCGTCGCTGGGCGCCCGGTTGGCGGCGCTGCCCCGGATGATCCGCGCCACTGCCCGGGGGCAGTACGACGGTGGTCTCCGGCTGGCCCTGATGACCGCGGCGACGGCGTACATCGTCTCGCCGATCGACCTGCTGCCCGAGATCCCACTGGCGATCTTCGGGCTGGCCGACGACGCCGTCATGATCACCTGGCTGGCCGGCAGCGTGCTCGCCGAGACCGACCGCTTCCTCGAGTGGGAGAAGCGGCGCAACTCCATCATCCCCGGCGGGCTGGTGCCCTGACGGCACGTACCCTGGGCGGCGAGGAAACGTCTGCCCGGCCGCCGTCGCCGGCGCCGCAACGAAGGGCACACCGTGCAGTACTACGACAATGTCGTCGACATGATCGGCAACACCCCGCTGGTACGTCTGCGTAACGTCACCGAGGGCATCCAGGCCACCGTGCTCGCCAAGGTGGAATACCTCAACCCGGGTGGCTCGGTGAAGGACCGGATCGCGCTGCGGATGGTGGAGGACGCCGAGGCCGCCGGCCTGCTCAAGCCCGGCGGCACCATCGTCGAGCCGACCAGCGGCAACACCGGCGTCGGGCTGGCCCTGGTGGCCCAGCTCAAGGGCTACCACTGCGTCTTCGTCTGCCCCGACAAGGTCAGCCAGGACAAGCAGGACGTGCTGCGGGCGTACGGCGCCGAGGTGGTGGTCTGCCCGACCGCCGTCGCCCCGGAGGATCCACGCTCCTACTACAACGTCTCCGACCGGCTCACCCGGGAGATCCCCGGCGCCTGGAAGCCCGACCAGTACAGCAACCCGGCCAACCCGCGCTCGCACTACGAGACGACCGGCCCGGAGCTGTGGAAGCAGACCGAGGGTGGGCTCACCCACTTCGTGACGGGCGTCGGCACCGGCGGCACCATCTCCGGCATCGGCCGGTACCTCAAGGAGGCGTCCGAGGGCCGGGTGCGGGTCATCGGGGCCGACCCGGAGGGCTCGGTCTACTCCGGTGGCACCGGCCGTCCGTACCTGGTGGAGGGCGTCGGCGAGGACTTCTGGCCGGAGACGTACGACCGGGGTGTCGCCGACGAGATCGTCGAGGTCTCCGACAAGGCGTCCTTCGAGATGACCCGGCGGTTGGCCCGTGAGGAGGGGCTGCTGGTCGGCGGCTCCTGCGGAATGGCGGTGGTCGCCGCGCTGGAGGTGGCCCGTCGGGCCGGCCCGGACGACGTGGTGGTCGTGCTGCTGCCCGACGGCGGCCGGGGCTACCTCTCGAAGATCTTCAACGACTCGTGGATGGCCCGGTACGGCTTCCTCGACAACTCGGGCACCGAGCCGACCGTGGCCGACGCGCTGGCCAGCAAGCCGGGTGGCATGCCCGAGCTGGTGCACGTTCACCCGACCGAGACGGTCCGCGACGCGATCGACTACATGCGCGAGTACGGCGTCTCGCAGCTGCCGGTGCTCAAGGCCGAGCCGCCGGTGGTGACCGGCGAGGTGGCCGGCTCGATCGCCGAGCGGGACCTGCTCGACGCGCTCTTCACCGGCCAGGCCCACCTGCACGACACCATCGAGCGGCACATGGGTGACCCGCTGCCGATGATCGGTGGCGGTCAGCCGGTCAGCGAGGCCGTCGGCCTGCTGGAGAAGTCCGATGCCGCGCTGGTCCTCGTCGACGGCAAGCCCAAGGGCGTCCTGACCCGTCAGGACCTCCTAGCCCACCTCGGCGCCCACTAACCCCACCCCACCCACGCCCCACCCGCCCCGCCCCCGCCGTCGATCTAGGGCTGACTGCTGTCAGTTGATCTCCTGCCACCACGAAAATCCCTAGATCGCGGGGGGTGTTGGGCGGGGATGGGTTCGGGGCGGTGGGTGGGTGGGTTGCCGGCGGGCACCCTCGGTTGGCCGATCCGCAGGCGGTCGGCGTCTTCGGTTGCACCGGGGGACTGTGGTCTAGACCGGGCGGGTGAGGCGGAGTTGGCGGACGAGGGCGGTGCCGATGTGCTCCTCGCGCTCGATCCCGGTGGGTGTCCAGCCGCCGCGCTCGTAGAAGGCGCGGGCGTGGGCGTTGTCCCGGAGGACCCAGAGCACCGCGCGCCGCCAGCCCCGGGTGCGCATGGCGTCGAGCGCATCGACCATCAGCGCGCGGCCGACGCCCCGGCCCTGCTCGGCGGGGTCGAGGTGGATCGCGTTGAGCAGCCCGGTCGTCAGGTCGTCCTCGTCGTCCGGGCCCAGGTAGCTGAACCCGACCACCGATCCGTCGCGCTCCGCCACGGTCAGCCGGTGGGTGTCGCTCTCCCAGTGCCACCGTTCCGTCCAGTACCCCCCCATCGCCTCCGGTGTCGGATCGGCCAGCGCCTCGGCCGGCAGAAAGGGGGAGTACGCGGCGACCCGTGAGCGCTGGTGCAGGGCACCCACCCCCATCAGGTCGCCCTCAGTCGCGGGGCGGAGCGTGGCGGTCATCCGGCCGAGGCTACCCGGCGTGGCGGTAGCTGCACCGTGGTCAGGTCCTCGGCGATGATCAGGTCGCCGTCGAAGTGCGCGCGGGCCTCGTCGTGGAAGCGGCGCGGGTCGGCGTACCGCTGCGAGAAATGGGTGAGCACCAGCCGGCGTACCCCGGATTCGGTCGCCACCCGCGCGGCCTGCGCCGCCGTCAGATGGCCGACCTCGGCGGCGAGCGCGGCCTCCGACTCCAGGAAGGTCGACTCGATGACGAGCAGGTCGGCGTGCTCGGCGAGGGCGTACACCCCGTCGCAGAGGCTGGTGTCCATCACGAAGGCGAACCGCTGCCCCGGCCGGGGGACGCTCACCTCGTCGCGGGTGACGCGGCGCCCGTCGAGGTCCAGGTGCCCGGCCCGGATCAGCTCGCCGACGGCTGGCCCACCGATGCCATACGCGGCCAGCTTCGCCGGCAGCATCCGGTGGCCGTCCGGCTCGACCAGCCGATAGCCGTACGTCTCGATGGGGTGCCGCAGCCGGCGGGCCTCCAGCGTGCCGCAGCCCAGGGCGATGCGCTGCCCGTCGGCCTCGATGGGCTCGACGCGCAGCTCAGCGGTCTCGTAGAAGGAGGTCGCGTGCCGCAGGCGGGCGAAGTATTCGGCGCCGCCGGCCGGGAAGTGCACGGCCACCGGGTGCGCCACCCGGTCCAGCGAGAGCCGCTGGATGGTGCCGGGCAGGCCGAGGCAGTGGTCGCCGTGGAAGTGGGTGACGCAGATCCGGGTCAGATCGGTGGCGGTGACCGTGGTGTGCAGCAGTTGACGCTGACTGCCCTCACCCGGGTCGAAGAGGATCACCTCGTCGTCCCAGCGCAGCACGTACCCGTTGTGGTTGCGCCGCCGGGTGGGTGTCTGGCTGGCCGTCCCGAGCACCACCAGCTCGCGCATCGACACGGTGATCTCCCGCAGATATGAAGCGACCCCCGGGGGTCTCCGCGCTCTCGCGCGGGCCGGCTGGACTGAGGCCGGCACCCCGGGGGTCGGGTGGCTGTCGTGGATTCGCCGCACCGCTGCCACACGGTCTCGACGCTGGTGCTGTTGCCCGCCTTGCGGCGGACGGATCACTGTCGAGGACAGCGGCTAGCTGACAGCCACCTCACGAGTCCGATTGCTATACAAGTCTGGACCACCTCCTTTCACGTGTACGGCCAACCTATCGAGTCCCCGCGGGGTCGGCAACGGATTTCGATCACATGGCCAGACGGGAATGCCCGGCCGCCTCGTTCGGCGGCCGGGCATCCGACGTGGTGCGGGTGGGCGGTGGTCAGCCAGCGGTACGGGCCACGCCGACCGGGCAGCTCAGCCCGTTCGGGCCGTGGTTGCAGTAGCCGTTCGGGTTCTTCGTCGGCGCCAGGTACTGCTGGTGGTAGTCCTCAGCGAAGTAGTAGCTGGCAAGCGGGGCGATCTCCGTGGTGATCTCACCCTTGCCGGCGCGCGCCACGATCGGCTGGAACGCGTCCCGGGAAGACTCCGCGATGGTCCGCTGCTCATCCGTGGTCGTGTAGATGGTCGACCGGTACTGGGTGCCCACGTCGTTGCCCTGACGCATGCCCTGGGTCGGGTCGTGGTTCTCCCAGAAGACCTTCAGCAGATCCTCGTACGCGATCTTGCTCGGGTCGTAGACCACCTGGACGACCTCGGCGTGCCCGGTCCGGCCGGAACAGGTCTCCTCGTACGTCGGGTTCTTGGTGCTGCCACCCGCGTAGCCGGCGGAGGTGGTGAACACCCCGGGCAGCGTCCAGAACAGCCGCTCGGCGCCCCAGAAGCAGCCCATACCGAAGACGGCCACCTGGAGGCCCTCCGGGTACGGACCCTTCAGCGGGGTGCCGAGCACCTCGTGCCGGTCGGCTACCGGCATGGCGATCGGGCGGCCCGGCAGGGCCTGGTCGGGGGTGGGCAGCTCAGCCTTGGACTGGCGAAGGAACACGGTGGAACTCCTCTCGTACCTCTGCCGCATGCAACGCTGGCGGGCACTGGTTCCTTACCCGCGAAGCTGGAACTCAGGCTCCATCTCCACGTGATCGACACGAGGGCGGGCGGGTCAGAGCGCGGCGGCGATCCGGTCGGCGACGGCCCGGGCCTCGGCGTCGTCGGAGTAACGGCTCCGCGGCCAGAAGAACCCGCGCAGCCCATCCCCCTTCGTGCGGGGCACCACGTGGGTGTGCAGGTGTGGCACCGACTGGGACACCTTGTTGTTCATCGCCACGAACGTCCCACCAGCCCCCAGACCGGTCTCCACCGCCACCGCCACCCGCCGGACCAGCGCGAAGTAGCCCGGCAGCAGGTTGGCCGGCAGGTCGGCCAGGGTCACCAGGTGCACCCGGGGCACCACCAGCACGTGCCCCGGAAATACCGGCCGGGTGTCCAGGAACGCGACCCCGTCCGGCTCGTCGGTCACCCGGAACGCCGGCACCTCGCCGGCCACGATCCCGCAGAACACGCAACCAGCCATCGGCCCAGGCTAGCGCTCGCCGGTGCCGCGACATGCGGGCTGGTCGCGCGGGTCACTGGAGGTCGAGGCAGGCGTCCCAGCCTCCGAGCTCCGGCAGCCGCTGCTCCCAAAGCCTCACCAGGCGGCGGCTGGCTCGTGTGGGAGTGCGGGCGGGGTCACCGCGACAGTATCGCCGACCACTACGACAAGCCGCTGGAGCGACCCACGCCGGGTCACGCCCGAAGCACCGGTGACGCGGACTAACGTCACGGGCATGAACCACGGCTTCGAGACGCTCGCTATTCACGCCGGTCAGGACCCTGAGGCCCGCACCGGCGCGGTGATCCCACCGATCTACCAGACCAGCACGTACGCCCAGGACGCCGTGGGCGCGCCCCGGCTCGGCTACGAGTACAGCCGCTCCGGAAACCCGACCCGGGACGCGCTCCAGGATTGCCTGGCCGCGCTGGAGGGTGGGCCGGTCGGGCTCGCCTTCGCCAGCGGTCTGGCTGCCGAGGACACCCTGCTGCGGGCCGTCTGCCAGCCGGGGGACCACGTGATCATCCCGGACGACGCGTACGGCGGCACGTACCGGCTCTTCGCCCGGGTCGCCCAGCGCTGGGGCCTGGAGTTCACACCGGCCAAGGTCTCCGACCCGGCCGCGATCCGGGCCGCCGTGCAGCCTGGCCGGACCAAGATCGTCTGGGTGGAGACGCCGACGAACCCGCTGCTCGGCATCGCCGACATCGCCGCCCTGGCCGGCGTCGCGCACGACGCGGGCGCGCTGCTGGTGGTCGACAACACCTTCGCCTCGCCGTACCTGCAGCAGCCCATCGCGTACGGCGCGGACGTCGTGGTGCACTCCACCACGAAGTACATCGGTGGGCACTCGGACGTGGTGGGTGGCGCGCTGGTCGTGGCCGACGCCGCGCTCGGTGAGGAGTTGCGCTACCACCAGAACGCGATGGGCGCGATCAACGGCCCGTTCGACGCGTGGCTCACCCTGCGCGGCATCAGGACCCTCGGCGTACGGATGGACCGGCACTGCGACAACGCCGAGCGGCTCGCCGCCTACCTGGACGGGCACGCGAAGGTGGCCCAGGTGATCTACCCGGGGCTGCCCTCGCACCCCGGTCACGAGGTGGCCGCCAAGCAGATGCGCCGGTTCGGCGGCATGATCTCCTTCCGCGCGGCCGGCGGCGAGGACCACGCGGTCCAGATCTGCAACCGGACCAAACTCTTCGTACTCGCCGAGTCGCTGGGCGGGGTGGAATCCCTGATCGAGCACCCGGGCCGGATGACACACGCAAGTGCTGCCGGCTCGCCGCTTGAAGTTGCCGGCGATCTCGTGCGACTGTCTGTCGGCATCGAGACGGTTGACGACCTGCTCGCCGATCTGGAGCAGGCACTGGGCTGACCGCTGGGGAGGATGGCCGTGCAGGACATCATGGCGACCTGGGTCGGGGCGACCGCCAAGCAGATCGCCCGGGGCGTACGCCGGGGCGATGTCTCGGCCACGCAGGTCGTCGCGGACCACCTCGAATACATCGCCCGGGCCGACGGCGAGCTGGCCGCGTTCCGCGCCGTGCGCGGCGGTGAGGCGATCACCGAGGCGGAGAAGGTCGACGAGCAGGAGGAGCTCGCCAACCTTCCGTTGGCCGGGGTGCCGGTGGCGGTCAAGGAGAACACCCCCGTCGCCGGTCTGCCCACGTGGAACGGGTCGGCGGCGGTGCGTACCGGTGTCGCCGAGGCCGACCACGAGGTGGTCCGCCGGCTGCGCGGCGCCGGTGCCGTGATCCTCGGGGTGACCCGGATGCCCGAACTGGGACTGTGGGCGCTCACCGACGACGACAGCGCGGTGACGCGTAATCCGTGGGACAGCGCGCGTACCCCCGGTGGCTCCTCCGGCGGCGCCGCCGCCGCGGTGGCCGCGGGGCTGGTGCCGATCGCGCACGGCAACGACGGCCTGGGTTCGATCCGGATCCCGGCGGCGTGCTGCGGCCTGGTCGGGCTCAAGCCCGGCCGGGGTGTGGTGCCCTGTCAGCTCGGCGCGGACGACTGGTTCGGCCTGACCGAGCACGGCCTGTTGACCAGCACGGTCGCCGACGCGGCCGTCGGCTTCTCGGTGCTCGCCGGTCGACGACCGGAGAAGCTGGTCCCGCCGCAGCGGCTGCGGGTCGGCGTCTCGTTGCGCTCCCCGGTGCGTGGCGTCGCACCGGACGCACCGAACCGCGACGCGGTCGCCGCCGCCGGCCGGCTGCTCGCCGCCGCCGGGCACGACACCGTGCCGGCCGATCCGGTCTACCCCACCGCGCTCGGCCTGCAGGGCATCGCCACCTGGTTCGCCGCCGCTGCCGCCGACGTCCGGGCCGGCGGGCTGGACCGGCGCGACCTGCAGCGGCGTACCCGGCGGCATGTCGCGCTGGGCGAGTGGGCGCAGCGCCGCGGCTACGTCCGGGAGGCTGACCGGGCCGCCTGGCGGCAACGGTCGACCGACTTCTTCACCGACCACTCGGTCGATCTGCTGCTCACCCCGGCGTTGGCCAGCGCGCCGCCGGAGGCCGCCCGCTGGTCCGAACGGTCCTGGCGGGCGAACATGACGGCCAGCATCCGGTACGCCCCGTACGCCGCGCCGTGGAACATCGCCGGCCTACCGGCGATCGTGGTGCCGGTGGGCCGCCGCCCGGACGGGCTGCCGGTGGCCGTGCAGCTGGTCGGTCCGCCCGGCTCGGAGCTGCTGCTGCTCGGCGTGGCCGGCCAGTTCGAGATGGCTGCCCCGTGGTCACGGCACGCCCCCGGTTATCCCCGCGTCGGAACGGGGTCGCCGGCCGCCGCGTGATCCTCCACGGTGTCCGCGCATCTTCGCGCCGACCCGCGGCCGAACCCGTGCTGGCCGGTGCCCCGCGGCGACACCGCGCCGCAGGGGACGTCCGGGGAGGGTGGCACGATCGGGGGCATGACGGAACTGGTCGGTCTCGACGACGTGCGGGCTGCGCGGGAACTGCTGGCCGGTGTCACCCGGACCACCCCGTTGGAGCCCTCCCGGCCGCTGAGCGCGGCGCTGGGCGGGCCGACCTGGCTGAAGTGCGAGAACGTGCAGCGGGCCGGCTCGTACAAGGTGCGCGGCGCGTACGTGCGGATTTCCCGGCTGTCAGCCGCCGAGCGGGAGCGTGGCGTGGTCGCGGCGAGCGCGGGCAACCACGCGCAGGGCGTGGCGCTGGCCGCCGGGCTGGTCGGCACGCACGCCACGGTCTTCATGCCGATCAACGCGCCGTTGCCGAAGGTGGCGGCCACCAAGGGGTACGGCGCACAGGTCGAGCTTGCCGGCAACACGGTCGACGAGTCGCTGGTCGCCGCGCACACGTACGCCGAGCGCACCGGGGCGGTGCTGATCCACCCGTTCGACCACCCGGACGTGATCGCCGGCCAGGGCACCGTCGCGCTGGAGATCCTCGAACAGTGCCCGGACGTGCGGACCATCATCACCGGGGTGGGCGGCGGCGGTCTGATCTCGGGCATGGCGGTGGCAGCAAAGGCACTGCGACCGGACATCCGCATCATCGGTGTGCAGGCGGCCGGCGCGGCGGCCTTCCCGCCCTCACTCGTGGCCGGGGAGCCGGTCCGGCTGCCCTTCTTCTCCACCATCGCGGACGGCATCGCGGTGGGCCGGCCGGGGGAGATCACCTTCAACCACGTCCGCAAGCTGGTCGACGAGATCGTCACGGTCTCCGAGGAGGACATCTCGCGGGCTCTGCTGATGCTGCTGGAGCGGGGCAAACAGGTGGTCGAGCCGGCCGGGGCGGTCGGCGTGGCCGCGCTGCTGGCCGGCGTGGTGGAGGTGGAGACCCCGGTGGTCGCGGTGCTGTCCGGCGGGAACATCGACCCGCTGCTCCTGCTGCGGGTGATCGAGCACGGCCTGGCAGCCGCAGGTCGTTACCTGCGGGTGACGGTGCGCTGCTCGGACCGGCCCGGTCAGCTCGCCTCGCTGCTCAGCCAGATCGCCGAACACCGGGCCAACGTGGTGGACGTGGAGCACCAGCGGGCCAACCCGCACCTGAGCCTCGGCGAGGTGGAGGTCGGGCTGTCGGTGGAGACCCGGGGGGTGGAGCACTCCGACACGCTGATCAGCGCACTACGGGCCAGCGGTTACCAGGTGGTCTTCGCCGCCGAGGCGTGACACTGCTGAGTGCCACACCCCGGCGGCGGTACGCCACGCGGGTCGTCAGGCCGGCGGAAGGTCAGCCGGCGAACGGCTCGAAGCTGACCACGGTCACCTTGATGTCGGCACCGCTGGGCGCCGTGTAGGTGCAGGTCTGCCCGGGTCGGCCGCCCAGGATCGCCTTTCCGAGCGCTGACTCGGGGCTGTAGACGGTCAGGTCGGTCGTGGCGGCGATCTCTCGGGAGCCGAGCAGGAAGGTCTCGGTGTCCTCGGTGTCGTCGTCGAAGTAGATCGTCACCACCATGCCGGGTGCCACCGCGTCCGTTGTCGGCGCCTCGCCGACCTTGGCCGTGCGCAGCAGCTCCTGCAGGTAGCGGATGCGTCCCTCGGCCTTGCCCTGCTCCTCACGGGCGGCGTGGTAGCCGCCGTTCTCCCGCAGGTCGCCCTCCTCGCGTCGCGCGTTGATCTCCGCAGCGATCGCGGTGCGGTTGCCGATGTGCTCGTCAAGCTCGGCCTGGAGGCGGTCGTACGCGTCCTGGGACAGCCAGGTGGCGGGCGCCTTTTCGCCAGTGGACACAGGCGGTCTCCTCAGTTGTGCGTGGCTGGCTGACAGGTGAACTACCAAGTTACCAGTGCGGTACGACACAGCGTGTCGGCGATCACCGCCGGTGTCCGTGTTCGACACCTGCGGTAGGCGTTCGTCGGAGTGCCGCAAGCGGCCTGCCGAAACCGTGTTTCAGCAGGTCAGGCTGATGGCTGGCAGCGCAGCACCTCACCGATGAACGGCCGCGCGGTGGTGGTCAGGCGGTGCCGGGTGGTGACGTGCCGGTCGCCGGGACCGGCGGTCACCGTGACCTGCTCGCGGGCGACCTCGGCGCCAGCGCGGTCCCGGGCGCGCAGCACGCAGACCGCCGACCCTCCCGGTGGGAGGGTCACCCGGAAGTCGACAAGCACCTGGTTGTCCGTGATGTCGGTGTAGGTGATCACCTGGGCGTCGTACGCCGGGTCGCCGTACTGGTGGTAGAGCCGGACCGAGATCGCGGTCAGCGCTGCCACCAGCACCAGCAGCGCGAGCGCGGCCATCAGGATATGGCGACGGCGGTTTCCGCCCGCGCGGCGGCGACCGTAGCGGCCGGGCGGGAAAACCGGCGCGCCCGGTGAAATTGTGGCGTGCGTCTCGGTCACCGGCGGGTATCTCCTGGCGTTGTTGTCGGCGGCATCGGCAAGAATGACAGAGTCCATCCTCCCAGCCCGGTTCACCCGCGGAAATGGCAGGTCGATCCCCACGGTGCCGACCGGCGACGGGTGGGGGGAGGATCCCGGCAGGTCAGCCGGTCGAGCCCGGTCGGGTCCACCGTCCGGCACAGACGAGGAGTGCCGAAGTTGGCAGAGCAACTGCGTCTCATGGCCGTGCACGCGCACCCGGACGACGAGTCGAGCAAGGGCGCGGCGACCACGGCGAAATACGTCGCCCAGGGGGTGGACGTCCTGGTCGTCACGTGCACCGGCGGGGAGCGCGGCAGTGTGCTCAACCCCAAGCTCGACCGGCCGGACGTGTGGGCCAACATCGCCGAGATCCGGCGCGCCGAGATGGACGCCGCGCGGGCGATCCTCGGCGTCGAGCAGGCCTGGCTCGGTTTCGTCGACTCGGGCCTGCCCGAGGGTGACCCACTGCCGCCGCTGCCCGAGGGCTGTTTCGCCCTCCAGGACGTCGAGGTGGCGGCCGGCCCGCTGGTGCGGCTGATGCGGGAGTTCCGCCCGCACGTGGTGACCACGTACGACGAGGAGGGCGGCTACCCGCACCCCGATCACATCATGTGTCACAAGGTGAGCGTGGCCGCCTTCGAGGCCGCCGGCGACCCGGAGCGCTACCCGGAACTGGGCGCCCCGTGGCAGCCGTTGAAGCTCTACTACGACATCGGCTTCTCCAAGGCCAAGATCATGGCCCTGCACGAGGGCATGATCGCCGCCGGCCTCACGTCGCCCTACGAGGAGTGGCTCGAGCGCTGGGAGGACCGGCCGGACAAGGGCCCCCGGGTCACCACCCGGGTGGAGTGCGCCGACTACTTCCCGGTCCGGGACGACGCGCTGCGCGCCCACGCCACGCAGGTCGATCCGGACGGTTTCTGGTTCCATGTTCCGATGGAGCTCCAGCGGGGCGCCTGGCCGACCGAGGACTACCAGCTCGCCCGCTCGGTGGTGGACAGCCCGTTGCCCGAGTCCGATCTCTTCGCGGGCGTACGGGAGACGGCGCACGCGCGCTGATTCTGCGCGGCGCTACGCTGGTAACCAACCGCACATCGGAGGGACACCATGCTGACCGCTGTCGAGGTGCTCGCGGAGAACAACTTCGGGGACACCCGCTCGGGTGGCCTGGCCGGGCCGATGGGCCTGTTCCTCATCCTGCTGCTGGCCACCGCGACCATCCTGCTGATCCGCAACATGAACGCCCGACTGCGCCGACTGCCCGACCGGTTTCCGCAGCCGGCATCCTCGACCGAACCGACCAGGGTCGATGCCGCAGTCGCTGATCCGACAGACGGGACCGCGGCGGGCGATTCATCCACGCCCGCGCCCAACGGGCACCAGCAGCACCTGAACGGGTAGTCGGGGCGTGATTCACGCCGAACCGGGTGGTCGACCCCTGTTGCGACCACCCGGTTTGGCTTAGCCTTCCGCCGGGGGGACCAAAAGTCCCCGAGCCGTGCGCGGAAGGGGGCGCCGATGATCTGCACAGCACCGGCCGCCCGCCGTACCGTCGGTCGGTCAGCTGGCGGAGGCGGTCGATGACCTCCGGCCCGGCCGGCGACTCGTTCGACCGGCTCGGGGTGCGCGGCACGCCGGTTCGGCTGCTCGTGCTCACCGCCGCCGTGACACTGACCGCCGTGATCGCCGCGGTGGTCGGGTTGACCCTGCCCGACGGGCTGCCCGCCGACGATCCGCTCGGTGGCCCGGCGCGCTTCGGCATCGCCGTCGCCGTCCTGGCCACAGCCCAGTTCGCCCGGCTGCGGTTCCGCTCGGCCGCCGGCATGGTCAGCATCACCTGGGGCGAGGCGGCGCTGATCGTCTGCCTCTATCTGACGCCCGCCGGCTGGCTGCCGTCGGCGACACTGCTCGGCGCCGGTCTTGCCTGGACGGTGCTCTCCCTGCACCCCGACCGCCGCCCGATACTGGAGATCGTCCGGATCGCCGCGTCGCTGGCCTCCGCGTCGGCACTGGCCGTGTCCGTGACCGCCGCGTTGGGGCAGCCACTGCTCGCCCCGCCCACCCCGACGTTGGCGTTGGCCGTCATCGCCGGTTCGGTGACCTACCTTCTGGTGACCGCCTGGCTCGGCGGGGTGACGCTGGGCCTGCGACACGGGTTGCCGATCGGTCCACCGCTGCTCGCCGCCCTGCGCGGCAAGCTGCTGATGTTCGTCGGCAACCTGGCGGTCGGCCTGGTGGTGGTCGCGCTGCTGGAGCTCGACCCGAGGTGGCTGCTGCTGCTCCCGCCGCTGCTGTGGCTGCTCCAGCAGACCTACCGTTACCGGTTGCGAGCCGACCAGGAACGCCGGACGTGGCGAGCGTTCGCCGAGGCCACCGCGGCCCTCAACCAGCTCGACGAGAAGGGCGTGGCCAGCGCCGCGGTGATCGGCGCGCTCACGCTGTTCAACGCCGAGCTGGTGGACGTCGACGTGGCTCGGGCCGACGGCCACTGGCACCGCTACCGAGGTGATGCCGGCGGCCAGCTCGTCGACCGGGAGGTCGACGCGCCGCGCCCGTCGGAGTCGTCCGACGAGCACGATCTGATCCGTCCACTGTCGGTGGGCACCGTACCGGTCGGTCGGCTGCGGGTCCGGTTTCCCCGTTCCGCCCCACCGGCCACAAGGGAACGCGACGCGGTGGCGGCGTTCGGTGACGCGCTCGCTGCCGCGCTGCACGACGCCGCGACGCACCACGAGTTGCGGTTGGTCACCGCCCGATCGTCGTACGACGCGGTGCACGACCCGCTCACCGGGCTGGCCAACCGGGCCGCCATGCTCGGTAAGGGCGACCAGTCGCTGCGGCAGCTCCCGCACGATCACCCGGTGGCACTGCTGCTGCTGGACATCAACCAGTTCAAGGAAGTCAACGACACCCTCGGGCACGCAGCCGGCGACCAGCTGCTGCGGTTGACGGCGAACCGGCTCAGCGCGTTGTCCCGCCCGGGCGACCTGCTCGGCCGGCTCGGTGGTGACGAGTTCGCGCTGCTGCTCACCTCGGTGCCGGTGCTCGGTGACCGGGCCGCCCCGATGGCGCACGCGCTGCGGCAGGCCCGCGAGATCGCCGAACGGCTCGCCGCGCCGACCGAGGTCGCCGGCGTGCGCATGTCGATCGAGGTCTCCGTCGGGGTGGTCGTGGCCGACGCCGGCACCGCCGACCTGACCGAGCTGCTGCGCCGGGCCGACATCGCGATGTACCAGGCCAAGGAGGGCGGCGGGAGCGTCGCCGCGTACGACGGCGCCCGGGACGCGGCCAACACCGACCAGCTTGCCCTGCTGGCCGAGCTGCGTGAGGCTCTGGAGGTCGACGACCAACTGGTACTGGCGTTGCAGCCGGCGGTCGACCTGGCCACCGGCGCGCCCACCGGGGTGGAGGCGCTGATCCGCTGGCAGCACCCCCGGCGGGGCTGGCTGAACCCGGCCGACTTCATCCGCCCGGTGGAGAACAGCGAGCAGCTCGGCACGTTCACCCGGTACGTGCTGGACAAGGCGCTCGGCGTTGCCGCCGGCTGGGCCCGGGAGGGGCTGGACGTCCCGATCTCGGTCAACCTGTCGGCGCGCAGCCTGCTCGACCCCCGGCTGCCGGCGGAGATCGCCGACGCGCTGCGCCGGCACCAGGTTCCGCCGCGCCGGCTGGTTCTGGAGATCACCGAGACGGTGGTGATGAGCGAGCTGGAGGTCATCGACGAGGTGCTGGCCACACTCCGGTCGATGGGTGTGCAGCTCGCCGTGGACGACTTCGGCACCGGCTTCTCGTCGCTGACGTTCCTCACCCGGATCGCGGTGGACGAACTGAAGGTGGACCGCTCGTTCGTCATCCGGATGGCCGATTCGCCGGAGGCGGCGGCGATCGTACGGACCACCGTGGGCCTCGCCCACGAGCTGGGGCTGCGCGTGGTGGCCGAGGGGGTGGAGACCGCCGAGCAGCGGATCGCCCTGGCCGAGCTGGGCTGCACCTCGGCGCAGGGCTACCACTTCTTCAAACCGATGCCGGCCGACAAGATCGGCGCGGTGCTCGGATCGCTGCGTGACTCGGCGGAGTCGAACGTCTTCCGGCTCCGCGCCGACGGTGCCTCCTGACCGTCCGCTGAGCCGCGCGCCGGTCGGTCAGCCGCTGACCGTTGGCACCTACACCGGCGCGACCGGGCACACCTACGAGAGCCCGCTGCCCGGCACGGTGACCTGCACCGCGCCGGCCACCGTCTACGTCGAGGGCCGGATCACCCAGGCGTGGCACGGGCGGCTCGCCGAGCGACTCGTCCGGGCCGAGGTCGCGTGCGAGGCCGGTGAACCGATCGCCTGGACGTCGAGTTCGCCCTCAGTTCAGTTCCACCCCGTTCCGGCGAGGCGACGTGCTGGTGTCCGCCAACGCCGGCTCCCACGACACGACGTACGACGCCTCGGTCAGGTACGCCGACTCCGCGGAAGTCCGGCTGAAGAAGGGCTGAGCCGACATCCGGCCCGGGCCTCGTGGCCCGGGCCGGATGCTCCGTCGGGACCGGCCGGAGTGGTATTCCTCAGCCGCGCGGGAGGACGGTGGAGACGACCGCCGGCAGGGTCGCCCAGTCGGCGGAGGCGATGGTGGCGTGGTGGGCGGCCAGGTCGGCGACGCGGGCGGATGCCGCGTCCGGGTCGCTGGACGGCACCGCGGGCGGCACGTTCTGCGCGTCGGTCATCACGAGCAGGTAGTGGTTCGTGGCGTACCAGGCGGTGTCGATGCCTCCCGTCACGTAGGCGGTGGCATCGCCGTCGAAGAGCACGAACCACGGCCGCAGCGCGGGGTCGGCATAGCGCGAGCGCGGGTCGCCGGCCTGCGCCCGGTGCACGGCGGGGAACGCCCGTGCCTGATCCAGGGTGCCGGCCGTCGTCAGCCCAGCGAGGTGGCGGGCGTACTCCACGTCGGTCCAGAGCACGTCGGTCGGGTTGCCCTCCTCCACCGTGCCGGGGATCAGCTCGACGATCACCTTGCCGGCGAGTTGCGCCCGGCTCGGCCACGCGTCGGCGCGGGCGGCCGCGTCCAGGCTGGCGTGGCTGCCACGCAGTTGGGCCGGCCTGAACACACGATCACCGAGTCGGGCGGCGAGCAGGGCGTCCAGCTCCACCGGCCCCTGGCCGGTACGACCGCTGAACCCGGTCTTCAGTTCCAGCTTCAGGATCAGCGGGCCGGCGTCGGGGTGCGCCGCCGACCAGAGCCGGATGTCGTCCAGGCAGTGCTCCAGATTTCTGTTGCGCGTACCGGTGTAGAGCTGGGCGGCGCTGGTGGCGGCCACGCAGTTGTTGTCGTTGCCCACCGGGTTGCTGTGGCTCACCCGCCACTGCCGGGTGAACACGTCCGGCCAGACGTCCAACTCGATCAGCCCGGGCCGGGCGTCCAGGGCCTGTGCCAGGTAGGTGTAGGTGCCCCTCTCGTACGCGTTGTGTGTGCCGACGCCGGTGCTCGCGGAGATCTTCAGACCCGGGTCCACGGCCGCCTCGGCCGTCGTGGGGCTGAACAGGACCGTGGCCAGCGCGGTGGCGGTGAGGGCGAGCAGGGCCCGGGTTCTGCGCATGTGGTGCCTCCTGGTCGGCGGGGGCGGCGTCGGCCACCCCGGACATGCACATATCTAAATGGACAGACGTGAACTGTGGGCGGCCCGGCGGTACCGGGTAGTTGACCGTCCGGGCGGAGCCCGCGCGATCCGTGCCGGGGCTGGCTATGGTCGTCGGGTGAACCGACTCGCCAGTGCCACCAGTCCCTACCTGCTCCAGCACGCCGACAATCCGGTCGACTGGTGGCCCTGGTGCGACGAGGCGTTCGCCGAGGCGAAGCGGCGGGACGTCCCGGTGCTCATCTCGGTGGGGTACGCCGCCTGCCACTGGTGCCACGTGATGGCGCACGAGTCGTTCGAGAACGAGCAGGTCGGTGCCCTGCTGAACGACGGCTTCGTGTCGATCAAGGTGGACCGTGAGGAGCGCCCGGACGTCGACGCGGTCTACATGACCGCCACCCAGGCGATGACCGGTCAGGGCGGCTGGCCGATGACCGTCTTCGCCACCCCGGACGGCACCCCGTTCTTCTGCGGCACCTACTTCCCGCGAGCCAACTTCGTCCGGTTGCTCCAGTCGGTCACCACCGCCTGGCGGGACCAGCGCGAGGAGGTCCTGCGGCAGGGCGGCGCGGTGGTCGAGGCGATCGGCGGTGCCCAGGCCGTGGGCGGCCCCACCGCGCCGCTGGACGCCCCGCTGCTCGACGCCGCGGCCGCCAACCTCGCCGGCGGGTACGACGCGACGAACGGCGGTTTCGGCGGCGCGCCGAAGTTCCCGCCGCACATGAACCTGCTCTTCCTGCTGCGCCACCACCAGCGCACCGGTGACCCGCGCAGCCTGGAGATCGTCCGGCACACCGCCGAGGCGATGGCCCGCGGCGGCATCTACGACCAGCTCGCCGGTGGCTTCGCGCGGTATTCGGTGGACGCGCACTGGACGGTGCCGCACTTCGAGAAGATGCTCTACGACAACGCACTGCTGCTCCGCGTCTACACGCACGTGTGGCGGCTGACCGGCGACCCGCTTGCGCGCCGGGTGGCCCGGGACACCGCCCGGTTCCTCGCCGACGAGCTGCACCGGCCGGGAGACGGGTTCGCGTCGGCCCTGGATGCCGACACCGAGGGCGTCGAAGGGCTCACCTACGCCTGGACGCCCGCCCAACTCATCGAGGTGCTGGGCGAGGAGGACGGGCGGTTCGCCGCCGACCTGTTCGCGGTGACCGAGGAGGGCACCTTCGAACACGGGACGAGCGTGCTGCGGCTCGCCCGGGACGTCGACGATGTCGCGCCCGAGATCCGGGGCCGCTGGCAGCGGGTCGTGGGGCAACTGCTCACGGCTCGGGACGCCCGCCCACAGCCGGCCCGGGACGACAAGGTGATGGCCGCCTGGAACGGTCTGGCGATCACCGCCATCGCCGAGTTCCAGCAGGTCGCCGCGCTGTACGCGTCGCGGCAGGACGTGGACGCCAACCTGATGGACGGCGTCACCATCGTCGCCGACGGTGCGATGCGCGACGCCGCCGAACACCTCGCCGGCGTGCACCTGGTGGACGGCCGGCTGCGCCGGGTCTCCCGGGGCGGTGTGGTCGGTGAGCCGGCGGGCGTGCTGGAGGACTACGGCTGCGTGGCCGAGGCGTTCTGCGCGCTGCACCAGCTCACCGGCGAGGGCCGCTGGCTCACCCTGGCCGGCGGGCTGCTGGACACGGCGCTGGAGCACTTCGCCGCGCCGGGCGGCGCCTTCTACGACACCGCCGACGACGCGGAGAAGTTGGTGACCCGGCCGGCCGACCCGACCGACAACGCCACCCCGTCCGGCCGGTCGGCGCTGGTCGCCGGGCTGGTGGCCTACGCGGCGCTGACCGGTGAGACGCGCTACCGGGAGGCCGCCGAGGTGGCGCTCGGCACGGTCGCGCCGATCGTGGGGCAGCACGCCCGATTCACCGGATACGCGGCCGCGGTGGGCGAGGCGCTGCTCTCCGGCCCGTACGAGATCGCCGTTGCGACCGACGACCCGACCGGCGACCCGCTGGTGGCCGCGGCACACCGGCACGCGCCGCCCGGGGCGGTGGTGGTGGCCGGGCGCCCGGACCAGCCCGGTGTGCCGCTGCTCGCCGACCGGCCGCTCGTCGACGGGCGCTCCGCCGCGTACGTCTGCCGGGGTTTCGTCTGTCAACGCCCGGTGACCTCGGTCGAGGAGCTGGTCGCGCAGCTCGGTTGAATCCGTCCTGCGGTCGGCGGGCCGGTGGTGTGAGCGCCGGCCCTCCGGCCGGCGTCGTGGGTCGCCCGGATAGGCTGGCCGCGCTATGGATTCCCGTACCGGTCTGCCCGTTGTCGGAATGGTGGGCGGTGGCCAGTTGGCCCGGATGACCCACCAGGCCGCTATCGCCCTCGGCCAGTCACTGCGTGTGCTCGCGGTCGCACCCGACGACGGCGCGGCGCTGGTCGCCGCCGACGTCGAGTACGGCGACCACACCGACCTTGCCGCCCTGCGCTCGTTCGCCAAGGGCTGCGACGTGGTCACCTTCGACCACGAGCACGTGCCCACCGAGCACATCCGTACGTTGGCGGCCGAAGGCGTCGCCCTGTACCCGCCGGCGGACGCACTGCTGCACGCCCAGGACAAGCAGGTCATGCGGGAACGCCTGGCCGAGCTGGGCGCGCCCAACCCGCGGTGGCGTCCGGTCGCCGAGCCCGCCGATCTGGTCGGCTTCGGTGAGCAGGTCGGCTGGCCGGTGGTGCTCAAGGCGGCCCGGGGTGGCTACGACGGCCGAGGGGTCTGGCTGGTCGACGACGTCACCCAGGCCACCGAGCTGGTCCGAACCCTGCTCGCCGGTGGCACGCGGTTGATCGTCGAGGAGCGGGTGCCGCTGCGCCGGGAGTTGGCCGTGCAGGTGGCCCGCTCGCCGTTCGGGCAGGTGGCCGCCTACCCGGTGGTCGAGACGGTGCAGCGGGACGGCATCAACGTGGAGGTGCTCGCCCCGGCACCCGGCCTGGACGAGGAGCTGGCGGTCACCGCCCAGCAGCTCGCCATCGACCTGGCCACGGCGCTCGGTGTCGTCGGTCTGCTCGCCGTGGAGCTCTTCGAGGTGCGCGACGCGGCCGGCCGACCGGCGATCGTGGTCAACGAGCTGGCGATGCGCCCGCACAACTCCGGGCACTGGACCATCGAGGGTTCCCGGACCTCGCAGTTCGAGCAGCACCTGCGCGCGGTGCTGGACTACCCGATGGGCGACACCGGGCTTGCCGCGCCGGTCGTGGTGATGGCGAACGTGCTCGGTGGCGAGCCGGGCGGCATCTCGATCGACGAACGGCTGCACCACCTCTTCGCCGCCGAGCCGGGCGCCAAGGTGCACCTCTACGGCAAGCAGGTGCGACCCGGCCGCAAGATCGGTCACGTCACGGTGCTCGGGGATGACCTGGACGACGTACGGGCGCGGGCCGTGCGGGCCGCGCGCTGGCTGCGCGAGGGGCACGAGTGAGCCCCGCGCGCGCGAACGGAGAGGAAACCGCGGTGACCACCGTCGGGCTGATCATGGGCAGCGACTCGGACTGGCCGACGATGCGAGCCGCGGCCGAGGTGCTGGACGAGTTCGGGGTGTCGTACGAGGTCCGGGTGATCTCGGCCCACCGGACCCCGGTGGCGATGATCGATTACGGCCGCGACGCCGTCGACCGGGGCCTCAAGGTGATCATTGCCGGTGCCGGCGGAGCCGCCGCCCTGCCGGGCATGGTCGCCTCGGTGACCCCGCTGCCGGTGATCGGCGTGCCGGTGCCGCTGAAGCACCTCGACGGCATGGATTCGCTGCTGTCCATCGTGCAGATGCCGGCCGGCATCCCGGTGGCGACCGTGTCGATCGGCAACGCCCGCAACGCCGGCCTGCTGGCCGTGCGGATTCTCGGTGCCGCGGATCGCGCCCTGCTGGACCGGATGTCGGCGTACCAGGTCGGCCTGGAAGACATGGTGACCGCGAAGGACACCGCCCTGCAGGCCACCCTCAGCTGACCGAGCGCCGAACTCCGCACCCGGCACGCTCCCAACCCGCCGGCCGCACGAACCCGGCACGCTCTCCGTGCCCCCTCACGGACCCTGTTGGACCCTCCGATTCATCTCATGCCGCGTAGCGCCGTCTGCAGGCGTTCCTGGGCGCGGCGGCGGCGCTCGTTGCTGGCGCCGAGGATCAGCAACAGGATGCCCACCGGGATGAGCGCCAGCCACGGGCCGAGACTGAACAGCGCGTGGATCGCGGCGATGGCGGTGACCGACGCGCCGACGATCACCGGCGCCTGCTGCCGGCTGGACGAGCCGAAGATCAGCACCGCCACGGCGCCGAGCAGCAGCAACATCTGCCGCAGCGTGCTGGATTCGGTGGCCAGCACGATCGCCAGAGTGGGCACGAACGCGGCGACGAGCGCCGGCCCGTACGCCACCCAGCTGCTCATGTCCGGACGATGGCGCAGCTCGAGCACCCCGACCAGAAGAGCCAGTGCGGCAAACGGCAGCGTGTACGCCTCGGGCAGCGCCACGTCGGCGACCCGCATGAGGATCCACCACGCGGTGATCTCGCAGATGACCACGGCCCAGAACAGGATCCGACGTTCCACCGGCCGGCGACCGGGTCGGGTCGCCGCCACGCCGAGGACCGCCCCCCAGGCAGCCAGCAGGGCGGCGATGTGCCGGGGCGAGTCGAAGGCGAGGGCCAGTGCGATCAGCGCGGCAGCATGCCCGCTCCACTGCACGGTGGCGGCCTCGCGTTGGGCCTCCGGGCGGCGCAGCCGGGGCAGGGTCGCAGCGAACACCTGCAGGGCGGCCCCGACCGCGAGCACCCCGAACGCGGACCAGACGGGCGCCAGGCCGGCCACCAGGCCCGCGGTGAGCACGAAGAGCTGTGCCATCAGCGAGGCGAACAGCCAGCCGAGGATACGGGCGCGTTGGGTGGTGCCGTACAGCGCCGCCACCGTGCCGACGCCGACCGCACCGCCGAGGGTGACCAGGGTGAGGTCCCGGGTGGCCAGGCTACCGGCCAGACCCGCGCTGCCGGCGGCCAAGCCGATGACGAACACCAGCACCCGGGCCAGCCGCAGCGAGCGGGCCGGCTCGACCAGCGGCGGTGGCGGGGTCAGTGCCAGGCCGAGCATCGAGATCGTGAAGACGGAGAGCGCGGCGAGGGTGCTCGTGGGCCAACCCCTGCCCAGCGCGATGGGCGCGATCAGCAGCGTGACGGCGGCGCCGGGCAGCACCACCGGAACGGCCCGGGACCGCCGTCCGCCGCTGAACCCGGTCGCGGCCAGCGCGGCGGTCACGGTGAGCAGCAGCGCGGTCAGTACGTGCGTCGGGTCGACCACGTCCGGGGGTGGGGTGAGCAGCTCCGGTGGCGGCCCCTGCCAGATGCGGTTCATCGTGCGGTGTGGCTCGACCAGGGCGGCGACCAGGGCGGGGGCGATCGAGGCGAGAGCCAGGGCAGTCGGCACGGCGGCTGCGGCCAGCGCGCCGGCCGACGGGCTGACCCGCCACCGCCGCCGGTCCGGGTCGTCGGGCAGGCGCCGCATGGCACCGCTGAGCAGCACCGCCCAGCGCCGCACCGGTTGGGCCGAACCGGTCGGCGGCACGGTGGCGGCTCGGATGAGCTCGGCGAGCACGCCGAGCAGCGCGGCGGCGGCCGCGTAGACCCCGGCGGCGAGGCCGGTGGGGATGGCGGCGAGCGCGCTGATGGTGACCCCGCCGACCACGGCCACGCTGACCCAGGGCAGGTACTGCGGCACCTGCCGGCGGACCGCGGCCACGGCGGCCAGACCGAGACTGGACGCGGCGAGCGCGGCGGTCAGCACCACCTGTGCCGAGTGGTCGAACCCGGCGGCCAGCGCCGCCACCGCGCCCGGAAAGGCCAGCAGCGCGGCGCAGGTCGCCGCCCCGCCGATCTGCGCCAGATGCGGTGGCATCCCGTCGGTCTCGATGTCGCTCACCTGGGGCCCCGCCAGTACGCGGGCCAGCGTGGCCACCACCACGCCGATCAGCGCGATGCTGCCCAGCGCCAGAGCGGTGGTCCACGGCCGGACCAGGCCGGCGCCGGCCGCGTGCAGCGCCACCACCCCGGCCACGGTGGCCCGGGACAGCCCGGCCCGGGCCTCCTCCGTGGCCACCGCGGCCATCCCGAAGACGGTGGCGACCATGCCGCCGACCAGGACGGGCGACCACCAGGGTAGGTCGAACGCGGCCGGTGCGCCGATCGTCGCGAGCACCGCAGCGGTGCCGGACACATCCCACCGCCAGGGCGGTGGCAGCAGGATGCCGGCGGCGACGGCCAGCAACGCCAGTGCGATCGGGGCCTGCCAGGTCGCGCCTCCGGTGGGGGCCGCCGGCCAGCCGGTCAGGTCACCGTTCCAGATCGGGCCAGGGGTGGCCAGTACGCCCAGCCCACCGCGCAGGGCCGTCCAGCTGGCGAGGATGCCGATCAGGACGCCGCCGACGGTGATGCCGAGGATCGGCCCGCGCCGCCACTCCTCGTTCATGGCGCGCGCTCCCACGGCGACGAGCAGCACCAGGCCGGCCGCCACCGCCAACTGCCCACCCGGGGTGAGTACGGCGGCGATCCGGACCAGCGTGGCGATCAGGGCGGTGGTCACCGCCGCGGCGGCCAGGTCGGAGCCGTCCAGGGTGAGGTCCGAGCGGCGTCCGGCGTCGATCGAGGGGGCAAGGAAGAGCAGCACCGCGGCGACCAGCAGCAGTGCGCCCACCCAGGCGTCCGCGACGGTCGCCCCGGGTGCGCCGAAGGCGGCGGCGGTGACCACCAGCGCGCCCAGGCCGGTGCCGACGGACAGTGGCGCCGGGATGCGTCGCTGGGACACCTGCACCACGGCGGCGTAGCCGAGGGTGACGCAGACCGCGAGGAAACTCGCCGCCAGCACCGGGACGCTCGCCTCGCGCAGGCTGGCCGGGGTCGGCGTCGGGTCGGTGGGCATGGCGGCGGCCACGAACGCGGCAACCGCCCCGGGCAGCGCGAAGGCGGCACCCCCGGCGGCCCATCCGGCGACCGTGTCGGCGGGGGCCGAGGCGATCCGGACCCGGGGCGCCAAAGCGACCAGCGCGCCGGCCGCGAAGAGGCTGAGCAGGACGGCGGCGGTGAGCGTCGGCCCGACCAGACTCGCGCCCGCACCGAACAGGCCCACCACGGCCGCCCCGACGCCGTGCGCCAGGGCGGCCCGGCTGGTCCGCGCGGAGAGGCCGATCACGCCGATGCCGACCGCGGTGAGCACCATCGGCCAGGGCGCCGACGCCCAGCCGAGACCGAACGAGGCCGGGACCGCCAGCGCGGTCAGCGCCGCCCCGGCGACGGCGAACTCGCGGCGGATCTCCGGCGGCAGGGCCAGCACCGCGGCGATGGTGAGCAGGAACGCGGCGCCGGCGAGCTGCCAGGTGGTGGGGCCGACCGCCGCGGCCAGTTCGGCCTGGTAGCCGTCGAGATCGGCACCCCAGGCGGGCAGGGCCGCCCGGACCGGGGCCACCCCGGCGCGTAGCGCGCCCCCGGCGACCACCAGCCCGCTGACGGTCAGCGCCACCGCCGAGGCGAGCTGTGGACCACGCCGGGCGGCCTCGGGGACCGCGCGCACCGCGAGCCCGGTCACCGTGATGACCGCCGCGATCAGCAGCAACGACCGGCCGGGCAGGGCCACCGACGCGATCCGGCCGAGCGCGCCGATTATCGCCAGGGTGAGGATGCCGGCCGCGACGTCGGGTAGCGGCGGGCGGCGCAGCACCAGCGCGCCCCCCAGCCCGACCGAGGCGGCCAGCAGCAGCACGCCTCCGGCGCTGGTGGCTGACGGCACGGTCTCCGCCCGGAGCAGGGCGGTGACCGCGTACGCCAGGGCGACGGCGACCGCCACCGCGTGCAGCAGCCAGACCAGCTCGCGCAGCCCGGGCACCGGACGGGCCGGTCTGGCGTCGGCAGCCCCGGTGCCGGCGTCGACCACCTCGGCGGCCTCCTCCGGGTCAGCCTCGGGCCGGCTCTCGGCGCTGCGTTGCCGGGGCGCCGAGGGCGTACCCGGGTCTGACGGGCCCTGTCGGGCGGGCCGTTCCAGGGCCACCCTGGTGCGGGTCAGCCAGAGATCGAAGAGAGCGACCAGGGTCAGGACCAGGGCCCACCCCCCAGGTCCGGTGATCCGCTCATATGCCAGCAGCGGCAGGACCGGCTGGGCGGCTAGCACGGCGGCGAACCGGGGTGTGCGCAGGCCTGTCCAGCTGGCGTACCCGAACGCGACGGCGGCGGTGACGGCGAAGATCACCCCGGCGAAGACCGCGCCCGAGGCGCCGCCGTTGCCGATCCGGTCCACGGCCCACAGGGCGTTTCCGGCGAGCGGCACCAGCAGCAGGCCGACCGCGGAGATCGTCTCGGCTGTCGAGGTGAGCCCGCGTCGGGCCAGAGCCGGTGGGGCGAGCAGCATCAGCACGGTGGCGAGGACCAGGATGCCGAGCCGGGCCAGCGCGTCCATCGAGCTGGTCGCCACCGCGGCGAAGACCACCGCGGCCACGCCGAGCAGCAGCGCTCCCAGCCCGAGAGGGATGTTCTGCACCTCCCGGGAGGAGGCCTCCGGTGGGTGCTGCGGGTCGTCGGCGTCCAGCCAGGACGGCGGGGGCGGCGGGGGGTCCTCCGGGGCGGGCGGGGTGTTCTGACGGGGCACCCGGGGCGGTGCGCCGGTGGTGGCGGTGGGTGGCCTGCGGCCGGGACGGCGGCGCAGCACCCGGCGTGGTCGGGTGGCCTGCTTGAGCCGTTCCTCACCGGCGTGCGCGAGGATGTCCCGTTGGAAGAGAGCGGCCTGCATCTTGGCGGCGATCTGCCGCTGCTCGCGGGCGATGGCGGCGTCGCGCGCCTTCATCTCCGCGATCGAGCGCTCGATGTCCGCCAGGTGCTCGGCCCACTGCGGCTGATCTGCCCCGCAGTGCGGGCAGCGCACGGCCGGCTTGATCTCCCGGCCGCACGAGGAGCACTGAAAGGTCGCCACGACACCCCTCCACCCGCGTGTGGACATCCACTGTCGCAGCATGCCCAAAGCTGGCGCGAATTTCGACACTTGTCGGCGGGTCCGGGGCAAACAACGACACCGGCCGGTCCTCGGAGGTGCTCCGTGACCGGCCGGTGGGGTCGAACCTACTCAGGGGCGGCCCATGCCCCGGTACTCCCAGCCGGCCTGGGTCCACAGTGCCGAGTCGAGGCAGTTACGGCCGTCGACGACCCTGCGGCCGGCGACCAGCTCGCCGAGGGCGACCGGGTCGGCGTTGCGGAAATCGGCCCACTCGGTGAGGACGCAGACCAGGTCGGCGCCGGCGACCGCCTCGTTGATGCCGGTCTCGTAGGTCAGCTCGGGTACGGCGCGACGGGCGTTCTCGGTGCCCTGCGGGTCGTACACGTGCACGTCGGCGCCGGCCTTCTGCAGCAGCGCGGCGACGGCGAGCGCCGGGGCGTCCCGGACGTCGTCGGTGTTGGGCTTGAAGGTGGCGCCCAGCACGGCGATCCGGGTGCCGGAGAAGTCCGGGCCGGCCGGCCCGGAACGGCGGCCGAGCAGGTCGGCGGCGAGGTGCAGCACCCGGGTCCGGCGACGCAGGTTGATCAGGTCGACCTCGTGCAGGAAGCGCAGCGCCTCGCCGGCACCCAGCTCCTGCGCCCGGGCCTGGAACGCGCGGATGTCCTTGGGCAGGCAGGCGCCACCGAAGCCGAGCCCGGCCTGGAGGAACCGGTTGCCGATCCGTGGGTCGTACCCGATGGCACGGGCCAGCTGGGTGACGTCGCCGCCGGAGGCCTCGCAGACCTCGGCCATCGCGTTGATGAAGGAGATCTTGGTGGCGAGGAAGGCGTTCGCGGCGACCTTGACCAGCTCGGCGGTCGCGAAGTCGGTGACCACCAGGGGCACCTCGCGGTCCTCGGTGGCAGCCAGGTCGAAGACGCCCTTGTGCGCGGCGTAGAGCATGCCGTTGGCCCACTCGCTCTTCACG
Organism: Micromonospora sp. 067-2; assembly: GCF_046549295.1. NCBI lineage: Bacteria > Bacillati > Actinomycetota > Actinomycetes > Micromonosporales > Micromonosporaceae > Micromonospora > Micromonospora sp. 067-2. The sequence continues at coordinate 209,356 of NZ_JAJPWB010000002.1, read as the reverse complement.
CCGACCACGATCCGGTTGGGGCGCAGCACGTCGTCGACGGCGAAGCCCTCCTGGAGGAACTCGGGGCTCCACGCCACCTCGACGCCCAGGTCGTCCGGGGTGTGCTTGCCGACCAGCTGCTCCACCCACTCGGCGGTGCCGACCGGCACGGTGGACTTGCCGACGATCAACGCCTTACGGGTGAGGTGCTGCGCCAGACCAGTTACCGAGGCCTCGACGTACGACAGGTCGGCGCCCATCCCGCCGGCCCGCTGAGGGGTGCCGACGCAGATGAAGTGCACGTCACCGAATTCGGCGGTTTCGGCGATGTCGGTGCTGAACCGCAGTCGCCCGGCGGCCAGGTTGCGCTTGAGCAGCTCGTCCAGGCCAGGCTCGTGGATCGGCACCTCACCGGCGTTGAGCATCGCGATCTTGTCGGCGTCGACGTCGAACCCGAGCACCTCGTAGCCCAGCTCGGCGTAGCAGATGGCGTACGTCGCTCCGAGGTAGCCGGTCCCCAGGAAGGTCACCCGGGGCCGAGGGGCACCCGAGGGCGGCGTCACCGCGGCGATGGCGGGGCTCGGCTGGATGGTGGGATAGGGGATCGTCACGCCTGTCTTCTCCGCTCGCGCTGGCGGCGCGTCGTCGCGTCGCATTCTGCTGCGGCGCCTGGCCGGGCACCGTAGGGGTGGCTCAACTGTCTTCTTCCATCATCGCCCACCGGCGTGGGTGCTCTGTCAGGTCCATGCCTACGCGCCGGTAACATCACCTGAACTGCAGTAGCTAGTCTTCAGTCTTCGCCGTCGGCGGCCAGGAGACGCCGCAGACTGCGCATGATAGCGGTGAAGGGGAGGGGCCGACATGGCCGCAGGGGAGTCGTTCGACGTCTACCGGTTGCCCGAGGAGCACGAGGCGATCCGGGAGGCGGTCCGCGAGGTCTGCACGGCGAAGGTGGCCCCCCACGCCGCCGAGGCCGACGAGACCGCCGAGTTTCCGAAGGCGTCCTACGACGCGTTACGGGCGTCCGACTTCCACGCACCGCACATCCCCGAGGAGTACGGCGGCGCGGGAGCGGACGCGCTGGCCACCGCCATCGTCATCGAGGAGGTGGCGCGGGCCTGTGCGTCCTCCTCACTGATTCCGGCCGTGAACAAGCTCGGGACGATGCCGTTGCTGTTGTCCGGTTCCGAGGAGCTCAAGCGCCGTTACCTGACCCCGGTCGCGGCCGGTGACGCGATGTTCTCCTACTGCCTCTCGGAGCCGGAGGCGGGCAGTGACGCGGGGGCGATGACCACCCGCGCGGTGCGTGACGGGGATCACTGGGTGCTCAACGGCGTGAAGCGTTGGATCACCAACGCCGGTGTCTCCGACTTCTACACCGTTTTCGCCGTCACCGACCCGACCGCCCGCTCCCGGGGCATCTCCGCCTTCGTGGTGGAGAAGTCCGATGCCGGCGTGAGCTTCGGTGCCCCGGAGAAGAAGCTCGGCATCAAGGGCTCGCCCACCCGCGAGGTCTACCTGGACAACGTGCGGATCCCGGCGGACCGCATCATCGGCGCGGAGGGGACCGGTTTCGCCACCGCGATGAGGACCCTGGACCACACCCGGGTCACCATCGCCGCCCAGGCCGTCGGGATCGCGCAGGGCGCGCTCGACTACGCCAAGGGGTACGTGGCCGAGCGCCGGCAGTTCGGCAAGGCGGTCGCCGAGTTCCAGGGGATCCAGTTCATGCTCGCCGACATGGGTATGAAGCTGGAGGCGGCGCGGCAGCTCACGTACGCCGCGGCCGGCAAGTCCGAGCGTGGCGACGCGGACCTGACCTACTTCGGCGCGGCGGCCAAGTGCTTCGCCTCCGACGCGGCCATGGAGATCACCACCGACGCGGTGCAGCTGCTCGGCGGCTATGGCTACACCCGGGACTACCCGGTCGAGCGGATGATGCGGGACGCCAAGATCACCCAGATCTACGAAGGAACGAACCAAGTACAGCGGATTGTCATGGCGCGGCAGCTCCTGAAGGGCTGATCTGGCACTGTTTCCGCAGCTCAGAGCGGGTGTAACTCGTTCCATCGACCCAGTTGCACGCAGTAGCCGAAAGACGACTCTGCGGGTTATTTTCGGCTACCTGGAGCTGTTTTCGGTTGGCGTTCTGGGGAAATCCTGGGGAACTCCCTAGGTGAGTCGAAATGCGCTGATTACTAAGTAGACAGGCCGAGTACCCAAAAGATTGGTTTGTGTCGCTGCTCGCCGTGGGTGCGACATCAATCCTCTTAACTGGACGCGCGGAGGCGTAGGCGCTACGGACGGTGATGTCCCTGGCTGGGGTCGGCGAAGCTCGCCGAAGTGCCAGCCATCTGAGGATGTGTACCTCCGAGCGCGTTCATATCTGGGTTAGTCGGGTGTGTTGAAGGTGCGGCGTTGTTGGCGGCTGGCTGGCTTGCCTCGGGTGAGGCGGTGGAGCATGCCGCCGATGGAGGCCCAGCGGATCATGGCCGCAGATGTGGTGGGGTGGGTTTCGTAGTCGCGGGCCATCCGTACGACGAGTATGACGATTTTCAGGACAATGCCCACAACGAGAAGATGATGCGCGGTGACAATCAGCGAAGCAATAAGAAAGTTGACTATGGGATGAGGCGTGCTGGACTCGGCGCAGAGAATGGAAAGCAACGCGATAAGGTGCACAAGGAAATCGGCCGAATGGCAATGGGTGATAATGCAAATGTTAGTGTGAAGGGCCTGAGGGAGGCTATCCAGGACGCGGTGGAAAGGCGTGTAACCTCTAGTGTCTAACGTCCAGCAGTTAGACTCGTTTCTCGTTGGGCTGCACGGTACAATCGTGCGTCAAGTTCGTGTGCGTGACAAAGATAGCCTGATCTTCGATTTGGAGGCGGCGGCGAAGTCGTCGAATCGTTCAACGGTTCGGATTTTTTCTACCGCTTGGAGGATTGAGACCGAATCAGAGGTCTTAGTAGGGTCAGGCGACGAACCGAGCAGCCTCTCCTGCAGGGTGAATATTCTAGATGGCAGCACCCTGAAGGCAATTATGATTAGTCAGCCCAGCATGGACACAACCTTCGTTCTCGATAGTCTACGACTGCGTATATTCCCTGTTACTAGCAGAGCAAACAATCAGTCATGGCAGCAATGGACAGTCCGTCTGGTAGACGGAAGATTCATCGACGTCGGTCCAGGTAGTAGTTGGCGTATAAGGGAAGGTCGGCAGCGACATTCATGAGCGTCGCTGAGTCTGATTCGGCCCATCTTAAACGTCTATTGGCACCTTTGGTTGGTGCTCCCGTTCGCGAGGCCCGTCTTAGTGAATTGGGCGGAAGTTTTATATCGATTCGCTTGGGGGGCAGTTTAATCTGGGTTCATCTGTCTGCATGGAAAGTGGAATCAGATTCAGAGTTTTTGGTCGCTTGCGAGGATCGCCGGGACTTCATTCGAGCCTCGATTGCGCAGCTCGACGGCCGGTCACTTCATTCCATTGCCGTATCCGACTTCCTAGACATTACATTTGATTTCAACGGTCTACGACTAATGCTATTTAATACTTTCGCTATTGATGCTAACCTGGAAATGTGGTCGGTTGAGCTTTCGTCCGGACAAACTTTATTTGTGAATTCGGGTGGTTCATGGAAGCTTCTTCCTCGCCATTAGAAATTTTGCAACGAGTGCGCGGGGCTGGAACAGCGAGCTGATTCCTCGCTGCGTTGAGTCAGGTGGGTGACGTGCTTGCGTTTGCAGTGCATGGCGTCGGCGGTGATGGTGGCACTGCGTAGGTCGCTGACCTGGTCGAGCAGCGGCGCGAACCGGCTTCGACCGATTGTCACTGTGCGTAGCTTCCGGCACAGTTGTCAGCCCACCCGTTGCCGAGCTATTGATGAGCGGTCTTCAGCTAGTCATTGATGCGTGCGGGACATTGCTGGTGATTACCGTTGCGCGGGCTAACGCAGCGTGATCCAATCTCTGCCGGAGCGACCTCTTCCGGGTTCTGGGGAAATCCTGGGGGAGTCGACGAACGGGCGCGTTTTAGCAGCTCAGAGTCCATGCGCTCAGTGTTCACTCAGATCTACGAAGGTACGAACCAGGTCCAGCGGATCGTCATGGCGAGGCAGCTCCTCAAGGGTTAGGAAGCTCAGTAATCTACGGATGCGCTCTCGACCGGCACCTGGTGTGGCGGGTCAATCAGTTGCCGGTCCGATGCCGTACTTGTCTGATTCCTTGGCCACCCGGTCCGGCGGGGGCATCGGGGCGTCCTTCGCGGGCATGTCCAGTTTCGGCGCTGGGTCCCCGAGCGCGACGATCAGTTCTCCGAACCCGGCTGGAGAGTTGATCAGCAGTGTGCGGGCGGGATCGTCGTGGCGGTTGGTGAATCCGTGGGGAACACCTCTGGGCAGGAACACCAGGGATCCGGGGTTGGCCTGCCAGGTGTCGTCGCCGCAGGTCACGTCGAGGTGGCCGTCGAGGAGGTAGAAGACCTCGTCGGACTGGCTGTGGACGTGTTTGGGAGGTGCGTATCCCGGCGGCACCCGGTGGTCGACGATGTCCAGGTTTCCGGTGGTGGAGCCTCCTCTGAGCTTGGTCAGGCTCAGCGTGCCGAGCCAGTGGTAGGGGTCCCCGTCGTCGGGGCCGAGGACGAAGCCGTGGGTGGCCGGTGCGGCTGCGCGGCCGGCGTCCGGGCGAGGCGGAAAGCTCATCGGTGTTCTCCTTGGTCAGGCCGGATGGTGTGGGCGAGGTCGGTGACGATGCGGACCACCTCGCGGGGTGCCTCTTCGGGTACGAAGTGCCCGACGCCGTCCAGAGTCGTCGCGATGACGTTCGCGGCTACCGACTGCAGCATGGTGGCGACCTGACGGCCGAGCCCACGCTCACCGCCGACGCCGACGACCGGCATCCTGATCTTCGCGTGTTGCAGGGGCTCGGTCTGTTCGATGCTGGTAAAAGCCGCCCGGTAGACCCCCATCGCCCCGAGGACGCCGTCGGCGCCTGAGAAGGTCCGCAGGTACTCCGCGACGAGGCGCTGGTCGAAGGTGTTCGGGTCGCCGGCGGGGCCGTCATAGAACCAGCGCAGGAACTGCTCCTCGTGTCCGACGATCAACGCCTGCGGTACGCCGGGTGCCAGGGGCAGGATCCACCACCACGTGGAGCCCGCTGCCATTGCCTGCGGGGTGTAACTGATGATGCAGCGCAGCGCGTCGCCGAGCATGGCCGGCGCCTCGATGTACACCAACGCACCAACCTCGTCGGGGTGCTCGGCTGCCCACAGCAAAGCCGGTGGAGCGCCCATGTCATGGCCGACCAGCAGGTGCTCGCGGGAGGTGGGGGCCACCTGAGCTGCGAGTGACCGCACCTGCTCGGCGATTGCGAGGGCGTCGTACCCGTGGGTGCCTTCGGGTTTGTCACTGTCGCCGAAGCCGAGCAGGTCGACGATCAGGACGCGTAGGCCCGCGTCGACGAGGTCGGGTGCGACCTCACGCCAGGCGTAGCCGGTGCCGAGGAATCCGTGCCACAGGACGGTCAGCGTGCCTTCTGGCGGCCCGCCGATCCAGTAGTGCAGGCGATGACCGTCGATGGACGCGTATTCGGACCGTAGACCCCGCATCGCGGGGGCCGAGTCGGCGGCCTGTTCGAGGGGGGTCATCGACCTGTGGACCATGCGCTGCTGTCGGAGGTGAAACTGGGTGTCGTCATAGCTGCTCTCGCGACTGGAACGGAATGATTCTACCGCTTCGTACCGTAAGCGCGCGGCGTTCCCGTTGCCGGCAAAACCAAGGAACTACCTCCACTGGAGGCCTGGACGGCGACGTCGCGCAACGGCACAGGTCAGCCCGCGTCGTCGGTTACATTAGGAGGAGTTCTTCCGCTTAGGATTGAACGCTGGGTCCGAGCAGAGCCGGTCAGGCAGCCACCTCGCCCGGTGGCTCTGCGCGGTTCCCACGGCCTGTTCCTCGGCACCCGCTGGTCACGGCTTCTTCTTGGACCAGATCGGCGGTCTCGATCACCTGACGCTGGCGCCATTCCGGATCACCGGTGAGGACGAACTGTGAGCCGCATCCGAGCCGGGTGAGTTCCGCCCGGAGAGGTGGCTGCTCATCGAGTGGGGTGGACAGTTTCGTCCGCATCCCGGCGGGCGTTCGGGTGCGGATCGTCGGCTCTGGCCTGAGTCGATGTTCCACGACCAGCGCGAGTTGGGGGTGTCCGTTGTGAGGGTGTTGGCGGTGGGAGCTGCCGGCCAGAGGGCCGGCTTGGCGGTCCGTGCGTTGGTCGAGGCCGGTGTCGACGTGCGTGGGCTCGTGCACAGCGCGGGGAAGGAACGCGTCGCGCGGGCGAACGGGGCGGCGGAGACAGTCGTGGCTGATCTTGGAGATCACGATGCGCTGGTCGCCGCCCTGCGAGGGGTGGACGGGGTCTTCCATGTCATTCCGGCCTTCGCGCCGGACGAGGCGGGGATGGGGGTCGCCATGGTGCGGGCCGCGGTCGACGCCGGCGTCGGACGGTTCGTCTTCTCCAGCGTCTACCACCCGTCGCTGACCAGCCTGTCCAACCACCGGGCAAAACAACCTGCCGAGCAGGCGCTGTACGACTCGCACCTGAGGTTCACGATCCTGCAACCGGCGATGTTCATGTCCCAGCTCGACGGCCTGGTCGGCGCGGCTCGGGACAAGGGTGTGGTGTCCGGGCCGTACTCCGCGGACTCGCGGATGTCCTACGTGGACTACCGAGACGTGGCGGAGGTGGTCGCGCTCGCGTTCACCACCGATCGGCTCGACAACGGAACGTTCGAGCTGTCCGCTCCGGGAATGTACAGCCGGGTTGACCTGGCCGCGCTGCTCACCGACATCGTCGGCCGTCCGGTGCGGGCCGAGTCCACTCCGGCGGCGCTGCCGGACAGCATGCCCGCGCCGATGCGGGAGGGCCTGATGCGGATGCTCGCCCACTACGACGAACACGGCTTCCACGGTGGCAACGACCTGGTGTTGGAGGCGATTCTGGGTCGCCGACCGACAGGTGTGCCCGACTATCTGGCGGAGGTGGCGGCCCGATGACCGCAGCGAGAGATGCACAGCCGTACGCGGTGATCGGCGCGACCGGTCAGCAGGGAGGCGCCGTGGTCGACGCCCTGCTGGCGGCGGGGGCGCCGGTCCGGGCGGTGGTCCGGGACGCGACGTCGCAAGCCGCTAGGAAACTCGCCGGGCGCGGAGTGCAGATCGCCGTCGCCGACCAGGACGACGGCGACCGCCTGGCTGAGGCCTTCACCGGTGTCGAGGCCCTGTTCCTGATGACGACGTACGCCAGCCAGTCCGGTGGCACCCAGGGCGAAGTCGCCCGGGGACGCACGATGGCTGAGGCCGCCGCCCGCGCCGCCGTTCCCCGGGTGGTCTACTCGTCGGTGGGTGGCGCCGAGCGGAAGTCCGGTGTTCCGCACTTCGAGAGCAAACGCCGTGTCGAGCAGCGGCTGGCGGAGCTACTACCGTCGTCCTTCATCCGGCCGACGTTCTTCATGGACAACGTCGCCCGCATGATCGACGGCGCGGGTGATGACGAGTTCGTGCTACGGCTGCCCCTGCCCGCCGACGTCGACCTGCAGATGATCGCGGTGCGCGACATCGGCATCATTGCCGCCGCGGCGCTGCGGCAACCCGACGTGCTCGGTAGCGACGCGTTGGAGATCGCCGGTGACGTCCTCACCGGCCCGCAGGTGGCGCAGCTCGTCGGCGCGCACCTGGGCCGCACGGCCCGGTACGAGGCGTTGCCGCTCGAGACGCTCGGCGGCGACGAAGACCGCATGGCGATGTTCCGCTGGTTCGCCGACACTCCCGCCTACGCCGCTGACCTGGACCGTACCCGGCAGGTCGATCCGCAGGTGTGGGACCTGGCCGGCTGGCTCGAGCACCGCCGCTGACGCGTCGTGGCGCACTCGCGTCACGGTTGGTCGCCAGCGAAGTCATCCTCGACGTCGGCCTGCGTCACCGGGCGGTCCGGACTAGGGCACAACCCGCGCAAGCCTGAGACGAAAAGCTCGACGTGACGGCTCAAGGCGCGCTCGATGGTGGGCCCACCACGTATCGGCCGGCTGACCAGGGCCGCGCATAGGATGACATCGGTGGCGTTGACGTCCCAGCCGACAGCGCCGGCTTCCCTCGCCTGGTCCAGGAACGCCTCCACCGCCGCGTCGATGCGCGCGCGGGCCTGCGCCGCAGCCACCGAGGTCAGTGCCGGCGCGCCCTGCAGGGGCAGCACGAGACGGTCCCCGATCTCCAGCCCGCCAAGCAGGAAGCGCCGCACGGCGATCAAACCCACCAGGCCTTCCTGTCTGATGTCGTGGATCAGCGCTTCGATGTGGGCGTACGCGCGCATACCCAACTCTTCGAACAGGGCGGCGCGGTCCGGGAAGCTGCGGTAGAAGGTGCCGATGCCGACACCCGCCGCGTCGGCGATCTCTGCCACCGGCACCGCGAAGCCCCGCTCGACGAACAGCCGTACCGCCGCCTCGACGATTCGGTCTTGATTGGCGAGGGCGTCACGACGGCGGGGGCGTGCCGGAGGTGCAGCTTCCTTCACCAGGACACTGTCTCACGGTTGGTCGCAGCTCGACTGCCGCAGAAACGCCAGCCGCCGCACTCGAAGCGACTTCCCGTCAGGCGCGACGCCAGGGCGCTCCGGAGCAACCGAGGCCCGGACGGTGACGCTTCGTGGCGGTTGAAAGAGTGAGCACCCACGTCTGCTCAGGTGGAGCCGGAGTTGACCGGATGCGTTCCACCTCGGTGGTGATTCACCAGTCCTGGTCGCGACCTGTCTTAATCGAGCGGCGGGTCAGCCAACGGCCAACCGCCCGCAGCAAGGTGCGCCGAGACCCGGACCACGTCTTCCGGCGCAGCCTGCTGCAGGAACGCATCGCTGATCATCCGCTCCACGTCCTGCGTGGTGATCGGATCACCATGACTCTGCGCCTGGTTCGCGAGATCCGCAGCGATCCTGCGTACCTCCTGCTCGGTGAGCTTGCGGCGGAGCAGGCCGAGCAGGGCGACGTAGTCCTGTCTCGGCACGCCCGTCGGGTATCCCGCACGTAACCATTCGACGGCACGGACGACGAAATTGGCGCGCATCTCGGTCACGGGAACTCCCTCGTCATGGGTCCGGCTCTCAAGGCTTGTCGACGAGTGTCGGGTAGATGTGCTCGAAACTGAGCGTCTTACCGAAGCCGGTTGCCACGATGAAGGTGATGCCGAGCGCGATCGCCGCCAGGACGATCGCGAAGCACAGGATGCCGGCGGCCCGACCGGCCGGATGTGGTGCCGGGCCGGGCGCACCGGAGGCGTGGACCTCGGCGTCGCCCCCCGCGCCGTAGGCCATCGCTCTGATGCCGACCGCGAACAGCGCTGGCAGGCCGGCTCCGAGCAGCAGGCCGACAAGGAGAATTTTCCAGCCGGCCGCGGCGGCGAATCCCACGTTGTGCATGTCGCTTCCCTCCTCAGCGGACCGAAGCAGCCGGCGCGCTGTCGCTCGTCCGCTCGGCGTCCCAATCGTCGTTGACGTTGCGGTGATCCACAGGTTCGCGGTGCGACCGCACGTACATGGCACCCGCCGCGGCGAGCAGCAGTATGAAGATCGTCAGTGCGCCGACGAGTCCACCGAATGCGTGACCTATCCACCACATGGCGGCGCCCACGACGCCAGCGCACGGCAGGGTGATGAGCCAGGCAGCGACCATCCGCCCGGCCACCCGCCAGCGCACCAGCGCACCCGGCTTGCCCACACCCGAGCCCAGGATGGATCCCGTGGCGACGTGCGTGGTGGACAGGGCGAAGCCCAGGTGACTCGATGCGAGGATCACCGCAGCCGAGGCACTCTCGGCAGCCATGCCCTGGGGAGAGGTGATTTCCACCAACCCTTTGCCCAACGTACGGATGATGCGCCAACCGCCCAGGTAGGTGCCCGCGGCGATGGCTACCGCACAGGCCGCCTTCACCCAGAAGGGAATGGCGCCGGTGTCCGTCCACCTGCCGGCGGCGATCAGCGCCAGCGTGATCACACCCATGGTCTTCTGCGCGTCGTTGGTGCCGTGCGCCAGTGAGACGAGTGACGCGCTGCCGATCTGCCCCCACCGGAACCCCGTCTCGGTGAACCGTCGCGCCACCCCGGCTGTGATCTTGAAGATGAGCCAGGTGCCCACCGCGGCGATGACGCCGGCGATGACCGGCGACATCAGGGCAGGCAGGATTACCTTGCCGAGCACACCGTCGAGTTTGTCGCCGTTGCCGTTCCAGTTGACCCCCGCCGTCCCGAGACCCGCGATGGTCGCGCCGATCAGGCCACCGAACAGGGCGTGCGAGGAACTAGACGGCAGGCCCAACAGCCATGTCAGCAGATTCCACACGATCCCACCCACCAGCCCGGCCAGGATGATGAGGAGTAGATCGAATCCGCCACCCTGTAGAAGCTCGGGTTTCGGCGTGCCGTCCGGATTCTGGATCTTTACCACGGCGTTCGTCACCGTCAGGGCGACCTCCACCGACAGGAATGCGCCGACGAGGTTGAGCAGCCCCGACAGCAGCACCGCGACCTTGGGCCGGAGCGCCCCGGTAGCGATCGAGGTCGCCATCGCGTTCGCGGTGTCGTGGAACCCGTTGGTGAAGTCGAAGGCCAAGGCGACCACGATCACCAGCACGAGGATCACGGTATTTGCTGTCACCTATCGATAGTCACCCCGGACAAGCGCCACCGACAGCGGAGGAAGCCTACTGGCTGCCTTGTTCGGCCACTATTGTCCATCGAATCCCCCAACGTTCACCGACCTGTCCAGAGTGATGCGATGCAGCGAGCCGTAGCCGCGCCGCCGGCCAGCATCGCGCGGAACGCCCAGGCCATCCAGGCCGAGCTTCGTGCCGCGATCGATCTCGGACTGGGGGCCCAGCCATGAACCTCGACCCCTCAGTCTGGTCTGCGGACTACGAGGGAGCTGAATGTCCCGGGTCGTGTGCCAGCGTGTCATGGCTGGGCGGGAGGACGTGGCGCTGGCGCGAGCAGCCGCATGGGTGCCACGTCGACCAGTGGCGCAGCATCAGGGCTGGGTGCGGTGCGGGCCAGCAGCGCGGCGAGGCCGGCGCGCGTGGCCAGCACGATCAGGCGGTCGGTGCGTACCAGATGCCGGCGCTGCGGCAACGCCCAGATGGTCTGCCCGGCCCGGCCGGTCCGCATTGCGATCAGCCGCACCGCGCCAGGCCGGTTCACGTCGCGGCAGTACCGGCCCTCGAGTTCGGACCCGGCGCCCACCGGAAGGTCGGCCACCAGCAGCACCCGCCGGCCGACGGAGATGGTGTCGATCACCTGTCGTCCCATCATGGCGGCCGCGAACGCCGGCGCCGCCAGATAGGACACGCTGCGTGACTCGTTGATGCCCAGGGTGCGCTCGGTGCGCCGCGCGAAGCCGTCGTCGAACAGCCGTAGCACCACCCGCAGCGGCACCCTGGTCGCTGCCGAGCGCTGTCGGTGCGCCTCGTGTGCCGATCGTCCCAGCAGGGCGGTCTCCAGGTTGGTGACATCGTCGGGGGTCAGCACCACCAGCGCCCGGCAGGTGTGCACGGACGCCGCCCGCAGCGTCTCGGGCCGGGTCGCGTTCCCGACGATGACGGGTAGGCCCAGCTCCCGGGCGACGCCAACGCCGCGCGCCGACTCCGTCCGGTCGACGGCGACCACCGGAATGCCGAACGCGTGCAGTTCCTCAAGCACCCTGGTACCGATGTTGCCCAGACCCACCAGGACGACGTGGTCGTCGACAGGATCGGTCATCCCTCCGGCGGCCACCGCCAGCCGGGCGTGCACCAGCGAGTCCACCATCAGGGCCGTGACGGTGGGCAGCAGCGCCAACCCGCTGATCACCAGTACCACCGCGGTTACCTTCTCGGTAAGTGGTGCACCGGGATCGGCCTCGGCGCCCCCCGCCGCGGTCAGCAGCGTCAGGTAGGCGGCCTCCGCGAGGTTGACGCCGCGGGTGTACGCGAGCAGCGCGCTGGCGGCGGTGAGCAACGCGGCCGTGCCGACCAACGCCAGTCGCAGATTGCGGCTGAATACCAATCCGAGTGTCCGTAGCACGCGCGGCCGTCGACGCGGCGCGTCGATCCGGGGCCGCCCGTACGTCCGAACGAGGACCAGGTCGGCCGAGTCTTGGTCCGCGGGAAGGACCACGGGCTCGGTGCCGGTCGTGTCGGCCAGGCCGCACACGACATCCGCGCCGACCGGATCAAGTGCGCTGCGCATCGCGGTACGTAGAAGCTCGTCGTCGGGCAGCCGCAGGTACGTCGGTGTGGCGTCCCCGAGCGTGGCGGCGACGAACGCAGGCGCGGCGATCTCCGATCCGGAGAGTACGGCGCAGTCCCCGAGCATCGCGGCGATGCCCTCGCCGAGCACGGGATTGAACAGCCGGATCACGAGCCGGACCTCGGGATCCAGTTCCCGGATGATCAACGCGGCGTCCACGTTGGTGACGTCGTCCGCACCGACCAGCGCCACGGCGGCGGCCTGCCGAACCCCGGCCCGGTCGAGCACCTCCCCGGTCAGGCGGCGCGCAACGATGATCTCCGGCCGCCCTTCCGCCGCTCCGATCTCCGGTGCGACGTCGGCGATGTCCGGTGCGTGACTGTCGCTGAGCGAGGAAAGGACCACGGTGACCGCGACACCGTACCGGTCTGTCAGCTCGGTGACCAGACGGCGAGCCAGCGCACCGTCCCCGCAGACCAGGAACCGCTGCCGTGCCGGCTTCTCGCCGGAGCTCTGCCTGGTGTCTTCGGACACATCCGAATGGTAGCCAGGCGCTGCTCGTCGAGCCGGTTCGGAGGCTCGCGTACCGACAGGGCTACGGGCCCGGATGTCTCCTCGCCGTGGCCCCGTCGGATCCGACCGATGAACCGCGGCCACCCCGCCCGACACCGAACCCGCCGGGCGTTCCAGAGATTCGCCCCGCCCGGGGCGACCGGGCGGGGCGAGTCCGTGCTCGATCGGACGATCAGTGGCGACCGACGAAGATGCCAATACCGTTGGCGACCGCTCGCTCCACGCCGCCGGAGGGGTTGTTGCGGGCGGTGGCCGTCGTCTGGCCCGGCTGCCGTACGGCGACCGTGGTCGAGCCGCCGCCGTCCAGGTTCACTGCGGCGTCCGCGCCGAGCGAATGCATCAGGTCGGCCAGTTCGGCGACCGTGAAGCCGGCGCTGGCGGGGGCGAGGCCGGCCAGCGCGACGAGGTACACGGTCGTGCCGTCGGGGCTGACACCGGCCGCTGTGCGCACCGCGGCGGTCTTGGCGTCCAGGCCGGCGAGGGGTTCACCAGCGCGCAGGATCGGTGCCCCGCCGACCGCGAACACCAGCTTCGGCCTGTCCTCGGAGACGAGCTTCTCCTGCACCTTCACCCGGTCGCCGACGGCGAGGTCGTCGAGCGCGTCCGCGCCACCCTCACGACCTACCAGCACCTCGGTGTCGCCGGGAATCTCGCCCGCGCCGGGCGTCTGGCCCACCGAGGTCACCACGCCGTGTCGTACGGTCACCTCGTAGGTGTGGGTGCTGCACGGATCGTTGCGGTTGGTGTCGCTACCGCAGGTCGACCGGACCCGGGAGGCCGTACCCCACTGCGAGGTGAAGAGGCCCACGCTGCCGACTGGAAGGGCGTACTGGTTGAGGCCGCTGAGGGCGATCGTGCCCTTCTTGCTGCGTACCTCGCCGGCGAGGCTCAGGGTGTCGACACGTGCCTTGCCGTTCACGCCCACGCCGAACACGTCGCGGGTCGAGGTGCCGGGGGCGATGCCGGGGCCGAAGCGCTGCGCGGTCGGCACCGCGAACTTCAGGTCCTCGCCGTCGGCGATCTCCGGACCGGACGACGAGCCGGTCGGCTCGACCCCGACGTGGGTCTCGCTGATGTTGAAGAAGTCCCCGTTCACGCCGCCGATGGCGCCCTGGTCGGTCGTCATGGCCGAGACGACCTTGCGTTGCGCGACGGTGTCGGGGTGCAGCAGGCCCAGCGAGACCTTGTTCCTGCGCAGGTCGGCGGTGAGCAGGTAGCCGACGGTGACGCCACGCGGCGTGTTCACCTGGAACGAGCCGTACGTGACGCCCGGGGCCAGATGCTCGGTCGAGGTGACGGTGATCGGGGTGTCCGTCGCGGTCGCGGTGGCCGCCTGGGCGACGCCGGCGGGTGCCACGAGCGTGCTCAGTCCGGCGGCGAGCAGCAGCGCCAGGCTCGGGCGGAGGAGGGTCGATGGCCTCATTTCCGCTCCTTTCTGTGGTGCGATCCCGGGTCTGCGCCCGGAGGTTCGAGCTGAGCCGACGGTTGGCCGGGCCAGCGAAGATCTTCCGAGCCAGCCGATCATCCGGGGGTGAACAAGCGAGACGTTTGACGTGAACCGCCCGTACCCTCCTGATCAACTACCGACGATCCGTCGATCGATGTCGACGCTGATCGATGGATCGGCTGCTGCCCACTCGTGTGAGTGCTGCCCACCCGAGTCGCCAAATGCGAACTGGGAGTGAACAACCAAGCCGGAGGCATGCGAGGGCCGTGAGCTGCGTGTGCCCCGTCAGCTGCGGCAGCCCGTTCCGTCATATCGCTCCTGACCTGTGCTTTCGTTGCGGCCGTCTCCGGTCGCGGAAAGTCGCCGGCCGTTCGTCTCCATGCCACCGAAACGAGAGTCTGGACTTCGTAGGTTGTGGGCTGTCCGACAGTCAGCCGCACACCGCAAGGGGAACAAACCGTGAGCGTCGACCTCACCGTCGCCAACCGGACCGACAGGTCAGCGTCCGAAGACGACGGTGCCCCGCTGCGGCTGCTCGCCGACATCGAGGAGTGGGCGCGTCGTACGCCCGAGGCGCTTGCCCTGCGCGACCGCGCCGGTGAGCTGACCTACGCCGAGGTGGTCCCAGCCGTCGCGGCGCTCGCCCGGGTCCTGGCCGCGCACGGTGTACGCGCCGGCGACCTCGTCGGCATCCGCGCGCCGCGCGGCACCGCGACGGTCGTCGCGATGCTCGCGGTGCTGCGCTGCGGGGCCGGGTACGTGCCGATCGACCCGAGCTACCCAACGGCCCGGCTGCGGCTCATGCTCGACGACGTTGCCCCCCGGCTGGTCCTCGACGCCGGCATCGGTACCCCGCTGCCCGCCGATGTCCCGGTCGTGCCGCTGCAGGGCGCCGCACGGACGCCGGGCCCCGATGTCGAGCAGATGGGCGACCCGGAGGACCCGGCGTACGTCATCTTCACCTCCGGGTCGACGGGCCGGCCGAAGGGGGTTGCCGTACCGCGCCGGGCGCTGGAACGCTTCTGTGCGGTGGCTCGGGAGCGATACGGCCTCACCCCCACGGACCTGGTTCTGCAGTTCGCCGCGCTCAGCTTCGACGCCAGCGTCGAGGAGATCTTCCCGACGTTGGCGGCCGGCGCCGCGGTGGTCATCCGCGACGAGGACGTCGTCAGTCGGCCCGATCTCCTCCTCGACAGCTGTGCCGCGCTCGGCATCACGGTCCTCGACCTGCCCACCGCGTACTGGCAGGAACTGGTCACCGCCATCGAACGCGGTGAGGCGGCCCTACCGGCGAGCGTCCGCCTCGTCATCATCGGCGGTGAAGCCGTCAACGCCTCGGCCGTGGCCCGCTGGCAGGCCCAGGTTCGCCCGGGGGTCCAGCTGCTCAACACGTACGGCCCGACCGAGGCGACGGTCGTGGCGACGGTGGCCGACCTGACGGCGTGGACCGGGGACGACCCGGCCCCGATCGGCCGGCCGCTGCCGGGGGTGACCGCGCAGGTGCTGGACGCTGACGGGAGCCCTGTCGCACCCGGTGAGATGGGGGAGCTGCACCTCGGCGGCCGTGGCCTCGCCACCGGCTACCTGCGCCGGCCGGATCTCACCGCCGAACGCTTCGTCGCCGGACCGGGCGGAGATCTCGTCTACCGCACCGGGGACCGGGTCCGCCTCCTCCCTGACGGGCAACTCGCCTACCTGGGGCGCATCGACGATCAGGTGAAGCTCCGCGGCTTCCGGGTCGAGCCGGGCGAGGTCGAGGCGGCGCTGCGGGCACTGCCCGGAATCACCGACGCGGTGGTCGTCGTCGACCAGCGAGGCGGATCGCCGCGGCTCGTCGGACACCTGCTGGTCGGCGCCGGATTCGTCGATGCCGCCACCGCCCGGGGGCAGCTCACGGCGCAACTCCCCGCGTACCTGGTGCCGGCGGCGTTGACCGTTCAGCCGTCGTTCCCCAGGACGCTGCAGGGCAAGGTGGACCGCCGGGCGTTGGCATCCGGTGAGCCGGGTGCCGCGTGGCTCGCGGCCGAGACCGGATCGGGACCGACCCGGTCGACCCCGGCGCCGACGTCGACGGGGTCGGTCCAGCCGATCGAGGCGCTCTGGCACGACCTGCTCGGCGTCGCCACCATCGACTCCACAGACGACTTCTTCGCCCTCGGCGCCGACTCGCTGGACGCGGTGCGGATGCTCAGCGGGCTGCGCCGCGCGTACGGCGTCGAGCTGACGCTCAGCGAGCTGTACGCCGCGCCGACGCTGGCCGGGGTGACCGACCTGGTGGCGCGGCGCCGCCCCACCGCGGCCGGACCGGGTCAGGAGGGACCCGGGCACACCCGCGAGCTGGCCAGCACTCCGATCGACACCGCGCCGTCGGGGCCGCTGCCGTTGACGGCCATGCAGCGTGACTTCTGGATCGCCGAACAGCTCACTCCCGATCTTCCGGCCCACACCCTGGGCATCCGTTACCGGCTGCCGGCCGGTACGACCACCGGAGCGCTCGCCGCCTGCCTGGCCGAGCTGGTCGGCCGGCATGCCGCGCTGCGGGCGTACTTCCTCGCCGACGGTGACGAGCCGACGATGCGGATAGCGCCGACCGGGGCGATTCCGCTGACCACCGTGGAGCTCGAAGAGCCGCATCCGTCGCCGCAGGCCGAGCTGCGCCGGCGACAGCTCACCCGCGTCCCGGTTGACCTCGCCCACGCGCCGCTGGCCCGGGCCGTGCTGCTCCGGGCCCCCGACGGTGACGAGCTGCTGTTGGTCGTTCACCACCTGATCTTTGACGGCTGGTCGGCCGGAGTCTTCGGCGCGGAACTGGCGGAGCTGCTGGAGCAGCGGTCCACGGGTGCGGCCGTCCCGGACCGGACGCCGGCGCCCGTACCGGCCGAGCTGCTGACGTACCAGCGGGACCGCGCGGCGCGTCCGGAGCTCGACGCGTACTGGCGGGGGCGGCTCGCCGGTGCGGACCTCGAGCTGGAACTTCCTGCCGACCGGCCCCGGCCGACGGTTCGGTCGTTCACCGCCGAACGGATCACCCGGGCGCTGGACCCGGAGCTGGTGGAGCGGCTGCGCCGCTGCGGCCGGACCCGGCAGGCGAGCCTGTTCACGGTGCTCCTCGCCGGGCTGCAGGTGGTGCTCGCCCGCTACACCGGACGCACCGACGTGACGGTCCTGGCACCGGTGGCCGGGCGGACCCGCCCGGAGCTGGAGGGCTTCGTCGGGGCGGCGCTGACCATCCTGCCGGTGCGCGGCGACGTGAGCGGGGAGCCGAGCTTCGCCGAGACGGTGACCCGGGTCCGCGACGCCGTCGCGGGCGACCTGGACCACCAGGACCTGCCGCTACCGCAGATCATCGCCGCGAGCGGCCGGCCGGCGAGCGCCAACCGCAACCGGCTCAGCGGCGTCATGCTGACCGTCCACAACACGCCGACCCCCGGCGGCGGGCTGCGGTACGCCGGTGAGGTGGCGCCCGCGGCGACGATGGTGGACCTCGCCGTCGGCCTCGACTTCCCGGTCGACGGGCCGGTGCTGACCATCGACTACGCCACCGAGCTCTACGACGAGCCGCGGGTCGACGCCCTGCTCACCCACCTGGTGACGCTGCTCGACGCCGCGGCGGCGACCCCCGAGACCCCGGTGACCCGGCTGGAGCTGCTCCCGGCCGCCGAGCGCAGCCGGATCCTGCACGACTGGAACGACACGTCCGCGCCGCTGCCCGTCGGTGTCACCGCCCTGCACGAGCTCTTCGAGGAATGTGCCGCCCGCACGCCCGACGCCCCGGCCCTCACCTTCCGGGGCGAGACCATCAGCTACAGAGAGCTCAACGCCCGGGCCAACCGGGTCGCCCGGGTGCTCCGTGACGAGCAGGTCGGCCCCGGCGTCCGCGTCGCCATCTGCCTCGACCGTGGCCCGGAACTCTTCGTCGCGATGTGGGGGGTGCTCAAGGCTGGCGGCGCGTACGTGCCGCTGGACCCGGCCTACCCGGCGGAGCGGCTGCACTACATGCTCGCCGACAGCGGCGCGGCGGTGCTGGTCACCCGGGACGACCTGGCGGTCGCCCCGCCGGCGCCCGCCGGTGTCACGGTTCTGGCGCTCGATCGCGACGAGCCACGGCTGCGTGCCGCCGACGAGAGGAACCCTCCGCTCGTCACGGCCGGCTCCGACCCCGCCTACCTCATCTACACCTCCGGGTCGACGGGGCGGGCCAAGGGGGTGGTGGTCAGCCACCACAACCTCGTCCACGCTGCGGTGATGTGGCAGCGCGCCTACCACCTCGAGCCGGGCTGGACCTACCAGCAGGCCGCCAGCTTCTCGTTCGACATGTTCGTCGGCGAGACGCTGCGGGCGCACACCACCGGCGGTCGACTCGTCGTCGTCCCCCGCGAGGTGCTGCTCGACCCGGCGGAGCTCTACGCGCTGATGCGGACCGAACGGGTCGACTGCACCGAGCTGGTCCCCGCGGTGCTGCGTGCCCTGCTGGCGCACGTCGAGGCGGCGGGGGAGCGGCTCGAATTCGTCAGGCTGCTCATCGGCGGCGGCGAGAAGTGGCACTTCGGGGAGTACCAACAGGCCCGGCGGCTGGTCGGCGAAGGCCGGGTCGTCAACGCGTACGGGGTCACCGAGGTCAGCGTGGACAACGTCTACTTCGACGGCGACGTCGAACACCTCCCCGCGGAGGCGCCGCTGCCGATCGGCCGGCCGTTCCCGAACAATCGGGTCTACGTCCTGGACGCCCACCAGCAGCCTGTGCCAACAGGGGTGGTGGGGGAGCTCTACCTCGGCGGCGTCGGTGTCGCGGTCGGCTACCACGACCGACCGGAGCTGACAGCCGACCGATTCGTCCCGGACCCGTTCGCCGGTGACGGCTCCGCCCGGATGTACCGGACCGGCGACGGGGCCCGCCTGCACCGCGACGGCATCGTCGACTTCCTCGGACGCCTCGACGACCAGGTCAAGGTCAACGGCTACCGGGTCGAGCTGGGCGAGATCGAGGCGGCCATCGCCGCGCTGCCCGGCGTGCTGGCCTGCGCCGTCAGCGTGCACCCACTGCCGTCCGGGATCGCCCAGCTCGTCGGATACGTTGTCGCTTCGCCCGGGGCCGACGTGACCGAGGAGGCGGTGCGGGAGGCACTCGCCATCTCCCTGCCGGTGCACATGGTCCCGGCCCGGGTCCTGCCGCTGGCGGCGCTGCCGCTGACTCCGAACGGCAAGCTCGACCGGCGTGCCCTCCCCGCCCCGCCGGATGCGGGGCACCAAGCCGGCGGCGTCGCGCCGCGGACCCCGACCGAGCACCGGATCGTGGACGTCTGGCGGCGGGTCCTCGACCGCGACGAGATCGGCATCGACGACAGCTTCTTCGCCCTCGGCGGCGACTCGTTCACCGCGCTGCGACTGGTCCGCCAGATCGACCCGGCGTTGGCGCTCGTCGAGCTCTACCAGCACCCCACCGTACGGGCCCTCGGTCGGCTGCTCGACGAGCGCGCCACCGGCACGCCGGAAGCGCCGCGGCGAATGCTGCACCGCCTCACCGCGGCCGACGCCGACCCGGCGGCGGGCGGGGTGACCGTCGTCGCCGTTCCCTTCTCCGGCGGCAGCGCCATCGCCTACCAGCCCCTCGCTGACGCGCTGCCCAGCGGCTGGGCCCTCTACGCACTCGAGCTACCCGGGCACGACCAGAGCCGCCCCGACGAACAGCCGATGCCCGGGGCCGAGGTCGCCGACCGAGTCCTCGCCGAGCTGCGGGAGGTGACCGGTCCGATTCTGCTCTACGGCCACTGTCTCGGTACGGCCGTGACCCTGCAGATCGCCCAGCGGGCCGAGGCGGCGGGCGTGCAGCTGCGCGGCGTCGGCCTCGCGGCGAGCTTCCCCACCGCCCGGCTCCCCGGGCGCTTCTTCGACTGGTTCTACCGGCTCGTCCCGACCGACCGGTTCACCTCCGACCGGGAATACCTCTCCTACCTGCGGGCGCGGGGCGGCTTCACCGACGTTCAGAGCCGGGAGGACGAGACGTTCGTGCTGCGCAACGTCCGGCACGACGCCCGCGACGCCGAGGAGTTCTACACCGCCGGCCGATCCGGTGACACGCCGCGGCTGCGGGCGCCGGTGCTGAGCGTCATCGGTGAGCGGGACCGGGTCACCGAGCTATACCAGGAGCGGCATCACGAGTGGGAGGAGTTCGCCGACGACGTCTCCCTTGCCGTCCTGCCCCGCGCCGGCCACTTCTTCGTGAAGACCCACGCGGAGCCGCTCGCGGCGTTGCTCGTCGAGCACGCCCAGCAGACCGAGCCTGCCCAGCAGACCGACCACGCCCAGCAGACCGAGCCCGCCCAGCAGACCGAGCCCGCACCGGTCCCCGCTTCCGCGGCCGCCCCGCCCTCCCGGCGGACCGTGCCCCGCAGCGCCGACCCGAGCCTCTCCCGTTTCGCGATCGTCGCGCTCGGCCAGTTCATCTCCATGGTCGGCAGCGGACTGAGCACCCTGGTACTGAGCATCTGGGTCTTCCAGCGCACCGGGGAGATCACCGACTTCGCGGTCGTCAGCGCTGTCGGGATGCTTCCCGGCATCCTCGCCGGGCCGATCGCGGGGGCAGTGGCCGACCGGTGGGACCGCCGAAGGGTCATGCTCGCCAGCGACGCCGCCGCCGCGCTCGCCATGGGCAGCCTCGCGCTGCTCGTCGTCGGTGGCGCGTTGCAGCTCTGGCAGGTCTACCTCGCCGTCTCGGTCACCTCACTGGCGGGGGCGTTCCAGCGCCCCGCCTACCTCGCCGCCGTGGCGCAGCTCGTTCCGAAGCGCTACCTCGGCCACGCCAACGGCATCAGTCAGTTGGGCGTCGGTGTCGGCCTGGTATTCGCCCCGATGCTCGGGGCGGGGCTGATCGGCCTGATCGGCATCCGCGGGGTGCTGCTGATCGACGTCCTCAGCTTTCTCGTCGGCGTCGGGACGCTGCTCGTCGTCCGCTTTCCCAACCGCCTCTTCCGGCTCCGTGAGGAGCGCTTCCGCGACGAGGTCGCCAACGGCTGGCGCTACATCGCCCGCCGCCCCGGACTCCGCGCCGCACTGCGGTTCTTCGTCATCGACCACGCCTTCTACACCCTCGGCTTCGCGGTGATCACCCCGATGCTCCTCATCGAGCAGTCCCCGCTCGCCCTCGGCGCCGCCCTCTCCGCCGGCGGCATCGGCGGCCTGCTCGGCAGCCTCACCATGGGCCTCTGGGGCGGCACCTCCCGGCGGACGACCGGAATGATCCTCTTCATGGCCGTGGCGAGCGCGGCCATGGCACTCGTCGGGATCGGCGTCCACCCCGCCTTCGCCATCGCCGGGATGTTCGCCCTCACCTTCGCCGAGTCCCTCATCGACGGACACTGGATCGCCCTGATCCAGACCAAGGTCGGCTTCGACCTGCAGGGACGGGTCCTTGCCATCTTCATCACGATGATGATGCTGACCATGCCGCTGGGTTACCTGGTGGTCGGGCCACTCGCCGACCACTACATCCAGCCGCTCCTGCAGCCCGGCGGCGGGCTCGCGTCGACGGTCGGAGCCGTGATCGGCGTCGGCCCCGGACGCGGCCTGGCGCTCCTGGTGATCGTCAGCGGGCTGCTGCAGCTCGGCTGGGCCGTCCGCGGCTGGCTCAACCCCACCCTGCGCCGCATCGAGGACACCCTCCCCGACGCCATCCCACCCGCCGAGGTCGGCGACCGCGACGAGCTGCAGAACCACGCTGACGCGCAGCTCGACGGCCTGCACGGCGTCGCTCCGCAGCGCTGACCCCATCCGTCCAGAAAAGATCAGGAGCACGATGTCCACCGACACCGTGGCGCCACCCGCCGCGCCCGAAGACGCCTTCGCCACCCCGCTGATCGACGCCACCGGGCTCGTCCGGGAGCACCGCATCCTCATCAAGGACGAGACCCGGTACGCCTCGGGCAGCCACAAGGAGCCGGCGGCCCGAGCAGTCGTGGCCCGGGCCGTAGCCGACGGCTTCACCCACATCACGGTCGCGACCTGCGGCAACTACGGCCGGGCGATGGCCACCGCGGCCACCGCCGCCGGGCTGACCTGCACCGTGGTCCTGCCCACCGGTTGGAGCGACGGCGGTGCCTTCATGCGCGCCGCCGGTGCCCGGGTGCACCTCGTCGACGGCAGCTACGAGGACGCCGTCGACGAGTCCCGCCGGCTTGCCACAGAAGACGGCACGGTCGACGGCAACGTGGACGGCCCCTACGTCGACGCCGTCTTCTCCGGGCACGGCATCGTCGTCGAGGCGCTGCGCGCGGCGCTTCCGGAGCCGCCCGCCGCGATCTGGGTTCCCGTCGGCAACGGCACCACGATCATCGCCATCCACCTGCAGCTGCGCCGGCTCGGCTGGCCGACCGTGCTCTACGGCGTCGGTTCGGCAGCCAACAACCCGATCGTGACGAGCTGGCCCGGCCCGTACCAGATGTTGCCACCCGACGCGGTCAGCACCACCGACCACAACCAGCCGCTGGTCAACTGGCACGCCCTGCAGGGCCCTGAGGCGATGGCCGCCATCGCCGACAGCGGCGGCGCGGCCTACGGGGTGGACGACGACCAACTCCGGGAGGCGCAGGCGATGCTCGCGACAGTGGGTGCCCACCCCACCGCCGCCGGCTCCGTCGCCATGGCCGGGCTGTACGCCGAGGCGGCCCGTGGCGGTCTGCTCCCCGGCACCCACGTCGTGCTGCTCAGTGGCCGCTAGCCCGCAAGCACCCCCATCCCCATCCAAACGGAGATCGCCATGAGCGTCGCCACCCCCCTCGTCCCCCGGGCCAACCCTGGACCGCCCGTTGTCGACCCCGTCGCCGTAACGTCCGACACCGCTGCCATCACCGGAACGGATTCGGTGGGCCAGCTCTTCGCCCGCGGCCGCGTCGAGCGCGCCGACGAGCGCGTCTTCGTCGGCAAGCTCGTGCTCCTCGTCGCGCTGATCGCGAGCGGTGTGACCCTGGCGCTGCGGCCCGAGCCCCTCCTCGTTGGGCTGGGCGTGGTGCTGCTCGCGGCGATGTACACACACGCGGTCGAGCTGCAGCACCAGTGCCTCCACCACTCGGCCTTCCGGCGCTCCCTGCCGCACCGGCTGGTGGGGGTGCCGCTGGGGCTGCCCCTGTTCGTGGTCTACAGCCACTACCGCGTCCGACACCTGCAGCACCACCGCTACCTCGGTACCCCGCAGGACACCGAGTTCTTCGGCTTCGACACCCGTCAGCGTCTGACCATCCGGGCCCTCCTGCGCGGGTTGCTCGACTATCCCCGGCTCGCGCTGGTCACGAAGGACATCGGCCGATCGGCCACCGGTCGCTGGCGCTACGAGCACGGCGACGTGGCACCGGCGATGCGCCGCCGGATCACCAACGAGCACCTCATCCTCGGCGCGCTGATCGTCGCGGCGGCCGCGGCTGCTGCGACGGGATACGGCCGGTACCCCCTGCTGCTCTGGGTGCTGCCGCTGGTCCTCGCCGTGCCGATGCACTTCCTCGTCGAGCTCCCCGAGCACCTGCTCTGCGAGACCGACACGACCGACGTGCTGCGCAACACCCGGTCGATCAGGGGGAGTCGGCTGAGCACCTGGTTCACCAACGGCAACAACCTGCACGTCGAACACCACGCCGCCATGAACGTCCCGATCAACCAGCTACCGACCCGCCACGGCGCCACCCAGCGCCACGCGCTGCACGTCGAACGCAGCTACGCCGACTTCTACCGCCTCCTCTGGCGTGCTTTGCGGACCAGGTAGCGCCCAAGAGCAGGCAATCAGAGCTGTGGCGGGGCGGGCGTCGGCGGCGACCATCGCCGCGGCGTCGGCGGCAAGGGTACCGACGGCCAGTGCGCCGAAGTCGCCCGCTGCAGCGAGGTAGCCGAGCGCGTGCCCGGCCTCGTCGGAGTACCGGTCGGCGACGTCTCGGCGGCCCTGAAACGACGCGGAGTACCCGAGGGTTGCGCTGACGCGTGCCGCCCGGCATGGGGGTTGACCAGGCCTAATGCCCACTGAAAAGAAGGCTTACAAATATCGAGATACTTAGGTACGGTGATGGCCCGAGCGCCCGCTCGGCGCGCTCGCCCGTTGGGCTCCCGACGTGAGCGCAAGGCCCACCACCTGCGGTGCCACCCTCGCACCGGTACGAATTGGATGGATCCGAGATGACACTTTCGACCGTTCGCCGGCCTCGGGTCCGGCTCTGGGCCGCACTGGCCGTCCTGGTTGCCACGGGCGGTTTTGTGACCGCGACGGGTCAGGCGGCCTCGGCTGCCGCCACCGGTGTCATCAGCGGGCTGGCCGGCAAATGTATCGGTGCCGCGGGCGGTAGAACCGCCAACGGCACGGCAATCGACCTCTACTCGTGCGTCGGCGACTCCACGCAGCAGTGGACG
The DNA here is from genome assembly GCF_046549295.1 of Micromonospora sp. 067-2. Lineage (NCBI taxonomy): Bacteria > Bacillati > Actinomycetota > Actinomycetes > Micromonosporales > Micromonosporaceae > Micromonospora > Micromonospora sp. 067-2. The sequence goes on along the minus strand of NZ_JAJPWB010000002.1, from coordinate 184,713 downwards.
CTTCCGGGGGACGGCACCATCCGTACCGCCGGCAAGTGCATGGACGTGGCAGGTGCCGGAACGGCGGACGGCACGAAGGTGCAGCTCTGGGACTGCAACGGCACGGCCGCGCAGCAATGGACCTACACCAGTAGCCGGGATCTGGTGAATCCGCGAGCGAACAAGTGCCTCGATCTCACCGGCGGGTCGTCGGCGGACCTGACCGTGACCCAGATCTGGACCTGCACCGGCGGCCCCAACCAGAAGTGGAACGTGCCCGGCGCCGGCAATCCGCCGCCCGCACCCGGTGGCTTCGTGGTGAGCGAGGCGCAGTTCAACCAGATGTTCCCCAACCGCAACGGTTTCTACTCCTACAGCGGACTGGTTGCCGCACTGAGCGCGTACCCACAGTTCGCCTCGACCGGCAGCGACACGGTGCGCCGGCAGGAAGCCGCCGCGTTCCTGGCCAACGTGAACCACGAGACCGGCGGCCTCATCTACGTCGTCGAGCAGAACACCGCCAACTACCCGCACTACTGCGACTGGGGCCAGCCGTACGGGTGCCCGGCCGGGCAGGCCGCCTACTACGGGCGTGGTCCGATCCAGCTGTCGTGGAACTTCAACTACAAGGCCGCCGGAGACGCCCTGGGCATCGACCTGCTGGGTAACCCGTGGCTGGTGCAGAACGACAGCGCGGTGGCGTGGAAGACCGGCCTCTGGTTCTGGATGACCTCGACCGGCGCGGGTCGGATGACTGCCCACAACGCGATGGTCAACGGCTCCGGGTTCGGCGAGACCATCCGCACCATCAACGGCAGCCTCGAGTGCAACGGCGCCAACCCTGGGCAGGTCCAGAGCCGCGTCGACGCCTACCAGCGATTCACCCAGATCCTCGGCGCTCCCGCCGGCAACAACCTGTACTGCTGACGCTCTGCCTCCGCTCGCGGCGCCGGCTCGGGCGGTGCAACTGGTCGGCCGTCGCCAAGGCTCGGCGGTCGACCGGACAGCCGACCTCGACCGGCTCCGCCCAGAGCTCCACCTGCGCCCGACGACTCGGCCGAGGGCCAGGTCGGCGGCTCCTCCGTCACATCCCCTGCCCGGGGCGAACGAGCTTGCCGACCTCCTCTGATGCGTGGGCCGCTAAGCATAACGAAAACCGATATCGTTAAGCTCTGGCGTGACCCCTCGAGAAGGAGAGCCTTGTGGCCGTACCCAAGCGGAAGATGTCGCGGTCGAACACCCGGCACCGGCGGGCCCAGTGGAAGGCGAGCCTGCCGCAGTTGACGCCGTGTCCGTGCCCGCGCAAGGAATTGGTGGCGCCGCACCGGGCCTGCGCGCACTGTGGGTTGTACAAGGGCCGTCAGGTGGTGGATCAGCCGTGACGGGCCGACTGCCGGTGACGGTGTTGTCCGGCTTCCTCGGCGCGGGCAAGACCAGCCTGCTCAACCACGTGCTGGCCAACCGGGACGGGCTGCGGGTGGCGGTGATCGTCAATGACATGAGCGCCGTCAACATCGACGCCGCGCTGGTCCGCGACGGCGGCGCGCTGTCGCGGACCGAGGAGCGGCTGGTCGAGCTGACCAACGGATGCATCTGTTGCACGCTGCGCGACGACCTGCTCGACGAGGTGGCCCGGCTGGCTCGGCAGGGCCGCTTCGACTACCTGCTGATCGAGTCGAGCGGCATCTCCGAGCCGATGCCGGTAGCCGCCACCTTTGCCTTCGGCGTGGAGGACGGGCAGGTGCTCGACGACCTGGCCCGCCTGGACACCACCGTCACCGTCGTGGACGCGGCGGGCCTGCTAAGCATGATCGAGGCGGGGGAGACCCTCCAGGGGCGGGGGCTCGCCGCCTACGAGGGGGACGACCGTGGCATCGCCGATCTGCTGGTCGACCAGATCGAGTTCGCCGACGTGCTCGTGGTGAACAAGACCGACCTGGTCACCGCGGCCGACCTGGCGGTGGTGCAGGCGCTGCTCACCCGCCTCAACCCGGCCGCCCGACAGGTCCCTGCCGTGCACGGCCGGGTTGCTCCTGCGGAGATCCTGCACACCGGGCGCTTCGACCTGGAGCGCGCGGAGACCGCGCCCGGCTGGGTCGCCGAGCTCAACGGCGGGCACGTGCCGGAGACCGAGGAGTACGGCATCTCCAGCATCGTGTTCCGCGACCACCGTCCGTTGCACCCGCAGCGGCTGTGGGACCTGCTCGCCAGAGGGCTGGACGCCTTCGGCGTGGTGCGCTCGAAGGGGTTCCTGTGGCTGGCCAGCCGTCCGGACGTGCAGGCGCTGTGGTCACAGGCTGGCCCGTCGGGACGCTGCGACCCGGTAGGCGTGCCCGTCGCGGTGTCGGGCGAGTGGCCGGAGGATCCCGACGAGCGGGCCGAGTTGGAGTCCCGCTGGCATCCCGTCTTCGGTGACCGCCAGCAGGAACTCGTGCTCATCGGTGTCGGCCTGCACGGCGAGGGCCTGCGGGAAGCTCTCGTCGCCTGCCTGCTCACCGACACCGAGATCGCCGCGGGGGAGGCGGCCTGGCGTGCGCTGCCGGACCCGTTTCCCGCCTGGGACCTCGGCGACCTGACCGACCACCACCACGCCGACCAGGTTCCAGCCTGACGATGTAGCTGGCGGTCTGACCCTCACCACTGCGATCCGAGCCCCGTCACAACGCCGCGGCCAGCACCGCGCACCCGGGGATCCGTCGTGGCGATCTTGGGCGAGATACGTACGATGGGGACGACCGCACCTCCTCGACGGGTGCTCGGCACCCCTCCCCTGACAGGCCGGACGGACGCAGCGAGAGGGTGCTCCCATCGACGCACAACGGCCTCACCGCGGAGATCGGTGAGATCGAACGCGGCCGGCAACATCGAAGGATGCGACCACCTTGACTCAGGCGATACCAAACGTGACTCGCAACACCCGTCAGCGTGGTGAGGTGCTGGCACTACTGCGCGAGGTCGAGGGGTTCCATTCGGCGCAGCACCTGCACCAGATGCTGATGGACCGGAAGGCCGGTGTCGGCCTCACCACCGTGTACCGGACTCTGCAGCTGCTGGTCGAGGCCGGCGAGGTCGACTCCACTCGGCTGCCCGGCGGCGAGCAGCTGTTCCGCCGTTGCAGCCAGAGCACACACCATCATCATCTGGTCTGCCGTGACTGCGGACGCACGGTGGAGGTCGCCGGGCCCGCCGTGGAGCGGTGGGCCGACCAGGTGGCTGCCCGGCACGGCTTCACCGACGTCGCACACACCCTGGAGATCTTCGGCATCTGCGCGGAGTGCTCGCCGACAGTGGGTCGGGACGGCTAGACGGCACCGGTGTGAGCCGGTCGGTGACCGCATGGGCGTCCGCGCCGACGGCTCAGCTGAGGTCTCATCTGCCCTGGGTTCCGCGCCGGGCGTATTTCTGACGGAACTTCTCCACCCGGCCGGCGGTGTCGAGCAGGCGCTGCCTGCCGGTCCAGAAGGGGTGGCTGGCCGACGAGATCTGGACGTCGATGACGGGATAGGTGGCACCGTCGGTCCACTCGACGGTCTGGTCACTGGTGACGGTGGAGCGGGTGAGGAAGGCGAAGTCGGCGCTCTTGTCGCGGTAGACGACGGGTCGGTACTCGGGGTGGATTCCGGGCTTCATGCGGGTCGATCTCCTTCGGTGTCGGTCAGCTCCTGCACCCCGAGGGGGAAGCAGCCAGCGAACGGGTCGTGGTAGGTCCGCCAGATCTCCTCGCCGTCGGCGAGTTCGGCGTCGGCCAACAGGCAGCCGGAAAGGGTGCGGTGCAACGCGACGGGGTCGACGTCGAGGCCGATGAAGACCAGGTGCTGGTGCCGGTCGCCGTAGTAGGGATCCCATTCCAGGGCCGCGGCGAGCCGACGCTGATCACAGACGTGTTTCCACCGGTCCTCAGGCAGGCTGACCAGCCAGTGTCCGAGGGAGCCCATGGCCAGACCGTTACCGGCGAACTCCCAGGCCACCACCGTGTCGGGTTGGCTGGCCAGCCAGAGGTGGCCCCGGGAGCGGATCACCTCGGCGTTGACCTCCTCCAGTGCGTCGTGCAAGCGCTGCGGGTGAAACGGGCGGCGGGCACGGAAGACGGCGGAGACGACTCCGCAGTCGGGCTCCGGCTCGTGCGTGCCCAGCGTGTAACCCTGCAGACCGCGGGCGAGCACCCCGGGAGTCTCCGGCCGATGCCGATGGTTGTGGCGCAGCTGACGGGTCAGTTCGGTGGCGTCGACGAGGTCGCCGTCGACCCGGATGTGTGCCGCCCACGGCGCCAGGCGCTGCAGCAGAATCGCGACTCTGCTGGTGTCGAAGGCGCCGTCCCGGGACTGCCCCCACAGCACCAGGGTGTCGGCGTACTCGATCTGGCGGACCACGACGTCGGCGAGCGCGCGGTGGTCGTCCTCGGCGGCCTGGATACCGAGCGCGGTGAGGTCATCGGTGCTGGCCAGGCCGTCGAGCAGGTGTTCGGCGTCGAGGACGGTGACGTAGGAGTCGATGCGGATGAGTTCGCTGATCGGCGCGCCGTCGACGAGGCAGTGCGCGCAGGCGGCGGCGACCGCCTCAGGTTCCACCACCTCCGGCAGCATCAGCACCAGGTCCCGCCCGGGGTGACCGCGGGCGAGCCGGACGAGGGTGGGCAGCATGTCCTCCCGCATGGTGCAGGAGACGCAGCCGTGCCTCAGCTCGACCTGCTCGTCCTCGACGATGCGGACGTCGTCTCGGACCACCCGACGCACGACGCCGTCGCGGATCCCGGCGAGGTCGTGCCGCACCAGCAGTAGCGACGGGTCGGCGGTGAGCAGCGCACGGGCGGCGGCTGCGGTCGCCGCCGGCCAGAACCCGGACAGCACGGTCAGTGACGGCCGGGTGTCGGCGTCGGCTGTCACGAGGTGGGTCGGGGCCCGGGGTGGCGACGACATCGGATTCCTCTCGACTTTACTGAAAACGATTGTCATTCTAACCATACCGGCCGCACCCCGGTGTCGACCGCCTCGTCGAGGTCGTCGGCCGCCCCGTGGGGACCTGCGCGATCGGCTGGTGCAAGAATGAAAACCGTTATCGTTACCGTTGTCGAGTTGAGTGAGGAGTCATCACTGTGTCCAGACGTTGTGACGTGACCGGCGCGAAGCCGAGCTTCGGCAATGCCGTCTCGCATTCCCACCGGCGCACCCGACGCCGCTGGAACCCCAACCTGCAGAGCCACCGCTACTGGCTGCCCTCGGAGCGCCGTTGGGTGCGCCTGACGCTGACCGCGAAGGCACTGAAGACAGTGGATCGCAAGGGCATCGACAAGGTGGTCGCCGAGCTGCGTGGCCGCGGGGTGACCGTCTGATGGCCCGCCAGACCGACGTGCGTCCGATCGTTCGGCTGCGCAGCACCGCTGGCACCGGCTACACGTATGTGACCCGCAAGAACCGCCGCAACGACCCTGATCGTCTCGTGTTGCGCAAGTACGACCCGGTCGCGCGCCGGCACGTCGAGTTCCGCGAGGCGCGCTGACCCTGACCGTGACCACGATCCAGTTAGTGGCCGACACGCGCCACTAACTTGAATACGGTTATGATTTCTATTATCGTTGCGCCGATCCGTCGTGGAGCGTGGTACCTCCGGTGGGCGGATCAGGGCCGCGTGGCGGCCTCGGCGACGGGGCCGCCACGTCGGAGCCCGGCAAGCGGTGAAGGGAGCGCCGGACAGATGGGTGGAATTCTTCCCGGCGCGGGCGCGGGTCGGAACACTCATCAGCGTGCCGAGGTGATGGCGCTGTTGGAGGAGTCCGACGAGTTTCGCAGCGCGCAGCGGCTCTTCGCTGACCTGCGCGCCCGGGGTGTCGCCGTCGGTCTGACCACGGTCTACCGGGCCCTGCAGACGCTGGTCGACGCGGGCGAGGTGGACAGCATGCGGCTGGCCAGCGGTGAGCAGCTGTTCCGGCGGTGCAGCCGGACACACCATCACCACCTCGTCTGCCGGCAGTGCGCCCGTACCGTCGAGATCACCGGTCCGACGGTCGAGGCGTGGGCCCGGCGCACCGCCGGACGGCACGGCTTCACCGACGTCAATCACACGCTGGAGATCTTCGGCACCTGTGCCACCTGCGCAGTCGACTGACGTCCGGGATGCCGGTCGTCGCCGCCCGGACCGGCGCGGCGAGCCTTCCGGTGGGGTCGTCAGGGGACGCGCAGCACGGTCCCCACGAAGGCGATCACCAGATCGGTCCAGACGCCCGGCCGGCGCAGCATGGCGTGGCCGTCGTTCGGCACCGGCACGTACCTGGTACCCAACGCGGCCGCATATCGGGCCGACGCCTCCGGGTCCGTCGTACGGTCGCGGTCGCCGTGCGCGATCAGCACGGGCAGTCCCCTGGGTACGCGGACCGGCTCGCCCGCCTCGATCCACGGCGCGAGGGCGCACACCCCGGCGACGTCGGGCGAGTCGCCGACCCGCAGTGCGACCCGGCCGCCCATCGAGTGCCCGACGAGCACGATCGGTGCGCCCGGATGATCGCGGTGGGCCCGCGCCAGCGCCCAGCGCGCATCCTCGACCGGATGCCGGTACGGCTCGTTCCAGCCCCGGTAGCGGTACCGCAACCGCCACACGGCGATGCCGCGGCCGCCGGTGGTCTCGGAGACGGCATGGGCGAACGGCAGCATCCGCAGGTAGGCCAGGCCGCGTGGGGACGGTGCCATGCTGGCGGCCCTACCGCCGTGCAGCAGCAGGACGATGCCCTGCACATTCGTGGACGGGCCGTCGATCGCGAGTCGGGGAGCGGGCGTCATGGTGGTGATTCGCCGCGGTGACCCGTCCCGGCTGGGTGAGATGTAGATCATAGTCCCGTCCTCACCCGTGGCCTGCTCCGAATCGCCTTCATGAAATCCGTGGCAGTCATCGGATCCGGTGTCGCTGGCCTCACCGCCGCCTACGTGCTGCGCGACGGCTGGGACGTGACGCTCTTCGAGGCTGACGACCGGCTGGGCGGGCACGCGCACACCCACGACGTGGACGACGGCACGGGCGTCGTGGCCGTCGACTCCGGGTTCATCGTGCACAACCGGCGCACGTACCCGCTGCTGCTTCGGCTTTTCGCCGAGTTGGGCGTGCCGACGCAGGAGACCGAGATGAGCATGTCGGTGCGCTGCCTGGGCTGCGGACTGCAGTACGCGGGCGCCAAGGGCATCCGCGGGCTGTTCGCACAACCGCCGACGCCGAGCTATCTGACGACCCTCGCGCAGGTCCCGCGCTTCCACCGGCGGGCGCACGCGCTGCTGGCCGGCGACGCCAACCCGACGCTGGGGGAGTTCCTCGCCGCCGGGCGGTACACGCCCCATTTCGTCCGGCACTTCGTCGTCCCGCTCGTCTCCGCCGTCTGGTCGTGTGGGCCGGAGGTCGTCGCCGACTACCCGGCCCGCTACCTGTTCACCTTCCTCGCCCATCACGGCATGCTCTCGGTGACCGGCTCGCCCACCTGGCGGACCGTGGTGGGTGGCTCACGCACGTACGTCGACCTGCTCGCCAAGGAGCTGACCCGGATCCGTACGACCACTCCGGTCCGTGCCGTGACCCGTGGCGTGGACGGGGTGCGCGTCCGCGACGAGGCCGACGACGAGCACCGTTTCGACGCGGTCGTGTTGGCCACGCACGCCGACGACGCCCTGGCACTGCTCGCCGATCCGACCGCGAGGGAACGGGCGGTGCTCGGTGCCTTCCGCTACTCCCGCAACGACACCGTCCTGCACACCGACGCCTCCGTCCTGCCCACCCGGCCGGCCGCGCAGGCCAGCTGGAACTACCTGCTGCCCGGATGCGGTGCGGACAGTGGGCCGGCGCGCGTGACGTACGACATGAACCGGTTGCAGCGTTTCGACGCCCAGCGCCGGTACCTGGTCACGCTCAACGGCGGCGACCGCATACCGGAGGAGACGGTGCTGGCTCGGATGCGGTACGCGCACCCGATCTACACGCCGGACGTGATCGCCGCGCAGGAGGGCCTGCCCGGTCTGCACGACGGGGTGACGGCGTTCGCGGGCGCGTACCACGGCTGGGGTTTCCACGAGGATGGCTGCCGGTCCGGGGTCGCGGCCGCCCGTTCGCTGGGCGTCGAGTGGTGAGCGCAGCGCAGCCCCGCAGTCGCGAACGAAAGGTGAGGGCGGCGCTGTATCCGTGCGTCGTCCGGCACACCCGGACCGCGCCGCTGCGGCACGCGTTCGTCTACCGCACCTACCAGTGGCTCGTCGACCTCGACGACCTGCCCCGTCTGCCCGGGCCACTGGCGTGGCTCGGTCGGTTCGAGGCGCGGGACCATCTCGGTGACCCGAACGCGACGATCCGCGCCAACCTGGACGCCTTCCTGGCCCGGCGCGGTGTGCTGGCGGACGGCCGGGTCGTCATGCTGACCAACGCCCGGGCCTTCGGCCACGCCTTCAACCCGCTGAGCGTCTACTGGTGCCACGACCGGTCCGACCGGGTCGTGGCCGTCGTCGCCGAGGTGCACAACACCTATGGCGAGCGGCACTGTTACCTGCTCACGCCGGACGACGACGGCCACGCCGAAACCACCAAGGCGTTCTACGTCTCGCCGTTCTTCGGCACGGGCGGCCGGTACCGGATGCGGCTGCCGGAACCGGGTGACGGCCTGGCGCTCGCCATCACGCTCTACCGAGATCGCGTGCCGGTGTTCGTGGCCACCCTGCGCGGAACGCGCCGCGCGGCGACGACCCGTGTCGTCCTCGCCGCCGCGGCGCGTCACCCGTTCGTCACGCTCGCCGTCAGTGCGCGGATCCGGTTGCAGGGCATCCGGCTGTACCTGCGCGGCCTGCCCGTCGCTGCCCGTACCCCACACCGCCCTGAGGAGGACACCCAGTGACATCGACCCTGCCCCGGCCAGCCGTCGGCGTCGACCGGGCCCGCTGGCCCGATGTCGCGGCGGTGGCGAACGCGCCCCTGCGGGGCCGGGTCGCGGCCGCACTGCTGAACCGCGTCGCGGGCCGGCTGCCGTTCCGGGTCCGTCACCCCGACGGTCGGGTGACCGGCGCGCAGGGCCCCACGCTGGTCCTGCACCGGCCGCAGGCACTGCACCAGCGGCTCGGTGCCGCCGGGCTCATCGGCTTCGGCGAGTCGTACCAGGCCGGCGACTGGGACGCCGACGACCTCACCGGCCTGCTCTCCGTGCTCGCCACCGACCTGGCCACCCTGGTCCCACCGCAGCTGCAGTGGCTTCGCCACCTCCACGGCGCGCGGAGCCCGCGAGCCACCCGTAACACCCTGGACGGCTCCCGCCGCAACATCCACCACCACTACGACCTGTCCAACGACCTGTTCGCGCTCTTCCTCGACGACACCATGAGCTACTCGTCGGCACTCTTCGAGGGGGATCCCTCCGCGGCGGGCCTCGCCGACCTGGCACCCGCCCAGCACCGCAAGATCGACCGACTGCTCGACGCGGCGGCAGTCGGCCCGGGCAGCAGGGTGCTGGAGATCGGCACAGGCTGGGGGGAACTGGCGATCCGCGCGGCCCGGCGCGGTGCCCGCGTGGACAGCGTGACCCTCTCCGCCGAGCAGCGGACCCTCGCCCTGCGCCGAGCCGCCGAGGCCGGCGTCGGCGACCGGGTCGACGTCCGGCTCTGCGACTATCGGGAGATCCCGGAGACACCTGGCGGCTACGACGCCATCCTCAGCGTCGAGATGATCGAGGCGGTCGGCGAGCGCTACTGGCCGGAGTACGCCATCACGCTGGACCGGCACCTGGGCCTCGACGGGCGGGCGGGGCTGCAGCTCATCACCATGGCCGACGACCGACTGCGGGCGACCCGGGGCTCGTACACCTGGATCCACAAGTACATCTTTCCCGGCGGCCTGATCCCGTCGGTCGAGGCGATCGAGCGCACGCTCGCCGCCCACACCACCCTCGCGGTGCTCGACCGGTTCGCGTTCGGCGCGCACTACGCGGCCACGCTCCGGCTGTGGCGGGAGCGCTTCACGGACCGGGCCGACCACGTCGCGGCGCTCGGCTTCGACGCGACGTTCCGCCGCACCTGGGAGTTCTACCTCTCGTACTGCGAGGCCGGTTTCCGCACCGGCTACCTCGACGTCCACCAGCTCGTGCTCGGCCGTAACGGAAGAGGATCCCGATGACCACCCTGGAACAGACCGGCGGCACCGTCGCCGACCAGCTCGCCACACTCGTCGCGGGGGTCGCGGGTGGTGCCCTGCCGGTCCGGCTGCGCGCCTGGGACGGCAGCGAGGCCGGTCCGGCCACCGGACCGACCCTGGTCGTCCGGGACCGCATGGCGCTGCGACGGCTGCTGTGGCGTCCCAACGAGCTGGGGCTCGCGCAGGCGTACATCGCCGGCGAGCTCGACGTCGAGGGTGACCTCGCCGACGGGCTGCGCCAGGTCTGGCGGCACGCCCGCGATCGCCACCTCGCCGGTGGTGGCGTGCGGATGGGTACCGCCGACCGGCTGCGCGCGCTGCGGACCGCCGCCCGCCTCGGTGTGCTCGGCCCCCGTCCCGCCGCGCCCGACGCGCAGGCGAAACTCGGCGGCCGTCTGCACACGAAGGAACGGGACCGGGCCGCGATCAGCTACCACTACGACCTGTCCAACGACTTCTACCAGCTACTTCTCGATCCTCAGCTGGCGTACTCGTGCGCGTACTGGACCTCGGCCGCGCCCGACCACGACCTGGCAGCCGCCCAGTACGACAAGCTCGAACTGATCTGTCGCAAGCTCGCGCTGCGACCCGGCATGCGGATGCTCGACGTCGGCTGCGGCTGGGGTTCGCTGACGATCCACGCGGCCCGCCACCACGGCGTACACGTCACCGGAGTCACGCTGTCGGCGCAGCAGCGCGACTTCGCGACAGCCCGCATCGCCGAGCTGGGCCTCGCCGATCGGGCCGAGATCCGGCTGCAGGACTACCGCGACGTCGCCGACGGGCCGTACGACGCCATCGCCACCGTGGAGATGGGCGAGCACGTCGGTGACGGGCAGTACCCGGTGTTCGCCGCCGGACTGCACGACCTGTTGGGCCCGCAGGGCCGGCTGCTCGTCCAGCAGATGTCGCGGGGCCACCACGCCCCCGGCGGTGGCGCGTTCATCGAGTCCTACGTCGCACCCGACATGCACATGCGCCCGGTCGGCGAGACCGTCGCCCTCCTCGAAGCCGCCGGGCTCGAGGTACGCGACGTGCACGCCATGCGCGAGCATTACGTCCGCACCGTGGCTGCCTGGCTGGACACCCTCGAAGAGCGGTGGGACGCGGTCGTCGACCTGGTCGGCGAGCCGGTCGCCCGGGTCTGGCGGCTGTACCTGGTCGGCGGTGCGCTCACCTTCGAGGAGGGACGCATGGGAGTGGACCAGATCCTCGCCGTCCGGCGCACCGCGGACGGCGTCAGCGGCGTGCCGTTGAGCGGCGAGGAGTGGAGGTGACCCCGCTGCTGGTCAATCTGCTCGGCACGGCCGGTGCCGCGCTCGCGGTCGTCCTGGTCGCCTTCGTCGTCGGGGTCGTGACCGGTCAGCACAAGGTCGTCGACGTGGCCTGGGGTGCGGGGTTCGCCGCGGTGGCGATCACCGGGCTGTGGCTGTCGGCCGGGCACGGTGATCCGGCCAACCGCTGGCTGGTCACCGCGCTCACCGTCGTCTGGGGGCTCCGGCTCTCGGTCCACATCGGCCTGCGCGCCCGTGGCACCGGTGAGGACCCCCGCTACGAGGAGATGCTGGCCAGGGCGAAGGGCAGCCGCAACGCGTACGCCTTCCGGATGATCTACCTGTTGCAGGGCGTCACCCTGTGGTTCGTGTCGCTGCCGGTGCAGGTGGCGCAGTACCACGACGGCCCACTGACCGGCTGGGCCGCGATCGGGATCGCCCTGTGGCTGGTCGGGTTCGCCTTCGAGACGATCGGTGACGCGCAACTCGCCCGCTTCCGGGCCGACCCGGCCAGTCACGGGCGGGTCCTCGACACCGGTCTGTGGCGCTACACCCGACACCCGAACTACTTCGGCGACGCCTGCGTCTGGTGGGGTCTCTTCGCCCTCGCCTGCCTGGCCTGGCCCGGTCCACTGACCGTACTGTCCCCGCTGCTGATGACCTACCTGTTGGTCCGCAAGACCGGCAAACCCCTGCTCGAACGGCACCTGGCGCGCACCCGGCCGGGGTACGCCGAATACGTCGCGCGTACCAGCGGCTTCCTTCCGTGGCCGCCGCGGTCCAGCCATTCGAAAGGCCAGTGACTCCTCACACACCGGCATCCTGATCTGCCGTCGTGACGCCCCCGAGCGGGACAATCACCGCTCGGGGCGGACTGCCTCGTCCGGCTCGCCCGCCACGGACGCGCAGAGAGATCGAAGTGATGAAGCAGTTGGTGCACACGACCGGACCCGACACAGGTGACAGGTCCACCGCCGAGCGGGAGGTGCTGCCAGGCGACCTGATGACCACCGGCCAGCGGGTGCAGCTCGTGCTCGTGCTGGGCGCGCTCATCGCGATCGGCCCGCTGACCATCGACATGTACCTGCCGGCGCTGCCCGCCATCACCGACGGCCTGCAGACCACCGAAACCGCGGTGCAGCTGACGCTGACCGGCACACTGATCGGCCTCGCGTTCGGCCAACTGCTGATCGGGCCGCTGTCCGACGTCGTGGGGCGGCGCCTGCCGCTGCTGGCCGGGCTGGCCGCGCACATCGTGGCCTCCGTGCTCTGCGTCTTCGCACCCAGCATCGCGGTGCTCGGCGCTCTGCGCGTCCTGCAGGGGCTCGGGGTCGCGGCCGCCACCGTGGTCGCCACCGCCGTGGTGCGTGACCTGTTCAGCGGCGCGGCGTTCGCCCGGATCTTCTCCCGGCTGATGCTCGTCATGGGGCTGGCGCCGATCCTCGCGCCGACGTTGGGCAGCGCCCTGCTGCGCTGGACCGAGTGGCGGGGCGTGTTCGCGGCGCTCGCGGTGCTGGGCGTACTGCTGATCGTCGTCGCCGCGTCGCGGCTGCCGGAGACCCTCCCGAGCGCGCGTCGGCGCCACGGCGGGGTGCGGGCGACGCTGCGCGACTACCGGCGGCTGCTCAACGACCGGGCCTTCGTCGGTCTCGTGCTCGTCGCCGGTCTGGCCATGGCCGCCCTCTTCGCGTACGTCGCCGGGTCGTCCTTCGTGCTGCAGCGGCAGTACGGCCTCGACGAGCAGCAGTTCGGCCTGGCCTTCGGGGCGGGTGCGGTCGGCCTGATCGCGGCCACTCAGCTCAACGTACGGCTGCTGCGCCGCTACACCCCGCAGCAGATCCTGCTCGGCGCCCTGGTCGCCGGAACGGCCTCCGGGCTGCTGCTGGTCGTGTTCGCGGCGACCGGCGTCGGCGGCCTCGGCACCCTGCTCGCGTCCCTGTGGCTGGTCCTGGCCGCAGCGGGCCTGGCCCTGCCGAACGCGCCGGCGCTGGCAATGACGCGGCACAGCGAGGCCGCCGGCACGGCCGCGGCGCTGCTGGGTGCCGTGCAGTTCGGCATCGGCGCGTTGTCGGCGCCCCTGGCGGGCCTGTTCGGCACCGGGAGTGTGGCGATGGCCGTCGTGATCGCGGGCGGAATGGCCGCCGCGCTGGCGGTCATGCTCCTCGTCGTTCCCCGCGCCGGCCTCGGCAGCGTCGACCCGGACCTGGCGGTCGCGCTGCACTAGGTGGTGGGCGGGCCGGTCACCCGGCCCGCCCGACGATCAACGGATTTCGGTGGTGTCCTCGCCGCGCGGCGGCGCGGACCATGGCGACTCGCCGCCCACCCGGCGGGGCAGCGGCTCTGTCGGCGTCGGGTCGGCCGGGTAACCCAGGGTGAGCGGGGTGGTGTCCCGCTCCACGGGCTCGTGGGACGGCCAGTCGGTCAGGGTGAAGTCGTCCGTGCGGGGACCGGTGGCCGGATCCGGGGCGGGCGTCAGGACCGGCTGGGGTGCCGGATTCGGCCAGGACCGCCACCGCTGCACGCTGAACGTCGCCATCAGCAGCAGCAGGCCGAGCAGGAAGAGCGTGCCGTTCTCCACCGGCAGCCGCAGCGGCAGCGGATCACCGAGCACCTTCCACCCGTGCGGGATCGCGTCCCGGACCTCGAACGGCGCCACGAACATCCCGACGTACGGGGTGACCAGCAGCAGCCCGGCCACCAGGGACCCCAGCGGCGAGAAGCGCAGTGTGCCGAGCAGGCCCAGCAGGATGCCGCCGACGCCGAGATAGACGGCCGGTTCGATCAGGTTGGCCGTGTTGAAGGTGCCGATCTCCACCCAGCGGTCGACCGTCCGGCTCGACCCGTCCTGCCCGAGTGTGACCAGCACCCAGGTGATGGGCGCCACCACCAACCCGGCGAGGAAGCTCCAGAGATGTCGCATCCGCGCACCGTACCGTTTCCGGCATGACCGAGCACCCCTCCGCCGCTCCGAACGGCAAGCCGACATCGTACTCCCGCGTCACGCTGAGTAAGATCATGACCGCTGTCGACGTCAATCTCTACGGCACCGTGCACGGCGGAGTCCTGATGAAGTTCGTCGATGACGTGGCGGGGGCGGCCGCCGCCCGCCACAGCGGCGGAACCGCGGTGACCGCGGCGATCGACGAGATCGTCTTCTCCGAGGCGGTCCGGGTCGGCGACCTGGTGCACGCGCACGCCCAGGTGAACTGGACCGGGCAGACGTCCATGGAGGTGGGCGTGCGGGTGGTCGCCGAGCGGTGGGACTCGGCCGAGGACGCGCCGGTCCGGGTGGCCACCGCGTACCTGGTGTTCGTCGGGGTGGACGTCGGTGGGGCGCCCAGGCTGGTCCGCCCGGTGCTGCCGGAGACGCCGGAGGACGAGCGCCGCTACCTGGAGGCGGAGATCCGTCGGGCGCACCGCCTCGCCCGTCGGCGCGCCATCCAGGCGCACCGCGCCGGCTGACCGCCGGAGGGTCGGCTGCCGGCCCCACACAGGCCGCTGCCAGGGCATGTGGGACGGGCACGCGTCGGTTGCCGTACCCGGTGCGCAGAATGGCGCTTCGAGGTAGGGCAAGATGGCGCCACGGCCCAGTTCACAGTGTCGTGCGGGGCCAGGGGAGGGTAGAGCAGTGGGTGACGTGCTGTGGACGCCGCCGGCGGACGTACGCGAACGGTCCCGGATCGGCGGCTACCTGCGCTGGCTTCGGGAGCACCGCGGGCTGGACTTCGCCGACTACGACGCGCTGTGGCGCTGGTCGGTCACCGACCTGGACGGGTTCTGGCGCTCGATCTGGGATCACTTCGAGGTCGTGGCACACACCCCGCCGACCGCCACCCTGGCCGAACGGCGGATGCCCGGCGCCCGCTGGTTCCCCGGAGCGACGCTCAACTACGCGGAGAACGTCCTGCGGATGCCCGGACGGGCCGACGGCGACCCGGTGGTGATCGCGCACGGGCAGACCCGGGCGCCGGTCACGTTGACCGCCGGCGAGCTGCGCGAGCAGGTCCGCCGGGTGGCGGCCGGGCTGCGCCGGCTCGGCGTCACCGCCGGTGACCGCGTGGCGGCGTACGCCCCGAACATTCCGGAGACGTACGTCCTGCTGCTCGCCACCGCCAGCCTGGGGGCGATCTTCTCGTCGTGCGCGCCCGAGTTCGGCACCCGCAGTGTCACCGACCGTTGGCAACAGATCGCGCCGACCGTGCTGGTCGCCGTGGACGGCTACCGGTACGGCGACAAGCCGGTGGATCGACGCGCCGAGGTCACCGCCATCCGGGCGGCTCTGCCGTCGTTGCGCCATACCGTCGGCATCGGCTACCTGGACCCCGCGGGGGTCGCACCTGCGGGCACGCTGAGCTGGGACGAGTTGGCCGCACCCACCGACGAGCCGCTGGCGTTCACGCCGGTGCCGTTCGACCATCCGCTGTACGTGCTCTACTCCTCGGGCACCACCGGGCTGCCCAAGCCGATCGTGCACGGCCACGGTGGCATCCTGCTGGAGCACCTGAAGATGCTCGCCCTGCACCACGACCTGGGTCCGGCCGACCGGTTCTTCTGGTTCACCACCACCGGCTGGATGATGTGGAACTTCCTGGTCTCCGGGCCGGCGGTGGGCGCCACCATCGTGCTGTTCGACGGCAACCCGGCGGTCCGGGCGGAGCCGGGCCGGCCGGCCGAGCCCGACCTGGGCGAGCTGTGGCGGCTGGCGGCGCAGACCCGCAGCACGTACTTCGGCACCTCGGCTCCGTTCCTGCTGGCCTGCCGCAAGGCCGGTCTGGTGCCCAGCGAGGTCGCCGACCTGTCCGCGCTGCGCGGTGTCGGCTCCACCGGTGCGCCGCTGCCCGCCGAGGGCTTCACCTGGGTGTACGAGACCGTCGGCACGGACCTGCAGCTCCAGTCGCTCTCCGGTGGCACCGACGTGTGCACCGGCTTCGTCGGCGGGGTGCCGCTGCTGCCGGTGTACGCCGGTGAGATCGCCTGCCGGGCGTTGGGCGCCAAGGTGGAGGCCCGCTCGGCCGACGGCACTCCGGTGATCGGCGAGCTGGGTGAGCTGGTGATCACCGAACCGATGCCGAGCATGCCGGTGGGCTTCTGGAACGACCCGGACGGCGTCCGCTACCGAGAGGCGTACTTCGACGTCTACCCGGGTGTCTGGCGGCACGGCGACTGGATCACCATCAACGCCCGGGGCGGCTGTGTGATCACCGGACGCTCGGACGCGACCCTCAACCGCGGCGGGGTACGGCTGGGCACCGCCGAGTTCTACTCGGTGGTGGAGGGGCTGGACGAGGTGGCCGACTCGGTCGTCGTGCACCTGGAGGACGACGAGGGCGGCGCCGGTGAGCTGCTGCTCTTCGTGGTGCTCGCTCAGGGCCTGGAGCTGGACGACCCGCTGCGCGCGACGATCTGCCGGGAGCTGCGGACGGCGCTCTCACCCCGGCACGTGCCCGACGAGATCCACCAGGTACGCGCGGTGCCCCGCACCCTCTCGGCGAAGAAGCTCGAGGTGCCGGTGAAGAAGATCCTCACCGGCACTCCGGTGGACCAGGCCGCGGCCAAGGGCGCCCTGGCCAACCCCGAGTCCCTGACGGCCTTCGCCACCTTCGCCCAAAACCGCGCCCCCGCCTGAACCCCCCCACCCCCGTGATCGGGTGATTATGAAGTTATTTGCCCGGACACGCCGATGCGAGTGGCAATAACTTCATGATCGGCGGGGTGGGGGATGGGGGTTACGGGAGGGGGTTGGTGACCTTTTCCGTGGTTTGTCGGTGCGGGAGGCGGGCGGGGTCGAGGTTGGCGCAGAGGACCACTGTGGCGCTCTGGGTCAGTGGGGCCAGCAGCCAGTCGACCGGGTCGGGATAGCGGGCGGCGTCGACCAGGACGCGGGCACCGGGCGTGATGCCCAGCTCCGTGGCGCGGGCCCGTGCACGAGCCAGCAGGCGTCCGTCGGCGGTGCCGGGCCCCGGCTGCGGGGTGAAGTGGTCGCCGTGTCGGCGTACCTCGACGACATAGTCGGCGAACCCGGGTGGCACCTGCCGCAGCGGGGCGGCGAGCGGTAACAGTCCCAGGGCGTACCGCTCGTCGGCGGACCAGGACTGTGCCTCGTCGATCCGGTCGGCGGCGGCGAAGAGCACGTCCACCTCACCGGGCGTGTCGACCACCGTCAGTGTGGCCGACCAGCAACCCAGCAGGACCGCAGCGGTCTGCCAGTGCGCCGGCAGCAGCACACCGGCCGTGGCGCCCGGTGCGAGGCCGACCTCGTCGACGAGGAGGTTGGCGGTCTTCGCCACCCAGTTCGCCAGTGTGGCGCCGGAAAGCTCGGTGCGGTCGCCGCTGGCATCGTCGTACCAGGTCAGCAGGGGTCGGGTCGGGTCGGTCGCGATCGCGTCGGCGAACACCCGGGCAATGTTGTCGGCCATCGGCGCGAACGATACGCCCCGGTGGGCCGTACTCGAAGACGATGACAAGTCGGCGTACCGTCGGGTCGCAGTCAGCGTCGGCCCCGTGCTCCGGCGTAGGCTTGGACCCCGGAGTGTTGTTCCCCACAGACCCGCCAGTGCAAGGAGTCGCCCCGTGACCGCCGGTCGCCCGCCCCGCGTGCTCATCGACGCCACGAGTGTCCCCGCCGACCGTGGTGGAGTCGGTCGCTACGTCGACGGTCTGCTCGGCGCCCTCGGCAAGGTGTGCGGGTCGGGGGTGGAGCTGGCGGTGGTCAGCCTCCGCACCGACCTGGAGCGTTACAGCCGGATGCTGCCCGGGGCGGAGGTCATCCCCGCCCCGGCCGCCGTGGCGCACCGGCCCGCGCGGCTCGCCTGGGAGCAGACCGGGCTGCCGCTGCTCGCCCAGCAGGTGGGCGCGCACGTGCTGCACTCCCCCTTCTACACCTGCCCGCTGCGGGCCGGATGCCCGGTGACGGTGACCGTGCACGACGCGACGTTCTTCACCGAACCGGAGCACTACGACAAGTCCCGCCGGACGTTCTTCCGCAGCGCCATCAAGACCTCGCTGCGCCGCGCCGACCGGGTGATCGTGCCCAGCAAGGCCACGCGCGACGAGCTGATCCGGCTCCTCGACGCCGACCCGACCCGGATCGACGTGGCCTACCACGGCGTCGACCACGCCGCCTTCCACGCGCCGAGCGAGGAGGAGAAGGCCCGCGTGCGTGCCCGGCTGGGTCTGGGCAACAGCAGCTACGTGGCCTTCCTCGGTGCCAAGGAGCCCCGCAAGAACGTGCCCAACCTGATCCGTGGCTGGGCCCAGGCGGTTGCCGACCGGAGCGACCCACCCGCGCTGGTGATCGCCGGCGGGCAGGGGCACGACGAGGACATCGACCGCGCGGTGGCCGAGGTTCCCTCCCACCTGCGGCTGCTGCGCCCCGGCTACCTGCGCTACGCCGACCTGCCCGGCTTCCTCGGTGGCGCGCTGGTTGCGGCCTACCCCTCCTACGGCGAGGGGTTCGGGCTGCCGATCCTGGAGGCGATGGCCTGTGCCGCCCCGGTGCTGACCACGCCCCGGCTCTCGCTGCCCGAGGTGGGCGGCGACGCGGTGGCGTACACCTCGGAGGACCCGGAGCAGATCGGCACCGACCTGGCAGCCCTGCTGGACGACGAGCAGCGCCGGTTGACGTTGGCGAAGGCCGGTTTCGACCGGGCGAAGGAGTTCACCTGGGAGTCCAGCGCCGAGGTGCACATCGCGGCCTGGAGTCGCGCCCGCTCCTGATCGGCCGGCCGACCTGCCCACCGGGCCACGCTCCCGTCGGGCATGATGTGCGGATGCTCTATGCGGTCATCCCGGCAGGTGGTAGCGGCACGAGGTTGTGGCCGTTGTCGCGCGCCGGTCATCCCAAGTTCCTCCATCCACTGACCGGCTCCAACGCCTCGCTGCTCCAGGCGACCGTGGAGCGGCTCGCGCCGCTGGCCACACCGGATCGCACCCTTGTGGTCACCGGTGCGGCGCACGTCGCGGCGGTGGCCCGGCAGCTCACCGGGCTGCCGGAGGAGAACATCCTGGTCGAGCCATCGCCCCGGGACTCCTGCGCGGCCATCGCGCTGGCCGCTGCGGTGATCTCGTTGCGCGACCCGGAGGCGGTGATGGGCAGCTTCGCCGCCGACCACCTGATCGGCGACCCGGACAGCTGGGTGCGCACGGTCCAGGAGGCGGTCCGCGGGGCGGAGCACGGCCTGTTGATGACCGTCGGGATCACCCCGACGCGGCCGGAGACCGGCTACGGCTACCTGGAGACCGGCGACGAGACCGAGGACGCCCCGTGGCGTCCGGTGGCCGAGTTCAAGGAGAAGCCGGCCGCCGAGGTCGCCGAGGCGTACGTCCGGTCCGGTCGGCACCTGTGGAACGCGAGCATGTTCGTCTGGCGGGTGGACGTGTTTCTCGCCGAGTTGGCCCGCCAGCAGCCGGCCCTGCACGCCGGGGTCACCGCGATCGCCGCCGCCTGGGGCACCCCGGAGCAGGACGACGTGCTCGGCACGGTCTGGCCGACCCTGCCGAAGATCTCCGTCGACTACGCGGTGATGGAGGGCGCGGCCACCGCCGGTCGGGTGGCGACCGTACCGGGCGACTTCGGCTGGAACGACGTCGGCGACTTCCACACCCTCGGCGAGGTGCTGCCGGCCGACGACGCGGGAAACGTGGTGCTCGGCGTCGGCGGCAAGCCGGGTGTGCTGCTGCGGGACACGGCCAACCTGGTGGTGGTGCCGCAGTCCGGCCGGCTGGTGGCCGTCCTCGGGGTGCGTGACCTGATCGTGGTGGACACTCCGGACGCGGTGCTGGTCTGCCCGCGCGACCGGGCCCAGGACGTCAAGGCCCTCGTCGACGAGCTCAAGGAGCGGGGCGAAGAGGGCTACGTCTGAGGGCGGCGAGGGCCGGCGCGACCAGTTGCACGGTCCCGCCGGCGAGAGGCTCGGGCAGCCCGTCCGGTGGGAACCACCCCAGCGCCTCGGCCTCGTCGCTGACCTGCTCCAAGGCGCCGGGCGGGGCGAGCACGGCGAAGCGAACGTCGTAGTGCAGCGAGCCGCCCTGGCAGGCCACCGGGTGGATGTCCACGTCGATCGGCACCGGATCGATGCGCAGGCCGGCGATTCCGGACTCCTCGGTCGCCTCGCGCAGGGCGGCGCCGACCAGGGTTCGGTCGGTGGGCTCGCAGTGCCCGCCGAGTTGCACCCAGCGGCCCATCTTGCCGTGCAGGCAGAGCAGCACCCGCGACCCGGTGTCGTCCAGCACCAGCGCGCTGGCGGTGAGGTGACCGGGCCGGTGCGACCGGCCCATCACGACCGGCCCGTCCGCGAGGAGGGCGAGGGTCCGGTCCCGGGCCTCGGCGGCGGCCGGGCCGGTGGGACGCCAGCCGTCGAGCAGCGCGCTGGCGTCGGAGTGCAGTGCCGCGTAGGCGGCGGGGTCGGTGGGGTGGGCGGCGGGGCCGGTGAGCACGGTGTCGGGCACCCCGTCACTGTACGAGCGTCCGATCCGTACGCTGGCGCGGTGACCCTGGAACTCGTCGAATTCGTGGTGGGCGGCAACGAGGCCAGCGATCTGCTGCCGGTGCGGTCGGCGGCGCTGCTGCGCGTACACGGTGCCCGGCGGGGTTTCTGGACCGTGTTGGACGAGGGGCCGGTGGAGCAGTGCCTGGCCCTGCTCCTGGAGTTGGACGACGGCGGGTGGACGGCCCGGCACGTCGCGCCGGACGCGGGTGTGGAGAACGGCCGGACCGAGGATGGCGAGGCGCTGGCCCACCACGACGGCTGGGTGTACGTCTTCGGCTCCCACTTCGGTTCCAAGGCCGGCCCGCTGCGACCCCGGCGCGCCTTCGTGGCCCGGTTCCGGGAGGACGACGCGGCGACGGGGCCGTTGCCGGTGCACGTGGTGCGCAACCGGTTCCGGCTGCACCGGGTGATGAACGACGCGTTGGTCGGCTCTCCGCTGACGCCGTTGCCGCCGGGGCAGCGGGTGCGTGACCGGTTCATCGTGGAGACCGTGGCCCGGGGGACCGCCCGGGCGAAGAGTTGGGTGAGTCGGCTGGCCGCGGACGACCTGCCGTTGAATGTGGAGGCGGCGGCTTTCACGCCGGCCGGCACGGTGCTGCTCGGGCTGCGCTTCCCGGTCACCGCGGCCGGTGAGCCGATCCTGGTGGAGGTGGCTGACGTGCCGGGCATGTTCGCGGTCCAGCCGGTCTGGCCCCGTGCGCTGCGGGCGTACGCGGTGACCGGCGTGACGCCGCCGGGCGAGCTGACCGGGTTCCGGGCGATCACCCCGACGGCCGACGGCGGGTACGCCGCGGTGATCGGCTCGATCGACGCGTTGGGCAAGGGCTCGGTGCTGCTGGACGACCATCCGGGCGGGGGTGCGGTCACCTCGCGGCACGTCCGGTTCCGCCTGGCGGCGGGCGAGGCGGGCGTTGCGGCCCCGGACCGGCACCTGCTCGCCGGCGATCTGGTGGCGGACCTGGCGCCGTTCCACCATGTCGAGGGGTTGGCCGAG
Organism: Micromonospora sp. 067-2; assembly: GCF_046549295.1. Classification (NCBI taxonomy): domain Bacteria; kingdom Bacillati; phylum Actinomycetota; class Actinomycetes; order Micromonosporales; family Micromonosporaceae; genus Micromonospora; species Micromonospora sp. 067-2. Next base: position 162,838 of record NZ_JAJPWB010000002.1, on the reverse strand, counting down.
GTGGACGGGCGGGCCTTCTACGTCACCGACGAGGACCATCGCGTCGCGCTCTGGGTCGGCTGAGCGGGGGAGGCATCGGAATGCGACGACGGGATGACCGGACGGCACCTCTGCGGAGCAAGGGCCGCAGACCCTCGTGGTGCCGCCCGATCACCGGTGCTCCCCGGCCCCGGTGCCCCGGCACCGGGTGCGTACGCGACGCGTCGGTGCCGTGTTCGGGCAATGGAAGCATGCCGAACGGTCCCGGGAGACGTCGAGGTTTTTCAGCTCAGGCTTAAAGATGGAGATAAGTGCCGGCCGGGTAGAGTCGAACGGTCACCCGGCATCCCCCTGCCGGCGACTCGGGAGCGCTCCATGTTGAAGATCCACTTTTCGGACGAGGACATCCTCCGGACCCGGGTGGCGCCGGCGGCGGACCCGGTCTGGGAGTTGGTCCTCAGCCTGCACGTGTTGCAGGGCCGCAACCGCGACCCGTTGCTGTTGAACTGGCGGCGCACCGTGTCCCGGGAGCTGCGCCAGGACGCCGCGTCCGACGAGCTCCGGTTGCTCTTCGCGCTGAACCCCCCGCGCGGCTACTTCCCCGACTTCCTCACCCCGTACGCGAGCGTCGACGGTTTCCAGGCCGGGCTGGAGGCGGTCCGCAGCACCCCCACGCAGCTGCTGCACCGGGACCTCAGCCTGCTGGCCGCCGAGACCCCGCTGCCGCCCTCGGCCTCGGCGCTGGCCCGGGGTGACATGGCAACGCTGCGTCGCCTCGCCGAGTCGATGGAGCAGTACCGGTCGCTGGCGATCGGCCCGTACTGGGGTCGGATCCAGTCCGCGGTGGAGGCGGACCGGAACCGCCGAGCCCGGGCACTGCTCGACGGCGGCGTCGAGGGGCTGCTCACCAGCCTCCGACCGGCAATGCGCTGGGAGGGCGGGGTGCTCGAGGTCCGTCAGTACCCGCACAATCGGGAGCTGCGCCTGGACGGCCGAGGGCTGCTGCTGGTGCCGTCGTTCTTCTGCGCGAGCACCCCGGTCGCCCTGCTCGACCCGGCGTTGCCGCCGGTGCTGGTCTACCCGGTGGACCGGTTGGGCGGGCTGGTGCCGGCCAACGGCACCGGACCGGCCAGCTCGGGCGCCGTGCGCGACTCCCTCGCCGCGCTGCTCGGCCGCACCAGGGCGGCGGTGCTGCAGGCCAGCGACGACGGCTGCACCACCGGTGAGGTGGCACGCCGGCTCAACATCTCACCGGCGGCGGCCAGCCAGCACGCCACCGTGCTGCGAAACGCCGGCCTGCTCGTCAGTCACCGGGACCGCAACACCGTGCTGCACACGTTGACTCCGCTCGGCAGGGCGATGCTGGACGCCTGAGGGGGCAGGCGCCTACAGGGCGAGCGCGGCGCTGGCGGGGCTGCCGGCGGGCGGGGGCAGCAGTGCCGACCCGATGCCCTCGGCGGCCAGGGCGACCCGCAGCCGGTGCAGGTCGGCGCCGAGGCGGACCAGGTCCATCGGGTCGACCGGGGCCGGTGCCGAGCCGAGCACCAGGGCGGTGGCGTCGGCCGGCCAACCGGGCACCTCGGCGATCAGACCGGCGCGTACCTCGGTGTCCTCGACCAGGGTGAAGACCGTGCCGGGGGCGACCGCCCCGGCGACCGCGTCGATCGCCCTGCGGGCGGCCGCCAGGTCGGCCGGCGTCGGGCCGGGAGCGTCGGCCAGCGTGACGGCGTCGGCCAACCCGGCGGCCCGCGCCTCGGCCGTGCCGAGCGAGAAGAGGTCCTGGGCGGCATCGCGGACCAGCGCCCGCGCGCCGCCGGAATCGTCCGGGCGGGTTGTGGAGAGATAACCCCGCACCACCGCCACCGGTACCTGGTCGCACTTGCCCTTGATCAGCTCGCCGGCGCCGGCCAGCTCGTCCACCACGGCCATCTCGGTCAACTGCAGCTCGTTGCCGTACGGATCCACCTCGCCCCGGTGGTCGCGGATGGCCGGCATTCCGGCCACCCCGAGCGCCACGTCGGTGAGCCCGTTGCGCCACGGCCGACCCATGGTGTCGCTGACGATCACCGCGACGTCCAGCTCGAAGCGCTCCTTCAGCGCGGTGCGCAACGCCCGGGCCGAGGCGTCCGGGTCCACCGGCAGCAGCACCATCCTGGTCTTGTCCACGTTCGACGCGTCGATCCCGGCGGAGGCCATCACGAAACCGTGGTGGGTCTGCACGATCCGGGTCGCCCCCCGGCTGGCCACCACCCGAGCGGTCTCCGTGGCCAGCACCTCGTCCCGCGCGGTGAGTCGATCGGGCCCGTCCGCCGGGACGTCGACCAGCCGCCCCTCCGCCTTCGAGACGATCTTGCTGGTGACCACCAGCACGTCGCCGTCCCGCAGCCAGGGCGCGGCGTTGGCGATCAACGCCGCCAGGTCGTCGCCCTCGGTGACATGACCGATGCCCAGCACCGGCAGGATCTCCAACCTCACGTCAACTCCACCGCGGCGCGGACCATCGCCGCCGTCGCCGCCTCGTCGGTCATCCGTAACGGCACCGCGCGGACCGTCACCCCCGGCACCAGCGTGCCCGCGTCCTCCTCGTCCACGAGCCAGCCGTCCAACAGCCCGCCGTCCGCCCGGCCCCCGTAGAGCCGGCCCACGCCGGCCGCGCTGCACTCGACCCCGAGCACGGCCAGGCAGCGGTCGGCCATGCCGCGGACCGGGGCACCGCCGATGATCGGCGAGACGCCCACCACCGGCGCCGGCCCGTCCACCACCGCCTCCCGCAGGCCCGGCACGGCCAGCACCGGCGCGACGCTCACCACCGGGTTGCTCGGCGCGACCAGCACCAGGTCCGCCGCGCCGATCGCGTCCAGCACCCCCGGTGCCGGCTTCGCCGACTCCGCCCCGACGAAGACGAAACGGTGGGTGGGGATGTCCGCCCGGTACCGCACCCACCACTCCTGGAAGTGGATCGCCCGCTGACCCTGGTCGTCCTCGACAGAGCCAGCGCTGTTCCCGACTGCGGGGCTCGCAGGATCAGCGCTCACGACCGCGTGGGTCTCCAGGCGGTCGTCGGTCGCCGGCAGCAGGTGTACGCCGGGCTGCCAGCGGGTCGCCAGCGCCTCGGTGACCGCGTGCAGCGGGTAGCCGGCGTTGAGCATGGTGCTGCGCACCAGGTGCGTGGCGATGTCCTTGTCGCCGAGACCGAACCAGGTCGGTTCCGCCCCGTACGCGGCCAACTCGCCCTTGATCGTCCAGCTCTCGCCGGCCCGGCCCCAGCCCCGCTCGCTGTCGGCGCCGCCGCCGAGTGTGTACATCACGCTGTCCAGGTCGGGACAGATCTTCAACCCGTGCAGCCACAGGTCGTCGCCGACGTTGACCACGGCGGTCACCTCGGCGCCGACCTCACGGGCGTACGCCCGGACGCCGAGCAGGAACCGGGCACCACCGATGCCGCCGGCCAGAACCACGATGCGCATGTCGACCATCCTCGCGCACGTGACGCCTCCGGTCCGCCGGTGACCGGGGAGACTAGGCTCACGTGCGCCCTGTCCGTCCACGCCCCGAGGGGGAGCTCGTGACCAGCCCCGCCGAGCCCACGTCCACCGACGCGGCGCAGGCCCGCCAGCTGACCAAGCCTCTACGCGAACTGGTGGCGCTCGCGCTGCTCGGCGCCAACGCCGTGTTCCTCTTCGTAGGCCTGCTGCGGCTGCTCAGCCCGAGCGACTACGTCGACTTCACCAACCGTGCGGGCACTGCCTTCTCCACGTTCATCGGGGTGGAGGCGGTGGTTCTGCCGCTGCTGGCGGTGCTCCTGGCCACGCACATCTCGCCGGTGCTGCCGAAGGCGAAGCTGATCACGCAGGTGGCGCTCGGCGAGTACGCCGTGAGCGCGCTGCTCGGCACGCTGACCATGCTGATCTGGACGGTGGGTCGGCTGGCCAGGGCCGAGGTGCTCGACGCGCTGCTCGGCGTGCTCACCTCGTTCGCCTGGCTGATGATCTTCGCGGTTGCCGCCTGGGTCGTCTACACGATCTGGCGTGCCCACTACTACGTACCCAGACCCAAGCCCCAGCCCGGCGTCTACGGCCAGGCGCAGCCGGGTTGGCCGCAGCAGCAGGGTGGCTGGCCGGCTCCCGGTCAGCCCGGTGGTCAGCCGCAGGGCGGATGGCCGGCCCCCGGTCAGCCCGGTGGCTACCCGCCGGCGCAGTACCCGGGCCAGTACGCCCAGCCCTCCCCGCCGTTCCAACCGACCCCGCAGTCGGCCCCGCCGTTCTCGCAGCCAGCATCCCCGACCCCGCAGTCGGCCCCGCCGGCACCGCCGTTCGGCCAGCCGCCGTCGGCCGACCCGACCCAGGCCATCCCACGCCAGTCCGCCGACCCGGCCGAGGCGGTCTTCCGCCCCGGCGACGCGGACGACGACCGCACCCAACAGATCGACCCGAACCAACCCCGCTGATCTCCCTCACCACCTGACCCACGCTGTCGATCATGAAGTTGACGACGCCGGCATCGGCGTGTCGGGACAACAACTTCATGATCGACAGCGTGGGGCTGGGGACCGGACCGCCGGGGCCGGCAGGGGCAGCGCATAGGCTGGGTGGATGGTTGATCGCACTCACACCGGTCCGAGCGAGGCGAGTGTGCGGCGTGCCCTGGGCCGGGCCGCGACCGGGCGGGCGCTGGACGTCGACGAGGCGACCGCGCTGCTGTCCGCCCGCGGTGACGCCCTCGACGAGCTGCTCCGGGTCGCCGGCGGGATCCGAGACGCCGGGCTGCGCGACGCTGGCCGGCCGGGTGTGGTCACGTACTCGAAGAAGGTCTTCATTCCTTTGACCCGGCTCTGCCGGGACCGCTGTCACTACTGCACGTTCGCCACCGTGCCGCATCGGCTACCGGCGCCGTTCCTGGACCGCGACGAGGTGCTGGCCGTCGCGCGGGCGGGTGCGGAGCAGGGCTGCAAGGAGGCCCTGTTCACCCTCGGTGACCGGCCGGAGGAGCGGTGGCCGGCGGCCCGGAGCTGGCTGGACGAGCGCGGCTACGACTCCACCCTGGACTACCTGCGCGCCTGCGCGGTCGCCGTGCTGGAGGAGACCGGGCTGCTGCCGCACCTCAACCCCGGCGTGCTGTCCTGGTCGGAGCTGCAACGGCTCAAGCCGGTGGCGCCGAGCATGGGCATGATGCTGGAGACCACCGCGACACGGCTCTGGTCCGAGCCGGGCGGCCCGCACTACGGCTCGCCCGACAAGGAGCCGGCGGTGCGGCTCCGGGTGCTCGAGGACGCCGGCCGGGTCGGGGTGCCGTTCACCACCGGCATCCTGATCGGCATCGGGGAGACCCCCGCCGAGCGGGTGGACGCCCTCTTCGCGATCCGCCGCGCCAGCCGGGAGTACGGCCACCTCCAGGAGGTGATCGTGCAGAACTTCCGCGCCAAGCCGGACACGGCCATGCGCGGCATGCCCGACGCGGAGCTGCACGACCTGGCCGCCACGGTGGCCGTGGCCCGGCTGCTGCTCGGCCCGGGAGCCCGGATCCAGGCCCCGCCGAACCTGATCGCGGGGGAGTACGCCCTGCTGCTGCGCGCCGGCATCGACGACTGGGGAGGCGTCTCCCCGCTCACCCCGGACCACGTCAACCCGGAACGCCCCTGGCCGCAGATCGAGGAGCTGGCCCGGCACACCGAGCTGGCCGGGTTCACCCTGCGCGAGCGGCTGACCATCTACCCCGAGTACGTGCGCGCCGGTGACCCGTGGCTCGACCCGCGGCTGCTGCCGCACGTGAGCGCCCTCGCAGACCCTTCGACCGGGCTGGCGGACGAGTCGGCCCGCCCGCAGGGCCGCGGGTGGCAGGAGCCGGAGGAGGTGTTCGGCGGGCGGACCGACCTGCACGCCACCATCGACACCACCGGTCGGACCGACGACCGGCGGGGCGACTTCGACAGCGTCTACGGGAACTGGGCGGAGGTCGCCACGAAGGTGACCGCCGGGCCGACCGCCGTCGCCGGCGACCACGACCTGCGGGCCGGGCTGCGGCTGGCGGCCGACGACCCGGCGGCGCTGCTCGAACCCCGGCACACCGACGCCGCGCTGGCACTGTTCGGCGCGGACGGGCCGGCGCTGGACGAGTTGTGCCGGCTAGCCGACGACGTGCGCCGCGCCGCGGTCGGCGACGACGTCACCTACGTGGTCAACCGCAACATCAACTTCAGCAACGTCTGCTATGTGGGCTGCCGGTTCTGTGCCTTCGCGCAGCGTGAGCGGGACGCCGACGCGTACCGGCTCTCCGTCGACCAGGTGGCCGACCGTGCCGAGGAGGCATGGGCGGCCGGTGCCAGCGAGGTGTGCCTCCAGGGCGGCATCGACCCGAAGATGCCGGTCACCGGGTACGCCGACATCGTGCGCGCCATCAAGGCCCGGGTGCCGGACATGCACGTGCACGCGTTCTCCCCGATGGAGATCGTCACCGCGGCGGCCAAGGCGGGCGTGCCGGTGCGGGAGTGGCTGACCCAGCTCCGCGAGGCCGGGCTGGACACCATCCCGGGCACCGCCGCGGAGATCCTCGACGACGACGTGCGCTGGGTGCTGACCAAGGGCAAACTGCCGGCCGCCGCCTGGGTCGACGTGGTCAGCACGGCCCATCAGCTGGGCATCCGGTCCAGCTCCACCATGATGTACGGGCATGTCGACCATCCCGGGCAGTGGCTGGCGCACTTCCGGGTGCTGGGCGACGTGCAGGCCCGTACCGGCGGCTTCACCGAGTTCGTTGCGCTGCCGTTCGTGCACACCAACGCCCCGATCTACCTGGCCGGCATCGCCCGGCCCGGCCCGACCTGGCGGGAGAACCGGGTGGTGCACGCGATGTCCCGACTGCTGCTGCACGGCCGGATCGACAACATCCAGTGCTCCTGGGTGAAGCTGGGCGACGAGGGCAGCGTGGCGATGCTCCAGGGTGGCTGCAACGACCTGGGCGGCACGCTGATGGAGGAGACCATCTCCCGGATGGCCGGCTCCGGGAACGGGTCGGCGCGTACCGAGGAGCAGTTGCGGGCCATCGCCACGGCGGCCGGGCGTCCGGCGCGCAAGCGGACGACCTCGTACGGTCACGCCCGACCCTGACGTCGAACTTTTTCCCGCCGCCGGCCGTACCTGTCGATGCCGGCGGCGGTCGCGGCGAGGGCCGCCGCCGGTGCTCCCAGGGGCCCGGCGGCGTCGTGCGGCGGCGCCGGACCCGTCCGTCCCCACGGGCGCGCCCGCGCCGCCGAAAGGTTGCCCATGACCAGTGATCAGCGGAAGCGGCCCTGGCCGCGACTGACCCGCCGGCAGACGTTGACCGCCGCGGCCAGCGCCACCCTCGGCGCCGCCGCCCTCGCCGTGCCGGGCCTGTCGGCCGCGCAGAACGCCCCCGGCGCGGCCGCTCGGGCCGACGAACCGATCGTCGTGCACCTGCGGGACGCCGCCTCCGGAACGATGGACGTCTTCGTCGGCGAGTCCCGGATCGAGGTACGCGACCGCGGCCTGGCGGACCGGCTGCGGCGCGCCGCCCGGCGCTGACCCGACGCCCGCCCCGCTCGTCACCCCTGTCCCCGCCCAGTGAGGTTGGTCCGTCATGTCTTCCCACCGCGAGGCTCCGGAGATAGCCAAGGATCCGGTCGCCGACAGCTCCGACCTGTACGCGTTCGTCAGCCCCGACAAGCCCGACTCGATCACGCTCATCGCCAACTACGTGCCGTTGCAGCTCCCCTCCGGGGGGCCGAACTTCTTCGAGTTCGGCGACGACGTGCGCTACGAGATCCATATCGACAACGACGGCGACGGCCACCCGGATGTCACCTACCGGTTCGAATTCACCACCGAGATCACCAATCCGAACAGTTTTCTCTACAACACCGGCCCGATCGACTCGTTGGACAGCAGGAACTGGAACCGGCGGCAGTTCTACAGCCTGACCCGGGTGGCCGACGGCCGGGAGCACCGGCTGGCGCACAAGCTGCCCTGCCCGCCCTGCAACGTCGGCCCGCTCTCCACCCCGAAGTACGCCGACCTCGTTCGGCAGGCCACCTACTCGCTCTCCACGGGGGAGCGGGTCTTCGCCGGGCAACGCGCCGACGGCTTCTTCGTCGACCTGGGGGCGATCTTCGACCTCGGCACGCTGCGGCCGTTCCAGCAGCTGCACGTGGCCGGCAAGAAGATCTTCAAGGCCGAGGGGGAGCCGGTCAACGCGACCGACCGGATGAACGTGCACAGCATCGCGGTGCAGGTGCCGTTGAGCCGGGTTCGTCGGCGCGCCAACCGCTACGGCGCGGCCGACCGGGCGTCCGTGATCGGGGTCTGGACGACGGCGTCCCGCCGTCAGGTCCGGGTGCTCGGTGACCGGGCTGCCGCCGACACCGCCACCGGCCCGTTCATCCAGGTATCGCGGCTGGGCAATCCGCTGTTCAACGAGGTCATCGTGCCGATGTCCAAGAAGGACCTGTGGAACTCGCTGCCGCCCACCGAGGACAAGCGGTTCGCCCGGTTCGTCGAGCAGCCGGAGTTGGCGGCACTGCTGCCGGCGCTCTATCCGGACGTCTTTCCCAACCTGGACGCGCTCAACAAGTCCAAGAAGGCCCGCGCCGACCTGGTGGCGATCCTGCTCACCGGCGTCCCGGCCGGGCTGATCGACGGCTTCACCAACACCACCGGGGACGTGCAGGCCGACATGCTGCGGCTGAACACCGCGATCCCACCGACGAGGCGTCCCGACCGGTTCGGTGTGCTCGGTGGGGACCTGGCCGGCTTCCCTAACGGGCGGCGGGTCGCCGACGACGTGGTGAGCATCGCGCTGCGGGCGATCGCCGGGTTGACCGTGCCGCTGGTGGACAAGGCGTTCCGCCCGGACGCGGCGGCCGCCGCGCTCACGCCGGGGCTGAGCGCCGCCGATGTGACCGCCCCGTTCCTCGGGAACTTCCCCTACCTGGGTACGCCGTACGACGGGTTCAACAACCCGCCGGTGGCGGCCTGACCGGCGAGGGGGAGCAGCGGATGCACGAGCACGCGTACGGCCCGTCCGAGACCGGGAGTGTCGTTCTCGATCTGGGTGGCGAGACCGGAGCCCTCATCGTCTACACGGGTCGGGATCTGCACGGCAAGGAAATCGAGATCAGCCGGGGCGCTGACCGGCGGACCCACTCGGCGGTGCGGGAACGTCGGGTGCGGGACGGGTCGTTCCACACTGCGGTCTACCCCGATCTGCCCGCCGGCACGTATACCGTCTGGTGGGACGCGGAGACGTCGGTCGGAACGATTTCCGTCCATGGTGGAGCGATAGCCGAGTTCGCGTGGCCGAGCAGGGGTTGTTCGACTGTCGGCTGACCCGGTGAGGTGTTCCTGACCGCGCGCCCCGTCCACATTGTGGGCGGGGCGCGAGTGGTGCCGGCTACTCGGTGGGCGGTCCGGGCCGTACCGCGTTAACCTGTGCCCCACCAAGATCAGCTTTGTGGAGGGGGGCGACCGGCGGCTGTGGCAGCGCCGTGGCGAGGGGTTGCCGCGGGAGCGCCACGGCAGAAAAGTCGGGCAACTCGCCGGAGAGGGCGTTACTCGGCCGGGGTCTGAATCGATAGGGCAGGTTGCGAGGCTGGACGGCCCCAGTGGCCGCCCGGGGGTGTCGGGAGAGCGACTCCATTATCAAGTTTGGCTTGACGGCGCACGCATTACACGCGTGTAATTTGAATGGGGTTGTTCGCACGGAACGCAACAAAACGGGACCGGACGGACAAGCACGCCTTTCGCGTGGGGGGTTGCAGCGGCGATGACGCCGGTGCGCGACAAGGAGGCATTTGATGGACGGCCAGCTTGAGGTGGCCGACCTGCTCGGAAACGCGCCGGAGTGGCAGGAGCGGGCGCTGTGCTCGCAGACCGACCCCGAGGCGTTCTTTCCCGAGAAGGGCGGCTCGACCCGCGAGGCGAAGCGGATCTGCTCGCGGTGCGAGGTCAAGACCGAGTGTCTCGAATACGCTCTCGGTCACGACGAGCGGTTCGGCATCTGGGGTGGGCTCTCCGAGCGGGAGCGGCGCAAGTTGAAGCGGCGGGCCGCCTGAGCGGTGTCGGGTCGGGGCGGTGGGGGCCGCCCGGCTCGCCCGCACGGGCTCGGCTCAGGCCAGCTCGTCGGGGTCGACCCCGAGCAGGTTCGCCACCTGTTCGATGATCACGTCATGCACCAGGTCGGCGAGGTCCTCGCGATCCATCGCCCGGAATTCCAGGGGCCGTCGGTACAACACGATCCGCGGCGGCACCTCCTGTCGGCCGGGCCGGCCCGGCAGCAGCCGCGCCAACGGGACCTCGCCGTCCTCCAGCACGTCGGAGTCGTAGACGTTCAGATCTGGTGGGACGTCCTCGACCGCGAACTCGACGCCGGCCAACTCCTTGGCGAAGCGACGTTCCAGCGTCTCGACGGTGTCCAGGACAAGGTCGTCGAAGACCTCCGCCTTGGTCCGCGCCAACGGCACCGTGGCCGGCACCAACCGCCCGCGCAGGCCGCGTCCGTGCCGGTCGCGGTGCGCACGCCGGCCGGAGCCGGGGCGGCGGTGTTCCGGGCTCGTCATGAGGCAAAGGGTAGCGCCCGCGTCGGCCTGGCCAGCAGCAGCGCCGATCCAATGGCGCGGCGCGGCGGCACCGACGGAGTGTGATCACCACAACGGGCGTGTCGCAACGCGAAGCAGTGCGCCGGACCCGGTAATGGAGATACCCTGCCGCCGTGAGGTCACCACGGCGCTGCTCCCGTAACGCCTGCCCCCGGCAAGCGGTCGCCACATTGACCTATGTCTACAACGAGTCGACAGCGGTGGTGGGTCCGCTGGCGGCGTTCGCCGAGCCGCACACGTACGACCTCTGCGAGCAGCACGCCCGCAGCCTGACCGCGCCGCGGGGCTGGGACGTGGTGCGGCACGAGGGCGAGTTCGAGCCGCCGCCGCCCACCACCGACGACCTTGTCGCACTGGCCGAGGCGGTCCGCGAGGCCGCCCGCCCGGCGCCTCGCCCCCCGACGGACGACCAGCACCACGAGAACCCTCACCAGACCGGCCGTCGTGGTCACCTCCGCGTGATCCCCCCCAACCACTGAGCCGTCCCCGGGCACCCGTTCCGCCCTGTCGACCAAGAGCCTCAGGTGCGGCTCAGAGTCGAGCCCATGCCTCGGTGAGCACCGTGCGCAGGATCTGCTCGATCTCGTCGAAGTGCTGCTGCTCGGCGATCAGCGGCGGGGCGAGCTGCACGACGGGGTCGCCCCGGTCGTCGGCCCGGCAGTAGAGCCCGGCCTGGAACAGCGCCGTGGACAGGAAACCGCGCAGCAGGCGCTCCGACTCGGCCTCGTCGAACGTCTCCCGGGTCGTCTTGTCCTTGACCAGTTCGATGCCGTAGAAGTAGCCGTCGCCTCGCACGTCGCCGACGATCGGCAGGTCGTACAGCTTCTCCAGGGTCGCCCGGAAGGCGTCCTCGTTGGCCCGTACGTGCCCGACCAGGTCCTCGCGGGCGAAGACCTCCAGGTTGGCCAGCGCCACCGCGCAGGACACCGGGTGACCACCGAAGGTCACCCCGTGCGCGAACATGCCGGTCTCGGTGAGGAAGGGCTCCATCAACCGGTCGCTGGCGATCATCGCGCCGAGCGGGGCGTACCCGGAGGTGATGCCCTTGGCGGTGGTGATGATGTCCGGCTGGTAGCCGTAGCGCACGGCGCCGAAGTATTCGCCGAGCCGTCCCCACGAGCAGATGACCTCGTCGGAGACCAGCAGCACGTCGTACGCGTCGCAGATCTCCCGCACCCGCTCGAAGTAGCCGGGCGGGGGTGGGAAGCACCCGCCGGAGTTCTGCACCGGCTCCAGGAAGACCGCGGCGACCGTGTCCGGCCCCTCCCGCTCGATGGCCCGACCGATCTCGTCGGCTGCCCAGCGGCCGAACGCCTCGGCGTCGTCGCCGTGCTCCGGCGCTCGGTAGAAGTTGGTGTTCGGCACCTTGATCGCGCCGGGAACCAGCGGCTCGAAGTCGCTCTTGATGCCGGGCAGACCGGTGATCGACAGGGCGCCCATCGAGGTGCCGTGGTAGGCGATGTACCGGCTGATCACCTTGTACTTGTTGGGCTGGCCGGTGCGCTTGAAGAAGGCCCGGGCCAGCTTCCACGCCGCCTCGACGGCCTCCGAGCCGCCGGTGGTGAAGAAGACCCGGTTCAGGTCGCCGGGGGTGAGCGTGGCGATCTTCTCGGCCAGCTCGACAGCCTTCGGGTGGGCGTACGACCAGAGCGGGAAATATGCCAGCTCACCGGCCTGCTTGGCGGCAGCCTCGGCCAGCTCGGTGCGGCCGTGGCCGGCGTTGACGACGAACAGCCCAGCAAGCCCGTCCAGGTAGCGGCGACCCTGCGCATCCCACACGTACGCGCCTTCGCCGCGCACGATGGTCGGCACCTCCCCGGCGGAGTAGCTCGCCATCCGGGTGAAGTGCATCCAGAGGTGGTCGGTGGCGTTGGCCATGTGAGCCCCATCGGTCGTCGGGCCGGTCCAAGGGGTGAGGCCGGCCGCACTGCCCACGGTTATCGCACAGTGTTGGGCTCCGAGGCAAGTGGTATCAGTGGTGTGACGGGTTGCCTGCGACGGATTTAGCGCGTAGTTAACTGGTAAGCAACGGATTCCGCACTGCCGCCATTTGCCTCGAACGGACGCCGGTGGGAGTCGGCGGTGTGTGGTTGGTTGCCTTTGGAGCTGAGTCGTTTGCGACATCATGGGCTGCCCAGCCGGGGTCGCGGCCCGGACCGACGTCGGCGGCGTGGCCGGCGCTTGGTCAGGCGTGACGGGCGCTAGCCAGGCGGTGCCGGCGCACAGGTGTAACAGGCGCAGGTTTTGCGTGGCGGGCACACGCCCTGCGTGACCGGGCGAGCGCCTTCGTGGGGAGCGCGGCCTTGTGTGACCGGTGCGCGGACTTGTGTGGCGGCGCGCGACAGGGCTTGCTGTCGGCTGAATCGTTTGCGACATCAACTCCAAAGGGCCCGCACAAGTGGTGGCGCCTCCCTCGGTTGCCGCCCCGAGTCACCCCGAATCGTTGATGGTGCGCTGTCCATGGGTGGCTGATGCCGCGACATCGGGCGCATTCGAGTGGATCAACTGTGGAAAGCCGGGCTTCGGGACGCTGGCGGGACACCCTGGGGGCGGTTGTAGGGCGTCCTGGGACGGGTGGCAACACGTCCCACCGCAACACGCCGGTAGGCGGCAGACACCGACACTCAGCGTGGCTATCGTCCGCCGCAGCGTGCATCGAACGGAGTCGCAGTGCGCCTGGTGGGCGGAGGATCCGGCTCGTCTGCCTCGGCACCTGTCAACGGCGGGAGGATCCGGTGGCGAACGAGGCGTTGCGGGTGGCGATGGCCGAGGCGGGGGAGACGGTCGAGTCGCTGGCCGAGAAGGTCCGCGTCGACCCGAAGACGGCGGCGCGGTGGCTCGCCGCGGGGCGCATCCCGCATTCGCGTACCCGGGTCGCGGTGGCCGGCGTCCTGCACCGGAACGCGGCCGACCTCTGGCCCGAGCCGTTCCGCCGCCGCGACCTGCCGTGGTTCCGGCCCTGGGCGGAGCTCGAACAGGACGCCACCGGCATTCGGTGGTACGAGCCGCTGTTGGTGCCGGGTCTGCTCCAAACGGAGGGATACGCCCGTGCGGTGCTGGGCACCGGTGGGCTCGTCGCACCGTCCGAGGTGGACTCGATCGTCGCGGGCCGTCTCGAGCGGCAGGCGGTCCTCGGCCGCGATGCCCCACCGCAGCTGGTGGCGGTGATCGACGAGGTGGTGCTGCGCCGGCTGGTCGGCGACCCCGCCGTGATGGCCGGGCAGTTGGCCCACCTGGCAGCGGTCGCCGAGTGGGAACACGTGCAGGTCCGGGTGATCCCGTCGGAAAGCCCGTGGCACACCGGCCTGGCCGGGCCGTTCGTGCTGGGCCGCCTGCCGGACGGGACGGAATTGGCGTATCTCGACAACCAGCTCCGTGGTCAGGTCGTGACCGATCCCATCGACATCGCTAGCCTGGGACGCAGGTGGGAGAGCGTCACCGGTGAGGCGTTCCCCCGACGCCGATCGATCGAGCTGATCAGGGAAGTGGCCACGACATGGACATGACCGACGCCCGCTGGCGCACCGCGACCCGCAGCAGCAACAACGGCGGAGCCTGTGTCGAGGTGGCCGACAATCTGCCCGGCCGGGTGCTGGTGCGCGACAGCAAGGACCGCGACGGTGGCACCCTGACCTTCACGCCGACCGCCTGGACGTCCTTCGTCGGCCACCTGCGCGACGGTCAGGCCGTACCCCAGGTGTAGGTCTGCTTGCGCAGCTTGAGATAGACGAACGCCTCGGTGGAGAGCACCCCGGGCACCGCGCGCAGTCGTTGCAGGATCTCCAGCAGGTGGTCGTCGTTGCGGCAGACGACCTCGGTGAGCAGGTCGAACGACCCCGCGGTGATCACGACGTAGTCGACCTCGTCCAACTCTGCCAGCCGGTCCGCGACCACCTCCAGGTCTCCGTCGGTGCGTAGGCCGATCATGGCCTGGCGGGGAAAACCGAGCTGGAGCGGATCGGTCACCGCGACGATCTGCATCACGCCGGAGTCGAGGAGCCGCTGCACCCGTTGGCGGACCGCCGCCTCCGACAGCCCGACCGCCTTGCCGATGGTGGCGTACGGCCGGCGGCCGTCCTCCTGGAGCTGTTCGATGATCTGCTTGGCCACGTCGTCCAGCAGAGCGTGATTGGCACCGTCACGGACAGCGACACGTCGGCCGCCGTTGCCGTTATCGAGCTGCCGATTCGTCATTGTCCGCTCCCCATGTCCTGAATCGTGATGTCGCGCGTGTATCCCCGCGCAGTCTGGCGTATTTCGTCGTGAATCGCTATTCACGCAACGGAATCCCTTGTAAGGAAGGTCACCCCATGTCAGGATCAGTCGTCCATGGCCCTGCCCCTTCCGCCGGCGCGCCACCGGATTTCCGCCCGCCGACGATGACCCCACCCCCTAGGAGTCGTCATGCGTACTCCCCCTCGGCCCCTCACCCGGCGTGGACTGCTCACCGGCACCCTCGGTTCGGCCGCGTTGCTCGCCGCTGGTGGCAGCCTCGCCGGCTGCGGCACCAAGGGTGCGCAGCAGACCGAGGCCGGCTGCGTCAGCGAGGACCTCTCCGGCACCGAGAAGAAGCTTGCCTTCTCCAACTGGCCGCAGTACATGGACGTGGACGACAAGGACGCGTCCAAGCGGCCCAGCCTGGACGGGTTCATCAGCAGGAGCGGCATCCAGGTCACGTACACCGAGGACGTCAACGACAACAACGAGTTCTTCGGCAAGGTGCAGAACCAGCTCGCGGCCTGCCAGAGCACCGACCGGGACATCATCGTGCTGACCGACTGGATGGCGGCCCGGATGATCCGGCTCGGCTGGATCCAGAAGCTCGACCCGGCGAAGATCCCGAACGTCCAGGCCAACCTGCTCCCGTCCCTGCTCAAGCGCTCCTTCGACAGTGAGAACCGGATCTCGATCCCGTGGCAGTCCGGCCTCGCGGGGCTGGCGTTCAACGGCACCGTCACCAAGGAGGTGCGCACCGTCGACGAGCTGCTCACCCGTCCCGACCTCAAGGGCAAGGTGACCGCGCTCAGCGAGATGCGCGACACGATGGGCCTGCTGCTCGGAGCAGGCGGGCACGACCCGGCCAACTTCACGCCAGCCCAGTTCGACGACGCGCTCGCCAAGCTCAAGAAGGCCGTCGACTCCGGGCAGATCCGCAAGTTCACCGGCAACGACTACGCACCCGACCTGGCCAAGGGCGACATCGCCGCGTGCGTCGGCTGGTCCGGGGACGTCATCCAGCTCGCCAGTGAGAACTCCAAGGTGCGGTTCGTGGCGCCCGACTCCGGCGTGATGCTGTTCAGCGACAACATGATGGTCCCCAACAAGGCCAGTCACAAGGGCAACGCCGAGGCGCTGATCAACTACTACTACGAGCCGGCGGTGGCCGCGAAAGTCGCGGCGTTCGTCAACTACATCTGTCCGGTCAAGGGCGCCCAGGCCGAGATGGAGAAGATCGATCCGGAGTTGGCCGCCAACCCGCTGATCTTTCCGGACGACGCGCTGCTGGCGAAGTCCAAGGTGTTCATGGCTCTGGACGAGAAGCAGGAGAAGGAGTACGAGGGCAAGTTCCAGCAGGTTATCGGAGCGTGACGGCGATGGCGCGCGAGACACCCGCCGGCGATCTGCGCCTGGCCAACATCACCAAGCGGTTCGGCATCTTCACCGCCGTCGACGACCTCAGCCTGACCATTGCGCAGGGCTCGTTCTTCGCCCTGCTCGGCGCGTCCGGCTGCGGCAAGACCACCACACTGCGGATGATCGCGGGTCTGGAGGAGCCCACCAGCGGTCAGGTGCTGCTCGGCGACCGGGACATCACCCGGCTGCGGCCGTACAAGCGCCCGGTCAACACCGTCTTCCAGAGCTACGCGCTCTTCCCGCACCTGAACATCTTCGAGAACGTGGCCTTCGGGCTGCGTCGTCGTGGCATCCGGTCAGTCGAGGACCAGGTCCGGCGAATGCTGTCGCTGGTACAGCTCGCCGACTTCGGCAACCGCCGGCCAGCCCAGCTCTCCGGCGGCCAGCAGCAACGGGTCGCGCTGGCCCGCGCGCTGATCAACGAGCCGCAGGTGCTGCTGCTCGACGAGCCGCTGGGCGCACTCGACCTGAAGCTGCGCCGGCAGATGCAGATCGAGCTGAAGCGGATCCAGACCGAGGTCGGCATCACCTTCGTGCACGTCACGCACGACCAGGAGGAGGCCATGACCATGGCCGACACCGTGGCGGTGATGAACGCCGGCCGGATCGAGCAGCTCGGCGCGCCGGCCGAACTCTACGAGTTCCCGACCACCGCGTTCGTGGCGAACTTCCTCGGCCAGTCCAATCTGCTCGCTGGCGAGGCCGACGGCAGCGGCGGCGGCGAGGTCGCCGTGACGGCGCACGGCGCGCGCTTCTCGGTCCCCGTCGGCCGCTCCCGGGCCGACCGGGGTCCGGTCCACCTG
This sequence comes from Micromonospora sp. 067-2, assembly GCF_046549295.1. Taxonomy (NCBI): domain Bacteria; kingdom Bacillati; phylum Actinomycetota; class Actinomycetes; order Micromonosporales; family Micromonosporaceae; genus Micromonospora; species Micromonospora sp. 067-2. Next base: position 145,816 of record NZ_JAJPWB010000002.1, on the reverse strand, counting down.
GGGGTACGCCCGGAGAAACTCCATCTGGTCGGCTCGGCCGACCAGGTGCCCGCGGGGCACCAGCACGTCACCGGACTGGTCACCGACGCCTCCTACGTGGGAGTCAGCACGCAGTACCTGCTGCGTACCGGCTGGGGCACCGAACTGTCGGTCTTCGCGGCCAACAGCGGAGCGACGACGCAGATCCCGGTCGGCAGCGAGGCGGTGGCGTACTGGGATCCGCGGCACGCCTTCCTGCTCCACCGGGACGCCGCCGACACGGATCTGACCTCGCCGGTGCTCGACGAGCCGGTGGGAACCTCGTCGTGACCCTCCTGTCCCAGGTGCCCACCGGATCGGGGCAACCGCCACCCGCTCCGTCGGCAGCCCGGTCCGGGCGGTACCGGCTGCTGCCGTACCTGCTCCTGCTGCCCGGTGCGGCCTGGCTGCTGGTGTTCTTCGGCGTGCCGCTGCTGCAGCTCGCCTCGGCCAGCCTGTACGACCCCAGCGGCTCGCTCTCCACCGGATATGCGATGACCTGGGCGTTCGGCAACTACCCGGACGTGCTGCAGGCGTACTGGCCGCAGTTCCTGCGCTCGTTCGGCTACGCCGGTCTGGCCCTGGTGCTGGCGCTGCTGCTGGGCTACCCGCTGGCGTACGCGATCGCGCAGAAGGCCGGCCGCTGGAAGAACCTGCTGCTGGTCTGCGTGGTCGCGCCGATGTTCACCAGCTTCCTCGTCCGCACGTTGGCGTGGAAGACGATCCTGTCGGACAACGGCGCGCTGGTCGGCCTGCTGCGCGACGTGCACCTCCTCGCCCCGGACGGCCGTCTGCTGGCCACTCCGTTCGCGGTGGTGCTCGGACTGACGTACAACTTCCTGCCGTTTCTGGTGCTGCCGCTGTACGCGAGCCTGGAACGGTTGGACTACCGGCTGCTGGAGGCGGCCAGCGACCTCTACGCCAGCGGGGTGCAGGCGTTCCGCCGGGTGACCCTGCCGCTGTCGATGCCCGGCCTGATCGCCGGCACGCTGCTGTTCTTCATTCCGGCCAGCGGCGACTACATCAATGCGGAGCTGCTCGGCACCCCGAACGAATACATGATCGGCAACGTCATCGACTCGGCGTTCCTGGTCCGGTTGGACTACCCGCAGGGTGCCGCGCTGTCGTTCCTGCTGATGGCCGCGATCCTCGCCGTGGTCTTCGGTTACCTGCGCAGGGCCGGCACGGAGGAGGTGCTCTAGATGAGGGTTTCCCGTTGGCTGGCCGACCGCTGGGTGATGATCGTGGCGCTGCTGGTGCTCGGCTACCTGGCGCTGCCGATCCTGGTGGTGGCCGGGCTGTCGTTCAACCGCCCGTCGAGCCGACTGTCGTACGACTTCAACGAGTTCACCCTGGACAACTGGCGGCAGCCGTGCGCCACCTCCGACATGTGCGACGCGGTCGTCCGGAGCGTGCAGATCGGCTTTCTCGCCACCGTGGTCGCCACGGTGCTCGGTACCCTGATGGCGTTCGCCCTGGTCCGGCACCGGTTCCGCGGCCGGTCCGGCATCAACGTGCTGATCTTTCTGCCGATGGCCACCCCGGAGCTGGTGATGGGCACCTCGCTGCTGGCGCTCTTCGTCTCGGCCGGGGTGCCGCAGGGCTTCTGGACCATCGTCATCGCGCACGTGATGTTCTGCGTGTCGTTCGTGGTGGTCACCGTGAAGGCACGGCTGGCCGGAATGGACCGGCGGCTGGAGGAGGCCGCCATGGACCTGTACGCCAGCGAGTGGCAGACCTTCCGGCGGATCACCCTGCCGCTGGTGCTACCCGGCATCGTGGCCGCCGCGTTGTTGGCCTTCTCGTTGAGCTTCGACGACTTCATCATCACGAACTTCAACGCCGGCACCACCGTCACGTTCCCGATGTACGTCTGGGGCGCTGCCCAGCGGGGCATCCCACCGCAGGTCAACGTCATCGGCACCGCGATGTTCGCCATCGCGCTGCTGCTCGTCGGGCTCAGCTCGCTGCGCGGCCGGCGGTCCCGCCGTGCCAACTTCGGTGTGGGGATGGATTCCTGATGCGTGTCCTGCTCGTCGGCGCCGGTGGCGTCGGCTCCGCCGCCGTCGCCATCGCCGCCCGGCGTTCCTTCTTCGAGACCATGGTGGTCGCCGACCACGACCCGGCACGGTCCGAGCGCGCGGTCGCCGGCCACGGTGACCGCTTCGTCGCCGCCCGGGTGGACGCCTCGACGGCCGACGCGGTCGCCGCGCTGTGCCGGGAACACCGGATCACCCACGTGCTCAACGCCGTCGATCCCCGCTTCGTTCTGCCGATCTTCGAGGGCGCGTTAGCCGCCGGTGCGGACTACCTCGACATGGCGATGTCGCTGTCCCACCCGCATCCGTCCCGTCCGTACGCCGAGACCGGGGTGAAGCTCGGCGACCACCAGTTCGCCCGGTCCGACGCGTGGTCGTCGGCCGGTCGGTTGGCGCTGTGCGGCATCGGCGTCGAACCGGGCCTGTCCGACGTGTTCGCCCGGTACGCCGCCGACGAGCTGTTCGGCGAGATAAACGAGATCGGCGTGCGGGACGGCGCGAACCTCACCGTCGACGGCTACGACTTCGCGCCCTCGTTCTCCATCTGGACCACGATCGAGGAGTGCCTCAACCCGCCGGTGGTCTGGGAGGCCGACCGTGGTTGGTACACCACCGAGCCGTTCAGTGAGCCGGAGGTCTTCCACTTTCCGGAGGGCATCGGGCCGGTCGAGTGCGTGAACGTCGAGCACGAGGAGGTGCTGCTCATCCCGCGTTGGGTCCGTGCCCGGCGGGTCACCTTCAAGTACGGCCTCGGCGACGAGTTCATCGAGGTGCTCAAGACGCTGCACAAGCTCGGCCTGGACGCCGTCACGCCGGTCCGGGTGCGCGGCGTCGAGGTGTCGCCCCGCGATGTTGTCGCGGCCTGTCTGCCCGACCCGGCGACCCTCGGTGACCGGATGCGCGGCAAGACCTGCGCCGGCACGTACGTGACCGGCCTCGACAAGGGCGGTGGATCCCGCCGCGTGTACCTGTACCACGTGGTCGACAACGAGTGGTCGATGCGGGAGTACGGCCACCAGGCGGTGGTCTGGCAGACCGCGGTCAACCCGGTGGTGGCGCTGGAACTGCTCGCCACCGGCGCCTGGTCCGGCGTCGGGGTGCTCGGCCCGGAGGCGCTGCCCCCGGTACCCTTCCTCGACCTGCTCGGCGACTACGGATCACCGTGGGGTATGGAGGAGCGATGAGCCGCTACGGCACCATGTACGGCCCGGACATCACCTTCCTCGGGGTGGACCGGTGCACGCTCGACGACCCGGGGTCGTACGCCGACGCCGACATCGTGATCATCGGGGCGCCGTTCGACGGCGGCACCTCGCACCGGCCCGGCACCCGGTTCGGGCCGTCGGCGATCCGCCAGGCCTGCTACCTGGCCCAGGACGGCTCCCGCCCGTCGCTCGCGCTGCGCGTCGACGCACTCCGCGACCTGCGGGTGTACGACGCCGGCGACGTCGAGATGTTCTCCGGCGACATCGAGAAGTCGCTGGCCGCCCTGGAAGCAGCGGTCTACGCCGCGTCGTCCGCCGGCGCCATCCCCGTGGTGCTCGGCGGCGACCACTCCATAGCGCTGCCCGACGCCACCGGCGTGGCACGACAGCACGGGCACGGCCGGGTGTCGCTTGTGCACTTCGACGCGCACGCCGACACCGGCGAGGTCGAGTTCGGCTCGTTGCAGGGGCACGGCCAGCCGATGCGGCGCCTCATCGAGTCCGGCGCGGTACGCGGGGACAGGTTCCTCCAGATCGGGCTGCGTGGCTACTGGCCGGGCCCGGACATCCTGTCGTGGATGGCCGAGCAGCGGATGCGGTCGTACGAGATGACAGAGCTGGTGTCCCGTGGTCTGGACGAGTGCCTCACCGAGGCGTTCACGATCGCCGTCGACGAGTGCGAGGGGGTGTTCCTCTCGGTCGACGTGGACGTCGTCGACCCCGGAATGGCGCCCGGCACCGGCACCCCCGAGCCGGGTGGCCTGACCTCCCGGCAACTGCTCGACGCCGTACGCCGCGTCTGTTACGAGCTGCCCGTGGTCGGGGTGGACGTGGTCGAGGTCGCCCCGCCGTACGACCACGCCGACATCACCGCGTACCTGGGAAACCGCGTTGTCCTGGAGGCGCTGTCCGCGATCGCCCGACGTCGCCGCGACGCCGACGGCGGTCCGTCATGGGACCCCCGCCAACCCCTCCTCGACGCCCGCTGACCTGCGCGGTGACGCGAACCCGACAGCGTGTCGAGTCGTTCTCGCACACTGCGGTCCGTTCGCGGATGCAAGGCCGTTTGGTGACGTTCTGCGGCTTTGATGCGCTGGCCGGCCCCACGATCAGCCCCACCCGATCGGACCGTGTAGTTGCTGGCCGCCCGACCAAAGATCACGAGTGTGCGGCGAACGGCGCAGGTCACGAGCGCGACGGTTGATATTGCACGGAGTGTTTGCGACGACACTCATCGACGTGACGATGCATCCACCACCCGCGCCCCCACCGCCCGCCGCGCCCAACTGGTTCCGCCGAGCCAGCCCGGCCCGCCGGGTCGCGATGATTCTCGGCTCGGTGACCCTGTCGGTCCTGCTGCTCTGCTGCGCCGGCAGTGCGATCATCGGTGCCCTGGTCGGCGAGCCGGAGCCGGCCCGGACCGGCACCGCGGCCGAGCAGGCGCAGCAGCCCATCGCGGCGGCGCCCATCCAACCGTCCGAGGAGGTTCCGCCGCAGGCCGCGTCGCCGGTCGCCGAAGAACCCTCCTCCACGCCATCGCCGACCTCCTCGCTGTCGCCGACGCCGTCAAGGGCGGCGCCGTCGCCCGTGGTGCGGGTGACCACCGAGACGGAGCGGGCCGTTGTCCGCTACGGCGAGCGGACCGTCAAGGACTCGTCCCTGGCCGAGGGCAAGCGGGTCGTCCGGAAAAGGGGCGTCAACGGTGTGCAGACGCTGACGTACGAGGTGACCACCACCGACGGGGTGCGGACGGCCAGGAAGCTCGTCAAGTCCTCCGTGACGAAACAGCCGGTGACCCAGGTCGTCGCCGTCGGCACCAGGAAGCAGTCGTCGTGCGACCCGAACTACAGCGGCTGCGTCCCGATCGCCAGCGACGTCGACTGCGCGGGCGGCAGCGGTAACGGCCCCGCCTACGTCAGTGGACCCATCAGGGTGATCGGCAGCGACATCTACGACCTGGACCGCGACGGCGACGGGACGGCCTGCGACTGACATCGCGTCTTGCATCGGGAACGCCGAGTCGCCACCGTTCGGGAGCGGATCCACTTTTGAGCGTGATGCCTCTGAGGCATAAAAATGCCTCAGAGGCATCACGCTCTCCGGCGCGGGTGGCGCGTGGCGTCTGGCGCGGGTGGCGCGTGGCGTCTGGCGTGGGTGGCGTCTGGCGTGGGTGCCGTCCGTCGCCGTCGCGCCGCATGCCGTCGCGCCGCCGCACATGCGGTCGGTGTCAGGCGGCGAGGCGGGAGCGGATGAGGAAGCGCAGGCCGTCGGGGGCTTCCAGGGAGAAGCCGCTACCTCGACCCGGCACCACGTCGACGGTCAACCGGGTGTGCTTCCACAGCTCCCACTGGGATTTCGACATCCAGAACTCGACCGGCTCGGGCACCTCGTCGATCGCGAGCGAGGCGAGCAGGATGTCCGACGAGCCGGTGCGGAACTCGCCCGCCGGGTAGCACATCGGGGCGCTGCCGTCGCAGCAGCCGCCGGACTGGTGGAACATCAACGGCCCGTGCCGCCCCCGCAGCGACCGGAGCAACTCTGCCGCTGCGGGGGTGACGGAGACGACGGTCATCAGAAGAAGCCGAGCTTCTTGGTGGAGTAGCTGACCAGCAGGTTCTTGGTCTGCTGGTAGTGCTCCAGCATCATCTTGTGGTTCTCCCGGCCGATGCCGGACTGCTTGTACCCGCCGAACGCGGCGTGCGCCGGGTACGCGTGGTAGCAGTTGGTCCACACCCGCCCGGCCTGGATTGCCCGGCCGGCCCGGTACGCGGTGTTCATGTCCCGGGTCCACACGCCCGCGCCCAACCCGTACAGGGTGTCGTTGGCGGTCTTGACGGCGTCGTCGAGGTCGGCGAAGGACGTCACCGAGACCACCGGCCCGAAGATCTCCTCCTGGAAGATCCGCATCGAGTTGTCGCCCTCGAAGATGGTCGGCTCAACGTAGTACCCGCCGGACAGGTCACCACCCAGGTCTGCTCGGGAGCCACCGGTCAGCACCTTCGCGCCCTCCTGCCGACCGATGTCCAGGTAGGACAGGATCTTCTCCAACTGGTCGTTGGAGGCCTGCGCCCCGATCATCGTGTCGGTGTCCAACGGGTGTCCCTGCACGATCTGCTGCGTGCGGGAGACCGCCGCGGCGAGGAAGTCGCTGTAGTGGCCCTGCTGGATCAACGCCCGCGACGGGCAGGTGCAGACCTCGCCCTGGTTGAGGGCGAACATGGTGAAGCCTTCCAGCGCCTTGTCGAGGAAGTCGTCGGATGCGGCGCTGACGTCGTCGAAGAAGATGTTCGGGCTCTTGCCGCCCAGCTCCAGCGTGACTGGTTTGATGTTCTCGCTGGCGTACTGCATGATCAGCCGCCCGGTGGTGGTCTCGCCGGTGAACGCGACCTTGGCCACCCGGGACGAGGACGCCAGTGGCTTGCCGGCCTCCACGCCGAAGCCGTTGACGATGTTGAGCACACCCGGCGGGAGCAGGTCCGCCACCAGCGACAGCCAGTAGTGGATGGACGCCGGGGTCTGCTCGGCGGGCTTGAGCACGACCGTGTTGCCGGCGGCCAGGGCGGGCGCCAGCTTCCAGGTGGCCATCAGGATCGGGAAGTTCCACGGAATGATCTGCCCGACCACGCCGAGCGGCTCGTGGAAGTGGTACGCCACGGTGTCGTCGTCGATCTCGCCGAGCGAGCCTTCCTGGGCGCGGATCGCTCCGGCGAAGTACCGGAAGTGGTCGATCGCGAGCGGAATGTCGGCCGCCAGGGTTTCCCGGATCGGCTTGCCGTTCTCCCAGCTCTCGGCGATCGCGAGGGACTCCAGGCTGTCCTGCATGCGGTCGGCGATCCGGTTGAGGATCAGCGCCCGCTCCGCCACCGAGGTGCGCCCCCAGGCGTCCGCGGCGCCGTGCGCGGCGTCCAGGGCCTTCTCCACGTCGGGTGCGGTGCCGCGGGCGACCTCGGTGAAGGTCTGCCCGGTGACCGGGGTGGGGTTCTCGAAGTAGGCGCCGCCGTGCGGCTTGACGTACTCGCCGCCGATGTAGTGGTCGTAACGGGACTGCCAGTGGGTGGGCGCGTCGTAGCGCGTCATGGTGACCTCCGCCGTCGATGGGGGATGACGGCGGAAAGGCTAGTTACGCGGACGTTGCAGAAAGGTTGCGTGCTCCAACGCGTACTCCCCGGCGAGCTGGTCGATGCGGTCGAGGGCGAGTGGCCGACGTGGCGCGCCCGCCGGTAGTGCCCGCGCCAGGGTCTGCCACGCGGTCAGGTCGTCGGTGCCGGCGGGCGTCGCGGTCCAGGCCGCGAGCAGCGCCGGGTCCCCGGCGGCCAGCACGGCCGCGCGGACCTGCCCGTCGATCAGCCGGCGCAGTCGCGTCACTCCTGGCGCGTCGGAGCCGGGCAGCAACGGCCCGGGGTACGCGTCGAGCGCGCCCGCCGGATCGCCCTGGTCCAGCCGTTCGGCGACGGTGGTGAAGTCGGCGCGGACGGTGCCGCGCAGACGGTACGGGCGGGAGTCGAGCAACTCGGGGCCGAGCACCCGGCGCAGCCGGGACAGCTCGGCGCGCAGGGTAACCGGGTGCAGTCGGTCGTCGCCGTACAGGTCGAGGCCGAGCTGCTCACCGGTGCGGCCCTCGGGGTGGTGCAGCAGCAGCACCAACAGCTCGCTGTGCCGTCGGCCGAGCCGGATGCGCCGCCCGTCGAGTCGCAGCTCCGCCTCGTCCCGGCCGAGCGCCGTCACGACGGCGACGCCCGGCTCGACCGACCGGCCGGCGGCGAGTTGCGCCTCGGCGGCCCGGGCGGTGGCCCGGACCAACGCCAGGCTGTGCGGGTTGGCGAGGTGGTCGCCGCCGGTGATGTCGACCGCTCCGAGCAGCCGCCCGGTGACCGGGTCGTGGATCGGGGCGGCCGCGCAGGTCCAGCGTTGCACCGGCCGGCTGAAGTGTTCGGTGGCGAAGATCTGCACGCAGTGGTCGACGGCCAGCGCGGTGCCGGGGGCGTTGGTGCCGGCGTGCGTCTCGTCCCAGCGGGCGCCGGGCACGAAGTTCATCCGCTCGGCGTGCCGGAGCACCCCCGGGTGTCCCTCCACCCAGAGCAGCCGCCCGTACGCGTCGCAGACCGCCATCAGGTGCGCGCCGTCCTGGGCGATGCCGCCGAGCAGGTCTCGGAACAGCGGCAGCACCCGGGCCAGTGGATGGGCGGCCCGATAGGTTGCCAGCGCGTCGTCGACCAGATCGACCGGCGGGGTGGCCTCCGGGTCGAGCCGCGCGGAGCGTTCCCACGAGCGGCGTACCACCTCCCGCACCCGGTGGGGCGCGCTGCCGGCGGTGAGGAAGGCCTCGTGGGCGGCGCCGACCTGCGCGATCCGCTCCGCCGGATCGACGCCGAATTCCAGGGCGAGCCACGGGTCAGCCATCGGGCGACCTCCTCGGCCCCCATCGTGACGCAGCTCACCCTCGATCGCCAACCATGGGGTCTCGCGGCTTTCGGGGCTGAACGGTACGACGCTGGCGTCCGTACCAGGCGGTGAAGGACACCACCGAGGACGGGAGTGACGGCGATGAGGGTGCAGCGCAGGCACGTGCTGGCGGCGACCGTGGCGGTGCTCGCCGCGGCGGGCGTGGCGGTGGGGACCGGTTTCGGCTTCGCCGGCACCGCTCCGGCGGGCCGGTCCGCCTGCTCGGGCTCGGTCACCTTCTCGGCGGAGGGCGGTGCGCCGGCGGCGACCAGCGACCGTTTCCCGGTGGGCACCCGGCTGCGGGTCACCAACCTGGACAACAACCGGGCGGCCACGGTGACCGTGACCGGCCCGTCGGGTAGCTGTGTGCTGCTCAACGCCGCGGCCATGGAACTGGTCCGGGAACCGGGAAAGAACGTGGTCCGCCGCAACGTGGTGGAACGGCTGGACGGCACCGTCGCGCCACCGGCCGCGCCGCCGGAGGCGGGCACGGTGCGTCCCGGCGTGGCGTCACCCGGCGCACCCGGCCCGGCACCCCGCTCGGCCTGCCAGGGTGCCATCACCTTCTTCGCCGAGGCCGGAGCGCCTGCGGCGACCAGCGGGCAGTTCCCGGTGGGCACCCGGCTGCGGGTCACCAACCTGGACAACAACCGGGTGACCACGGTGACGGTGACCGGCCCGTCGGGCAGTTGCGTGCTGCTCAACGCCGCCGCGATGGACCAGATCCGTGAGCCGGGCAAGAACCTGGTACGCCGCAACACCGTCGAGGTGCTGCGCTGACGCCGGGAGGGGCCCTCGCGGGCCCCTCCACCGCTCAGCCGAAGGCGGCGTCGAGGATGTCGGCGCCCCGGGTGAGGTGCGCGTCGGAGATCACCAGCGGTGGCAGGAAGCGCACCACGTTGCCGTACGTGCCGCAGGTCAGGGTGAGCAGGCCGGCGGCGTGACAGGCCGCCGAGACCGCCGCGGTGCCGACCGGATCGGGAACGAGCGTGCCGGGCTGCACCAGCTCGACGGCCAGCATCGCGCCCCGCCCGCGTACCTCGGCGATCCGGGGATCGCGCTCGGCGATGGCCCGCAACCGGGGGGCCAGCACGGCTTCGATCCGGCGGGCCGCGCCGGCCAGGTCCAGCTCGTGCATGGTCTCGATGGTGGCCAGCGCGGCCGCGCAGGCGATCGGGTTGCCGCCGTAGGTGCCGCCCAACCCGCCGACGTGCACCGCGTCCATCAGCTCGGCCCGCCCGGTCACCGCCGCCAGCGGCAGACCGCCGGCGATGCCCTTGGCCAGGGTGATCAGGTCGGGCTCGACGCCCTCGTGCTGGCAGGCGAACCAGTCCCCGGTGCGGCAGAAGCCGGTCTGGATCTCGTCGGCCACGAGGACCACCCCAGCCGCCGTCGCCCAGGCGCGCAACGCGGGCAGGAAACCCGGCGCGGGTACCACGAATCCGCCCTCGCCCTGGATCGGCTCGATCAGCAGCGCGGCGACGTTCTCCCCGCCGACCTGCTTGTCGATCATCTCGACCGCCCGGGCCGCCGCCTCCGCGCCGGGAAGCCCGCCGTCGCGCAGCGGGTACGACATCGGCACCCGGTAGATCTCCCCGGCGAACGGCCCGAACCGGTGCTTGTACGGCATGTTCTTCGCGGTCAACGCCATGGTCAGGTTGGTCCGGCCGTGGTACGCGTGGTCGAAGACCACCACCGCCGGGCGCCCGGTCGCGTGCCGGGCGATCTTCACGGCGTTCTCCACCGCCTCGGCACCGGAGTTGAACAGCGCCGAGCGCTTACCGAACCCGCCCGGTGTCAGCGTGTTGAGCTGCTCGCACACCGCCACGTACGACTCGTACGGCGCGACCATGAAGCAGGTGTGGGTGAACCGTTGCACCTGCGCGCGTACCGCCTCGACCACCTTCGGTGCGGAGTTGCCGACGCTGGTCACCGCGATGCCGGCGGCGAAGTCGAGCCACTCCCGGCCGTCGACGTCGGTGATCGTGCCGCCACCGGCGCTGTCCACGTAGGAGCTGACGACACTTCCGACGCCCCGGGCGACCGCGGTGCCGCGCCGCTTGTGCAGTTCCTCCGACGACGACACGGGTCAGGCCCCGATGTTGTGCATGACGTGCTTGATCCGGGTGTAGTCCTCCAGGCTGTAGACCGACAGGTCCTTGCCGTGCCCGGAGTGCTTGAAGCCGCCGTGCGGCATCTCGGAGACGAACGGGATGTGCGTGTTCACCCAGACGCAGCCGAAGTCCAGCCGTCGGGTCATCCGCATCGCCCGCCCGTGGTCGGAGGTCCAGACCGACGCCGACAGGCCGTAGTCGACGCCGTTGGCCCAGCGCACCGCCTCGTCCTCGTCAGAGAAGCGCTGCACGGTGATGACCGGCCCGAACACCTCGTCCTGGACGATCTCGTCGGCCTGGCGAAGCCCGGAGACCACGGTCGGCGCGTAGAAGTAGCCGCGCTCGCCCTGCCGGGACCCGCCGCTCTGGATCGCCGCGTGGTCGGGCAGCCGGTCGACGAAGCCGCTGACCCGGGCCAACTGGTTGGCGTTGTTGAGCGGGCCGTAGAGCACGTCGGCGTCGTCCGGAGCGCCGGTCTTCGTGCTGCGGGCCTGCTCGGCGAGCGCCGCCACGAAGTCGTCGTGGATGCCCGGGCCGGCCAGCACGCGGGTCGCCGCCGTGCAGTCCTGCCCCGCGTTGAAGTAGCCGCCCACCGCGATCGCCTCGGCCGCCGCCGCCACGTCCGCGTCATCGAAGATCACCACCGGGGCCTTGCCGCCCAGCTCCAGGTGGGTCCGCTTCAGGCCGGGAGCCGCCGCGGCGGCGACCTCCATGCCCGCCCGGGTCGAGCCGGTTATCGACACCAGCTGCGGGGTCGGGTGCGAGACGAGCGCACGACCGGTGTCCCGGTCGCCGCAGACCACGTTGAACACACCCGGCGGAAAGAACTCGGCGGCGATCTCGGCGAGCAGCAGCGTCGACACCGGCGTGGTGTCCGACGGCTTGAGCACCACCGTGTTGCCGGCGGCGAGCGCCGGGGCGATCTTCCAGACGGCCATCATGAGCGGGTAGTTCCACGGCGTGACCTGGGCGCAGACCCCGATCGGCTCACGCCGCACGTACGAGGTGTGCCCGGCCAGGTACTCCCCGGCGGACCGCCCCTCCAGCAGCCGGGCGGCACCGGCGAAGAAGCGGAACTGGTCCACCGCTGGCGGCAGCTCCTCATCGGCGGTGAGCTGACGCGGCTTGCCGGTGTTGCGGACCTCGGCGTCGACCAGCTCGGCCGCCCGGGCCTCCACCGCGTCGGCGAGCTTGAGCATCGCGCGCTGCCGCTCGGCCGGCGTGACCTCCCGCCAGCTCTCGAACGCGGTCGCGGCGGCCGTCATCGCCGCGTCCACGTCGGCGGCGCCGGAGACCGGGGCCTGGGCGAACACCTCGCCCGTGCAGGGGTCGATGAGGTCGGCGTAACCGCCGTCGGCCGGGTCGACGTAGGAGCCGTTGACGAAGTTGCGCAGCTGCTGCTGGTCACTCATGGCGGGATCTCTCCGAGGGGGGCCGGGGGGTGCGTTCTGCGGCGGTTATCGCAATCTTCCTGCCATCTTGGCTACTGAATTCGCGGCAGACAAGGGCTATGGCGACTGTTTCCGTGGGGTCCATCCTCGTCTACGCTGCTCGGCGTGGATCCCACCGCCTTCTTCGTCGCCTCCCGCCCCGCCACCGGTGAGGGGGAGCTGACCGTCCACCACCCGTACGACGGTCGCCCGGTGGGGCGTACCACGCTCGCCACGGCCGACCAGGTCGAAGCCGCTGTCGCCGCCGCGGCCGGGGTGGCCGCGCAGGCCGCGGCTCTGCCCGCGCACGCCCGCGCGGCGGCCCTGGACCACGTGTCCCGGCGGCTCGCCGAACGCGCCGAGGAGATCGCGGCACTGATCACCGCCGAGAACGGCAAGCCCGTGAAGTGGGCGCGGGCGGAGGTCGGGCGGGCAGTGTCCACCTTCCGGTGGGCCGCCGAGGAGGCCCGACGCTTCTCCGGGGAACTGCAACGACTCGACACCGACCCGGCAGCCGACGGCCGGATCGCGCTGGTCCGGCGGGTGCCGAAGGGACCGGTGCTGGGCATCTCCCCGTTCAATTTTCCGCTCAACCTGGTCGCGCACAAGGTGGCACCGGCCGTCGCCGTCGGCGCGCCCATCATCGTCAAGCCGGCCCCGGCGACCCCGCTGTCGGCGCTGCTGCTCGGCGAGTTGCTGGCCGAGACCGAACTGCCGGCCGGGATGTTCTCGATCCTGCCGCTGCCCAACTCCCGCGCCGCCGAGCTTGTCACCGACCCCCGACTGCCGGTGGTGTCGTTCACCGGGTCCGGGCCGGTGGGCGCGGCCATCCGCCGGCAGGTGCCGGAGAAACACGTGACGCTGGAGCTGGGTGGCAACGCGGCGGCGGTGATCTGCGCCGACTGGACTTCCGACGAGGACCTGGGCTTCGCCGCGCAGCGCATCGCCACCTTCGCCAACTACCAGGCCGGCCAGTCGTGCATCGCCGTCCAGCGGGTGTACGTGCACCACACGCTCAAGTCCGACTTCCTGCCCCGCCTGGTGGCGGCGGTGCGCGCGCTGCGCACCGGGGACCCCGCCTCCGAGCTGACGGACGTGGGGCCGATGGTCTCCGAGGACGCGGCCCGCCGGGTCGAGACGTGGGTGGCCGAAGCGGTCGCGGCCGGCGCCACCGTCGAGGTGGGCGGCGCCCGCGACGGCGCCACCCACCCCCCGACCGTGCTGACCGGCGTGCCGACGGACGCCAAGGTCGTGGCCGAAGAGGTGTTCGGGCCGGTGCTGGTGGTCGCCCCGGTCACCGACGACCAGGCCGCGTTCACCGCGGTCAACGTTTCGGCGTACGGATTGCAGGCGGGCGTGTTCACCCGACGCCTCGACGTGGCCTTCGCCGCCGCGCGGTCCCTACAGGTGGGCGGGGTGATCGTCGGCGACGTGCCGTCCTACCGGGCCGACCAGATGCCGTACGGCGGGGTCAAGGGCAGCGGCGTCGGCCGGGAGGGGCTGCGCAGCGCCATGGACGACTACACCGAGCCTCGGGTCATGGTGCTGACCGGGCTCGCGCTGTAGGGGGTCTCGCGCTGCGCTTCAGACGGTTGCGCGCTGCGCTCCAGTCGGTCTCGCGCTGTGCCCTAGGTGGTCTGCCAGGTGCCGTCGTCGCCGACCCGGGCGGGTGCACGGCCGAGCAGCAGCGTGGTCAGCGCGGCGTCGATGGTGTCGCCGAGGAACCATTCGCCGGCCTGATCGAGCGCGAAGATCCGGCCGCGTTCGTCCACGGCCAGGATGCTGTGCTGCTGCTCGCTGCCGATCGGAAAGAGCCGCACGCCCAGCACCGCGCCGAAATCCGCGAGAGTGTCGGCGGTGTGCGCCATCGTGTGCGGGCGGATGTCGAAACGGGAGATCCACACCTGCTCACCCGGGCCGCGCCGCGCGCCGACCAGGCTGGGGAACGCGGTAAGCGTCTCCATGACGGCGGGAAAGACCGCGTGCCGGTGAACCCTCCCGGGCACGGCGGTCACGTCCCGGACGGCCGCGGCGGCCATGATCTGGTCCCCGATGTGCGGTCGCCACCCGGCGGCGACCAGCGCGTTGGCGACGTCCGGTGGGAAACGGCCAGGATCGGGATCGGGCTCCGAGTCTGGTTGCCAGGGTTGCGAGAACGCCCGGGCCGACAACTCCAACACGTTGGCGTGCACCAGGAAGTTGATGCACGAATCGCAAGGGCGGTCGGCCGGACCCCCAGCCGGGTCACCGGGCTCACGAACCCGGAAGGTCTCGAACCGGGCGTCCTCCAGCAGCGTCGCGGCCTCGGCCGGACCAATCGGGGCGATGCCCTCGGCGGCCCGCCGGTGGTCGTACTCGTGCAGCACGTCGGAGACGACGATCAGCTCCGCGTGCCCTTCACCGCCGCGGACCAGCGAGCCCGCCGGCAACCTGTCGAGGTACGCCTGGACCAGCCGGTGATGGCGAAGCGGAACCTCCCCCTTCGTGCCCTGGGCGGTCCAGATCCGCCCCTGAACGGTCAGGTGGGCGACGGTGTCCGGGGTGGGCAGCCGGTGGATCTCCCGCAACAGCAGACTCTCCGGCTCGACTGTTCGGGGCGCCGCGGGCCCTTCCGGCCGGCTCCGCCGGTACAGCTCCGCCACCACCTCCGTCGGCACTCGCGGCCAGGTGGTCACTGCGCCGGTCGCCTTGTCGACCACGGTGCTTGGCAGGTCACCGGGCAGCGCCCGCTCCCGAACGGGCACAGCGGACACGATGACGTACCCGAGGTCGAATTCGTCGATCACCGGAGTGCACTCATAGCCGAGTCGCTGTGAGTCTCGGCGTGCCCAGGTGGCCGCGAGCTGCTCGGCCTGTTGACGGTCGATCACGCACCGAAACTACCGGACTACGCGGATCGGTGGCGGCCGGTATGGTCTGCCCTACCGACGGTGACGGGAGGAGCGGCGGTGAGCGAACGCCTGGACCGGGACGCCAATCGCGAGTTACGGGCCCGATTCGACGACGTGTACGGGCAGTACCAGCAGCTCAGGTCCGGTTTGGACAGTCTGCGGGGTCGGCTCACCGAGCTGCGGGTGACCCGACGGTCGGCCGACGGGCAGGTCAGCGCCACGGTGGGTGCACGGGGCGAGCTGATAGCCGTCGAGCTGGACCCGGCCGTCTACCGCGACCGAAACGCCGAGACGCTCAGCAGCAAGATCACCGAGACGGTTCGCGCCGCCACGGCCGCCGCCACCGAGGCCACGCGTGAGCTGGTCGCCGAAACCATGCCGGCCGGTTCCGGGTCGGTGGAGTTCCTGCGCACCGGCGACTACGGCGCGCTGCTCGGCCGGGCCGACGCCGTGCTCGGTCGGGGCGAGGGGCCGACATGATCGGTGGTCAGCTCTGGCTCGACCCGCTCCGGGCCCGCCGAGGAGGCGTCGACCTGGCGTTGGCCGGCGAGGCGGTGACGGCCCGCCGTGCGACCGAGGGCGGTGAGATCGAGGCCGCCAGCGGTGCCCGACCGTGGGGCCGCGACGACATCGGTGCCGCGTTCGAGGGGAGCTACCGAGGGTTCGAGCAGACCGTGTTGCGGGCCTGGGCGGGTGTCGGGCAGCGGCTCACCGAGCTTGGCAGCGACGTGGTCCGCGCGGTCGACGCGAGCGTGCAGACCGACGGGGCCAGCGCCGCCCGGTTCGACCGGCCCGCAGACCGGCGCTGACGGACGACCGATCCGATGAGCGTGCTGCCGAGCCCGATTCCGCACCCGCTGGACTACGCACCCTGGGACGTACCCGGCTGGATCTACGAGGCCCTCGACTGGGTGGTCGGTGTCCAGTGGCCGGAGGGGAACGAACGGGCCGTCTGGGACGTCGCCGACCGGTGGTACGGGGTCGCCGCGGTGCTCGCCGGCCCGCAGACCGACGCCGCGGCAGCTGCCGCCGAGATACACAGCGGATACGGCGGCGTCGGGGCGGTCGACGCCGCCTTCGCGGCTGCCTGGCGGGGGATCGCCGAGGGCGACGACGCCCCGCTGCCGGTGCTGCTCGCGATAACCACCGACCTCGGCCGGCTGGTCGAGGAGTGTGGCTGCGACATCGAGGGCGCCAAACTGGAAGTCTGGATCGAGCTGGGCATCCTGGTCGTCGAGCTGCTCGCGCTCGCGGTCGCGGCGCTGCTCACCGCCGGTGCCGCAGCTCCGGCGGCCGGCCCGGCGATCACCGTGACCCGGCTGCTCATCCAGCAGATCATCAAGCGGTTGATGGGCCAGTTGGCCAGCAAGTCCCTCAAGCACGGGCTCAAGGAGGCCGGCGAGCGGGCGGCCAAGGAGGTCGCGCAGGGCGGCGTCCGGGGTCTCGCCAAGCGAGGTGTCCGTGAAGGGCTGGAGGAGGCGGCCGAGGAGGCCGGCATCAGTTTGGCCACCCAGGCGTACCAGAACTCCACCGGGCGTGCGCACGGCGTGGACCTGACCGACCTCGGCGCGTCGGCGGCCGGCGGGCTCGCCGGCGGTGCGGTCGCACCGCTGGCCGGCCTGGGTCGGCACGCGACCGGGCGTGCGGCGCGGGCGGGGGAGCACCTGGGCCGGGAGATGACCGGCGAGATGCTCGCCGAGGGCGCTGCCAGCCTGGCCACCGGCCAGGGCCTGGCCTCGATGGAGGATGCGGTACGGGCCGCCGCGTCAGGTGCCACCGGATCGGCGACCGGCCAGACCGACCACGCCCTGCAGGCCCGGCTCGACACACAGGCAAACGCCCTCGCCGGAGCCTCGCTCGTCGGCCCCTCCATCCCACCGGTTGGCTCGTCGGCGGTGACCTCCTCCGCAACGACCTTTCCGGCAGCGGCCACGGCCGCGGTGATAACAGGGCTTCCGGCGCAGACGGCAGCGGTCGCCGGGGCGGACGTCGTCGCGTCGCCGGCGCTGCCACTCGTCGACGATCCGACATCCCCGGCCCCCGGCGTGCCACACGGAACCGAACTGTCACCACCAACATCGTGGGCCACAAATGAATCGTCGCCGCACCCCCTCATTGCAATGTCCGAGGTGGACGACGCCCCGAGCCGTCTGGGGTCCCCACCCGAGACCGTCGCGTCGTCTGACGGGCCGGGCAATGAGCCCGGTCCGCCTCCGGCGGATCGGCCGGCTGCGTCGCAAACTGCCGCGGCCGATCCCGCGCTCTCCTCAAATCCGGCTGATCTCAGGCTCTCCTCGACTGCCGCCGACCCTGACTTGCTGTCGGTCGCAGCTGATCCCACCCTCTCCTCGGTCACCGCGCCTGTCGTCGGCACCACCGATCCGACCGCCGGGTCGTCGGCCGGTACCGCCACAGGTAATCCCGTCGGCGCGCCGCACGCCGCTACCCCGAGCGCGGGCACCCACGCCGTCACCGCACCCATGCCCCCCGTCGCGTACACCGGTTCCGCGGCCGGCCCAGCGACCAGTGTTCCGATCACGCCCGGTGCTGCTGCTGGCGGGTGGAACGGCACCCCCTCACTTTCGTCCGGCGGACCGGCGGTGGGTCGACCCGCCGTGCCGTTCCGCTCCCCGATCCGCGAGGGGTCCGTGCCGCTGCGCGGGACCGACCACCCGGCTCGCGGGCGCGCGTCGATCCCCGCCGAGGTGGCGGCGCTCGACGACGCTTCGCTCCCCGACTTCGAGAGCAGCGACTGGTACGCCGCCCGCTGGGCCGCCGAAGCGGACGCCGTCGAGCGGCGGCGCTACCAGGGCTACTACGAGTCCCAGCGGACCTGGTTCGAGCACAATCGTCGGGAGGCAGAGGCCGCTCGACTGCGCGGCCAGGCCGCAGAGCACGACCGTCGAGCCGCCGAGTACGCCAGCTACTCCCGGCAGCTGCGCCGAGCCGATCACCCGCGCTGGGCCGACGGCTGGCAGCAGGCCGCCAACGACGAGACACGCGCGTACACCCATTGCCATAACCTGGCTGACGCGGTGCTGGCCGGCACCAGGGCGCCGCGAGTCGTGGACCTCGACGACGCTGCCTTCCGGCAGGCCAACGAGGACGTCGGTGCGCTCGCGCTCGGCGCGGTGGAGACCACCGGTCCGTCCCGGCTCACCGGCGACGACGTTCCCCCAACAATCGACGACTCCCGGCCGTACGGGCAACCCGGCGGGCTGCGTCCACCGCTGGCCCTGCATCAGGTCGACGTCGAACGGCGGATGCCCCGCGAGTCGGACGGCACAATCGTCCGCACCGCGGACCCCCGGCGAGGCGGCTGGTTCCGGCTCCTGAACGACGGTGGCCCCGACGCCGACGCCACCCGGGGCATCAACTGCCTGGACTGCACCCTGTCTCTGTTCGAGACGTGGGTGCACGGGCGGCCACGGGTGTCCGCCCCGCGCACCTTCGACGGCTACCTGGACGGTGACATCCGGCGCCCGATCCGTGGCGAGGCGGGCGGCCCGGGCCGGGTGGAAGATGCGACGGGTGGCCGCTTTCAGCAGCTTCTCGCGCCGCCCACCGGCCAGCGATCGCACCCCGCGCGGACACGGCAGGCCGTCGACCGGGGCTACACCAACTTGCACGACCAGCTGCTGCTGGGAGGCCACGGCAGCTACGCGTTTCTGGTCACCGAGTGGCCCAAGGGAGGCTCGCACGCCTGGGTCGCGCTCAACCAGAACGGCACGGTGCTCTACGTCGATCCGCAGACCGGCCTTGTGGGCGACCGGCCGCTGTACCCCCAGGTGGTCGGCATCGACGCGCTGGTGTTGGACGGCGCCGGCCGGCCGATGCCGCTCGGAGGGCTACCACGGGGGCGGTTCAGCGAGCGTCCCGACCTGCCGGATCACCCGCCGGCGCACGACGGCGGCGGCCACGGCGACCCGTACATCAACCGTATGCACCTGCTCCTGGACGGGCCGGGGTCTGCCTCCGATGCGGGCGGCCCAACCAATACGGGCGGCGCGCAGATCGAAGCGCTGGGCGACGTCGGCTGGCAGACCGCCGGCACATTCCTACCCGAGGACGAATCTGGCCGCCGGCTGGAGCCAAAGCACTGTGAGTTTCTGGGGATCACCCCTGATGCGGTCCTGGCCTGGGCCGATAGGTCTGCGCCCCTCGGGGCTACCCGGGAGGAGTTCGCGGCGATGAAGACCGACCTTTTCGAGGCATTGCGGCAGGAAGGCCTTGACCTGTCGACCGTCGATATTCGCCTGCAAGGTTCGTCGGCCCACTTCTTCTCGGGCCCACACAAGCACATCCCGACGGAGTTCGAGTTGCGTGACGACCCGGAGGCGCTGGCGCGTCTGCGTGGCTGGGCTCAGGGGTCGCCGCTTCCCCGGCGTCGGCCCTTCGACGCCATGCGTCGCCTCGGGCTGGAAGAACCGAGTGACTACGACTTCCAGATCTCCTCGGACGAAATGGTTGAGCGGGCTCGACAACATGCGGCTGAGAAATACCCTGGCCTGCGTGTGGTTAATGCCAGCTACGGGTTCGTGACCAGGAAGGTGGCGAGGGAATGCTTTCCTCACGTTTTCGAGTGGGCCGATCGGTACAGGGGTGATTTGCGCCGTGACGTCGTACCGGCAATTTTCCCTGGCGGCGGGCCACCGACCCGTTCTGAAACCGGAGTTTCATCTCATTTTCGAGACTCGGACTGGATTGTGAGGGAAGGGTGAATGTCAGGTAGCTGGGTGATCATTCTGACGGGAAGCCTGAGTCATTTCACCCTGGATCAGCTGCGGTCGGCGCTCGGTCTGGGCGCGGTCGGGCGGCTTGGTGACGACTGGGATGAGCTGTTCGGTGAGGCTAAGCGGACAGTCTCCGGAGCATCGGCGAACGTCGAGTTGTGGCGAGACGTGGACAGCCATGTTTGGCGCATCGACGTCGAGGTGGCAGGGGACCCTCCCGACTCCGACGTCCAGAGCCTGTTGACCGCAGTCAGGGCAGAGGTCGAAGCGGCAGGTGTGCAGATTGCCTCGGTATTCCGTCGTTAGTAGGCGGCGAATCGCATGCCGTGCGGCCGGCGATCCGACGCGAACCCCGATGCAGCGAAGCCGGAGCACGCAACTGTTGCGCGCATGACTCGAGGGGAGGGGGTCGGTGTTGACCGAAGGGTTGGACGCTCGGTTGGTGCGGGCGCAGGCGCGTTACGAAATGGCGGTCCTCGGCGGCGACGCGAAGCCTCTGGACGAGGCGGACCGGGATCTCGCGGCGCTGGACGCGGATCGAGTGCCTCATGGCTTGAGGCAGCGGAGGTGGGGGTGGGGGTGGGGGTGGGGGTGCCGGACGGTGTTGCGGAGGCGGTGGCCGTACAGGAGCAGTTGCGGCCGCTGGTCGACCTGGTCGGGCCGGGGCCGGTCGCGCCGGCGACGGTGGCCGGCCTCGACGTCGCGTACGCGCAGAGTGATGACCTCCTCGCGGCGGCCGTGACCGTGCTGGACGCCCGGACGCTGGCCGTGGTGGATTCCGCGGTCAGCGTGGGTCGGCCGGCGTTCGGGTACGTGCCGGGGCTTTTCGCCTTCCGGGAGATGCCCGCGCTGCTCGCGGCGCTGGGCCGGCTGACCACCCGCCCGGATCTGCTGGTCTGTGACGGGCACGGGTTGGCCCATCCGCGCCGGTTCGGGCTGGCCTGCCACCTGGGGGTGGTCACCGGGCTGCCGGCGATCGGGGTGGGCAAGACGCCGCTGGTCGGGACGTGGGATCCGCCGCCCGGCGAGCGGGGTGCCTGGTCACCGCTGCGCGACGGCGGCGAGGTCGTCGGCCGGGTGCTGCGGACCCGGGACGGGGTGAAGCCGGTCTTCGTCAGCATCGGGCACCGGATGAGCCTGGGAAACGCCACCGCGCAGGTGCTCGCCCTGACGCCGCGGTACCGCCTGCCGGAGACCACCCGTACCGCCGACCGGCTCTGCCGGGACGCGCTCGCCGCTGCGCGCTAGCCCGGGGTGGCCGGCGCCGCGGAGATGGTCGCAGCAGGTCCGCTGGCTGGGCCGCAAACCGTAACGACGCACACATCCGGGGCGCTCTATGACCGGGGGTGGGGGTGGGCCGGTAGTAGCCTGACCCGCGAACCCCACCCGGGGAGGAACGGCGAGGTGATCATGACAGTACGTCGGCGCGCAGCACGGCTCGCGGCGGTCTGCGCTCTGGTGGGCGGCGTGGTGATGCTCGGTGCGTCGCCGGCGCTGGCCGACGACGACTCGGTCCGGGTGGGTGCGGCCAGTAGCTTCGCCGCCGGCGGCTCGGCGCAGGGGGTGAACGTCGCGGTGCGTAAGCGCTCCGACGGGTGCGTCCTGCTGCGTACCGCCCTGGGTCTGCGCCTTGAAGGTCTCCAGCCGGACCAGGTGACGGTGCAGGTGAATGCTGGTGGGGCATGGTTCCCAGTGACCGTTTCCGGCGGTGACGGCGGCGTGGCGACGGGCCAGACCTCGCCGGCGAAGCCGACCCTCTGTAGGGGCAAGGGCATCACCGTGCGCTACCGGGTGGCGTTCGCCGCCGGTGCTCCGGCTGGTCGGCTCGTGGTGACCGGCGGTGCCGCCAGTGCGGCCGGCCAGGAGTTGGGTCGGGGGTCTGACACGTCGAGGGTGACCGGCGCACGAGTCTCCGCGTCGCCCACCCCGACCCCTTCGAAGAAGCCGTCGCCCACCCCGAGCGTGGTCACGACCGAGGCCGCGCCGGCCGCTGCCCCGGTGAACCCGGCCGCTCTGGAGGGCGCGCCCGGCACCACGGCGGCCGCCGCCGGATCGGCCGGCGGTGGTGGTGTCGGCTCACCGGTGATGTTCTTCGGCATCGCCATGGTGGTGGTCGGGTTGCTGCTCATCGTCCTGCTGTTGCGTCGTTCGCGGCAGGACCGGACGCCGACCGACGCCGCGTCGGGGCCGCTCCCGGGCAACCCCGGTGGCACCACGTACCGCTCCGGGGGTGGGTCGCCGGCCGCGCCCAGTCCCGCCGGCCAGGTGTACGGCCAGCAGTCGTCACCCGACGGCTTCGGCGTGCCCCTGCCCCGGCCCGCGACGGGCGGGGTCTACGGGGCGCGCCCGGCCGGTCCCTCGTCGGCGCCGGACGCGACGCAGCCGATGCCGGGCAGTCCACCCGCTCGGCCGCTGCCCGGCGACCCGCCCGCCGACGGCGGCGAGCACACCGTGTTCATGCCCCGACTGCCCGGCTGAGCGGGGACCGACCTCGTCCCTCCGATACGCTCAGGTTCGGTGGAACCTGCGGCCAAGGAGCGGAAATAGTGTCTGATCTGTCCCAGATCGTGAAGGCGTACGACGTCCGAGGGACGGTGCCGGACCAGTGGGACGAGCGGGTCGCCGAGGCGCTCGGAGCCGCATTCACTCAACTGCTCAACGCCACCGACGAGCCGGGCGACGCGGTCGTCGTCGGGTACGACATGCGGGCCACGTCGCCCGGGTTGGCCGCCGCCTTCGCGGCCGGCGTCCGGGCCGAGGGGCGCTCGGTGATCGAGATCGGGCTCGCCTCCACCGATCTGCTCTACTTCGCCTCCGGTTCGCTCGACCTGCCCGGTGCGATGTTCACCGCGAGTCACAACCCTGCTCAGTACAACGGCATCAAGATGTGTCGCTCCGGTGCCCGGCCGATCGGCCAGGACAGCGGATTGGCGGAGATCCGGGAGCGGGCTCAGGCGCTGGTGGACTCGGGCGCTTCCCGTCCGGCCGGCGAGCCGACCCGCCCGGCCGAGCAGCGGGACCTGCTCCCCGACTACGCCGCCTACCTGCGCAAACTGGTCGACCTCTCCGGCATCCGGCCGCTGAAGGTGGTGGTCGACGCCGGCAACGGGATGGGTGGCTTCACCGTCCCCACCGTGCTGGGCGACGCCGCCCTGTCGGCCCTGCCGCTGGAGATCGTGCCGCTCTACTTCGAACTGGACGGGACCTTCCCCAACCACGAGGCCAATCCACTGGACCCGGCGAACCTGGTCGACCTCCAGCGTGCCGTGGTCGAGCACGGTGCCGACATCGGGTTGGCCTTCGACGGGGACGCCGACCGGTGCTTCGTGGTGGACGAGCGCGGTGAGCCGGTGTCGCCGTCGGCGATCACCGCACTGGTCGCCGCACGTGAGCTGGCCAAGCACCCGGGTTCCACGGTGATCCACGGTGTGATCACCTCCAGCGCGGTTGCGGAGATCATCCGTGAGCACGGTGGGAAGCCGGTGGTCGCCCGGGTCGGGCACTCCTTCATCAAGGCGGAGATGGCCCGGACCAACGCCGTCTTCGGCGGCGAGCACTCCGCGCACTACTACTTCCGGGACTTCTGGTTCGCCGACACCGGGATGCTCGCCGCGATGCACACCCTGGCCGCGCTCGGTGAGCAGTCACTGCCGCTCTCCGTGCTGGCCGGCGAGTACGAGCGCTACATCGCCTCCGGTGAGATCAACTCGACGGTCGGCGACCAGGCGGCGGCGGTGGCCGAGGTGCGGGCCGCGTACCCCGATGCGACCGTCGACGAGATGGACGGGCTCACGCTGCGTTTCCCCGACGGCGCCTGGTTCAACCTGCGCGCCTCCAACACGGAGCCGCTGCTGCGGCTCAACGTCGAGGCACCCACCCGCGAGCGGATGGTCTCGCTCCGGGACGAGGTGCTCGGCCGCGTTCGCCGATAAGATCGCCTGCGCCGGTCGGCACCGCCGCCGGTAAAGCCGCACACGTGGAAGGAGCCGTGCCATGGCCCTGGATCCGCAGTTGCTCGAGATTCTCGCCTGTCCGGACACGCACCACGCCCCGCTCACCTACGACGCCGAGGCGCAGACGCTGACTTGCACGGAGTGCGGCCGGATCTTCGAGATCCGTGACGACGTGCCGGTGCTGCTGCTCGACGAGGCGCGCGGCGGCCCCGGGCAGTCGTCATGATCGACGGTTCGGCCGGGGTCAGCGGACGTCGTGACGCCGACGAGGCCCTCCTCGACAACCCGGAGGCCCTGGCCGAGCAGGACCCGGGCGGCATGCTCCGGCACACCGCCTCGGCGGGAGCGCAGGTCCGCGAGACGGCCGCCCTGGCCGCCGAGGCGAACCTCGCGGTGCTCGCCGATGACGGGCGGCCCCGTGCCGTGGTGATCGCCGGCATCGGCACCGCCGGGCGTACCGGCGACGTGCTGGCCACGGTGGCCGGGCCGCGCTGCCCGGTTCCGGTCATCGCGCACCGCAGCGCTGGCGTACCCGGTTGGGTGGGCGCGGCCGACGTGGTGATCGCGGTGAGTGCCTCCGGTCGTAGCCCGGAAGCACTCGGCGCCGCCGAGGCGGCGCACCGGCGTGGCGCCCGGCTGGTCGCGGTGGGTGCCCCCGACTCGCAGTTGCAGTCGGTCGCCGAGCGGGCCCGGGCACCCTTCATCCCGGTGCCCCGGCGCGCGCCGGCGCGGGCCAGCCTCTGGGCGCTCACCGTGCCGGTCCTGCTCGCCGCCCGTTCCCTCGGGCTGGTGAAGGTCAACGAGGCGGATCTCGCCGAGACCGCGGCCCGGCTCGACGCGGACGCCGACCGCTGCCGCTCCGCCGCGGAGTCCTTCGTCAACCCGGCGAAGTCGCTGGCCCTGGGTCTGGCCGGCTCGATCCCGATCGTCTGGGGCTCGTCCCCGTTGGCGACCGTGGCGGCCCGCCGGTTTGGCGACACCCTGTCGGCCAACGCCCGCTACCCGGTGGTCACCGGGGCGCTCGGTGAGGCCGGCCGGGGCCGTGTCGGCCTGCTGGACGGCGTCTTCGGTGGGCTGGCCGAGGGGGAACGCGACATCTTCGCCGACCGGGCGGAGGACGACGGCGACGGCACCCGGCTGCGGCTCGTGCTGCTGCGCGACGGCGGGCTCAACGCCGAGGACGACACCGACGAACCGCTCGCCGTCGAGGAGCGCCGCGCGGACGCGGTGCAGACCCTGGCCGAGCGCCGCGGTGTCCGGTGCGACGTCGTGACCGCCGAGGGTGGCTCAGCGCTGGAGCGGTTGGCGTCGCTGATCGCCGTGCCGGACTTCGCCTCGATCTACCTTGCCCTGGCCCACGGGCTGGACCCGATGGCCGTCCCGGCCATCACCGAAATGAAGGAGCTGTCGAACCAGTGAACGGACGCAATGGGCGGCGCGGCACGCGCGAAGTTGTGCGGCGGCGCGGAGTGATGGCGTGAGCGCCAACGGCGGGACCAAGGCGATCGTCGCCGCCCTGCTGGCCAACGTCGGCATCGCCGTCACCAAGTTCGTCGCGTTCCTGCTGACCGGCTCGTCGTCGATGCTGGCCGAGTCGATCCACTCGGTCGCCGACTCCGGCAATCAGGGCCTGCTGCTGCTGGGCGGCAAGCGGGCGAAGCGGGCGGCCACCCCGGAGCACCCGTTCGGGTACGGCCGGGAGCGCTACATCTACGCGTTCATCGTGTCGATCGTGCTGTTCAGCCTCGGTGGGCTGTTCGCCCTCTACGAGGCGTACCACAAGTGGCACGACCCGCACGGGATCGACAACTGGCAATGGGTGCCGGTCGTGGTGCTGGTGGCCGCGATCGCCATGGAGTCGTTCTCCTTCCGGACGGCGATCAAGGAGTCCAACCACATCCGGGGCAACGAGTCCTGGGTTCGCTTCATCCGTCGGGCCAAGGCACCGGAGCTGCCGGTGGTGCTGCTGGAGGACTTCGGCGCGCTGGTCGGTCTGGTCTTCGCACTCTTCGGTGTCGGGATGACGCTGGCGACCGGCAACGGAAAGTGGGACGCCGCCGGCACCGCGATGATCGGCATCCTGCTGGTGGTCATCGCCATCGTGCTGGCCATCGAGACCAAGAGCCTCCTGCTGGGTGAGGGTGCCGAGCCGAAGGACCTGGCGGCCATCGAGCGGGCCGTCACCGAGGGTCCCGAGGTGGAGCGGATCATCCACATGAAGACGCTCTATCTGGGGCCGGAGGAGCTGATGGTGGCCGCGAAGATCGCGGTGCCGACCTGCGAGAACGCCCATGACGTGGCCCGGGGCATCAACGCCGTGGAAGCGCGGATCCGTTCGGCGGTGCCGATCGCCCGGGTGATCTACCTGGAGCCCGACATCTACAGTGCCGCCGCCGCCGAGGCCGGCACCGGTGCCGCCGCCGACACCGCCGTGCCGCAGTCGCAGGACGTGTCGGACGAGACGGCCGGACGGCCCGGGCGCTGACGGTGGACCTGCTGTACGGACCGATCCGGGACTACGCCTGGGGGTCGCGCTCCGCGATCGCCCTGCTGCAGGGCCGGCCGGTACCCAGCGCCGGCCCGGAGGCGGAGCTGTGGCTCGGTGCCCATCCGGGCGCACCGGCCAGCATCGAGCGGGCCGGTTCCCGGGTCAGCCTCTGCGACCTGGTGCGAGACGAGCCGGGGCAGTGGCTCGGCCGGCGGGTCTCGGATCGGTTCGGCAACCGGCTGCCGTTCCTGCTGAAGGTGCTCGCCGCCGACGCTCCGCTGAGCCTGCAGGCCCACCCGGACGCCGAACAGGCCCGGGCGGGCTACGCGGCCGAGGCGGGTCGACCGCCGCAGGAGCGCAACTACTCCGACCCGTACCACAAGCCGGAGCTGCTGGTGGCGCTCACGCCGTTCGAGGCGTTGTGCGGTTTCCGGGACCCGGCGGAGTCGGCCGAGTCGCTCGACAGGTTCGGCGTACCGGCGTTGGCGCCGGTGGTCGCCGCGTTGCGGACCGGGCCGGCGGGGCTGCGTACGGCGGTCCGGACACTGCTCGGCTGGCCGGTCGCGGAGCGCGCCGGGTTGCTGGGTGCCGTGCTGGCGGCGTCGACGGCCGGCCCGGACGCGGAGCTGGCCCACCGGCTGGCTCTCGCCTACCCGGAGGACCCGGGCGTGCTGGTGGCGCTGCTGCTGCACCACCTGCGGCTGGCGCCGGGGGAGGCGATCTGGATGCCTGCGGGCAACCTGCACGCCTACCTGAGCGGCTGCGGCGTGGAGATCATGGCGGCCAGCGACAACGTGCTGCGCGGTGGTTTGACCCCGAAGCACGTGGACGTCGACGAGTTGCTGCGGGTGCTGCGTTTCGAGGTGCTCGACGATCCGGTGCGGGTCGCCGAGTCGGTCGGGCCGGGTGTGGACTGCTGGCCGGTGCCGGTGGACGACTTCGCGCTGCACCGGGTGCGGGTCTCCGCGGGGGTGCCGTCGGTCACGTTGTCGCTGCCCGGTCCCCGGGTGGTGCTCTGCGGCGCCGGCACGATCACGGCGGACGACGGGGCTGGCGCGCTGACGCTGGCCTCCGGCCAGGCGGGAATCGGGACCGCGGCCGGGCAGCCGCTGCGGATCAGCGGCAGCGGTGAGGCGTACGTGGCCACCGCTGGACTGCGGTGACGTCGACCCAGAGCCGCGACACAAGTCCGACTTTCCCGGAATAGCTTGACGTGGTCTTCGCTGAGTGTGACTATATGAGTACGCAGCGTTATCGCGACGACGGTCCGACAACGTGCGGGGAACCAAACCGGGGGGATGCACGGGGCGGGCGGGACGTGGGCGGGTTTTTCCGTCCATCACCGACCGCCCCGTGCGCTGTCCGCCGACCGTCTCCCGGTGCGCGTCGCCGGCGCGCGTAAGGTGGAAGGTCGGCGCAGACATCGTTCGACAGGAGCTTTCCATGACCAGCACCCTCCCGGCATCCCCCAGCGGCGTGCCGTCCGAGGCCCGGCCGAGCACCCTCGCCGAGGGCGACTTCAAGGTGGCGGATCTGTCGCTCGCCGAGTTCGGGCGCAAGGAGATCCAGCTCGCCGAACACGAGATGCCCGGTCTGATGTCGATCCGCCGGGAGTTCGCCCAGGCGCAGCCGCTCGCCGGCGCGCGGATCACCGGCTCGCTGCACATGACGATCCAGACCGCCGTGCTGATCGAGACGCTGGCCGCCCTCGGCGCGCAGGTGCGCTGGGCGTCCTGCAACATCTTCTCCACCCAGGACCACGCCGCCGCGGCGATCGTCGTCGGCCCGGACGGCACCCCCGAGGCCCCCGCCGGCATCCCGGTCTACGCCTGGAAGGGCGAGACCCTGCCGGAGTACTGGTGGTGCACCGAGAAGGCTCTGACCTGGCCCGACGCTGCTGGTCCCAACATGATCCTGGACGACGGCGGCGACGCCACCCTGCTGGTGCACAAGGGCGCCGAGTTCGAGCAGGCCGGAGCCGTCCCGCCGGTCGAGTCCGCCGACTCCGAGGAGTATGCGGTCATCCTCGAACTGCTGCACCGCTCGCTCGGCGAGGATGGTCAGCGTTGGACCCGGGCCGCCGCCGAGATCAAGGGCGTCACCGAGGAGACCACCACCGGCGTGCACCGGCTCTACGAGATGCACCGCGCCGGCGGCCTGCTCTTCCCGGCCATCAACGTCAACGACTCGGTCACCAAGAGCAAGTTCGACAACAAGTACGGCACCCGGCACTCGCTGATCGACGGCATCAACCGGGCCACCGACGTGCTGATCGGCGGCAAGATGGCGGTCGTGCTCGGCTACGGCGACGTGGGCAAGGGCTGCGCCGAGTCGTTGCGCGGCCAGGGCGCACGGGTCGTGGTGACCGAGGTGGACCCGATCTGCGCGTTGCAGGCCGCGATGGACGGCTACCAGGTCGCCACCCTGGACGACGTGGTCGGGCAGGCGGACATCTTCATCACCGCCACCGGCTGCTTCGACGTCATCACCAACGAGCACATGGCCCGGATGAAGCACCAGGCCATCGTCGGCAACATCGGCCACTTCGACAACGAGATCGACATGGCCGGCCTGGCCAAGCGCTCGGACGTCGAGCGGGTCAACATCAAGCCGCAGGTCGACCTGTGGCGTTTCGCCGACGGGCACGCCGTCATCGTCCTGTCCGAGGGTCGCCTGCTCAACCTGGGCAATGCCACCGGGCACCCGAGCTTCGTCATGTCGAACTCGTTCGCCAACCAGACGATCGCGCAGATCGAGCTGTTCACCAAGACCGAGGAATACCCGATCGGCGTCTACGTGCTGCCCAAGCACCTGGACGAGAAGGTGGCGCGGCTGCACCTGGGCGCGCTCGGCGCCAAGCTGAGCACGCTGACCAAGGAGCAGGCCGCCTACCTGGGTGTCTCCACCGAGGGTCCGTTCAAGCCAGACCACTACCGCTACTGAGCCCCGCTCCTCGTTCCGCGCAGAGCCCGTCGCCGTCGGCGACGGGCTCTGTCCACGTCGATCTAGGGCATATCGTCGTGACTTGATCTCCCCCCACAGTGATACGCCCTGGATCGACGATCAGTGGGGCGCAGGGGAGGGGGCGGGGGTGGGGGTTAGGGGCGGGTGGGGCGGAACCACGTCCATGCGCACCAGGCCAGCCAGCCGAGCGACACGAGGGTGGCCAGTGGCCGTAGGTGCAGTGCGCTGAGCAGCAGCACCACGGCCAGCACCGTCAGCCACGGCAGGAATCCCTTCACGGCGGGGATCCTTCCACAGCGGGACGGCACCCGGCTGATCGTCGTTCGGCCGCGGACCCTCGCGGACCAGTGACCTTGTCATGAACGACTTGACGAGTGCTCTGAACTGGAGGAAGGTATGGCTGCCCTAAGTTAGCTGAGGCATTCCTCATGATCTCGGAGCTCCGATGTTCGCCACCTATCTGATCGGTCTGCGGGAGGGCCTGGAAGCGACCCTGGTGGTCAGCATCCTCGTTGCCTTCCTGGTGAAGTCGCAACGCCGGGACCGGTTGCCCCAGGTCTGGGCGGGCGTCGGCCTCGCGGTGGCGCTCTCGGTCCTCTTCGGTTGGTTGATCGAGTACACGTCGACCACGCTGCTCGCCGACTACAAGGACCGCGAGCTGTTCGAGGCGATCACCTCCGTCGCCGCCGTGGTCTTCGTCACCTGGATGATCTTCTGGATGCGTCGGGCCGCTCGGACCATCGCCGGTGAGCTGCGCGGCAAGCTCACCGAGGCCCTGGCCGTCGGGTCCCTCGCGGTCGCCGGGATGGCCTTCCTCGCTGTGGTCCGGGAAGGCCTGGAGACCGCCCTGATCTTCTACTCGGCGGCCCAGGGCGCGTCCGGCGACAGCGGGCCGTTGCTCGCGCTCATCGGCGGCATCGTGACCGCCGTGGTGATCGGCGTGCTGCTCTACGCCAGCGCCCTGCGGATCAACCTCAGCAAGTTCTTCACCTGGACCGGCGCGCTGTTGATCCTGGTCGCCGCCGGCATCCTCAAGTACGGCGTGCACGACTTCCAGGAGGCCGGCGTCCTGCCCGGCCTGAACGACCTGGCCTTCGACATCACCAGCACGCTGGACCCGAGCACCTGGTACGCCGCACTGCTCGCCGGCATGTTCAACGTGACCCCCGCACCCACCGTGCTGGAGACGATCGCCTGGATCGCGTACGCCGTGCCGGTCCTCGCGCTCTTCCTGCGTCCCGCCACCACCGCGCGCGGGGCCGACACCACCACCGACACCGGCACCGAGGCCGAGGCGGCGACCACGCCGCAGCGTGCCTGACCCCACGAGGAGAGACAGCTCAGATGCGTACCACCCGATTCTTCGCGCTGGCTGCCGCCGGCGTGCTGGCGACTGCCGGTGTTGCCGCGTGTTCCGATTCCGAGAAGGGTGACCCGACCGCGGCCGGCGGCCCGATCGCGGTCAAGGCCACCGACACCGCCTGTGAGGTCGGTAGCACCGACCTGGGTGCCGGAACCGCCAACTTCAAGATCACCAACTCCGGTGCCAAGGTGACGGAGTTCTACGTGTACGCCTCCGGCGACCGGGTGATGGGCGAGGTCGAGAACATCGCTCCCGGTCTGAGCCGCGAGCTGCACGTGGAGCTTCCGGCCGGCACCTACGAGACGGCCTGCAAGCCGGGGATGAGCGGCAAGGGCATCCGGGGTGCGCTCAAGGTCAGCGGGTCGGCCGAGCCGCTGACCGCCGACGCCGCGCTGGCCGACGCCACCGACAACTACCAGCGGTACGTCAAGAGCCAGACCAGCGCGCTGCTGGAGAAGACCGAGGAGTTCGTGGTCGCGGTCAAGGCTGGCGACGTGGCGAAGTCCAAGGCGCTCTTCCCGGTCGCCCGCACCTACTGGGAGCGGATCGAGCCGGTGGCCGAGATCTTCGGCGACCTCGACCCCAAGATCGACGGCCGCGAGGAGGTCATCGAGGAGGGGATGGAGTTCACCGGCTTCCACCGGATCGAGAAGGACCTCTGGCAGTCCGGCGACATCAGCAAGGACGGCCCGATCGCCGACCGGTTGCTGGTCGATGTCAAGGAGATCGTGGCCAAGGCCAACGCCGAGAAACTCTCCCCGCTCCAGCTCGCCAACGGTGCCAAGGAGTTGCTCGACGAGGTGGCCAGCGGCAAGATCACCGGCGAGGAGGACCGCTACTCGCACACCGACCTGTGGGACTTCGCCGCCAACCTGGAAGGGTCCAAGGCCGCCGTTTCCGCCCTCCGGCCCGCACTCGAGCAGCGCTCGCCGGAGCTGGTCAAGCAACTGGACACCGAGTTCACGAACGTCGAAGGGCTGCTCGGCAAGCACCGCGCCGGCGACGGGTGGAAGCTGCACACCGCGCTGAGCAAGGCCGAGCTCAAGGAGCTGTCCGACGGCATCAACGCGCTCGCCGAGCCGATCAGTAAGGTCGCCGCGGTCGTCGCCAGGTGACCGGACGTCAGGAAGGGTCGAGTCGATGAGTGGGAGCAGGTTGACCCGGCGGCGAGCGATCACGCTCGCCGGTGCCGGGGTGGCGGGAGTCGCCGGGGTGGCGGCCGGTGCGGGCGCGTTGATCAGCGGTTCCCGCGACCCGGCAGCGGCCAGCGGTCATCCGGCCGGGGCGGTGCCGTTCCACGGCGAGCACCAGGCCGGCATCGTGACCCCGGCCCAGGATCGGTTGCATTTCGTCGCCTTCGACGTGATCACCAAGGACCGGGCCAGGCTCGTCGAGCTGCTCCAGGAGTGGACGGCCGCCGCCGCGCGGATGACCGCCGGGCGCGACGCCGGGGTCCTCGGCGCTGTCGGCGGCGTGCCCGAGGCCCCGCCGGACGACACCGGTGAGGCCCTCGGCCTGCCCCCCTCGCAGCTCACCCTGACGATCGGCTTCGGGCCGACGCTGTTCCGTGACGCCGACGGCCGGGACCGGTTCGGCATCGCCGACCGGCGCCCGGCGGCCCTGGCCGAGTTGCCGAAGTTCCCCGGCGACGCGTTGCAGCCGCAGCTCTCCGGCGGTGACCTCTGCGTGCAGGCCTGCGCCAACGACCCGCAGGTCGCGGTGCACGCGATCCGCAACCTGGCCCGGATGGGCATGGGTGTGGTGAGTGTCCGCTGGTCGCAGCTCGGGTTCGGCCGTACCTCGTCGACCTCCCGCGACCAGGCCACGGCGCGCAACCTGTTCGGCTTCAAGGACGGCACCGCCAACCTCAAGGCCGAGGATTCCGCCCTGCTGCGCGACCAGTTGTGGGTGGCTCAGGGCGACGGACCGGACTGGATGGCCGGCGGGTCGTACCTGGTCAGCCGCAAGATCCGGATGCTCGTGGAGACCTGGGACCGGACCTCGCTGGCCGAGCAGGAGGAGATCGTCGGTCGGACCAAGGGCAGCGGTGCGCCGCTGGGCAGGGCCGACGAGTTCGACGAGCCGGATTTCGCCGCACGGGGGGCCGACGGGCAGCCGGTGATCGCCGAGCACGCCCACGTCACGCTGGCGCACCCCAGTCGGAACGACGGCGCCCGCCTGCTGCGCCGGGGCTACAACTTCGTCGACGGCTCGGACGGCCTCGGCCGGCTCGACGCGGGCCTGTTCTTTCTCGCCTACCAGCGGGATCCGCGGCGGCAGTTCGTGCCGATCCAGACCCAACTGGCCCGGCACGACGTCATGAACGAATACCTTCGGCACGTCTCCAGTGGCGTCTTCGCCTGCCCGCCCGGGGTGCGCGACGGCGGGGACCACTGGGGGCGGGCACTCTTCGGCTGACCCCCGTTCCCGATGACGACAGCGCGACCTGCCGGAGGTAGCGGTGGCGCCGAGCCGCGCCGAGGGGGGATCATGGTGGCAGCCCGCCTGCCGGCGGCGCTGTCCGTGCCGATTGACGCCGGTCCCACCGAACTGAACGAGGATGCAATATTAATCCCATGAGAGCCCGGGTACTCGTGGTCGACGACGACCCCGCACTCGCCGAGATGCTCGGCATCGTGCTGCGCAGCGAAGGCTTCCTGCCCTCGTTCGTGGCCGACGGCGAACGGGCGTTGGCGGCGTTCCGCGACAGCCGCCCCGACATCGTCCTCCTCGATCTGATGCTGCCCGGGATGAGCGGCATCGATGTGGCCCGGTCGATCCGGGCCGAGTCCGGCGTGCCGATCGTCATGCTGACGGCCAAGAGCGACACCGTCGACGTGGTGCTCGGCCTCGAGTCCGGCGCCGACGACTACGTGGTCAAGCCGTTCAAGCCCAAGGAGTTGGTGGCCCGGATGCGGGCCCGGCTGCGTCGTGGCGAGGACGTGGCACCGGAGATGCTGACCATCGGGCCGCCCGACAACCAGATCACCATCGACGTGCCCGCGCACACGGTCAGCCGCAACGACGAGGAAGTGAAACTGACCCCGCTGGAGTTCGACCTGCTGGTCGCGCTCGCCCGTAAGCCGCGTCAGGTCTTCACTCGCGAGGTGCTGTTGGAGCAGGTCTGGGGCTATCGGCACGCGGCCGACACCCGGCTGGTCAACGTGCACGTGCAGCGGCTACGCGCCAAGATCGAGCCGGACCCGGAGCGGCCGGAAATCATCCTGACCGTGCGGGGCGTGGGCTACAAGGCGGGGACCGGATAGCCTGGTCACACTGTGTCGACCTTCCCGCCCCCACACCCCCCGACCACGGCGTCCCGCCGGCCCGGCGCCGGCTGGGAGCTGTGGCGTGCGCTGAGCGGGAGGGCCACCCGGACGGTGGCGCGGGTGCACCAGACCTGGCGCCGCTCGCTGCAGGTTCGGGTGGTGACCATCACGCTTGTCGCATCCAGCCTGCTGGTCGGCGGTTTCGCATACCTGATCGCTGACAAGATCACGACCATCCTGCTCGACAGCGCCCGCGCCGACGTCCGGCAGCGGGTGAACGGCGGCGCCAGCTACGCGGCCAAGCAGGTCTCCCTCTACGGCCAGCCGCAGGAGGCGCAGCTCCAGGAGACCATCGAGGGCACGGTCAACTATCTGGCCGGCGGCGACCCCCAGCAGACCAGTGGCGTGGTCGTGGCGATCACCGCCGACGGTTACCCCAACACCATCCAGACCCGCACGGCGCCCGCGGCGAACGTGCAGCCGTTGATCAGCCCGGAGCTGCGGGCCGCGGTCGCCGGCGGCAAGGTGGCCAGCCAGATCCGCACCGGGCGACTCACCGGGCAGTCCACCAAATACCTGGTCTACGGCTCGCCGGTGCCCACCCGCTTCGGCCAGATCGAGCTGTACTACCTGGTGCCGTTGACCAGGCAGGACGTCACCGCCGGCGACGCACGAGCCACCGTGGTGGCCACCGGGGTCGCTCTGGTCATCCTGCTCGGGCTGCTCGCGGCCCTCGTCACCCGGTTGGTGGTCAACCCGGTCCGGGTGGCCGCGCGCACCGCGCAGCGGCTCTCGGCCGGTCTGCTCGACCAGCGGATGGTGGTCAACGGCGAGGACGACCTCGCCCTGCTCGCCGCCTCGTTCAACCAGATGGCCACCAACCTGCAACGGCAGATCCTGCGCCTGGAGGAGATGTCCCGTTTGCAGCGCCGATTCACCTCCGACGTCTCCCACGAGCTGCGTACCCCGTTGACCACCGTCCGGATGGCCGCCGACCTGATCTTCGCCGAGCGCGACGAGTTCGATCCGGCGGTGGCCCGCAGCGCCGAGTTGCTCCAGGCCGAACTGGACCGGTTCGAGGAACTGCTCACCGACCTGTTGGAGATCAGCCGCTTCGACGCGGGTTTCGCCATGCTGGACGCCGAGCCGACCGATCTGGTGCCCGTGGTGCACCGGGTGGTCGACCGGTTGGCAGGCCTGGCCGAGCGGGTGGGTGTACCGATCGAACTCGACCTGCCGGGCACGCCGGTGATCGCCGAGGTCGACCCACGCCGGGTCGAGCGCGTGCTGCGTAACCTGGTCGGCAATGCCGTCGAGCACGGTGAGGCCCGTCCGGTGCTGATCACCCTCGGGATCGACGACACCGCCGTGGCGATCACCGTCCGGGACCACGGGGTGGGGCTCAAGGTGGGCGAGGAGAAGCTGGTGTTCAACCGGTTCTGGCGGGCGGACCCGTCCCGGGCCCGGCAGACCGGGGGCACCGGGCTGGGCCTGTCGATCAGCCTGGAGGACGCCCGCCTGCACGGCGGCTGGCTGGAGGCGTGGGGTGCGCCCGGGCAGGGCGCACAGTTCCGGCTCACCCTGCCGGCCCGCGCCGGTGACCGGTTGACCACCTCGCCGCTGCGTCTGGTGCCTGCCGACGCCGCGCTGCCGTTCGGCGGCCCACGCGACGGTGGTCCGCTGGCCATCGGGCCCGGCACCGACGGGGCGCTGGCGATCAGCCCGGCGGCCGCCGGGGACGGGCGGCGGGCGGAGGTGCGCTCGTGAGGGGTCAGCGTCTGCTCGGTGCGCTCGGCGTGGTGCTGCTGCTGGGTGCCGGGTGTGGCATCCCGGCGGCGTCCGACGTGCGGGTGGACGGCAAGGGTGGGACCGCGTCGGGGGCTGGCTCGGTCAACGGTCAGGGCAGCGAGCCGCCGACGCGTCCGGCCAGCGGCAGCGCCAACGACACCTTCGTGCGTAATTTCCTGTCCGCCGCCGCCGGCGAGCCGGACCGGGCCTACGAGCGTGTCAAGCAGTTCATCGCACCGGAGCACCGGTTCCAGTTGCAGGAGAAGAAGGGCAGCGAGATCGCGCTGACCGTGGTCCGTCTGCGAGAGGCGGTCTTCACCCTCAACAGCGACTCGACCACCACCGTGAAGATCACGGTGCAGCAGATCGGCGTTCTGCGGACCAACGGCACCCTGGCACCGCCGGTGGCGACCGAGACGGAGTACGAGTTCGGGCTGCGCAGCGGGGCGCTCGGGGGCAGCGGCAAGGACGAGCTCGCCGGCCTGTACGTCCTCGACCCACCGAACGTGCTGCTGCTCAGCGACGTCGCCCTGCAGCAGTACTACCGGGACGCGTCGATCTACTTCTGGAACTCCGACCGCAGTCGACTGGTGCCCGACCAGCGGTACCTGCCGGACGCGGTGCCGGAGGAACGCCGGGTCAACGAGGTGGTGAAGTGGCTGGTCGGCGGCCCGTCCGACTGGCTGCGCCCGGGTGTCGTGGGGCTGCCCGACCGCACCGAGCTGATCAACAATGCCACCGGTGCGAACAACCGGTGGGAGGTCAACCTGGACATGTCCGTTGACGACCAGACCCGGATCGACCAGCTGATCACGCAGCTCGCGTGGTCGCTGGGCAACCTGGCGGGCGAGTTGGAGTTGAAGATCCGCAACAACGCGCAGCCCGTGCAGGATCTCAACGAGCGCCGGTTGTCCAAGAAGCTCTACCCGATCACGGTCGGCCCGCAGCGGTTCGGCGTGTACGAGGGCGCGATCCGCCCGCTCGACTTTGCCGGCGAGCCCAGCGGCACCGTGCCGTTGGCGGCGGCGGTCAACCGCAACATCGTCTCGGCCGGTCTCGCACGCGACGACGACACGATCCTCGCCGCGATGGTGGTGAGCAGCGGCAAGGGTCGGGAGCGACTGGCCGTGGGCACCGGCCGTGCTCCGGTCAGCGTGCTCAACCGGAGCGCTTCCGAGTACGCCTCGATCAGCCGCCCGGTCTGGCTGCGCACCATGAACGCCCGCCCCGCCCGGGGCCTGGTGGTGGCCGACGGCCGGCTCTACCGCTTCGACGAGGCCGCCCGGATGTACCAGGTGCCACTCAACCTGCCCTCCGCCGAGGTCACCGCCGTGGCCGCCGCGCTGGACGGTCAGCGGGTCGCGTTGATCGCCGGCGGCCGCCTCTACGTGGCCGCGGTCGACCTGGACGGCGGCGGGGTCTCCATCGGCCCGCCCCGGCCGTTGGTCACGTCGCTGACCGGCCTCAGCGCGGTGGACTGGGGCAGCGAGGACAGGCTGATGGTGGCGGGGTCGGCCGGCCAGCCGGCGATCTACGAGATCAGCCTGGACGGCGCCCTGGAGACGCCGCTGCGGACCGACGTGGGCGCCAAGGTCAACCACCTGACGTCGTACCCGACCAATCGCACCGTGCCGCTGCCCACCGGGGCCTTCATGTACGAGGCGAACGGGGTGGCGTACCGCAACAGCCCTTTCGAACGGATCGGACCCGAGCGGGTGCGCGACATCGCCCCGCCCCCGGCAGGGGTCCGGGCCAGCAACCCGTCGGCCCCGTTCTTCCTCTACTGACCTCGTGCGGGGGGTGTGGGCGGATCTCGCCGATCTGGTCCTGCCCGCCGACTGCGCGGGCTGTCGGGAGCGCCGGTCCGGCCTCCGGCACGGGGTGTGCCCGGTCTGCGTGACGGCGCTGGACGCGCTGCGCCCCCGGCCGGTCCGTCCCACTCCCGCCCCACCGGGCCTCCCGCCCTGCGTCGCTCTCGGCTCGTACGCCGGCCCGCTGCGCGAGGCTCTGCTGGCGTACAAGGAGCACGGCCGGCACGGGTTGGCCCGGCCGCTCGGCGCGCTCCTCGCCGAGGTCGTGGCGGCGGCGGTCGGCGGGGCGCGTCCGGTGGCGCTGGTGCCGGTGCCGGACACCGCGGCGGCGGCCCGGGCCCGCTACGGCGACCACCTCGATCGGCTGGCCCGGCACTGCGCGGCCCGGTTGACGCGGGGCGGCTGGCCGGTCCGGGTGGACCGGCCGCTTCGCGCGCTGCCCCGACCCGACTCGGTGACGCTGGACAGCGCCGGCCGGGCGGCGGCGGCCGAGGCGGCGTTCCGGCCCCGTCCTGGTGCCTCCCGCGGGGGTGGTGGGCCGGTCGTGGTGCTGCTCGACGACATCATCACCACCGGGGTCACGCTGGCGGCGGCGTCCCGAGTGCTGGCCGCGACCGGGCGGGCACCGACTGTGGCCGTGGTGCTCGCGGCGACCGAGAAAAGACTCCGTTCGTAACCGACCGTGTTTCCGTTTCACCCGATGGTGTACGAGCTGCGAAAAATCCTGGACGGTCTCGCAACATGGGGTGACTGCCGGGCGAACAGGAGTTAGCGTTTCGCTGTCGGGGGTGGGAGGTCGTTTAATCCGCCTCCGATGGTGAAAGGAGGCGTAGCCGCACCGACCGGTCGACGCCAGCGGAGCTCCCCAGGGCGCGCGGCCGGGTAACCGGATCGAAGGCCGTCCGAACAAGGGAGGTCACGTGGACATCGTGGTCAAGGGCCGAAACGTCGAAGTACCGGACCATTACCGGGTGCACGTAGCCGAAAAACTCGCAAAGGTCGAACGCTACGACCACAAACTGATTCGTGTCGATGTCGAGCTGTTTCACGAGCGCAATCCGCGCCAGGCCGACCACTGCCAACGGGTGGAGATCACCTGCGTTTCCCGGGGTCCGGTGATCCGGGCCGAGGCGTGCACGAACGACTTCTACAGCGCGCTCGACGCGGCGATCGCGAAGCTCGACACCCGGCTGCGCCGCGCGGCCGACCGTCGCCGCGTACACCGTGGTCGGCACGCGCCGATCTCCGTTGCCGCCGCCACCGCCGGCCTGCCGGTCGCGGACCTGGTGGCCGCGCCGCTGGGCGCGCCCGGTGACGGTGCCCGTGCCGGCACCGCCGTCGCGGAGCGGATCGAGGACGAGCACGACCAGCAGCCGTGGCACATCGCCCGGGAGAAGGTGCACCCGGCGGAACCGATGACCGTCGACGACGCGCTGTTCGAGATGGAACTCGTCGGCCACGACTTCTACCTGTTCCAGGACAAGGAGTCCGGTCGCCCGAGCGTCGTCTACCGCCGCCGCGCCTACGACTACGGCATCATCTCTCTCGCCACCTGACCTGGCCCAACCCACGCGTGTCGATCATGAGGTTGTGGTGGGGTGCAGCGGGCTGTGACACCCACCACAACCTCATGATCAATCAGCGGGGAGCGGCCGGTTGGACGAGGTCGGTCGGGAGTAACGCGAAGGTCAGGTCGTCCACGCGGGTGCCGGCCAGGCCGGGGAGGCGCCCACGCTGCAGTGCCTCGCGCTGAAAGCCGACCCGCTCCAGCACGCGGTGCGACGCGCTGTTCTCCGGCACGGTGCCGGCGGTCAGCCGGGCCATCCCCGCCGTCGCGAACGCCCAGCCGGCGAGCAGCCGGACCGCCCGCGTGGCATACCCGCGGCCCCGCCAGTGAGGCAGCAACGCATACCCGATCGATCCCTCACCGCTGGCCACGTCGGTGTACGACAACCCGCAGCTGCCCACCGGCTCGCCGCTGACCACGTCGGTGATCAGCAACCGGGCGAGGTCGCCGGTCAACCACAGGCTCTCCGCGAGCCGGCAGCGCCGTTCGAACGCGGCCCACTCCGGCGGCACCGGCGGCGCCTGGTTCGCCACCACCTCGGGCAGGCTGTGCAGCCGGAACATCAGCTCCGCGTCGCCGGGGACAAGCCTGCGCAGCGCCACCACCTGATCGGTGAGCACCCCGCCGGGCAGATCGGGCAGCAGGCGGGCGGCCGGGCCGGGCGGGTCGTCGGCCAGACGTACCCAGGCCAGCAGGTCGTGCCGGCCCGCATCCCGGTTCGCACCGGCCGAGCGGCGTACCCCCTCGTAGCGGAAGCCGGCAGCCAGCGCGACCCGCTGGCTGGGCCCGTTCTCCGGCTCGGTCAGCAGCTCCAGCCGGGCGGTGCCGGTGGCGAACGCGTGCTCGCTCAGCGCGCGGGTGGCCGCGGCGGCCACCCCCCGCCCGCGCGCCGCCGGTCGCAACCAGTAGCCGATCTCGGCCTGGCCCCGTGCGGGCACCGGACAGTTCAGCCCCACCGCGCCGAGC
Organism: Micromonospora sp. 067-2; assembly: GCF_046549295.1. Lineage (NCBI taxonomy): Bacteria > Bacillati > Actinomycetota > Actinomycetes > Micromonosporales > Micromonosporaceae > Micromonospora > Micromonospora sp. 067-2. The sequence continues at coordinate 105,775 of NZ_JAJPWB010000002.1, read as the reverse complement.
AGACGATCGGTGGCGGGGTCCGCGATGGCGTACGCCGCGCCGCCGCCGGTCCAGGCCGCCGGAGCGCCGGCGTCGATCCAGCAACGGGCGTCGATCTCGGTGTACGGCGTCGGCACGCCCGAAACGAACCGTTGGGTCAACGGGTCCGCGCAGCCGTCGAGCACGTCGGCGGTGTCCTCGGCGCGGAACGGCCGCAGCCGCACCCCGTGCGCCTCGACGACCTGCCGGGGCGTCATGTCAGATCCTCGGCGAGGAGCGCGGCCACCCACACGTCGGCCCGCTCACCCCGGTGCTGTACGCCACCCCGGGCGGTCCCCTCGAACGCGAAGCCCGCCTTCTCCGCCACCCGCCGGGAGGCCGTGTTGCCCACGTTGGACTTCCACTCGACTCGGGCCAGGCCCAGCGTGGTGATGCCCCAGACGCTGAGGGCCGCAAGCGCGGCGGTCATGAAGCCGTGGCCGCGGGCAGCCGGCGCGGTCATGAAGCCCACGTCGGCGAGTAGCGGATCGGCGGGGGAGAGCCGCAGGTCGATCGAGCCGGCGTACCTGTCATCGGGGTCGGCGAGCACGAAGCAGCCAGCCTCGCCCCGCGCCCAGGCTTCCGTGCCGAAGCCTCGGTACCACTGGGCGTCGGCGCGCTCGTAAGGGTCCGGCACGGTGGTCCAGCGGATGCTCTCCGGGTCCCGGCAGGTTTCCACCACGGCGTCCAGGTCCCGCTCCTCCATCGGCCGCAGCCGCAACTCGCCGGCTGCGGCGGTGGCGAAGAGGGTGGGTTGCGGGCGGCCGAAGACGGCGGCCCGCCGGGCGGCCAGAGTGCCCGGACCGGCCGGCCCGGTCGAGCCGGGCTCGGGCACCTCGCCGGGCAGTAGCGACCCGATCCAGCCGTCCGCGCTGCCGTCCGGCGCCGGATCGGCCTGCCGCAGCCGGCCGTCGATCCGGAACCCGGCCCGGAGCGCGACCAGCCGGGAGGCGTGATTGCCCACCTCGGCCTGCCAGATCAGCCGGCGCAGCCCGAGGGTGTCGAAGGACCAGCGGGCCACCGCCCGCGCGGCCCGGACGGTCACCCCCCGGCCCCGCGCCCACGGGGCCGTCCAGTAGCCGATCTCGCCGGTACCGGTGTCGCTGACGGAGATCAAACCGCAGGAGCCGAGCAGTTCGCCGGTGCTCGGGTCGCAGACCGCGAACGGTGCTCCGGTCCCCTGCGCCCAGGCCCGCCCGCTCAGCGTCGTGACGAATCCGTGCGCGTGTTCGGTCAGGTACGGGCGCGGTACGGTGGTCCAGCGCTGGATGTCCGGGTCCTGGCAGGCTCGGTGCACCGCGTCGGCGTCGGCCTCCCGCCAGGGTCGCAGTTGCACGCCGTCCTCGTTGATCTCCACTGGCTCCACTCGTGCATCGTGCCGGAACGTTCGCCGACGGCGTAACCGGATAACCAGCGACGCGCAGACCGTGTGTACGTTATGTCGGGTTCGGTGGGGTGGACCGCCGCCACCAGTGACCATCGCGCCGATGGAGCGCCTACGATGGTTCGAGACTGTCTAGGGGAGCGTTGATCCGTGTCGATTCTGGAAAAGGTCCTTAACGCGGGCGAGGGCCGTATGGTGCGCCGGCTCAAGGCCGTCGCCGCCGCCGTCAGCTCGATCGAGGACGACTACGTCAACCTCACCGACGAGGAGCTGCGCGGCATGACCGAGCAGTTCCGGGAGCGGCTCGCCGACGGCGAGACCCTCGACGATTTGCTGCCGGAGGCGTTCGCGGTGGCCCGCGAGGCGGCCGCCCGGGTGCTCGGCCAGCGGCCGTACGACGTCCAGGTGATGGGCGGCGCGGCGCTGCACTTCGGCAACATCGCCGAGATGAAGACCGGTGAGGGCAAGACGCTGACCTCGGTCATGGCCGTCTACCTCAACGCGCTCTCCGGCGACGGCGTGCACGTGGTCACCGTCAATGACTACCTCGCCCAGCGCGACGCGGCCTGGATGGGTCAGGTGCACGAGTTCCTCGGGCTGACCGTCGGCGTGGTGCTGCCCAACCGGCCGGCCACCGAGCACAAGGCCGCCTACGAGTGCGACATCACGTACGGCACCAACAACGAGTTCGGCTTCGACTACCTGCGCGACAACATGGCCTGGTCGAGGGAAGAGCTCGTCCAGCGGGGCCACAACTTCGCGGTGGTCGACGAGGTCGACTCGATCCTGATCGACGAGGCACGCACCCCGCTGATCATCTCGGGGCCGGCCGAGCACTCGGCCCGCTGGTACGGCGAGTTCGCCGGCGTGGTGGCCCGCCTCCAGGCCGGCACCGACGGCGAGGGCGACTACGAGGTCGACCACTCCAAGCGCACCATCGCGGTCACCGAGCGCGGCGTCGCCAAGGTCGAGGACCGGATCGGCATCGACAACCTGTACGAGTCGGTGAACACTCCGCTGGTCGGCTACCTCAACAACGCGATCAAGGCCAAGGAGCTCTACAAGCGCGACAAGGACTACATCGTCAGCGACGGTGAGGTCCTGATCGTCGACGAGTTCACCGGTCGCATCCTGCACGGCCGTCGCTACAACGAGGGCATGCACCAGGCGATCGAGGCCAAGGAGGGGGTGGAGATCAAGCAGGAGAACCAGACCCTGGCCACCATCACCCTCCAGAACTACTTCCGCCTCTACGGCAAGCTGTCCGGGATGACCGGTACGGCCCAGACCGAGGCGAGCGAGTTCAACAAGGTCTACAAGGTCGGCGTCGTGACCATCCCGACCCACCGTCCGATGGTCCGCGCGGACCGGCCCGACGTCATCTACAAGACCGAGAAGGCCAAGTTCAACGCGGTCATCGAGGACATCGCCGAGCGCCACCAGTTGGGCCAGCCGGTGCTCGTCGGCACCGTGTCGGTGGAAAACTCCGAGATTCTCTCTCAGCTGCTGCGTCGGCGGGGCATCCCGCACAACGTGCTGAACGCCAAGTTCCACGCGCGGGAAGCCGAGATCGTCGCGCAGGCCGGGCGTAAGGGCGCGGTCACCGTGGCAACCAACATGGCCGGCCGTGGCACCGACATCCTGCTCGGCGGCAACGCCGAGTTCCTCGCCGCGAACGAGCTGCGCCAGCGTGGTCTCGACCCGCTGGAGAACGAGGAAGAGTACGCCAAGGCGATGGAGGAGGTCCTGCCCACGTGGAAGCAGGCCTGCGACACCGAGGCGGACGAGGTTTCCGCCGCCGGTGGCCTGTACGTGCTGGGCACCGAGCGACACGAGTCCCGCCGGATCGACAACCAGCTGCGCGGTCGTGCCGGCCGGCAGGGTGACCCGGGCGAGTCCCGCTTCTACCTGTCGCTCCAGGACGAGCTGATGCGGCGCTTCCGCGCCGGTGCGGTCGAGGCGGTGATGGAGCGCTTCAACATCCCGGAGGACGTGCCCATCGAGTCGAAGATGGTCACCCGGCAGATCAAGAGCGCCCAGGCCCAGATCGAGGGTCAGAACGCCGAGATTCGTAAGAACGTGCTCAAGTACGACGAGGTGCTCAACAAGCAGCGCCAGGTCGTGTACGCCGAGCGTCTCCGGGTGCTCAACGGCGAAGACCTCTCCGACCAGGTCCGCAACATGATCGACGACGTGACCGAGGCGTACGTGCGGGGTGCCACCTCGGACGGCTACGGCGAGGACTGGGACCTTGAGCAGCTCTGGTCCAGCCTCAAGCAGCTCTACCCGGTCGGCGTGACGATCGAGGAGTTGGAAGAGGAGGCCGGCGGCTCCCGGGCCGGCATGGACGCCGACTTCCTGGTCGCCCGGCTCAAGGAGGACGCGAACGCCGCGTACGACCGCCGCGAGGAGCAGGTCGGCGAGGAGGGGGTGCGTCAGCTCGAGCGGATGGTGCTGCTCCAGGTCATCGACCGCAAGTGGCGCGAGCACCTCTACGAGATGGACTATCTCCAGGAGGGCATCAACCTCCGGGCGTACGCCCAGCGTGACCCGGTGGTGGAATACCAGCGCGAGGGCTTCGACATGTTCGCCACCATGATGGACGGCATCAAGGAGGAGACGGTCGGCTTCCTCTACAACGTCGACGTCCAGGTGACCGAACCGGAGCCGGACGCGGAGGAGGTCGCGCTGCTCGACAAGCCGGTGGAGATCCGTGCCAAGGGTCTCAACCGCGCGCCACAGCGGCAGGGCCTGCAATATTCCGCGCCCACCATCGACGGTGAGGCCAGCCCCGGCGCGGTGGCCATCGAGCAGGCCGAGCAGCAGGCTCCGGCGCTGGGTGTGGGTCGACCGGCTCCGGGTGGCCCGGCGGCACCGGGGTCAACCGCTCCGTCCGCTCCGCAGCGGCCGACCTCCGGCCTGCGTGGTCCGGCGATCCCGTCGGCCGCCTCCCGTCGGCCGGCAGCCAACCAGACGGAGGCCAGCAACGGGCCGTCGCGCAACGCGCCGTGCCCGTGTGGCTCGGGCCGCAAGTACAAGCGTTGCCACGGCGCCCCCAACGGCGGCAACTGACCGACAGCAGCTGACCGACGGGTCCCGGCCGATCTGGCTGGGGCCCGTCGGCGTTTTCAGCCCTCCGCCCGACCGGACCCGCGGCCCGAGCCGGATGATCACCTCGGTGTCGCGGGCGGTCGAGGTCAGATCACGTGCAGGGCGGTGCAGAGCCAGCGGCCGCGGCGATGCTCCAGGCGGAGCGCCATCGCCCAACTTCGGTTGCCCGCGCCGGCCAGCACGGCGGCTGCCTCCACCGCGGCCGCGCGGGGTTCGCAGACCCGCAGGCGGAGCAGCCGGACCACCGGCCGCTCGGCACGGCGGCGCGGCGAAGCGGATCGCCCGGTCGCGCGGGCCAGCTCGGTCAGCAGATCGCCCGCCCGGGCCGGGTCGAGCAGGGGTCGCACCTGCGCCGGAGATCGGTAGCCGTTGACCACCTCCAGGCAGGTGCCGACGAAGCGGTGCGCGACGCGGGTCGCCTCCGAGACGGTCGCCGGCGGAAGCGGCGCGCCCGGGTGGGTGGTGGGCCGGGTCGGCACCCGGCGGAGGGCGGTGCGACGTGCCGGTGGCCGGACCGCGTCAGGGCGGGTCGAGGCGAACAGATCGAGCGCGAGCTGACCGTGGGTCGGCGCCGGCCAGTATGGCCCGTCGGTGTCGTCCGCATAGGGCGGGTCGATGGGCGGGACGGGGCGCAGCCGCACGGGTGGCCGGGACGGAGTGGATCGCGGCTCGCTCATCGTTCCCCCTCGATCTTGCGTTTGCCTTCGTTTGCCTCCGACAGCATCGATTCTGGGCGACAGAGCGGCCCGGGTCAATGGCTGGGCCATGCCGGGTGGCGTCGTTACTACTCCGGGTCGCGGTCGACGAGCGGGTTGCCCTGGACCCAGTCGGCGGTCTCGGCGTACTTGCGGGTGATGTACTCCTCGAGCCGGGCGCGCTCGACCCGCCACTGGCCGCGTCCGCCGATCTTTATCGCCGGCAGTTCTCCGCTGCGCACCATGTGGTAGACCTGCGAGTCCGACACGTTCAGCTCGGTGGCGACGTCGGAGAGAAGCAGGAAACGCGGCTCCACGGAAACTCCCGGGGTTGGTGTCGTTTGCATCAGTTTGCCATCGACAGCCCCGACAGCCCAACACCAGGCCAACCCGGTGCCGAACCAACCGTGCGCGCCAATCGCACGGCGGACACACCGGCGGGGAACTTCCACCTGCCCGAGGCGGGGTGTATGACGGTCACGGCGTGCGGCATGATCTGCGCCCGTGCCGGCGGCCGCCGGTGGAGGACTGAGCGGGGAGACGACTGGTGACCGACGAGCTTGTCCGGGTGTACGTGCCGGCGACCGTACCGATGCTGACCCGGCTGCGCGAGCAGGGTCTGACCGCCGACCACGGGCACGCGGTGACCCCGGCGCTGCGCGAGTGGTATGCCGAGGGCGACGAGGAGGAGTTGGAGTACGTCGCGTTCACCCGCGCCGCCCAGGACGCGCTGCACCTGCTCCGGGCCGACCCGACCGCGCCCCGCCGCCGGGTCGTCGTCTCGGTCGACCTGCCTCCGGGCGCGATCGGCCGGGGTGACGACGAGCTGGGTTCCAGCACGGTGCCGGTGGCCGAGGCCGTGCCGGTGGGCTCCGTCGCGGCGATCCACGTGGACGGCGCGGACGCCGTGGAGGAGGTCGCCGCCGCGGCGGACGTGGTTGCCGAGGCCGCCGCAGGCGACCCGGACGCCCAGTTCACGGTCGACGGCGCCGAGGACCACGAGCTGGAGTGGTACGACGTGACCGAGCTGGACCTGCTGCTGCGCGCCGCCGGCTGAGCCCGGGCGCGGTCAGCGGGCCTGGCCCGCGTCGGCCGGGTTCGCGTCGGCCGGGTTCGCGTCGGCCGGGTTCGCGTCGGCCGGGTTCGCGTCGGCCGGGTCCGTGTCGGCCGGGTCCGTGTCTGTCGGCTCCGAGCTGGACGGGTGCGCCTCGGCCGTGTCCGGGGTGCTCGTTCTTGCGGGTTCGTCGTCGTCGGAGGAGGTCGGACCCAGCGTGCGGCCGAACGCGACGAGCGCGGTCAGCGCCCCCACGAAGAGAACCCAGATGCCGTTGTCGACCCGGGAGGTGCCCAGCGAGGTCTGTGCCACCGCGTCCGCTTCGCTCAGCGCGCTGGCCAGGTCGAGCAGCGACCGGCCACCGATCCGGATGATCACCTCGGCGAGCAGCAGGAGCAGGCCCGGCCCGGCTCCGGCCAGCAGGTACGCCGGCCAGCGCAGCGCCGGCGTCTCGGGGTCGCGGCGCAGGGCCCGCCGTCGCGCCCAGGTCAGGTAGCCGAAGGCGAGCAGCCCGGCGAGCAGCCCGGCGAGGAGCGACTCGGTGCGCGACACCCACTTCGCGGCGTCGACCAGCGATTCCTGGCTGTCACCCGCGCCGAAGAGGTTGAAGAGCGGGTCCCGGGCGCGGCTGAACGCGACCACGAAGACCAGCGCGCCCAGCGCGGCGGCGGACACCGCACCGACCGCCGGGGCTGTCCGCGCGCCGGCCAGCGCGCCACCGATGATCGCGGCGGCAGCGGTGGTGCCGGCGATCACGTTCGTGGTCGACGTGTCGAAGTAGGTGAGGTTGATCGCCAGCGCGGCGGCCAGCCCGACCAGCATTCCCGCTCCGATCGCCCCGACGAAGCGCAGGGTGGTCCAGTCGCCGTACCGGCGGGTCAGCAGGTTGCCGCAGGCCAGGGCGACGGCGGCCCCGGCCACGAGCGCGGCGGAGATCACGCCGGGCAGGGCGAACGCGGACAGGCTGATGGCCGTGACCCCGGCCGCCGACGAGGTGATGGCCTCCCTGGTCGACCAGAGCATGGCGGCCAGCCAGCCGAGCGCCAGCACCGCGAGTACCGCGGCTCCGGGGGCGGGAACCGGCCCGCCGTCGGGGGTGGTCGCGTCGACCGCCGGCTCGTCCGACTCCGCGGCCGGGACGCGGCCGGGCTGCTTGGTCATCGTCTCCCCTTCGAGGCGGCAGGTCACCGACCATTCAGGGTACGCGGGCCCGCTGGGCCTCCCGCCGCCCCTGGATGACCGCGACAGGCGCGGCCGGGCCGGCCGCCGCGGACCGGGTGCCCGGTGTCCGGGAGGGTCACCCGCCCGCACCGCATCGGTAAGGGGAGAAGGGGTGGTGCGGTCCTTGGCGGGAGGGGACGGTGGAGGTGAGGCGGCCACCCCGACGTGGAACAATCGCCGGAGGTCCCGCCGCTGCTCGGCCCTGCCGCGCGGGCGTCCGGTGCCCGGCCGTCCGGTCGGTCCCCGCGGGTCCGGTTTCGCCACCGTAGTCGAGATCGCCAGGAGCTTTGATGGATGCCGTGTTCTCCGTACCCGAGCCGCGCAACGAGCCGGTTCGCAACTACGAGCCTGGCAGCAGCGACCGGGAGCGGCTCCAGCGGCGGCTGACCGAGCTGGCCGCCGAGCGCATCGACCTGCCGATGACCATCGGCGGCGAGCAGCGGATGGCCGCTGGCGACTCGATCGACGTGGTGCAGCCGCACCGGCACGCGCACGTGCTGGGTATCACCGCGCACGCCACCCACGACGACGCCCGCGCCGCGATCAAGGCGGCCAAGGACGCCGCTCCGATGTGGCGGGCGCTGCCGTTCGAGGAGCGCGCCGCGATCTTCCTGCGTGCCGCCGAGCTGCTCGCCGGCCCCTGGCGGGACACGCTCAACGGCGCCACCATGCTCGGCCAGTCGAAGACCGCGATCCAGGCGGAGATCGACGCGGCCTGCGAGTTCATCGACTTCCTCCGGTTCAACGTGCACTTCGCCCGCCGCCTGCTCGAGGAGCAGCCCGCCTCCTCCGCCGGGGTCTGGAACCGCTTCGACCACCGCCCGTTGGAGGGCTTCGTCTACGCGGTGACGCCGTTCAACTTCACGGCCATCGCCGGCAACCTCCCGTCGGCGCCGGCACTGCTGGGCAACACGGTGATCTGGAAGCCGGGCCCGACCCAGCAGTTCGCCGCGCACTTCACCATGCGGCTGTTCGAGGCCGCCGGCCTGCCGCCCGGCGTGATCAACATGGTCACCGGGCGAGGCGAGGAGGTCTCCGACGTCGTACTCGCCGATCCGGACCTGGCCGGCATCCACTTCACCGGTTCGACCAAGGTCTTCCAGCAGCTGTGGCGGACCGTCGGCGACAACATCTCCCGCTACCGGGGCTACCCGCGGCTGGTCGGCGAGACCGGCGGCAAGGACTTCGTGGTGGCGCACACCAGCGCCGACGTGGACGCGCTGCACACCGCGCTGATCCGGGGCGCCTACGAGTACCAGGGCCAGAAGTGCTCGGCGGCCTCGCGGGCGTACGTGCCGCGCTCGCTCTGGGAGGGCGGGCTGCGCGACCGGCTGGCCGCCACCGCCGACTCGCTGACCTACGGCGACGTGGCCGACTTCGGCAACTTCGGCGGCGCGGTGATCGACGACAAGGCGTTCGCCCGGCACACGGCGGCACTGGAGCTGATCGCCGGCGACGACTCGTGCCGGGTGCTGGCCGGTGGCACCGCCGACGACTCGGTGGGCTACTTCGTCCGGCCGACGCTCTTCGAGTGCGGCGACGCCGCACACGAGACCTTCACCACCGAGTACTTCGGGCCGATCCTGGGCGTGCACGTGTTCGACGACGCCCGCTTCGACGACGTGGTCGCGCAGGCCGAGTCGATCGCGCCCTACGCGCTGACCGGGTCGGTGTTCGCGACCGACCGCCGGGTGATCGACACGGTCGGCGAGCGCATGCGGTACGCGGCCGGCAACTTCTACATCAACGACAAGCCGACCGGCGCGGTGGTCGGGCAGCAGCCCTTCGGCGGCGCCCGGGCCAGCGGCACCAACGACAAGGCGGGCAGCTGGCTCAACCTCGTCCGCTGGGTGTCGCCGCGGACGATCAAGGAGACCTTCGTGCCGCCGACCGATCACACGTACCCCCACATGGGCTGACCGGCGACGGCCCTCGGCGGCGCGCGTGGCGCCGCCGGGGGGTCTGCCGGCGCGACCAACCCATCGATAGTCCTCAACGGACAGTCTGTCGCCGACAGTGCACATAGGAAGACCTGTCGGGTGGCAAACCGCCAAATCCTGGACGCCACGGGCGCAAAGTGGCAGCGTGGTGGGCATGGCGGATTCTGGAGTCAACCCTACGGCGGCGGCCCTTCTCGGGCTGCTCCATGAGGGCCCGATGACAGGCGGTCAGCTGATGGCCGCCGCGGAGCGCCGGTTGGCGCCGTACTGGTCGATGACCCGCAGCCAGGTCTACCGCGAGTTGCCGGTGCTGGCCGAGCGAGGGTTCGTGCGGCTCGGCAAGCCGGGGCCGCGGATGAGCCAGCCCTACTCGCTCACCGCCAGCGGAAAACGGACGTTCTCCCGCTGGTTGACGGAGAACCCGGGTCGGGACACCATCCGCAACCCGATAGCGCTGCGGATGGCCTTCGGCGAGCTGCACTCCGCCAGCCAGCTGAAGGGCCTGTACGCCTCCGCCAACGAATACCACACCGAGGCCCTGGCTCAGGTGCGGGAGCAGGTCAAGAACGCCAAACGGGACGGCGAGACGTACGACGCCAGCGCGCTGGAGTTCGCCGTGGCCTACCACAAGGCGGCGCTGACGTGGCTGAAGAGCGCTCCCGTCGGGTGACGGTGCCGGTTCGGCGCGACCTGCGGGGCTCGCAAGCTCACTCCCCGCTCACGCAGTACGCTTACCTGTCGTGACCGCTGCCGATTACGCCGAACAGCTCAAGGAACTCGACGCGACCCTGCGAAACATCGAGGCCGTCCTCAACCTTGACCGTCTGCACGAGGACAAGGCCCGGCTCGAGCAGGAGGCGTCCGCCCCCGATCTGTGGGACGACCAGGCCAAGGCCCAGCAGGTGACCTCACAGCTGTCGTACGTCAACGGCGAGATCAGCAAGCTGGGCAGCCTGCGGTCCCGGCTCGACGACGCCCAGGTGCTGCTGGAACTGGCCGAGGCCGAATCCGACCCGGGCGTGCTTACCGAGGTCGAAGCGGAGATCACCGGGCTGACCAAGGCCATCCAGGAGATGGAGGTCCGCACCCTGCTCTCCGGTGAGTACGACTCGCGGGAGGCGCTGGTCGCCATCCGGGCCGGTGCGGGTGGCGTGGACGCGGCGGACTTCGCCGAGATGCTGTTGCGGATGTACCTGCGCTGGGCGGAGCGGCACGGCTACCCGACGGAGGTCTACGAGACCTCGTACGCCGAGGAGGCGGGCCTGAAGTCGGCCACCTTCGCGGTGAAGGTGCCCTACGCGTACGGCACGTTGAGCGTCGAGTCGGGCACCCACCGGCTGGTACGGATCAGCCCGTTCGACAACCAGGGCCGCCGGCAGACCAGCTTCGCGGGCGTGGAGGTGCTGCCGGTCACCGAGCAGACCGACCACATCGACATTCCGGAGAACGAGGTGCGGGTCGACGTGTACCGCTCCTCCGGCCCGGGCGGGCAGAGCGTCAACACCACCGACTCGGCGGTGCGGCTCACCCACATCCCGACCGGCATCGTGGTGACCTGCCAGAACGAGAAGTCCCAGCTGCAGAACAAGGCGTCCGCGCTGCGGGTGCTCCAGGCCCGGCTGCTGGAGCGCAAGCGCCAGGAGGAGCAGGCCAAGCTGGAGGGCCTGAAGGAGAACGCCGCCGGCTCGTGGGGGGACCAGATGCGGTCCTACGTCCTGCACCCCTATCAGATGGTGAAGGATCTCCGAACCGAGCAGGAGACCGGCAATCCGACCTCGGTCTTCGACGGCGAGTTGGACAGCTTCATCGAAGCCGGTATCCGGTGGCGCAAGCAGCGCCAGCTCGCCGGCGACGGTGCGTGACGACACGCGGGCGGAGCGCGTCATCGATCTCCAGGTAGAAGCCTGATTGGACGACGCGCGCCGGTTCTACGGGGCGTGGGGCTTGGCTCAGTTGTTACACCGCGTAGACTCACCACCCGTGATTCAGCTTGAGCAAGTGACGAAGACGTACCCGAAGGCGTCCCGGCCTTCGCTCGACAACGTGTCCGTCTCGATCGAGAAGGGCGAGTTCGTCTTCTTCATCGGTCCATCCGGCTCCGGCAAGTCCACGATCATCAAAATGCTGCTGCACGAGGTCGCCCCCAACAAGGGGCGCGTCGTGGTCAACGGCAAGGACGTCACCTCGATGCGTTCCTGGAAGCGACCCCACTTCCGGCGTTCGATCGGCTGCGTCTTCCAGGACTTCCGGCTGCTTCCGAACCGCACCGCGTACGAGAACGTGGCGTTCGCCCTCGAGGTGATCGGCAAGACCAAGGCGGTTGCCCGTCGGGTCGTGCCCGAGGTGCTGGAGTTGGTCGGGCTCGGCGGCAAGGAGCACCGCTACCCGCACGAGCTCTCCGGTGGTGAGCAGCAGCGGGTCGCCGTCGCCCGGGCATTCGTGAACCGTCCACTGATCCTGCTGGCCGACGAGCCGACCGGAAACCTGGACCCGGACACCTCGATCGAGATCATGCGCCTGCTGGACCGGATCAACCGCACCGGCACGACCGTCGTGATGGTCACCCACGACTCCAACATCGTGAACCAGATGCGCCGCCGCGTCGTCGAGATCGAGAGCGGTCGCATCGTCCGTGACCAGGCCCGCGGCGTCTACGGGTGAGCCGGCGCTCCACCCCTGCGCAGCCTGACGACGAACACCTCATGCCGGAGACCCGGAGGAAATCCCGATGCGCGTGAAATACGTCCTGTCCGAGGTACTGGTCGGACTGTGGCGCAACGTGACCATGTCCATCGCGATGATCATCACGATGGCGGTCTCGTTGACCATGTTGGGCGCCAGCGGCCTGATGTATCTCAAGGTCGACGACATGAAGGACCTGTACTACAAGAACATTCAGGTCTCGATCTTCCTGAAGACGGACGTCACGGACGAGCAGCGCACCCAGGTGAACGCGAAGCTCGACTCCGACCCGCTCGTCAAGGATGTCGTCTACGTCGACAAGGCCGAGGCGTACAAGCGCTTCCAGGAGATGTTCCAGGACGCTCCGGATCTGATCAGCGCGGTCAAGGCCGACAGCCTTCCACCGTCGTTCCGGGTGACGCTGAACGATCCCCAGCAGTACAAGAACATCTACGACCAGTACAAGGAAACCGAGGGTGTCGACGAGATCGTCGACCAGAGCCGACTACTGGACAAGATCTTCAACATCCTCACCTCGATCCAGAACATCGCGTTGGCCGCCGCCATCGTGATGGCGATCGCCGCCCTGCTGCTGGTCGCGAACACCATCCAGGTCGCCGCCTACAGCAAGCGACGCGAGGTGGCGGTGATGAAGCTGGTCGGCGCGTCCAACTGGTTCATCCAGGCGCCGTTCGTGCTGGAGGCGGTGGTCGCCGGCCTGATCGGTTCACTGCTGGGCCTCGTCGCGTTGATCGGCGCGAAGTATCTGCTCTTCGACGGGTCGCTCAAGGCTCTGGAGGGTCTGCTCTCGCCGATCAGTTGGGGCGACATCCTGTTCGTCTTCCCGCTGATGGCCGGCGTCGGTGGTCTGATCAGCGCGGGCACCGCCTGGATCACCCTGCGCTTCTACCTGCGGGTCTAGGCACCGTACGGGCCGTCCCGTCCTTCCTGGGGACCCTCCCGCACGCCGGAAATAAACGGCGCGGGAGGGTCCTTGTCATTCGGGTAGCATGATCGGTTGTCCGACCGGGGTGACCCCGGCACCGGACGTCGGAGGAGAGGGGGTGGCACCGATGCCACGGGAGAAGGGGCGCAAGGTGGTCGCCTCCAACAAGAAGGCGCGCCACGACTACGCGATCCTCGACACGTACGAGGCGGGCATGGCGTTGACCGGCACCGAGGTCAAGTCGCTGCGGGCCGGGCGCGCGTCGCTGGTGGACGCGTTCGCCCAGGAGCGCAACGGCGAGTTGTACCTGCACGCGATGCACATCCCGGAGTACACCCAGGGCACCTGGACCAACCACGAGCCCCGGCGTACGCGCAAGCTGTTGCTCAATCGGGGCGAGATCGACCGGCTGCTCGGCAAGACCCGCGAGGGCGGTCTGACCATCGTTCCGTTGCAGGTCTACTTCTCCGACGGCTGGGCCAAGGTGGAGATCGCCCTGGCCAAGGGCAAGAAGTCGTACGACAAGCGCCAGGACCTCGCCAAGCGGGATGCGGACCGGGAGATCGCCCGGGTCTCGGGCCGGCGTGGCAAGGGCATGGACGACTGAGAAATCCTGTTTGTCCCGGTCGGCGCGCCGGCCCGGGCCTCGGGATGAAACCTGTTGCGGCAGGCGTTAGTCTTGTCAGTGTCGCCACATCGGCGGCCCGTCGAGGGGGTGACTGGTTTCGACTTCGTACGCAGCGACAGGGGAAGCGAGCCGAGGAAGCCGACGTCGTCTCGAGAATCGGTCGTCGGAAACTTATAAGCGCCAAGAGCAATCGCGCTGACTTCGCTCTCGCCGCCTGAGGCGAGTAGCTAAGTCTGTCGGCCTGGGAACGCCTTCGTCCCAGTAGCCGGCATCAGTTAGAGGGCTGGCCAATCGGACCCGGTCGCGGGGTCCGTGCGGCGAGATAAATCAGCGACTGGGCCCGTCACACCAACTTGCTCGCGTGAGCGGTGGGGCCGAGTAGAGGCACAGCGAGCTGCGCTCGGAGAAGCCCTGACAAACCGGCGAAGGACCCGGGTTCGATTCCCGGCACCTCCACCACCTCGAACAGCGATGCGCCCCGGCCCACCGGCCGGGGCGCATCGTCGTATCCGGCTCGACCAGTGGCCCGCCTCCGACCGAGGCTCCTCTACGCTGCCGCTGTGACGAACGAGGAACTGCGCCTGTCGGTCGGCGCGTCGCCGGGTCAGCGCATCTTCTCGGTGGTCGTCGGCGTCCTGTTCGCGGCCGTTGGCGTGGCGTTCGTGGCGCTGCCCCTGGTCGCCGACGGGCTGCTGCGCCGGCTGACCGGGCCGGGCGACGCGTTCACCACCTACGAGGGGGCACGGGACCTGCCGCCGGGAATGCTGCCGCCCGGGCTGCAGGATTCCGGCAGCAGCAGCTGGGACCAGGGCGGGCCCGGCCGGCTCGTGGGCCTGTGCGGGCTGCCGTTCGCCGTGCTCAGTGTCTATCTGGTGCTGAGAGTGCTCCGCACGGCGGCCTGGCTGGACGGCAGCCGCCTGCGGGTGCGTGGCGCGTTCGGCAGCCGCACGGTCGACCTTGCCACCGCACGGGTCGACGCCGCGACGATGCCGTACCGGGAGGCGGGTGACGACGGGCGGGCGGACGGGCACCGTACTCCGGCCATCGTGGCCGTCGCCCCCGACAGCGGGCGGCGGATCACCCTCCCCCTGGGCGGCATGGGCCTGGCGACCCTGCCCCCGTCCGAGCTGCGGGCGCTCGCGGCCGCGATCACCACTGGCCGACCGCTGCACGGACGGGACGGCGACGCCCACGCCGTCGCCGCCGGCCTGTGCCGTCTGGCGGAGCACCCCTTGGGGCGCTGAACAGGCGCTGCCGGGCAGCTGGTGGGGCAGGGGTGACGATTGCGAACGCTGGGGCAGATGAGGCGTCCCGGGGCCCTGGACAGGGCGGACCGGCCGGTTCACCATCGCGGTATGCGGTAGCAACGCAGCGCGGGAGGTGCCCATGGTCACCGGTCCGGTCCAGCAGCCGTTTCTCGTCGTCCGGCGGTCCGCCGCGCTACCGCGTCCGGCCGGTCTCCCCGCCGGCCAGCACCCCACCGGGCTGCCCGGTGACCCCCGCCCGGCCGGGCTCGCCGGTGACCTGCACGCGCTCGCAAGGGTCGTCGCCGTGGCGTCGACCGCGCCCCGTTGGCGCGGGCGCGTGCTGGTCCGGCTGGGCCCGGTCGGGCAGGGCTTCGCCGGGGGCCGCCCGAATGAGCTGCGCGGCCGGGCCGGGCACCTGCTGCGTACGCTGGCGCGGCAGCGGCGCCGACCTGCTGTGGCAGGCGTACCAGACGGATCTGGGTGGTGAGACCTGAGCGGGCTGCCGGTGGCCCGGGGAACCGGGGCGTCGGTGAGCGCGTCGAAGGAGCATGCGCCGACCGGTTCCGCTGCTCGTCCTGCCCCTGCTGGTGCTCGCCGCCGGCTGTGCCGTGACCGGCTCCGGCCCGGCTGACGGCTTCACCGCCCCGGACCACCGCCGAGAGGCGTTCGATCAGCGGGCCGCCGAGGTCGCCGAGGCGTGGCGGCCCGGCCCCGACTGGCGCACCGGGTACGTCCCGTTGCAGGGGCCGACCATCCTCGCCGGTGACCCGGGCTTCACGGCGGAAACGGAGGCCGCCTTCTCGGCCGGCTGGTACCGCGAGCAGGTCGCGATCCCGCCCACCCGCGTCGGCGGGGAGATCCGGTTTCCGGACGGACGGCTGACCCTGCCGCTGGTCAGCGCGGCCGAGGCGTACCGGCAGCTCGACCAGGGCGATCCGCTGCCCTGCCCGGGACGGCCGAAACGACCCGGACCGCCGACCGCCGGCCCCAGCGTCGAGCCCGGGCCGGACGGCTGGGCCAGCAGCGGCGCCACCGAGACCGGCTGCCGTGCGCTGACCGTCACCGGGGTCACGCTCGGCGCGGTGCCGGTACGGACTAGCCGGGGCGAGGCGCAGGTCCCGGCCTGGCTGTTCACCATCGAGGAGTTGACCACGCCGGTGGCCAGGCTCGCCGTCGCGCCGACGGCGGTCACGCCGGTCCCCGAGCCCACCGCGCCGGCCCGGCCGTTGGCGGACGGGCTGGTGGCCGCCCAGGATCTGGCGGCGGTCGACGGCGCGCGGCTGACCGTCCGGCTCGGTGTCGGTGCCTGCGACACCGGGATCACCCCGTTGGTCGTGGAACGGCCGGACGTGGTGGTGGTCGGCGGCGCGGTCACCCGGCCCACCGGCGACTGCATAGCCCTGCTCAAACTGGAGCCGGTCACCGTCACCCTGGCCGCGCCACTGGGCGCCCGGCCGGTGCTGGACGTCTCGACCGGTGCGCCGCTGTCGATCGCCCCGCGCTGAACGAGGTACGTACCCCCGTGGCCGCGGGTCAGAGGATGCTGGGCACCTCGGTGCTGATCGGCACCGGCAGCACGGTGGGACGGTCGGCGCTCAGCCCGGCGGCGAGCGCCGCGGCGAGCTGGTCGGGGGTCTCCACCACCTCGGTGGCGCAGCCGTAGCCGGTCGCGATCGCGGTGATGTCGAGCCCCGGCAGATCCAGACCGGGCACCCCGGGCGTCTCCTTCAGCGCGGCGAACGCCTTGAGGATCGCGTACTGCCGGTTGACCGGGACGATCACCACGACGGGCAGGGACAGGCGTGCGGCCGTCCACAGGGCCTGCACCGAGTAGTGGAACGAGCCGTCGCCGACCACCGCCACCACCGGCCTGCCGCGCCCGGTGTCCCGCTCGGCCAGCGCCACGCCGATCGCGGCCGGTAGGCCGTAGCCGAGACCACCGCTGGCCATCGTGAAGTACGACGCCGGCCGGTTGAGGCGCAACCGGCGGCGCAGCGCGGACAGGTTGGACGGTGACTCCTGGACCAGCACGCCGTCCGCCGGCCAGTGTTCGGCCAGCGCGGCGAACAGGGCGTCGGCGCTCAGCGGCGCGGTGACCTCCGGCGGGGTCATCCGGTCCCGGGGCGGCGGTGCGGGCCGGTCGGCCCGCGGCACCCGCTCGACCAGTGCGACCAGGGTCAGTCCGGGGTCGCCGAGCAGACTGTCCCCGACCGGTGCGCGGGCGGCCTCGTCCGGGTCGTCCGTGACGTGCAGCAGCCGGGCGCCGGCGGGCAGGTGCTCGCCCGGCACGTACGGGTAGTAGCGGAACACCGGCGCGCCGATCACCAGGATGGTGTCGTGCCCGCTCAGCGCCTCGGCCAGCGGTCCGATCGCGAACGGCAACACGCCACGGAAGGACGGGTGGTCCTCCGGGAACACGCCCCGTTCCGGAGCGGGGGCGGACCACACCGGTGCCGCCAGCCGCTCGGCCAGCGTGACCGCCTCCGCCCAACTCCCGGACCGGTCCACGCCCGGCCCGAACACCAGGGCCGGGTTGCGGCTGCCAGTCAGCACCCGGACGAACTCGTCCAACCGCTCTGGGTCCGGCGCGAACCGGGTGGCCACCGAGCGCTGCGCGGGTGGCGGGTCGGCCGGCTGCGCCCAGTCGTCCATCGGCAGGGAGAGAAAGACCGGCCCGGCCGGCGGTTGCACCGCCGTCGCGTACGCGCGCATCAGCGCCGCCGGGATGTCCTGCGCGCGGACCGGCTCGTAGCCCCACTTGACGTACGGCTGGGGGAGTTCGGCGGCCCGACGACTGGTCAGCCGAGGTTCGAGCAGCAGCATCTCCCGGGTCTGCTGACCGGCGGTGACAATGAGTGGAGTCTTGTTGTGCCAGGCGGTGACCAGGTTGCCCATGCCGTTGCCGGTGCCCGGGGCGGTGTGCAGGTTGACGTGCGCGGGAGCGCCGCTGGCCTGGGCGTACCCGTCCGCCATCGCGACCGCCGTCGCCTCGTGCAGTGCGTGGACGTAGTGGAAGTCGGCCGGGAAGTCCCGCAGGAACGGCTCCTCGGTGGAGCCGGGGTTGCCGAAGATGGTGGTCATGCCGAGGGTGCGGAGCACGTCGTACGTCGCGTCCCGGACCGTTGCCATCGCCGCCTGCCTCGGTGTCGCGGGCAGGAGCGACCGTGGTCGCCCTCCCGATCAACCGAATCTATCGGGATGTCACGGGCGTTTCGGGCGTTTCCTGGGCGTCGGTGGCCTGGCCCGCCACGGCAGACCGCGCCCGCGCCCACTCAGGGCAGCGCAAAGGGCAGGTTGATGCCGTCCAGCGCCCGGGCGCACCCGCAGTCCCGGGTGGTGGGCAGCGCGGCCACCGCGTCCAGCAGCACGTCTCGCAACCTGTCGGTATTGGCCGCGAAAACCCGGAACACCTCGTCCTGGGTCACCGACTCGCCGGCCCGCAACCCGGCGTCCAGGTCGGTGATCAACGCGATCGACGAGTAACACAGGGCCAGCTCGCGGGCGAGCACCGCCTCGGGGTGGCCGGTCATGTTGACCACCATGCCGCCGATCGAGGCGAACCAGCGGGACTCCGCGCGGGTGGAGAAGCGTGGACCCTCCACCACCACCACCGTCCCGCCGTCGACGGCGGTGACGTCCCGGCGTGCGGCGGCGGTGAGCAGCGCCCGCCGCCCGCTGGGGCAGTACGGGTCGGCGAACGGCACGTGCACCGCACCGCGGTCGTAGTAGGTCTGCGCCCGCCCACTGGTCCGGTCGATCAACTGGTCCGGCACCACGAACGTGCCGGGGCCCAGCTCAGGGCGGAGCCCACCGACCGCGCACGGGGCGAACACCTGGCGTACGCCGAGGGAGCGCAGCGCCCAGAGATTGGCCCGGTACGGGATCAGGTGTGGCGGGTATCGGTGGTCGCGGCCGTGCCGGGGCAGGAAGGCCACCCGCCGCCCGGCCACCTCGGCGATGGTTACCGCATCCGACGGCGGTCCGTACGGGGTGTCCAGCTCATGAGCCGTGCCGTCGAGGAGGGCGTACAGGCCCGATCCGCCGATCACTGCGAGCTCCGCCGTCGGTGCCATCGACCCTCCGTCTTAACTGTCCGATCACCCGCCGGTCAGACCTTAGCCAGCACCGGGAGCGCAGGCTATGGTGCCAGACATGGCGTTGACAGCGCGGCTGAACCCGGTGCACCGTGCGGATCCGGTGAATGACGGATCCCCGGCGTGGGCTCACGGTTGACGGGTGTGTGGGATGCAGGGAGAGGGCCAGGCGATCGGCGGACGCGCGATGGAGTCGATGACCGGGCGACTGCTGGTCGCGACTCCGTCGCTCAAGGATCCGAACTTCGACCGTACGGTGGTGCTGCTGGTTGCCCACGAGCCGGGCGGCGCGCTCGGCGTGGTGCTGAACCGGGCCACCGAGGTGCCGGTCGCCGAAGTGCTCGGCGACTGGAGCGACCTGGCCCGCCACCCGGCGGTGCTCTTCGAGGGCGGCCCGGTGCAGCCCGACTCGGCCATCTGCCTGGCCCGGATGCGGCACCCGCTGCGCCGGCTCAAGGGCTTCCACCAGGTCTCCGGGGCGGTCGGCACGATCGACCTCTCGGTCGACCCGGAGCGGCTGCGGGAGAGCATCGGCGGCATCCGGGTCTTCGCCGGCTACTCCGGCTGGGGCAGCGGGCAGCTGGAGCAGGAGATCGCCGACGGCTCATGGTTCCTGCTGGATGCGCTGCCCGGTGACGCCTTCGTCGACCGGCCGGACGATCTGTGGCCGATGGTGCTGCGTCGGCAGGGCGGGATGATGGCCGCCGTGGCCCACTTCCCGCCGGACGTGGCGCTCAACTGAGCCCGGCCGGGCGGCGACCCCCGCGAGATGACCATGCCGGCCGGGATGTGTATAGTTTCCCAGTGCCCGGGCGACCGGGTAAGGCAAGGGGCCGTGGCGCAGCTGGTAGCGCACCACACTGGCAGTGTGGGGGTCAGGGGTTCGAGTCCCCTCGGCTCCACCCTTGTGATGCGAGGTCAGCGGCCTGGTCGAGTCATCGACCGGGTCGCTGATTCGTTCTCTGGAGCGTGCACTCCAAGCCCCGCATCTGGGGCACCGGTTGGCGGATGTGATCCTGATTAGCCCTCAGCTGTGCAGCGACTGGTGTCGAAGAGCGGGTCGGCAATCGCAGTGAGCAGTTGCCTGGCCGGCGCATAGGTTGGATCCACGTGGCGGCCGAGGACGACGGCGGCCACGGTGGTGGCACCGGCGACCTTCAGCGCGTGCGCCAGGGACTGGGTCCGGGCCCCCGTCGTCCAGGTGTCTTCCAGGACCAGCACATGGACGGGGAGGCGGGACGTGGGCATGAATGGTGTGAACCAGTCAGCATGGAAGTCGTGATCGTCAGGGCCGTAGCTCGGGTTGACCGCGCTGGTGATCCAGGGCAGCCCGAGCCGCTCGCCGACGAGGTCGGCGAGCGGATGGGCACCGGCCCGGCTCCGGGTGCTCGGGACGGTGATGGCGTGCGTCGGCGGCGCACCGGTGCGGACCGCCACACAGGAGAGATGGTCGCGCAGGAAGAGCAGCAGGAGGGCGAGCAGGCTCCGCTGGGCCTGCTCGGACCTGGTAGTGCCCTTGTATGTCCGGAGGTTGTAGTGGTGTTGCGACGTGCGCGGCGAGTAGGAGATCGGTAGTACGAGGTCAGCGAGGAAGCCCTCGGACCGGGTGAAATGGGACTGACAGCGAAAGCAGAGCGAGTAGCCGTCGCTTCGTACGCCTCGGCAGGTGGGGCAGACCCACGGGTACGCCGAGAGTGGGTTGCGTAGGTAGCCGCGCTGGACCTCGACGTACCGGCGGATGATGTTCCAGCGGTGGTCAGCGGAGGGCGAAGTCAGGGAAGTTCTCCAGGCCGGGTTCGGTGGGCTGGTAGCTCAGGATGTCGTCGACGGCCTCCAGCAGCTGTGCGGTGCCATGAACGACGTAGACCCCGGGGTTTTCGGCGAACGTCTTGGCCCAGTCGCACTGCATCACCTGGCTCGTGAGGACGACCGGCCGGCCGTGCTGGAGGGCGAGCCGAGCCTGGATCCGCGCTCCGCTGGTCTCGCCTGCTTCAACGACGACCGTCGCGACTGCGTATCCGCTCATCACGGCATTGCGCATCGGGAAGCTCTGTCGGCTCGGTGGCGCATCAGGCCAGAACTGGGAGATAACGAGCCCGACCTCGGCGATGTGGTCCTGTAGGTGCTGGTTCGCCGGCGGGTAGTAGCGGCGGATCCCGGTGCCGATGACGGCGACAGTACGCCCGCCGGCCGTCAGCGCGGCCGAGTGTGCGGCGGTGTCGATGCCGGCGGCGAGCCCGCTGACCACGGTCACCCCGCGTACGGCCAGCGTGGTGGCGACGGCTCGGGCGATCCGTAGCCCCTCGTCGCTTGCCCTGCGGCTGCCAACGACGGCCACACCCCGGTCGTGAACCCGTAGATCACCTCTGCTGAACAGGAGTGGCGGCATCTCCCGGATGCCGAGCAGCTGGGCTGGGTATGCGTCGTCGAAGAAGGCATGGACACCGATTCCATCCGCCTTCCAGCCGGCGATCTCGGTGGCGGCAGCGCTGACCAACGCCGTGGCTGAATCCGCGTCCGCGAAGAGCGTGTCGGAATGGCCGATCGTACGGCCGAGGACCGCCCTGGCGCTGCCGTTCTCCTGGATCTCGAGGGCGGACTCCGACCAGCGGGCCTGCGGGCGGCGAAGCAGCGCGACCAGGGAGGCCCGCTCAATAGTCGCCGTGTCCATGGGCACGATCGTAGGCCCTGACCTGCCTTCCCGGCTCGACCATCCCGGCCGGTCTTGAGGACGGCAACTCTGAGCGGGCGTCATCACCCGAACATATGTTCGATGATGGCCGAATTCAAGGTCCAGGTCGCACAGTTGCCCTGCCTCCGACCGTCCGCCGAGCTGCACCGGCAGGGCACGCGCCGGCGTGCGGCGGGGAGTCGGAAAGCCGTCGAGGTGCACGGCGGCAGGCAACCTATCCACGTTTCAGCCGGTACTACTGTGCGACGGACTGGGCGAAGGGGCTGCACATGGTCGTACCGGAGGGCTTCGACGACTTCGTCGTGACCCGCTCCCGGCGGTTGCTGCGCACCGCGTTCCTGCTCACCGGTGACTGGGCATCGGCCGAGGACCTCCTGCAGACCGCTCTGGCGCGGGCGTGGGAGGCGTGGCGACGCATCGACGGTGACCCGGAGCCGTACGTGCGGCGAATCCTCGTGAACGCGTACGCCTCGTCCTGGCGGCGCAGGTGGCGAGGTGAGCTGCCCACCGCCGACCTTCCCGAGGCAGCCGCCGTTGCCGACCCGCAGACCAGCATCGACGACCGGGACCGGCTCTGGCGGGCGCTGGGCCGCCTGCCCCGCCGACAGCGCGCCGTGCTGGTGCTGCGCTACTTCGAGGACCTCTCGGAAGCCGAGATCTCCGAAACCCTCGGCTGCTCGGTCGGCACCGTCAAGAGTCAGGCCAGCCGGGCACTGGCCAGGCTCCGCCTCGACGAGACGCTGGCGCCGGAAGGGATGCTGCGATGAATCTGGTCGACCTCCAGCGGGTGCTCGAGGAACGTTCCGACGACTCGGCGGAGCACGTCATGCACCACCTGCGGCTGCACGGCGTACAGGCCAAGGTGCTCGCGCGTCGGCGCCGGCGGATCGCGACCTGGGCCACCTGCGCGGTGGTCGCCCTGGCCGGTATCGCCGCGACCGCCGTCGTGTCCGGGCTCCGCGCGGACCTCGCGCCCGCCCCGGTGGACACCCCGCCGCGGGTACGCACCATCGAGGGTTTCCCGGAGTACGCCAACGGCGCCCGCGTCGTGGCCGCGAAGTCGGCGGCGCTGCCGGAGCGCCGCGTCGAGGTGACGGTCGTGCCCACCACGCTCGATCTCGTCGTCTTCTCACGCTGCGACAGCGCCGGAGAAGAGGTGGTGCTGGAGATGGCGCTCACCGTCAACGGACATGACTTCTCCGGAGGAACCTGCGCCGGGGCGCTCCGGCCGCGGGGCTGGAAGGACATGGACGTCGCGGTCGGTAGGCCCGCCACGTTCGTCATGACGATCACGAGGGCGAAGCGCGCCGGCTCGGCGGAGGCGGGTGACGTCCAGGTGCCGATCCCGGCCGTCGGCGCGTTCGGGCTCGCGATCGGTGAGCGGGTCCCGTTCGACCGGTACCCACTGCCTCCCCGACCAGCGGCACTCGGTCCGCTGGACCAGGCCTTTCCCGCCGGTTGCACCGAGGCGGCGTGCCCGCAGGCCGTCATTCTCCGATCGGACCCGGCCGATCCGACGCGACCCGTTCGGCAGACGGTGACCTGGAAGACGATGGGCTCGATCGACATGGTCGCCCAGACGCCCGGCCTGCTCCACCTCAGCGTGAACGGAGTGCAGATCACGACCGCCGAGTGGTGGGACTACACGAGAGGCGGTAACGGGATGTACGGGGATCGGGACGGCGGGTGGAAGCGCGAGTTCGGCCTCGACCTGCGCGCCGGCGACCCGGTGACCGTCGAGGCGGTTCCCGAACACCTCACCGGTGCCTGGCAGGTCGTCCTCACCCCGGAAGGAGTACGCGGGGGCGGCTGATCCGCGGCTGGCCGTTGACCATCAACGGCACTGATGGTGGCCATCTCCATGATTCGTTGTCGCCGATGTGGCTCCCGGGCCAGGCTGAAATCCGACGGGCTACAGGCAGATCAGGGAGCGAACTGCGATGACCAGTGCACAGCGTGTGGCAATTGTGACCGGCGGTTCCCGCGGCATGGGACGCGAGATCGTCGAGCGTCTGGCGGCGGACGGCCACGCGGTCGTCGTGAACTACGCGAGCAACACGGTCGAGGCGGACGCCGCGGTCGCGGCGGTCACCGCAGCCGGCGGCAGGGCGGTCGCCTATCAGGGCGACGTTGCCGACGAGAACGCCGTCGCGGAGTTGTTCGACGTCGCCGAGCGCGAGTTCGGCGGGGTGGACGTCGTCGTGAACGTGGCCGGCGTCATGCCGGTGAAGCCCGTGGTCGACTTCGATCTCGCGGCGCTGGACCGGGTCCTGCGGGTGAATCTGCGCGGCACCTTCGTCGTCAACCAGCAGGCCGCCCGCCGGGTACGCTCCGGCGGCTCGATCGTCAACATCTCCAGCTCGATCACCCGGTTCGCCCGGCCCGGATACGCCGCCTACGCCGCGACCAAGGGCGGCGTGGAGGCGATCACCCTGATCCTGGCCCGTGAGCTGCGGGGACGCGACGTCACCGTGAACACGGTGGCGCCCGGCCCGATCGCCACCGACCTGTTCTTCGAGGGTAAGGACGAGCAGCTCGTCGCCCGGATCGCCGCCGAACCGCCAATGGAGCGGCTGGGCACGCCGGCCGACATCGCCGAGGTGGTCGCCTTCCTGGCGGGTCCGGCACGATGGATCAACGGTCAGGTGCTGTTCGCCAACGGCGGCGCCATCTGAGCCACCGGCTGAGCGCGGTACGGGACCGGGCCGTGGCATCTTTGGCGGGTGGAGCTCAGGCATCTGCAGTATTTCGTCGCCGTCGCGGGCGAGCGCAGCTTCACCCGGGCGGCGACCCGACTGCACGTCGTCCAGTCGGCGGTGTCGGCGGCGATCGCCGCGCTGGAACGTGAGCTGCGGGTGGTGCTCTTCGAGCGCAGCGCGCAACGGGTCGTTCTGACCGCTGCCGGGGAGGCGCTCCTGCCACGGGCCCGGGCCACCCTCGACGCGGCACAGGCGGCCCGGGACGCGGTCCACGAGGTGGGCGACGAGCTGATCGGAACGCTGGCGGTCGGTTCGCTCACCGGAGTCGGCGGGATCGACTTCGCGGGACTGCTGGGCCACTTCCACGCCGCCCATCCGCGGGTCATCCTGCGTCTGCGGGCTGCCACCTGGGACGGCTCCGCCGGGCTGGCCCGCTCACTTGTCGATGGTGAACTGGACGTCGCCTTCCTCGGGGTCGGGGGCCGTCCCTTTCCGCAGCTGAGTACCCGTGAACTGGTCCGGTTGCCGCAGGTGCTGGTCGTGCCCGCCGGTCACCGGCTGGCCCGGCAGGACACCGTCACCCTGGCGGAGCTGACCGGCGAGAGCTTCATCGACTACCCGGTCGGCTACGCGAACCGGGCGGCCACCGATCGGGCCTTTCTCG
Source organism: Micromonospora sp. 067-2 (assembly GCF_046549295.1). Taxonomy (NCBI): domain Bacteria; kingdom Bacillati; phylum Actinomycetota; class Actinomycetes; order Micromonosporales; family Micromonosporaceae; genus Micromonospora; species Micromonospora sp. 067-2. The sequence continues at coordinate 80,700 of NZ_JAJPWB010000002.1, read as the reverse complement.
CGGCCGGCGTGGAACGGACGATCGCCATGGAGGTGACCGACGTGACGGTGGCGGCGACCTTCGCCCTGCACGGTCTGGGGGTCACGATCCTGCCGACCCGGGCGGTGCCGAACAGCCCGCACTGCAAGGCCCTTCCCGTCACCGACCAGTCACTGGAGTGGTCACTGCACGTGGCAACGGCGACGCACCGGACCATCAGCGCCGCCACCAGCGCTCTGCTGCAGATGGTGGACGAGCACCTGGAAGTCGAGCCCTGACCGACCTGCCGGCGCCGGGCCGCGCATCGAACCTTTGGCGAACCGCGCACGTACCACTGCGCGGGAGGTCACGCCATGATCGTGCGCCGAGTGTTCGCCGCCGTGCTGGTCGCCGTGGCGACCGTGCCGGTGGCCGCCACGCCCGCCGCCGCGCACGGCGCACCGACCGACCCGGTCAGCAGAGCGGCGGCCTGCGGACCCGAGGGCCGGTACGCGGCCACCAGCGCCTGCCGGGCAGCCGTCGAGGTGGGTGCCGCGGTCCGCGAATGGGACAACGTCCGGGTGTCGGCGGTCAACGGTCGGGACCGGGAGCGGATTCCGGACGGGGAACTGTGCAGCGGTGGGCTGTCCGCGTACCGGGGGCTGGACCTGCCCCGCACCGACTGGCCGGCCACGGAGCTGACCGCCGGGGCCCGGTTCACCTTCCGGTACCGGACCACCATCGAGCACCGAGGCACGTTCCGGCTCTACGTCACCCGGCCGGGCTACGACCCTCGCAAGCCGCTGACCTGGGCAGATCTGGACGCCCGCCCATTCTTGACGCTGACCGACCCGCAGGTGCGGGCCGGGGCGTACCAGTTGCCGGGTCGGCTGCCGGCGGGCCGGGACGGCCGCCACCTGATCTATACGATCTGGCAGAACTCGAGCACGCCGGACACCTACTACTCCTGCTCGGACGTGGTGTTCGGTTCGGCGTCGCGCTCCGGCGCCGGTGCCTCGGGCCGAGCCGCACCGACGAAGGGTGGCAGCGCTGCTCCGCGTACCCCTGCGGTGGGGAAGGCGAGCGCGCGGCCGGCGGTGGAGGCGGCGGCCGACCCGGGCGTGCCGGTGGCGTCGGTGACCGACCTCGGCGGCCGGTGGCCGGTGCTGGCCGGCGCCGCCGTCGTGCTGATCCTGGCACTGCTGGTCGGCGCGAGCCGGCGGCGGCGCAGCACCGGCCCGCCGGTCGGCCGGCCGTGCGGGGTGCGCAACCACCGGGCCGGGCGGCGCCGGATCTGGTGACCCGGGCCGCCGGCGGCCCGACGGCGCTCAACCCAGAAGTCGGTCGATCTCGGCCAACTCCTCGGTGCTGAAGTCGAGGTTGGACAGAGCGCCGATGTTGGTCTCCAACTGCTCGACGCTGCTCGCGCCGATGATCAGGCTGGTCATCCGCGGATCGCGCAGCGCCCAGGCCAGCGCGAGCTGTGCGAGGGACTGGTCGCGCCGCTCGGCGACCGCGCCGAGCCCACGAATGGTGGCCAACTTCTCCTCGCTGAGGTCGCTCTCGTTGAGGAAGACGCTGGTGCGTACCCGCGAGTCGGCCGGAATGCCGCCCAGGTAACGGTCGGTCAGCAGGCCCTGGGCCAACGGGCTGAACGCGATGCAGCCGGCGCCGACCTCTTCGAGCGTGTCGAGCAGACCGTTGGCCTCGGTCCACCGGTTGAGCATCGAGTAGGACGGCTGGTTGATCAGCAGCGGCGTGCCCAGCTCGCGGAGGATCGCGGCGGCCTGGGCGGTCTGCGCGGAGTCGTAGTTGGAGATCCCGACGTAGAGCGCCTTGCCGGAGCGGACGATGGCGTCCAGCGCGCCCATCGTCTCCTCCAGCGGGGTCTCCGGGTCGAACCGGTGGGAGTAGAAGATGTCGACGTAGTCCAGGCCCAACCGGCCCAGCGACTGGTCCAGTGACGAGATCAGGTTCTTGCGCGAGCCCCACTCGCCGTACGGGCCGGGCCACATGAGGTAGCCGGCCTTGCTGGAGATGACCAGCTCGTCCCGGTGCGACCTGAGGTCGGTGGCGAGCAGCCGGCCGAAGTTCTCCTCCGCGGCGCCGGGCGGCGGGCCGTAGTTGTTGGCCAGGTCGAAGTGGGTGACGCCCAGGTCGAAGGCGCGCCGGATGATGTCGCGCTGCCGTTCGAACGGACGGTCCGGGCCGAAGTTGTGCCACAGGCCGAGGGAGACGGCGGGCAGCCGAAGGCCGCTGCGGCCGCTGCGCCGGTAGGTCATGGTGTCGTAGCGGTCATCCGAGGCAAGGTAGGTCACGATCATGAGCCTAACTCCGGCCTGTGACAGGCGGGATCTGGCTTGCGAACCTGGACGACGGGGTAGTTTCGACGCCATGCGTTTCCTCCCGCTCGACACCCCCAAACCGCTGTCCAAGATCGGCTTGGGCACCTGGCAGTTCGGCTCCCGCGAGTGGGGTTACGGGCCGGACTTCGAGCAGCGGGCGGCGCAGATCGTGCGCCGGGCCGTCGAACTGGGTGTGACCGTCTTCGACACCGCCGAGATCTACGGCTTCGGCCGCAGCGAGCGGATCCTCGGCGCGGCACTCGGCGACGACCGGCCGAAGGTGGTGGTCGCCACCAAGATCTTCCCGATCCTGCCGGTGGCCGCCGTGGTGCACCAGCGTGCCGTCGCCTCGGCGGCCCGGCTCGGCGTCAGCGGCATCGACCTCTACCAGGTACACCAGCCCAACCCGCTGGTCGCCGACCACACCACCATGCGCGGCATGCGCGCCCTGCAGGACGTCGGCCTCGTCGGCGAGGTCGGGGTCAGCAACTACGGGCTGCGCCGCTGGCAGGTCGCCGAGGCGGCGCTCGGCCGGCGGGTGCTCAGCAACCAGGTCCGCTACAGCATGCTGGACCGGGCACCCGAGCAAGACCTGCTGCCGTACGCGCGGCAGGCCGGGCGGGTCGTCATCGCGTACAGCCCGCTGGCACAGGGCTTCCTCTCCGGCCGGTACGACGCGAAGAACCCGCCGACCGGCGCGATCCGGAGAGCCAACCCGTACTTCCTGCCGGAGAACCTCGAACGGGGCGCCACCCTGATCGACACGCTGCGCCAGGTCGCCGACGCGCACGATGCCACCCCCAGCCAGATCGCGCTGGCCTACCTGCTGCGCCACCCGAACGTGCTGGCCATTCCCGGCGCGTCCGGGGTCGAGCAGATGGAACGCAACGCCGCCGCCGCCGACATCGACCTCGCCGACGACGAGTACGCGGCACTCGCCGAGAGCGCCAAACGATTCCGCCCGGTCACCGGCCTCGCCGCGATGCCCCGCATGCTGCGCGCCCGGTTCGCCGGGCCGACGGGAAAGTGAGCACAGTGGACGACATCACCGCACTGATCCTCGACGACCACCACTCGTTCCGGGTCGGCTTCGCCCGCCTCGACGACGCCCGCGACGAGCAGGAGCTGCTGGCCATCTGGGACGCGCTCGCCCTGCACCTGGACATCCACGCCGAGGCGGAGGAGGCGATCCTCTACCCGCACCTGGTCAAGCACGGCGACGACGGCGAGGACGAGACCGCTGACGCGATCGGCGACCACAACAAGATCCGTGACGCCATCGCCGAGTCCAAGCTGCACCCGGTCGGTTCGGACCGCTGGTGGGCGGCGGTCGGCACGGCCCGCCGGGAGAACAGCGAGCACCTGGCCGAGGAGGAGGACGAGGCGCTGCCCGACTTCCGCCGCCACGCCGGCACCGAACTGCGAGCCGAGCTGGGCCACCGTTGGCTGACCTTCTACGGCGAGCACAAGAACGGACGCAATTTGCCGTTCCGCGACAAGGACCCGCAGGAGTACGTGGCCGACCACCGCTGAGATCTCCCCGGCTCGGGGGAGTCGCCGGGACCGATCCCGACAGCAGAATGACCAGGTGACCCTCCGAACGGTGCTGGCACCGCTGGTTGCCGGCACCACCTGGCGACGCGGCGTGTTCCTGCTGCTCGGCGGCGTGCTGGCGCTGCCGTATGCGCTGCTCGGGGTGACCTTCACGTCGCTGCTCGCCGGCTCGGAGATCCCCCGCCCGCTGGTGTACGCCCTGCTGGTGATCGCGGCGCTGATCGCCGTGGTGCCGCTGCTCCTGGACGGCAGCCGTGCCCTGGAGATCGCCGCCGCGCGGGCGCTGCTCGGTGTGGACCTGCCCGACCCGGCACCCGGGCACCGTACCGACCGGGAGACCCGGCTGCGCAGCGCACTGTGGATCGCCACCCACCTGGCCGTCGGCGGTCTGGTGATGGTCGCGCTGATCACCGCCGTACCGATGGCCCTGGCCTTCATCGCCCAGCAGTTCGGTATCGGCGACGAGGTGACCAGCCGGGAACGGTTCGGGCCGCTGAACGGGCGGGACAGCGGCTGGCTCACCCTGAGCGGGGTGGCCCTGCTGGTCGGCCTCGGCTATGCCGTCGCCGGGCTCGGCGCGCTCGCCGTCTCGATGGCACCGGTGCTGCTCGGCCCGGCCCAGGCCGAACGGATCGCCGCGCTGGAGGCACGGGCCACCCGGCTCGCCGAACGCAACCGCCTGGCCCGGGAGCTGCACGACTCGGTCGGCCACGCGCTGACCGTGGCCACCCTGCAGGCCGGGGCCGCCCGCGAGGTGCTCGACAACGATCCGGAATTCGTCCGGCGGGCGCTCACCGCCATCGAGAACGCCGGGCGGACCGCCATGGACGAGCTCGACCACGTGCTCGGCCTGCTCCGCGAGACCGGCGGCGGCCGGAGCGCGGCGCCGCAGCGTACCCTCGCCGACCTGGAGCGGCTGGTCACCGACGCCCGCGCGACCGGGCTGGCGGTGCACGCGCAACGCGCCGGAGACCCGGCGCGGGTGCCTCCGGCGGTCTCCCGGGAGGGCTACCGGATCGTCCAGGAGGGGCTGACCAACGCCGCCCGGTACGGGCGCGGGCCGGTGACGCTTCGGCTCGACCTGCACCCGGACGCCCTGGAGCTGGAACTGGTCAACGAGATGGGTCGCGCCGCCCGCGTCGACCCGGGCCGGAGCGGTCGGGGCCTGGACGGCATGCGGGAGCGGGTGCTGCTGCTCGGCGGCCGGCTCACCGTGGGCCCGGACGGCGACCGGTGGCTCATCCGGGCCCGCCTGCCGTACGAGGGGACGCCATGACCACCGGGGTGCTGATCGTCGACGACGACGAGCTGATCCGGATCGGGCTGCGGGCCATCATCGACGCGCAGCCCGACCTGACGGTGCTCGCCGAGGCCGCCGACGGCGCCGAGGTGCCCCCGCTGGTCGCCCGACACCGGCCGGCGGTGGTGCTGATGGACGTGCGGATGCCCGGCATCGACGGCATCCAGGCCACCCGTCACCTGCTGGCCACCTCCGCCAACCCGCCGCGGGTGCTGGTCGTCACCACCTTCGCCAACGACGAGTACGTCTACGAGGCGCTGCGCGCCGGCGCGTCCGGCTTCCTGCTCAAACGGGCCCGGCCGGCCGAGGTCGTGGAGGCGGTCCGGGTGGTCGCCGCGGGGGAGTCCCTGCTCTTCCCGGCCGCCATCCGCCAGCTGTTCGGGGCGTATGGGCCACCGGGGGGCGATCGGTTGGCCGCCGCCCGGCTCACCGAGCGGGAGGCCGAGGTGCTGCGCCTGATGACCACCGGCCGATCCAACCCGGAGATCGCCGCGCACCTCGTGGTCGGGGTGGAGACGGTGAAGACGCACGTCGGCAACGTGCTGGCCAAGCTGGGGGTACGCGACCGCACCCAGGCGGTGATCGCCGCCTACGAGTCGGGCTTCGTGGTCCCCACCGGCTGATCCCCCCGGTGGGGGAGCGGGCTGGCCGCCGCGCGGGAGGTCTCCCGCCGGCCGGCGGTCGAGGCTGAGAACATGACAACGATCACTGCTTCCCGACCCCGATCCGACTCACGCTGGCCGGACCGACTCGCCCCACTGGCCGCCGGTTGGCTCGGCCTGTGGGGCGTGCTCGCCCTGCTCGGCACACTCACCGGCGCCGGCTACCCGTTCGGTGCCAACGACACGCACGGCGGCGAGGTCAGCCTGCTGCGCCTGGTACCGGTCGAGCTGGCCACCCCGCTCTTCGCCGGCGTGCTGCTGAGCGCCGCGGTGGCGGCCCTGGCCATGAGTCGCCCGGCGGTACGCCCACCCGGCCCGCTGCGGGCGCTGCTCGCCGGCTACGGATGGGCGGTGGCCTTCGTCCTCACCGTGGTCGTGCCGGATGTCCGGGTGCTGCTCATGCTCGGCTACCTGCCGATCCTGATCGTCGGGGCGCCGTTCGGCTGGCCGCCGGTCGACTACTCCGACCTGTTCAACTGGGCGCTGTTCGCCCGGTTCGCCGCACTGGCCGGCGGGCTGCTGCTGGCCGGGGCGGTGCTCGCCTGGCAGCGCCGCACCGCCGCGGCCTGCGTCGGCTGCGGCCGCGGTGACACCGACCGGGAGTGGACCACCCCGGCCGCCGCCTCGCGCTGGGGGCGGTGGGCCGTCGGCATCGCCGCGGCCATCCCGTTGACGTACGCGCTGACCCGGTTCGCCTGGGCGGCCGGAATCCCGCTGGGTATCTCCCGGGAGTTCCTGACCGAGATGCAGGAGACCGGGCTGGTGTGGGCCGGGTTCGGGCTGGGCGCGTTCGCCACCGTCGGTGCGATCCTCACCCTCGGACTGGTGCAGCGGTGGGGCGAGCGGTTCCCGCGCTGGATGGTCGGCCTCGCCGGTCGCCGGGTGCCGGTGAAGCTGGCCGTGGTGCCGGCCACCCTGGTCGCCGTCGCGGTGACCGCGGCCTCGTTCGGACTGCTCAGCAACCCCGAGTTCTGGCGGCTCACCGGCGGGCTCAGCCTGACCGGGGCGCCGATGCTGCTCTGGCCGTTCTGGGGGATCGCGCTCGGCGCCGCCGCGTACGCGTACCACCTGCGCCGTCGCGGAACGTGCCGGCGCTGCGGCCGGGGCTGAGGGGTGGGAGCGGGGGTGCCCCACCGATGCCGGGGGCACCCTCGCAAACGTGAGCTAGCGTGGGTCGGGTGACTGCGCCCTTTCCGGCAATTCCGGTTCCACCGGCCGACCTGCCCGCCACGCTCGGCGCGCTGCGGGCCGCCGGTCACCAGTACCGCACCGTCAAGCAGGAACTCCGCGCCAACCTCCTCGCCCGCATGCGCAACGGCGAGGCCCGCTTCCCCGGCATCGTCGGCTACGACGACAGCGTGCTGCCCGAGGTGGAGCGGGCGCTGCTCGCCGGGCACGACATGGTGCTGCTCGGCGAGCGCGGCCAGGGCAAGACCCGCCTCATCCGCTCCCTCGGCGCGCTGCTCGACGAGTGGACCCCCGTTCTCCCGGGTTCGGTGCTCAACGAGCACCCGATGCACCCGCTCACCCCGGCGTCCGTCGCCCAGGTCGCCGAGGCCGGCGACGACCAGCCGGTCGGCTGGCTGCACCGCTCGATGCGGTACGGCGAGAAGCTGGCCACCCCGGACACCAGCGTCGGCGACCTGATCGGCGACGTCGACCCGATCCGGATCGCCCAGGGTCGCACCCTCGGCGACCCGGAGACCATCCACTTCGGGTTGGTACCCCGCACCAACCGGGGCATCTTCGCCGTCAACGAGCTGCCCGACCTTGCCGAGCGGATCCAGGTGGCGCTGCTCAACGTGCTCGAGGAGCGTGACATCCAGGTGCGCGGCTACCAGCTGCGGCTGCCACTGGACCTGCTCCTGGTGGCCAGCGCCAACCCGGAGGACTACACCAACCGGGGTCGGATCATCACCCCGCTCAAGGACCGGTTCGGCGCGGAGATCCGTACCCACTACCCGCTCGACCTGGAACTGGAGCTGGATCTGATCCGGCAGGAGGCCGACCTGGTCGCCGAGGTGCCGGAGCACGTCCTGGAGGTCCTGGCCCGCTTCGCCCGTGCGGTGCGCGAGTCGCCGTCGGTCGACCCACGCTCCGGCGTCTCCGCCCGGTTCGCCATCGCCGCCGCCGAGACGGTCGCCGGTGCCGCGCTGCGTCGCGCCGGCCTGCTCGCCGCGGGCAACCCGCAGGGTCGACCGGAGGCCGCCGTGGCCCGGGTCGGCGACGCGGAGTCGGTGACCAGCACGTTGCGCGGCAAGGTGGAGTTCGAGAGCGGCGAGGAGGGGCGCGAGATCGAGATTCTCGCCCACCTGCTGCGGACCGCGACCGCCGAGACGTTCCGGGCCCACCTCGTGGGGCTGGACCTGTCCGGCTTCACCGGGCTGGTCGAGGACGGCGCGGCGATCGAGACGGGTGAGCTGGTCGGCGCCGGCGAGCTACTGCGTCAGGTGGGCACCGTGCCCGGGCTGGCCAAGGTGCTGGACCGGCTCGGCCTGGGCGACGCGCCCAGCCCGGAGGAGGCCGCCGCCGGCGTCGAGTTCGTGCTGGAGGGTCTGCACCTGACCCGTCGACTCGGCAAGGACATCAGCGACTCGGGGCGCACCGTCTACGGCGGCCGGGGCTGACCATGGCCGGCAACCGATTCCGGTACGGGCAGTGGCGCGGCGGGCCCGACCCGCTCGCGCCTCCGTACGACGTGCGCGAGGCGGTGGACGCGGTCGGCACCGAGGTGCTGGCCGGCGGCAGTCTGCGGGAGGCGCTGCGCGACCTGTTGCGCCGTGGCCCGCAGGGGCGTGGGGGGCTCGACGAGCTGGCTGCCCGTGCCCGGCGGTTGCGTCGGGAGGCGCTTCGCAGGGGTGATCTGGACGGCGCGGTGACCCGGGCACAGGCCCTGCTCGACCAGGCCCTCGCCGCCGAGCGGGACGAGCTGCGGGGCCGCGACGACGACGGCGCGCGGTTCGCCGAGTCGGTGCTGGACAATCTGCCCCGCTCCACCGCGCGGGCCGTGGAGGAGTTGGCCGGCTACCAGTGGGCCAGCGACGACGCCCGCCGCTCGTACCAGCAGATCCTCGACCAACTCCGGAACGACGTGCTCGGTCAGCGGTTCGCCGGGCTGCGCGACGCCGTGCGCGCGTCCGCCGACCCGGCCGCCCAGCAGCGGCTCGCCGAGATGATGCGGGACCTGAACGACCTGCTGGCCCGGCACGGCCGCGCGGAGGACACCACCGACGCGTTCGCCGAGTTCATGCGCCGGCACGGCGACTTCTTTCCGGAGAAGCCGGAGACCGTCGACGAGCTGATCGACGTGTTGGCCCGCCGTTCCGCTGCCGGTGAGCGGCTGATGAACTCGCTCTCCGATCGGCAGCGCGCCGAGCTGGCCGGGCTGATGCAGCAGTCACTCGGTGACCGGCTCGCCGGGGAGCTCTCCGCGCTGGACGCTAACCTGCGGGCGCTGCGGCCGGATCTGCGGTGGGGGCGCGGCGAGCGGGTCCGGGGCGAGCAGCCGTTGGGCTACGGGGACGCGGCCGGCGCGCTGGGTGAGATCGGCGAGCTGGACGAGCTACTGGACCAGCTCGAGCAGGACCACCCGGGGGCCACCCTGGACGACGTGGACGTCGACGCGGTGGCCCGGACGCTGGGTCGCGACGCCGCCGACGAGGTCCGCCGGCTGCGCGAGTTGGAGCGGGAGCTTCGCCGGCAGGGCTGGGTGGCTCGGGACGCCGACGGGCTCACGCTGAGCCCGAAGGCGTTGCGCCGGCTTGGCGGGACCGCGCTGCGACGGGTCTTCGCCGAGCTGACCGCCGGGCCGCGCGGCCAGCACGACCTGCGGTCGGCGGGCGCCGCCGGCGAGGTCAGCGGGGCGTCCAGGCCGTGGCAGTACGGCGACGAGCAGCCGTTGGACGTGGTCCGCACGCTGACCCGGGCGGTCAGCCGGGGTGGACCGGGTGTGCCGGTGCAGCTGGCGGTGGACGACTTCGAGGTGGTGGAGACCGAGAAGCGGGCCTCCGCCGCCGTGGTGCTCTGCGTCGACCTCTCGTACTCGATGATCTCTCAGGGTCGTTGGGGGCCGATGAAGCAGACGGCGCTGGCGCTGGCGCACCTGATGGAGACCCGGTTTCCGCAGGACGCCCTGCAGATCGTGGGCTTCGGCCGGGAGGCGAGAACGCTCAGTCAGCAGGAGTTGGCCGCCGTGGAGCCGGACATGGAACAGGGCACCAACCTGCAGCACGCGCTGCGGTTGGCCGGCCGGCACCTGCGCCGGCACCCGGACGCGGAGCCGGTGGTGCTCGTGGTCACCGACGGTGAGCCGACCGCCCACCTGGACCCGGACGACGGGGAGGCGTTGTTCCACTGGCCGCCGCTGCCGGAGACGATCGAGGCGACCGTCCAGGAGGTGGATCGGCTCAGCCGCTACGGAGCAACGCTCAACCTGTTCATGCTGGGCGACGATCCGGGCCTGCGCCGCTTCGTCGACGCGGTGGCCCGCCGCAGCCGGGGCCGCATGTTCACCCCGGACACCGACGACCTGGGCGAGTACGTCGTCTCCGACTACCTCCGCTCCCGCCAGTCCCGCCGCTGACTCCCTGCCCTCGCTCTCGTCCGGGTGAACCGGGCACCACAACGTCACGATCGACGGGGTGGGGCGGGGTTGACTGGAAGGGTGGAGAGCGGGGGGCTGCGGCGGGCGTACGACGCGGTGTTCGCGGAGCTTGACGGGACCGAGTTCGGGTCACCGCCGGAGGGGCAGCTCAGCGCCGAGCAGACCGTCGCGCATCTGGTGGCCAACGACGAGCTGATGATCCAGGCCACCGAGGCGTTGCTGGCCGGGTCACCGTTCGCCTACTACGACCTGGATGACATGCACCGCCCGCAGCTCGACGCGTTGGTCGCCGAGCAGGGCGGTCTGCGTGGTCTGACCGCACTGCTGCACGACACCAGCGATCGCCTGTGCGGGCTGGTCGACCAACTCGGCCTGGCGGCGGAGACCCCGGTCGAGACCCACCTGCGGGAGGGGTTCGACCTCGTCGTCGACGAGCCCCTGCCCTGGTCACGCACGCTCGACCTGCACGCCCGGGTCCACCTACCCAAGCACCAGGCCCGCCTCCACCTCCTGCGTCCCTAGCGGCACGGGCAGCGTCAGATCCACGGTCCCGGTGGCGCCGATCGCACGCCCGGCGTGGCACACGAGGGGCCCGGTCGGTCTGTCGAGCGTGATGCCCCTCAGTCATCTTTATGCCTCAGAGGCATCACGCTCAGCGCAGTGCCATGCCCGGCGCGTGGTCGCGGCGGCCTGTGGCGGATCAGCCGCCGACGAGTTCGGGGCGGGGGTGGAAGGTGCGGCGGTAGGTGGAGGGGGCGACGCCCACGCGCTGGTGGAGTTGTTGGCGCAGGGCGGCCGTGGTGCCGAAGCCGCAGCGGTGGGCGATCTGGTCGACGGTGAGGTCGGTCGTCTCCAGCAGCAGACGGGCGCGGTCGGTGCGCTGCTGGAGCAGCCACTGCGCCGGGCTCAGCCCGGTTTCCGAGCGGAAACGCCGGGTGAAGGTGCGCACGCTCATCCGGGCCTGTTCGGCGAGGTCGCGCAGCGCGATCGGCTCGGACAGCCGCTGCCGGGCCCACTCCCGGGCGCCGGCGGTGCTGGTGTCGCTGGCCTTCGGCACCGGTTGCTCGATGTACTGCGCCTGGCCGCCGTCCCGCCAGGGCGGCATCACGCAGCGGCGCGCGGCCCGGTTGGCCACCTCGCTGCCGTGGTCGAGGCGGATGACGTGCAGGCAGAGGTCGATGCCCGCAGCCACCCCGGCCGAGGTCAGCACCCGGTCGTCGGCGATGAAGAGCACACCGGGGTCGAGGTCCACCTCCTCGTGCAGTCGGCGGAACTGTTCCGCGTACGCCCAGTGGGTGGTGGCTCGACGGCCGTCGAGCAGCCCGGCGGCGGCCAGCACGAACGCTCCCGTGCAGATCGACATCATCCGGGCGCCCCGCTCGTACGCCGAGCGCAGCGCCTCGGCCACCGCCGGCTCGATGGTGCCCGCGGTCAGTGCGCTCCCGTCGTGAACGCCCGGGACGATCACCGTGTCGGCGGTCTCGAGCAGTTCCAGCCCGTGGTCCGGCACCACCTGGAAGCCGGCGGTGCTGCGGACGGCCCGGCCACCGGGGGTGCACACCCGCACGTCGTAGTGCAACGCCCGGTCGGCGGCCCGGGCGGTGCCGAAGACCTGGGACGGGGTGCCGAGGTCGAGGCCGACCACGTGGTCGAGGGCGAGGACGGCGATCCGGTGCGGGCGTGAGCTCATGGCCCGATTATTGCGCATGATGGCTTTCCGGCCACTCGTCGGTGACCCACGCGCCGAAGCAGACTGACCGGCGTGAGAAAGAACCGTCGTCTGCATCCCGCCTGGCTGGTAGCCGCCGTCGCCTTCGTGGCGCTGGTCGGAGCGGCCGGCTTCCGCGCCACCCCGTCGGTGCTGCTGCACCCACTGCACGAGGAGTTCGGCTGGCCGCTGGCCACCATCTCCGCGGCCGTCTCGGTCAACCTGCTGCTCTACGGGCTCACGGCACCGTTCGCCGCCGCGCTGATGGACCGGTTCGGCATCCGCCGGGTGGTCTCGGTGGCGCTGCTGCTGGTCGCCGCCGGCAGCGGGCTGACCGTCTTCATGACCGCCAGCTGGCAGCTGCTGCTCTGCTGGGGCGTGCTGGTCGGGCTGGGCACCGGTTCGATGGCGCTCGCCTTCGTGGCCACCGTCACCGGGCGCTGGTTCGTCCACCGGCGGGGCCTGGTCACCGGGGTGCTGACCGCCGGCGGGGCAGCCGGGCAGCTGGTCTTCCTGCCGCTGGTCGCGGTGCTGGTGCGCGACCACGGGTGGCGCGTGGCAGCGCTCGTCGTGGCCGGAGCCGCACTGGCGGTCGTACCCCTGGTGGTGTGGTTGCTGCGCGAGCACCCGGCGGATCTCGACCTGCCCGCCTACGGCGCGACGGAGGTTGTCGCGGCGCAGCCGCCGGCCGGCGGCGCGGCGACCCGGGCGCTGGGCGCGCTGAGCGCCGCGGCCCGGACCCGGCCGTTCTGGCTCCTGGCCGCAGGGTTCGCGATCTGTGGCGCGACCACCAACGGCCTCGTCGGTACGCACTTCGTGCCGGCCGCGCACGACCACGGCATGACCGAGACCACCGCCGCCGGGCTGCTCGCCCTGGTCGGGCTCTTCGACATCGTGGGCACGATCGCCTCCGGCTGGCTGACCGACCGGGTGGACAGCCGGTTGCTCCTCGGCGCCTACTACGCGCTGCGCGGAGCGTCCCTGCTGGTGCTGCCGAGCCTGTTCGCCGGCACCGCGAAACCGAGCATGCTGGTGTTCATCATCTTCTACGGCCTGGACTGGGTGGCCACCGTGCCGCCGACCGTGGCGCTGTGCCGGGAATACTTCGGCAGCGCGGGCGCGGTGGTGTTCGGCTGGGTGTTCGCCGCGCACCAGTTCGGCGCGGCGCTCGCCGCGACCGCCGCGGGGCTGGTCCGGGACCGGCTCGGCGACTACGCGATGGCCTGGTACGTGGCCGGCGCCCTGTCGATCGGCGCGGCCGGGCTGTCGTTACTGCTGCGCCGACGCCCGGGCAGGCCGGTGCCGGAGGCCGTGCTGGTGGCCGCGACCGTACCCCGGGCGTGGAGCTTCCGGGGTTGAGATCAGCCGAGGGTCCACTGCTGGGCGGGTCGACCGTCGCACGGCCGCTGCCGCACCTCGTCCCCGGCCTCGGCGCCGTCGTCGTCGGCCTGCCCGCACTTGCCGCTGTGCACCGCCACCAGCAGCACCGGGCCAGTGCCGGTGGCGGTCAGCCGCCACTGCTGGTTGGCCTGGCCGTGGCAGGGAAACTGCTGCATCCGCGCGCCGTCGTCCCCGCTGCCGCCCTCGACGTCGAGGCACTGCCGGTAGGCGGCGTTGGTCAGCGTCACCACGTCCGCGCCGGCCGGCTCGACCACCCACTGCTGCTCCGCGCCGCCGGTGCAGGCGGCCAACTCGGCCCCGGCCTTCTCGCCGTCGCCGTCGAGCCCGAGGCAGAGCCCGGAGGCGGCCCGCAGCACCCGGGGACCGGTGGGCGGGCCGGCCGGGGTGGTGGCCGGCGGGGTCGGCGACGGTTCGGCCGGGGTGGTCGGGCTCGGCTCGGCCGCCGGGGCGGTGGACGCCGCCGGCCCGGACGGCGCGCCGACCGTCGCCGGCACCACCGGCTCGTCGTTTCCGTCGAGCAGACCGGTGGCGAAGACCACCCCGAGGAGTACGCCGACCAGCCCGACCGCCAGCGCCACCCGCAGCAGCGGGTCGGCCAGCGGGCCGGGGCGGCGTGCCGACCGGCGACCGCCGTAGACGGTGCCGGCGGGGTCGGGGCGTTGGTCGGGGCGTTGACCGGGCGCGGACATACGGGCCATCCTCACCCACCACCGCGGGCCGGGGCCAGTCGGGAAACCATGCCGGCCCCGAGCCCGGTTGGTCAGTCGACGACCCGGACGTCCTTCCAGAACGCCACCCGGTCGCGCACCATCTCGGCGTCCGGCTTCGGGTCCGGGTAGTACCAGACCGCGTCCTCGCTGGTGCTGCCCTCGTGGTCGAGGGTGTAGTACGAGGCGGTGCCCTTCCACGGGCAGACGGAGTGCGTCGCGGACTCGCGGATCAGGTCGTCGCGCAGGGCCGAGCGGGGGAAGTAGTGGTTGCCCTCCACCAGCACGGTGTCGTCGCTCTCGGCGACGATCAGGTCGTTCCACACGGCTTTTGGCATGGGACCAACACTATGCCGTCCCGGCGCGCACGACAGTGTTCGGCGCGGCGGCCGCTCAGCGGGTCGGCTGCGGGTCGGTGACGTCGGCCACAATGGCCGCGAGAGCGTCGATCGTGGCGTCGGCGTCGACCGCGACAGCGAGGCCGCGCTCGCCGGCGCCCAGGGTGATCTGCCGGCCGCGCAGCCGCTCGTCGGCGATCACCGGCCAGGCGGTGCTCGCACCGAAGGGGGTGATGGTGCCGCGCTCGTAGCCGGTGGCGGCGAGGGCGCCGGCCGCGTCCGGCATGGAGAGCCGGTGCACCCCGAGCAGGGCGCGCAGCCTGGGCCAGGAGATGACCCGGTCGCCGGGGGTGAGCACGAAGAGGTGGTCGTCGGCCCCCCGACGCACCACGATCGTCTTGACCACGTCCGGGATGGCCACGCCCCGGGCGGCGGCGGCCTCCGCCAGGCTGCCGACCGCGCCGTGGCTGACCAGCCGGTACGGCAGGCCGGCGGCGTCCAGGGCGGCGATGGCGGGCGACGGCATGCCCGCCACGGTAACCGCCGGACCTGCCGTCGGACGGGAAATGGCGCTCGTCGACATCCCACCGATTCCTGACGTCCGGGCGTAAGGTGATCACATGCGCGCTGAGCGTGTGGATCACTCGATTGACCATGATCAAGCGGTGGACACGTTGCGGCAGTCGTACGCCGCGGTGCCCACTGGTGAGCCTGTCCGGCTCGCCAAACGGACCTCCAACCTGTTCCGCCCCCGGTCCGCTCCCCGGACCCCGGGGCTCGACGTGAGCGGCCTCGGCCGGGTGCTGTCGGTCGACCCGACCGGGCGCACCGCCGAGGTGCAGGGCATGTGCACCTACGAGAACCTGGTCGACGCGACGCTGCGGCACGGCCTGATGCCGCTGGTGGTGCCGCAGCTGCGCACCATCACGTTGGGCGGTGCGGTGACCGGCCTGGGGATCGAGTCGACCTCCTTCCGCAATGGTCTGCCGCACGAGTCGGTGCGCGAGCTGGACATCCTCACCGGCTCGGGCGAGATCGTCACCGCCCGGCCGGACGGTGAGCACGCCGACCTGTTCGCCGCGTTCCCCAACTCGCTGGGCAGCCTCGGCTACGCCACCCGGCTGCGCATCGAGCTGCAGCCGGTCGGCCGGTACGTGGCGTTGCGCAACATCCGGTTCACCCGGCTGGAGGCGCTCACCGACGCGATCGCCGAGATCACCGCCAGCCGTTCCTGGGCCGGCGAGCCCGTCGACGCGATGGACGGGGTGATGTTCAGCCCCGGCGAGGCGTACCTGGTGCTGGCCACGTTCACCGACGTTGCCGAGCCACCCAGCGACTACACCGGCCAGGCGATCTACTACCGGTCGTTGCGCCAGCGCACCCGTGACGTGCTCACCGCGTACGACTATCTCTGGCGCTGGGACACCGACTGGTTCTGGTGCTCGGCGGCGTTCGGCGCGCAGCATCCGGTGGTGCGCCGGTTCTGGCCGGCCCGTTACCGGCGCAGCGACGTCTACCACCGGCTGGTCCGGCTCGAGCACCGGCACCAGGTGGCGGCCCGGCTCGACCGGCTGCGCGGCCAGCCGGCCCGGGAACGGGTCGTGCAGGACGTGGAGATCCCGCTGGAACAGACGGCTGACTTCCTGCGCTGGTTCGCAGGCGAGGTGGGAATGAACCCGGTGTGGCTCTGCCCGTTGCGGTTGCGCGAGCCGGCGGGTCCCGGCTCGGCGCGGTCCTGGCCGCTGTATCCGCTCGGGGCGGGGCAGGACTACGTCAACATCGGGTTCTGGGGGAGCGTGTCGATCGCGCCGGGCGCCGCCGACGGCGACGTCAACCGCACGATCGAACGCAGGGTGTCGGAGTCGGGCGGCCACAAGTCGCTCTACTCCGACGCGTACTACGACCGGGACGCCTTCGACCGCCTCTACGGCGGCGAGACGTGGCGTGCGGTGAAGGACCGCTACGACCCGGACCACCGGCTGACGGGACTGTACGAAAAGGCGGTAGCACGAGCATGAGCCTGACCGATCGTGACCAGGGGGCGGCGAGCGTTCCCGCCACCCCGCCGGCGGGGGGCCGGCAAGCGGGACCGACCGTGGCGGATGTGATCCGCGCGGTCACCTCCGGGCCGCTCCCGGTGCGCATCACCGGGTACGACGGCAGCGCGGTCGGCCCCTCCGACGCCGGCATCACCCTGGCCATCCGCTCCGAGCGGGGCCTGTCGTACCTGCTCACCGCTCCCGGTGACCTGGGAATGGCCCGGGCCTACGTGAGTGGTGACCTGGCGTTGCAGGGGGTGCACCCGGGCGATCCCTACGAGGCGCTGCGGGTGCTCAAGGACGAGCTGCGACTGCGCCCACCGTCGCTGGCCGACGGGCTGGCCCTGGTGCGTGGGCTGGGCTGGGAGCGGCTCCTGCCGCCGCCGGCTCCGCCGCAGGAGGCGCAGCCGCGCTGGAAGCGGGTGGTGAACGGGCTGCGGCACTCGCGCGTACGGGACAGCACGGCCATCTCGCACCACTACGACGTCTCCAACGCCTTCTACGAGAGGGTGCTCGGCCCGTCGATGACGTACACGTGTGCGGTCTACCGGTCTCCGGACGACACGCTGGAGCAGGCGCAGGCGGCGAAGTACGACCTGGTCGCCGGCAAGTTGGCGCTCAGGCAGGGGATGCGGCTGCTGGATGTGGGCTGCGGCTGGGGTGGCATGGTCCGGCACGCGGCGCGCGAGTACGGCGTCAAGGCGCTCGGGGTGACCCTGTCGAAGGCGCAGGCCCAGTGGGCGCAGGCGGCGATCGAGCGGGAGGGGCTGACCGGGCTGGCCGAGGTGCGGTACCTGGACTACCGGGACGCGCCGGCGGAGCAGTTCGACGCCGTCTCCTCGATCGGGTTGACCGAGCACATCGGGGTGCGCAACTACCCGGCCTACTTCGGGGCGCTGCGATACCGGCTGCGGCCGGGAGGTCGGCTGCTCAACCACTGCATCACCCGGGCGGACAATCGGGCGCCGCACCGGTCCGGTGCGTTCATCGACCGGTACGTCTTTCCCGACGGTGAGCTGGCCGGCCCGGGTCGGCTGGTCAGCGAGGTGCACGACGCCGGGTTCGAGGTGCACCACGAGGAGAACCTGCGCCAGCACTACGCGCTGACGCTGGCCGCCTGGTGCCGCAACCTGGTCGAGAACTGGGATTTCTGCGTCTCCGAGGTGGGTGCGGGCACCGCCCGGGTGTGGGGTCTCTACATGGCCGGGTCGCGGATGGCCTTCGAGCGCAACGGCATCCAGTTGCACCAGGTGCTGGCCACCCGCACCGGCCCGGAGGGCAGGAGCAGCTATCCGCTGCGACCCGACTGGCTGCCCTGACCCGTCGCTGCCTGAAAGCCGCCGTCCGAAAGCCGCGCCGAAAAAGTCGGCGCGGCTTTCGACGAACCGATTGACAAACAAGTTTTGTACGTACAAACTGATTTTGCCATGAGAGACGTCCTGTACCTGGAGCAGATCGAGCAGGCCGAAGTCCTGCTCAAGCCGCAGCGCGTCGAGGTGCTGCGGCAACTGGCCGAGCCGCGCACCTGCACCGAGGTCGCGGCCCGACTCGACCAGACGCCGCAACGCGTCTACTACCACGTCAAGCAGCTCGTCGGCGCCGGCCTGGTCGAGCTGGTCAACGAGCGCAAGGTCCGCGGCATCACCGAAGGCATCTACCAGGCCGCGGCCCGGTCCTACTGGCTGTCCCCCCGGCTCGTCGGCCGTATCGGCCTACGCCGGGCCCGCGACGAGCTGAGCCTTGGCTACCTGCTCGACCTGATGGAGGAGGTCCAGGCCGACATCGCCGGCCTGGACCGGGCGGCACCCGAGCTGCCCTCGATCGGGGTGTCCGGCGAGATCCGGGTGCCCGCCGACCAGCGCCAGGAGTTCCTGCACGACCTGCAAACCGCACTTCAGGACCTGTTCACCCGCTACGGCGGCAGCGAAGGAGATGCCTTCAAGCTCGCCGTGGCCTGCTATCCGAAAGGGAATGACCATGAGTGAACCGTTGAAGGTGCAGGCCCGCCTCTCCGCGTCCGTCGGGCGCGTCCGCCAGGCACTGACCGACCCGGCCGAGCTGCGACTCTGGCTCGCCGAGCACGCCGAGGTCGAGCTGCCCCAGCGGTACGAGTTCTGGGGCCGCTACACGCCCGAGGGCGACGCCGCACACCAGCGACTGCTGCACGCCGACGACGACACCGTGCGCTTCGGCTGGCTGCTCGACGGGGTGGAGACCACCAGCGAGTTCCAGCTGACCGCCGAGAGCCCCGACAGCACCGTGCTGACGCTGACGCAGAGCCACTTCGACTTCGCCGAGGCGATGAGCGGCTCCAGCATCCGTGGCGTGCTGCAGACGTACTGGGCGCTGGCCATCGCCAACCTGGCCGCACACCTGGAGGGTCAGCCGCTGCTGCCGAAGACCGACTACACCTCCGCCGACCTGCGCGGCGAGCTGGTCATCGCGGCCCCCGCCGACAAGGTGTGGGAGTCGCTGATCGACTCCGAGCAGGCCAGCGCCTGGTTCGGCTACCCGATCGGCATCGAGCCCTGGGTCGGTGGCCGGTACGCCATGGGCGGCTTCGACTCCGGGTACGCCGCCAAGGTGGTCGACCTGGAGCCGGGCCGGAAGATGAGCGTCGACTGGGGACCCGTCGGCGTGACCAGCTGGGAGCTGGCCGAGTCCGGTGGCCGGACGACGCTGACCTTCGTGCAGAGCGGCTTCGACGAGAGCAACCCCCCGTACGCGGCGTGGAACGGGTCGGTGGCCGGGCTGTTCGAGCTGCGCCGCTTCCACGAGGTGCCGGCCTGGCAGCCGATCTGGCTTCCCGCCGAGGTTCCGGGCCTGGAGCCCGAGCCGACCGGTGCCGCCAGCTGACGGTCTCGTCATGATCGTGCTCGATCAAGGATGCAGTGGCCTCATTCGCTCCCGAGGGCACTACATCCTGGATCGAGCACGATCTCGAGCCGGGCGGCCATGCTCTGCTGATTCGCAGGCTGTATTCGGTGACTTTTCGGGGTGGAGTGGGTACTGCCGGGCGATGTTCTTCATCTTTGGTCTGCGTACCAAGGTCGATCGGTCCGGTGTCGTGCAGCAGGTCTGCCGCCACTGCGGCAACCACGCCGCCCAGGTGATCACCCGCCGATCGACGAAATTCACCCTCTTCTTCATCCCCCTCATTCCGATCCGCACCCGGTTCGCGCAGCAGTGCACGTTCTGCGGGGCGGAGTACGAGATCTCCAGGTCCGACGCCGAGCGCCTCCCGGTCGGTTGAGCCGTCGATGGAGCGCTTCCTCTGCTGGCTGATCCGTCGGCCACCGCCTGACAGCACCGCGATGCACACCGCCGCGCGCCCGCCCTGCACCCCCGGCCGGCGCAGGCACCGCCGTGCCCGGCGTCCGCTGGCCGGTACCGGGCTGCCGCGCTCACCCTGGAACCGCTCCGCCGGACGCTGAACGCGGTCATCCGTCCTGGGGTGATGCCACCACCTGAGTCCTGTCGAGCTGCCCCAGATGTGGGGCAGGCGACACGGGCGTTGCGTCCACCAGGCATACCCGTCAAGGCTGGACGGCCGGTCGTGGTCTGGCCGGCGTGCACGTTTGGCTCTGGCGGCGTACCTGAGCGCTGACTAGGCTTTCGGGGGTTTGCCGTGGACCGGTCCTCCCGAGGGTGCACGCACGACGAAGAGCCGGAGCGGCCGTGTCCCACCAGGACGGAAAGCAGGCCGCGGGGACGCTCAACCCCGCGAGTGTGTCCGTCGCGGCCGCTGCCGCGGTCGTGTCCGTGGAGGCGTTCTGGCTGGTCGTCGCGCTGCCGGGCGCCGCGCTGGTCAGTGACCTCGGCGGGATGCTGGTGGCCGGTTGGGCCGCCGTCGCCTGCGCCGGGGTGGCCCGCCGTCATCCGGCACCGCTGCGCCGGTTCTGGACTCTGCTCGCCGCCACCATGGCGCTCGCCGCGCTCGGCAGGGCGATCTGGACGGCACAGCGGCTCGGCGGAGGCGACCTGCCGCACACGCCGCTGGTCGGGGCGGTCTTCGTCGCCGGGATCCTCACCGGCACCGCCGCACTGCTCAGCTCGCCGTCGGCACCGCGGACAGCTGTCGGGCAGGCGCGGACGCTGCTGGACGGAGTGATCGTCGCGCTGGCCCTGGTGCCGATCGGCTGGGTGCTGGTCTTCCGTGGTGTCGCCGCCGCCCAGCTGGCCGACCCGGCACGAACGCTGGGGCTGCTCTATCCGATGTTCGACCTGATGCAGTTGACCATCCTGGTCGCGGTCTCCGGCCCGGCCCGGTCGGTGTGGCGGCCGATGAGCGTGCTCGCGGCGAGCCTGAGCATCCGGGTGGTCGCCGACGTCTGGTACGTGTCGCTGGTCGCGCGGGGCGACTACGCCGCCGGTCACCCGATCGACCTCTGCTGGCCGTTGAGTTACCTGCTGATCGGCCTCGCCACCCGGCACCCACCGCCGCCGGTCTGCGACGGCACCGACGACACCGCCGAGGCGCCGCCGCCTCCGTGGTGGCGGGTGGCGCTGCCGTACCTGCCGGTGGGCGGGGCCATCATCGCGGTGGTGCTGGCCCGCCGGCCCACCGGCCAGTCTCCGCAACTCGTCTTCGTGACCATGATGGTGCTGCTGGCCGCCCTCGCCCTGCGTCAGGGCCTGGCCGCCAACGAGAACCTGCGCCTGGTGGCGCGGCTGCGCAAACTCGCGTACGGCGACCAGCTCACCGGTCTGCCCAACCGGCTGTCGTTCAACCGGCGGCTGCGGCTGGCCCTGCGCGACGGCCGGCCGGTGGCCGTGCTGCTGCTCGACCTGGACGGGTTCAAGCAGGTCAACGACCGGTTCGGGCATGCCACCGGTGACACCCTGCTGACCGGCTTGGCGGCCCGGATGCGGGCCGCGGTCGACGGTGACGGCACCATCGTCCGGCTGGGTGGGGACGAGTTCGCGGTGCTGGTCGACGGCGACCGGCCGGTACCCCCCGAGCGTCTGGCCGAACGGCTGCTGGACGCGCTGCAGCCCTCCGACTCCGACGACGATGTCGGCGTGCACCCCTCGGCCAGCATCGGCATCGCCGAGTACGGCCCGCAGCACGCCTCCCACACCGACCTCCTGCGCGACGCCGACATCGCCATGTACGCGGCCAAGGCAGCCGGGAAGTCCGCGTACCGGACGTGCACGCCGGCGCTGCGCGAGTCGGCCGTCTCCCGGGCCGAGTTGATCGCCGACCTGCGTCGGGCGGTCGACGAGGGGCAACTGCACCTGGAGTTCCAACCCATCGTCGACCTGGCCACCGGCGCGGTACGCAGCGCCGAGGCGCTGGTGCGGTGGCGGCACCCCCGACTGGGGATGCTGCCGCCGGCGAGGTTCCTGCCGCTGGCCGAGGAGACCGGGCTGATCCTGCCGATCGACCGCTGGGTGATCCACGAGGCGTGCCGCGCCGCGGCGACCTGGCGGGGCCGCGCGCCGGAGGCGACCGTCGCGGTGAACATCGCCGCGGCACATCTGCGCCGCCCGGACCTGATCGCCACGGTCACCGCGGCCACCAGCGCGGCCGGGCTGGTGCCGCGGGCGTTGACCCTGGAGCTGACCGAGTCGGCGCTCATCGAGGGCACCGACGCGGTGCTGGAGCGGCTGCACCAGCTCCGGGAACTGGGCATCAGGATCGCCATCGACGACTTCGGTACGGGTTACTCGTCGCTGAGCTACCTGCACCGCATCCCGGCCACCGAGCTAAAGATCGACCGCTCGTTCGTGGCCCGACTCGGCACCGACGACGACCGGGCGTACGCCACGGTCGAGATGGTCACCCGACTGGCCGGCGCGTTCGACCTGGCGGTGGTCGCCGAGGGGGTGGAGACCGAGCGGCAGCACCGGGCGGTCGCCGCGATCGGCTGTGTCTACGGTCAGGGTTACCGCTTCGGTCGGCCGGGAGGGCTGGTGCAGCTCCACGACGCGCTTCCCCCGGTCGCGCGCTGACACAGGGGGCAGAATCGGCCTTGACCCTGACGTAGCGGCAGGCGGGAGCCTGGTTTCCGGAAGGGAGGGAGACCATGGCGTACACGGTGGGTCAGGTGGCGAGCCTCGCTGGCGTGACGGTGCGGACGCTGCACCACTACGACCAGATCGGGCTGCTCTCGCCGAGCGGGCGGACCCTCGCGGGTTACCGCCGCTACGACGACGCGGACCTGCAACGGCTGCAGCTCGTCCTGTACTACCGGGAGCTGGGTCTCCCGCTTGAGGAGATCGCCGCGATTCTCGACGACCCGGCGGCCGACCTAGCCGCGCACCTGCGTCGCCAGCACGAGCTGCTGACGGTACGGATGAAACGGTTGCAGGAGATGGTGACGGCGATCGAGTTCGCGATGGAGGCGAGCAAGATGAACATCCACCTCACCCCGCAGGAGCGGTTCGAGGTCTTCGGGGACGTCAAACCGGAGGAGCACGTTGCCGAGGCCGAGCAGCGGTGGGGCGACACCGACGCGTACCGGGAGTCGAACCGCCGGACCTCCCGTTACTCGAAGGACGACTGGCTGCGGTTGAAGGCGGAGAACGAGGACTGGGGTCGACGGATCGTCGCGCTGCTGGCCTCGGGCGCGCCTGCGGACAGCCCGGAGGCGATGGACCTCGCCGAGGAGCACCGACAGATCATCAGCCGCTGGTTCTACGAGTGCTCGTACGAGATCCACACCGGTCTGGCCGACATGTACCTGGCCGACGAGCGGTTCACCGCGCACTACGAGGCCATCGCGCCTGGGCTGACGGCGTACGTGAGCGAGGCGATCCACGTCAACGCGATCAGCCGCGCGTGAACGAGGTGCGGTCCGGCTACTCTGGCCGGACCGCACCGCGGTGATCGTCGATCGGCCACCGGCCGGCGGGCGTACCGCTCGGGGGGGATGACCGTGGAGAAGCCGAAGCTGATCGCCGCCGGCGGCGTCCTCGCCGTGGCGGTCGCCGTCGGGGTGTGGGCGCTGGCGGCCAACGGCGACGAGCCGGACGCGGGCCGTCCGGCGGCTGGCGCGTCACCCTCGCCGGCCGCGACCGACCCGGTCGGTGTGCTGGTCGCCGCCGCCACCAAACTGGACCAGCAGACCTACCGGCTGACCCTGGGCGCCGGCGCGCAGGCGGGCGGCGACGGCACGGTGGTGCTCTGGGACCCCAAGGCGCGGCGTGGTGTGGAGACCACCTCGCTCAAGGTGCCCAACGGTGAGGTGAAGATCGAGCGGCTGACCACCGGACCGGACGTCTACGTGCGGATCACCGCCCCGGACCGCCGGGTTCCGGCCTGGGACGGCCGCACCTGGTGGCACGTCGGCGCCCCGGGCGCGCCGGCCGCGAAGCAGGGCCTGGACAACACCCGGCTGGCCGCCACGCTGACCGCGCCGGCCCAGGTCCGGCAGACCGGCGCCCGGGAGTACGCCGGCACCCTGGACCTGCGCGAGAGCGGCGCGGTGCTGGGCAGCGGCGTCGGCAAGGTGCTCGGTGAGCGGGCCGGAGCGGTGCCGTTCACCGCCACCGTCGACGAGCAGGGGCGGCTGGTCCACTACCGGATCCAGTTGGCCAGCGAGCAGTCGCAGACCGCGCAGTTGGACCTGACGTACTCGGACTTCGGGCTGCCGGTGGCGTCCGACCCGCCGGCGGCCGACCTCGTCGGCGAGGATCCGCCGGCGAACATTCCCGGCGCCTGAGCCGGGCTCACTCCTCGTACGCCCCGTCCACCGGGGAGACCAGGAAGTCGTAGACGGTACGGGCCAGCCGGCGGACCGTCTCGTCGCCGGTGTCCATCGGCCCGGCGGTGAGGAACGCCACGGCGGTCTCGGTGCCGGGGATCAGGTAGTAGCCGACGTCGTGTGAGGCGTCCGGCAGGTCACCGGTCTTGTGGGCCACCGGCACGCCCGGTGGCAGCGCCGCCGGGATCTTGGTGTTCAGGGTCTGTTCCCGCATGAAACCGATCATCAGGTCGCGGGAGGTGGGGCTGAGGATCTCGTCGTCCCAGACCGCGCCGAGCAGCGAGACAACGTCGTCCGGACTGGTGTGGTTCTCCTCGCCGCGCTGCGCCGCCGCGCTGTCGAGCATCCGGCGGGCCAGGATGGTCGAGCGCTGGTTCATCGAGTCGATCAGCGCGTTGACCGGGGCGAAGCCGCCCAGATAGGTGATCAGCACGTTCGCGGCGATGTTGTCGCTGTATGTGATCAGGTATCGGGCGAGCCGGTGCAGCGTGACCACCTGCGGGAATGTCTCGAACTGCAGCTGGCCGGTGCCGCCGACCACGTCGGCCGGGGTGACCAGCACACCATCGTCGAGAGAGACCTTTCCACAGTCGACTCTGCGCAGCAGCTCGACCAGGATCCACAGCTTGATGACGCTGGCCGCCTTGGGGCGCAGCGCGCCGTTGACCGCGATCTGCTGGTCTCCGTACCGGCCGGACAGGTCCCGCACCGTGACCCCGGCCGGGTTGAGGTTGGCGTCGGCGACCACCCGGGCGAGCTGCCCGCTGAGCGGAAACAGCCGGGCCCCCGCGACGGGGTCGGTGGGCGGCTGCGGGCTGGTGACCACCACGCCGGTCAGCTCGGTCGGCGGCCGGTGCCGGCGGATCACCCGGAGCGTGCCCTCGCTCCGCCCGACCAGCGGCACCCGGTAGCGGTAACCCGTCCCCTCGACGGTGACCTCACCGCTGGCCACCCCGGCGGCGACCCGCATGCCCGGGTCGGCGACGCGTCCCGTGTCGCCGTCGCAGGCGCGGTAGCGCACCGTGTGCCCGAGCGAATCCACCGCGAACACCCCACCGGGAAACGACAACCAGGACACCTCGCTGGTCGGTGCCCGATCCGGCGTCGGGTCCACACCGGGCTCGTGGCTCTGCCGGTCGGAGGTGCCCGGCTCGACCCCGTACCCCGGCTCGGCCTGAGGTGCCGGCTCCGCGACGGGCCCGCGGCCCGGGCCGTCGGCGGTGGCCGGCCCGGTCGTCGCGACCACGGCGAGCACGAGCGCCGCCGCCAGCCACCGCAGGGGTACGCGGACACGGCGACGGAGGAAAGATGAGGGTTTGTTGTCGCTTTTCTTCACGTTTGCACGATATGGAGCGCGGGAGGCGGGTGGGGTCGACGGGACTGGCGTCACCCGTCCGGGCGGCCCATGTCTGCGCGATGGTTACGCCGACGGTCCCGCCGGCACGGGGTCGGTGGGCAGGCCGGGTGCCAGCCGGCGCATCAGGGTGAAGGCGGGCGCCAGCGCGTCGTACAGCTCGGCGAAGAGCGGCAGAAGCGACGCGTACGTGGCGGCGGCGGCCGGATCCGGGCGGACCGTCTCCTCGATCCGCACGAGGTCGGAGGCCACATCGATGCTGGGGATCAGTCCCAACGCCTGCATGCCGAGCAGGGCCGCACCGAAGCTCGACCCCTCCGGCCCGGCCGGAAAGCTCACCGGCAGGCCGAGCACGTCGGCGAGCATCTGCCGCCACAGGCCGCTGCGGGCGAACCCGCCGCCCGCGCGGACCTCGCGCACCTCGTTGCCGGCCGCGCGCACCGAGCTGAGCACGAGCGCGAGCTGCTGACAGACCCCCTCCAGCGCGGCCCGTACCAGATGCTCGCGGCGGTGCCCGTGGGTCAGCCCCACGTACGCGCCACGGGGCAGCGCGCTCCAGTGCGGCGCCCGCTCGCTGTGCAGGTACGGCAGCATGATGAGCCCACCCGAGCCGACCGGCGCCCTCGCCGCCAACGCGACCAGCGCCTCCTCGGAGTGCTCACCCAGGTCCGGGGCGAGCGCCTTGGCGGCCCAGTGCAGCACGATGCCGCCATTGTTGATCGCGCCTCCGACCGCCCACCGGTCCTCGGTCAGCGCGTAGCAGAACACACCGCCGAGCGGGTCCACGCCGGGCCGCTCGACCATCACCCGCATCGCGCCGCTGGTGCCGATCGAGCAGGCCACCATGCCGGGGTGCACCGCGCCCAGGCCCAGGTTCGCCAGCGGCCCGTCGCCGGCGCCGACCACCACCGGGGTGCGCTGCGGCAGGCCGGTGGCCACCGCGGCCTGCGGGGTGAGCCCGGGCAGCACGGCGGTGGTGGAGACCAGTTGGGGGAGCTGTTCCTCGGTGATGCCGGCGATGGCCAGCGCCTCGCTGTCCCACTCCAGCCGGTGGATGTCCATCAGGCCGGTGGACGAGGCGATGGAGTGGTCGGTGACGAGCAGGCCGCAGAGCCGCAGCAGCACCCAGTCCTTGATGCCGACCCAGTGCACGACCTGTTCGAAGAGCTTCGGCTCCTGCTCGGCGTACCAGAGCAGCTTGGGCAGCGGTGCCATCGGGTGGATCGGCGTTCCGGTCCGCCGGTGCAGGGCCAGGCCGGACGGGACCGCCCGCAGGCGTTCCGCCTGCCGAGTGGATCGCGAGTCGGCCCAGGTCACCGAGGGCGTCAGCGGAGTGCCGTCCCGGTCCAGCCCGATGAGGCTGTGCATGGCGGAGCCGAACGACAGCCCGGCCACCGGTGCGGCCAGCCCGGTCACCACCGCGCGGATCGACTCCAGCACCGCGTCAAGAATGAGCGGAGGGTCCTGCTCGGCGTACCCGGGCTGGGGGTTGTCCAGCGGATAGCCGATGGAGTGGCTGGCGAGCTGCCGACCACCGGTGTCGTACGCGACGACCTTGGTGCTGGTGGTGCCGATGTCGACCCCGATCACCACTCCGGGCCGGGTGTCCTGCGGCACGACCCTCACCCCTCCCGTACGGCGATGCGGCGGCATCGCCACCGGAGATGCGGCTGACGTTACCGAGGCGGCGACCGTCGCGTTAGGCAGAACGTCGGCAGCAGTATCGCCCTATCGTCCGAAATGCTCCGCCGATCGGGCACTTCGCCCCGTTTGGCGTGTCCGGGCGACGCGCCGCCGCTGTTAACACGAGTGACACCCCGGTTGGTGGCCTGCGCGACGGAGGAGTCGGCGTGGCAAAGACTGATTCGACGGGTTCCACATGGCGGTACCGATGGGCGCGCCGGCAGAACGTTCTGCGGGTCAGCACGTTCCGCGGCGCCGAGGCGACATGGCAGCGGCGTGACGACGAGTTGCGGCGACTGCGCATACTGGCCGCCGACTTCCACGGCTCCGCCGCGGCCGGTGCCGGTCTGCCGCTCGAGCTGGCCGCCGACGAGGTGGTGCTCTGGGCGCTGCCCGCCGCGCAACTGGTCGAGGTGCGGCACACCGCGGTTCTGCCCGCGCCGGACCTCACGGTGGCCCCGCCGACCGGGCCGCTGCGCCCGCGTCGCCCCGATGGCGTCCGGGTCACCGACGCGGGGATGGCGGTGATCACCAGCCGTCGGTTGGTGCTGCTCGGCGGACGCGGCCGGCGCGACTGGGCGTACGGCCGGATCACCGGCCTGGGCCACGACCCGGCGGCGCCGGTGACCCTGATCCAGGTGCTGGACCGGCGGCGTACCTCCGGACTGATGCTGCCCACCGACGCGGCGGCGGGCTTCCGGTTCAAGCTCACCCTGGCCTTCGCCGACGCGATCGAGCAGCGACCCGCGGTCCTCGCCCAGCTCGACGAGTTGATCGCCGAGCACGCCCAGCTCAAGCCGTTCCGGCCGGCGGTGGCCACTCCCGCGCAGGCCCGGCTCTCGGCCCGGGTGCCGGGCGGCCGGCGAACCGTCGCGGTGGCGGCGGCCATCGCGCTGCTGGTGCCGGCGGCGCTGATCGAGTCGAACCCGTCCGACCCGACCGGCGGCGCGGAGTTCGCCGTAGCCGCCACTCCCGAGGCCAGTGCAAGCGCGTTCCCCGCGCTGATCCGCCCGGCGTCGCCGGCGCACGCCATGTCGGCGAAGCCGACGCGGTCCCCGAAGCCGGCGCAGTCCCCGAAGCCGACGACATCGCCACGCCCGTCGGCCACCGCGACCCGGGAGCCGCGCTGCGGGGCGCCGGAAAACCCGCTGGGGTACGACTTCTGCGGCGGCACCCGGATCCGCCGGCCGGCCGCCGAGGTCTGCGACTGGTTCAGCTGTGTGCCGCAGTTCTGGGCCGGTCGGGGCTACCTGGTGCAGTGCCACGACGGCTCGGTCAGTCTGGCCGGCGGCCGCCCGAACGCCTGCGCCGAGCACAGTGGCGTACGTCGCACTGTGACCGTTTAATACCAGTTCGGCCTTCTGCGTCGGCTTCGGTCGCGCAGACTTGCCGAGTGGAGATCCGGTCCGACGACGGTGCCCGGGTGCGGATCCGCCCGGTCGGCTACCAGCCCGGCATCGACCCGCCCGACGACCCCGATCGGGCCGAGCCCGGCTGGCACGACTGGCTGCTCATCGAGGTCGACGCCCGCACCGC
This sequence comes from Micromonospora sp. 067-2, assembly GCF_046549295.1. NCBI lineage: Bacteria > Bacillati > Actinomycetota > Actinomycetes > Micromonosporales > Micromonosporaceae > Micromonospora > Micromonospora sp. 067-2. The sequence continues at coordinate 51,803 of NZ_JAJPWB010000002.1, read as the reverse complement.
CGACGGTCAGACGTGGTCGCACCACTACCCGAGCCTCATGGTCGAGGAGGCCCGCGCGCTGGGTGGGTGGCTGCGCGGGCAGGCCGAGGCGGCCCTCGGGTCGAACCCGCCGGCGGCGGTGGTCCGCTTCACCGAACCCAACCTGACCCTGCGCACCCGGGTGATCCGCCGCCGCCGGCTGGAGCTGACCGTCGAGTTCTCGGCCGAGTCCCTGCCGCCCTGGATGCGCCGCCCGACCAGCGCGATCTATCCGCTGGTCCTCACCGTCTCGGCCGATGCGCTGGCGCTCGCCGCCGAGCAGTGGGCGGGACACTGCGAGGCGTACCCGCCGCGTGCGCCGTCGCGGTTTCCGGCCCGAGGTCCGCTGCCCGGGCCGGCGACGCGTCCTCGGCGCGCCGGCTGACCGGCCGGTCCGCGAGCGCTGGTGCCGGCGTGCAGCCGCGGGATCGGCGGCGTCGGTGGTACCAGCATGATCGCCAGATTCGGCAGGGCCTTGGGATTCGTGTCCGCTGTCGGGGGGATGCCCCTGCCATGCGCTGGCTGCGACGATCGCGTGGGGAGTCTGCGGCGGGGTCGCCGCCCAACCTCAACCCGCGGGTCGAGGAGGTGCTCGACACCTGGCGGCAGCGGACCCGCAGCACCGAACGGAACCGGAGGCGACAACTCGCCATCTACGCGGTGGTGGCCGTTCAGGCCGGACTCGCAGCCGGCCTGGCCTGGACCGTGGCGCGCAGGATCGGAGTCAGTACGCACAATCCGATCTTCGCGCCCATCGCCGCCGTCGGCACCGTGGCGGCCGCGGTGGGTCAGCGGCTGCGCCGGGTCGTCGAACTCATCCTCGGTGTGGCGCTCGGCATCGCGATCGCCAACGCCTTCCTCGCGCTCATCGGACGCGGAGCGGCGCAGATCGGCCTGATCGTCACCGCCACGATCCTGATCGCGGTCGTGCTGACCGGCCGAGGAGGTCTGATCACACAGGCTGGCGGAACGGCGGTGCTCGCCTCGGCGAGTATGAAGGCCGCGTCGGGAGTGGAGGTGACGCAGTTGGTGAACGCCGTGACCGGCGGCACGATCGGGCTGCTGGTCGTGATCGCACTCCTGCCGTTGAACCCGCTGCGGGTGGTGCACAAGGCCGCCGCTCCCGTCATGAACCGGCTGGCCGCGCAACTGACCACCACCGGACGAGCGCTGGCCGACCACGACGCGCCGAGCATTCAGAAAGCGCTCGATGAGCTGCGGAACATGGGGGACGAGCTGACGCGGTTCTCCGACGCGCTGGAGGGGGCCCGCGAGGTGGTGCAGTTGTCACCGGAACGACGTCACTGGCGCAATGCGCTTCAGCAGTACCGCGACGGTGCGGAGCATCTCGACCGGGTGTTGCTGGCCAGCCGTGGTCTCACCCGCAAGTCGGTCGCCCTCATCGTCGACGGCGAGACGGTTCCGCCGCTGCTGCCCGAGGCCATAACCAGCCTCGGCCTGGCGGTCCGCGATCTGGACCGGGACTTCATCGCCGGACGAGAACCGCACCGGACACGCCGCCTGTCCCTGACCGCCGTCTGCCACGCCAGCAGGGCAGGTCGGTCCGACCCTGGATTGTCCGGTACGGCGGTCGTCGCACTCGTCAGCACCATCGCCGGTGAACTCCTGCAGGCCACCATGATCGGACGCGCCGACGCCACGCGGATGATCCGCCAGGCCGCGGACTGACCCGCCGATCCGTCCGACGCACACGTCGCGGGGAGGTCGTCGGCCTTGCCCCGACAGGACGCGCCTGCTCTGATGGGCGTTCGTGGGGGACGAGCAGGTGCACCGCACGGTCGAGGCGGTGTGGCGGATCGAAGCCGGGCGGGTGATCGCCGCTCTGGCGGGCCTGGTGCGCGACGTCGGCTGGGCCGAGGAACTGGCCCAGGACGCCCTGGTCGCCGCGCTGGAACAGTGGCCGCGTGACGGCGTACCCGCCAACCCGGGCGCCTGGTTGACCACGGTCGGCAAGCGACGGGCGATCGACGCGCTGCGCCGCCGGAGGCTGCTGGAACGCCGGGTCGCCGACCTCGGGCGTGACCTCGACAACGAGCAGTTCACCCCCGACTTCGACGCCGCCTTCGAGGAACGGATCGACGACGACCTGCTCCGCCTCGTCTTCACCGCCTGCCACCCGGTGCTCTCGCCGCAGGCGCGGGCCGCGCTGACCCTCCGCATGCTCGGTGGTCTGAAGGCCGAGGAGATCGCCCACGCGTTCCTGGTGCCGGAGACGACCGTCGCGCAACGGATCACCCGGGCCAAGAAGACCCTGGCCGAGGCGGGAGTGCCGTTCGAGGTGCCCGGTGTGGCCGAGCGTGGCGAACGGCTCGCCTCCGTCCTGGAGGTGATCTATCTGATCTTCAACGAGGGCTACTCGGCGACCACCGGCGACGACTGGATGCGCCCGGCCCTGTGCGCGGACGCGTTGCGCCTGGCCCGGGTCCTGCAGGGGCTGATGCCCGAGGAACCGGAGGTGCACGGGCTCGCCGCCCTGCTGGAGATCCAGGCCTCCCGCACCGCGGCCAGGGTCGACCCCACCGGCGAGCCGATCCTGCTGATGGACCAGGACCGGCAACGCTGGGACGGGATGCTGATCCGTCGAGGCCTGACCGCCCTGGACCGCGCCCGGGCCGCCCACGGACCACCCGGCCCGTACACCCTGCAGGCCGAGATCGCGGCCTGCCACGCGCGGGCGCGTACCCCGCAGGAGACGGACTGGACGCGGATCGCGGCCGGCTACGCGCAGCTGGCCCGGGTCGTACCGTCGCCGGTCGTGGAGCTGAACCGGGCCGTCGCGGTCTCCTTCGCCGCGGGCCCGGCCGCCGGCCTGAACCTGGCCCGGGCGCTGGCCGACGAGCCGGCGCTGGCCGAGTATCACCTGCTGCCCAGCGTGCTCGGCGACCTGCTCGCCAAGCTGGGCCGCTACGAGGAGGCGCGGGCCGAATTCGAACGCGCCGCCCATCTGGCCGGCAACGAACGCGAGCGCGCGCTGCTGCTCACCCGCGCGGCCGACTGCGCCCGGGGCGTCGCACCGACCCGCTGAAGAATCTCCCGGAAAAACCGTGGCCGCCATGTCGTATCCCGGCCGGACCGCTCGACGCGTCAGTGAAAGCCGGCTCGCACCGGCACGCGGGACCGGCGACCGGCCGGCAGAGACGAGGAGATCGACATGACGACGATGGCGAACGCGACAGGCGCAGGGGCCGCGGTGGCGGGCGTCGACTCCCGGCGTACGACGACCAGGGCGCTGCTGGCCTGCGGAGCCCTCGCCGGCCCGCTCTTCGCGGTGGTGGCGACGGCCCAGATCCTCACCCGCGACGGGTTCGACCTGGCCCGGCAGCCGCTCAGCCTGCTGGCCCTCGGCGACTTCGGCTGGATACAGACCGCCAACTTCCTCCTCACCGGGCTGCTCGCCCTGACCGGCGCGGTCGGGCTGCGCCGGACGCTGCGCGGCGAGCCGGGCGGAACGTGGGGGCCGGCGCTGATCGCCGTGCACGGCGTGGGGCTGATCGTCGCCGGGGTCCTCGTCTCCGATCCCAGCATGGGCTGGCCGACCGGTGCGCCGGAGGGCGCGCCCGCGACGTTGAGCTGGCACGCCGTCGGCCACGGCGTCGGCGCGATGCTGGCGTTCGGATCGCTGCCCGTCGCCTGCGTGGTCTTCGCCCGCGCCTGGTCGCGCGCCGGGCAGCGCGGCTGGGCGGCCTACTCCCTCGGCAGCGCGCTGGCCGTCGTCACGGTGCTGGCCTGGCCCGACCAGGGCACCATCAGCATCCGGATGGCGCTCGCCAGCGTCGTCGTCTTCGGCTGGCTCACCGGGCTCTTCGCCCGGTCGCTCTGACGCTCACCTCTCGATCAGAAAGGACCACACCGATGCGCTACATGCTCATGCACAAGCTCGACGAGAACCTGCCCGAGGCGTTCCACCCGAGCCCGGAGTTTCTGGCCCGGATGGAAGGCTTCATGAAGGAGGTGGCGCAGTCCGGCGTACTGCTCGCCGCCGAGGGGCTCTGCGAAACCTCCAAGGGCGCCACCCGGATCACCGTCACCGGCGGCAAGACCACCGTCACCGACGGGCCGTTCACCGAGACCAAGGAGCTGATCGCCGGGTTCGCCCTGGTGGACGTGCGTTCCCACGAGGAGGCGGTGGAGTGGGGTCGGCGGTTCACCGAGGTCTTCGCCGAGACGATCGGCGAGGTCGAGGTGGACGTCCGCCGCGTCTACGAGGCACCGGAGGGCGCTCACCCGGCCTGATGAGTGTGCTGCCCCTGGGGTATATCAATACCTCAGGGGCATCGCGCTCGGCGGCACCTCAGCTCGGGAGGGAACCAGGGATGTCCGGCTACGTGCAGCTCGGCGAGGTCAACACGTTCTACGAGCGCGACGGCGCGGGGGAGCCGCTGGTGCTGCTCCATCCCGGTCTCGCGGACTCCCGGGCCCTTGGGCAGAACGTGCCGGGGCTGGCGGAGCGGTTCACCGTCTACCGACCGGATCGGCGCGGGCACGGCCGTACTCCCGATGTGGACGGACCGATCAGCTACCAGCTGATGGCCGAGGACACCATCGCGTTCCTGGAGCAGGTCGTCGGTGAGCCGGCGTACCTCGTCGGGCACAGCGACGGCGCCCCGGTGGCGCTGCTGGTGGCGCTGCGCCGTCCCGACCTGGTCCGCCGGCTGGTGCTCGCCGCCGGGGTGTTCCACCACGACGGGTGGATCGACGGAGCGATCGACCTGGACGACGAGGCGGTCGAGTTCTTCACGGAGTACCACGGCGAGGTGTCACCGGACGGGCCGCAGCAGTTCCTGATCGTCAAGGACAAGCTGGACCGGATGCACCGCGAGGAGCCGACGCTGACCGTTGCCGACCTGGCCGGCTACCCCGGCCCGGCGCTGGTGATGGTCGCCGACGACGACGAGGTACGCGTCGAGCACACCTGGGCGCTGCGCGCCGGACTGCCGTGGGCGCAGCTCGCCGTGGTGCCGGGCACCAGCCACGGTCTGCTCGCCGACAAACCCGACCTGTGCAACCGCCTCATCATCGACTTCCTCACCGAGCCGTTGGCCGGGTAGGGTGATCTTCGTCAGCCACGAGAAGGAGGTGAGCCCGGTGACCACCCACTGTCACGTTTGGGCGCTCCCCTCGGCGGTCCCCCTCAGCTGACCTTTCCGCGTCGGGGAGTGCGCCCTCCTTGTTCGGAGGACACATGTCTGTCTCCCCCTTCCGCATCGACGTATCCGATGCGGTTCTCGACGACCTGCGGGCCCGACTGGCCCGTACCCGATTTACCGACCGCAGCAGCCACCAGCCGTGGCAGGGCGGCGTCGACCCCGACTACCTGCGGGACCTGGTGTCCTACTGGCGCGACGGGTTCGACTGGCGGGCCCGCGAAGCGGCGCTCAACGCGTACCCCCAGCACCTCGCCGTCGTCGGCGGCCGGAAGCTGCACTTCCTGCACGTCCGCGCCGCGCGCCCGGCGGGCACGTTGCTCCTCAGCCACGGCTGGCCCAGCAGCTTCGTCGAGATGCTGCCGCTGGTCGACCGGCTGACCGACCCCACCCGGCCCGGCGGCGCGTTCGACGTGGTGGTGCCCTCGCTGCCCGGATTCGGCTTCTCGGAGGTACCGGACGAGCCGATGACCCGGGCGCTCCTCGCCCGGACGCTGCACGAGCTGATGACCGACGTGCTCGGCTACGAGCGCTACGGCGCCTTCGGCGGCGACGTCGGGGGAGTGGTCACCGGCTGGCTCGGTGCGCTCTACCCGGAGCAGGTGGTCGGCATCCACATGATCCACCCGCCGTTCCCGGCCAGCTTCGACGCCCGTCCGCTGTCGGCGGCCGAGCACGCGTTCCTGGGCGCCGAAGCCGCGTACGACGAGACCGACGGCGGCTACAGCGCCATCATGGGCACCCGGCCGGACACCCTCGCGGCGGCGCTCGCCGACTCACCGGCCGGGCTGGCCGCCTGGCTCGTCGACAAGTACCGGGACTGGAGCGACAACCACGGCGACCTGGCGAACAGCTTCGACCGGGACACCCTGCTCACCATCATCACGCTCTACTGGGCGACCGGCACGATCGGGTCGTCGTTCCGGCAGTACGCGGACTTCGACCACAACACGCCGCGACCCGACATCCGGGTGCCGGCGGCGTTCACGGTGAGCACGGAACCCTCGCAGGCGAACTTCCCGCGCTCGATCGCCGAGCGGGCCTGCACCGACATCCGGCACTGGAGTGAGCCGGGGCGCGGCGGGCATTTTCTGCCGCTGGAGGAGCCGGACCTGCTGGCCGGTGAGATGCGGCAGTTCTTCACCTCGCTGCGTCCCTAGCGGCGAGCGGCGGAGCCGGGTCGGTCGGCGGTCCGGCTCCGCCGCTTCCCCATGTCCCGCAATTCTCTCCTTTCTGGAACAAAGGGAAGCATCGATCGCGACCGCGTTCCCTGTCCCGTACGTGAGCGGTTGTACCGCGTGTGACCGTGACCTCACGCCCCACCACGACCCCGTCCGCCCCGGCTTCCTCCTGGCGGATCACCTGGGCCGATCGCGAGAACGAGCGGCGTCGGCGCGCGTACCGCAGCGATGTCGACGTCTGGCTCCGACACGACGACCACCTGACCCGGCTGCGGATCGAGGCTGTCGGGTTCCTCGGGTGCACCCGGCCACGTACCGGCCTGCCGGTGGACCTCGACGACGACGAACTCGTCTTCCGGGTGCTGCCCGCCGCCGAACTGGTCGAGGCCGAGGCGCGGCACGTCGCCGGCCTGCCCACGCCGGGCGCCCTCACCTGCGTCGACGCGCCCGGCGACACCCTGCCCGACGGCCTACGGGCCGTCGACGCCGGCATGGCCGTCGTGACCAGCCACCGGGTGGCGTTCGCCGGACGTCACCTCCGTCGCGAATGGAGGTACGCGAACCTGTCGGGCTTCGCGCACCACCCCGACGTCGCGCTCACCCTGCTGCACACCACCGACCGAGGCCCGCTCGCCGGGCTGCTGGTGCCGGTCACCGCCGCGGTGAACGCGCGCTTCTACCTCACCCTCGCCGCCGCCGTCTCTGCCGGGGAACGCGCGGCCGTCGTCGCACAGCTCGACGTACTGCTGTCCGACCATCGGAATGCGCGGCCGACGCCGTTGCCATTGGTCGAGCCGGACGAGGCGCCGCTGACGGCGGTGCGGCCCGATCGTCGGGCGACCGCCATCACGGCCCTCGCGGGGGTCATGTTCGCGACGCTGACCGCCGGGGCCCTCGGACCGGAGCGGGCCGGCCTTCCGCACCGCGCGGAAGCAGGCACCATCGCCACCAGCGCCGGTGTCCCGGGCCTTCCCGGCGACCCGGTGGCACCACACCGGGGTACGTCCACAGCGGGCGGCGCCGCGGTAAGGATCGCGGCCGACGTACCGTCGCGCGGCTCGTCCGGCCGGCCGGTGATTCCGGCGGCGGCGTCGGGTTCGTCGGACGCCACGGTCCCGCCCACCGCTCCGGTACGGACTGTCGCCCTTCCCCCACCTGCCAGCGCGACGCCTGGTCCGGCTCCGACCTCGGGTCCCCCTCTGCCCAGCGCGTCGGCCTCGCCCACCGTGTCGGCCTCACCGACCGCCCCCGCCTCACCCTCGGTCTCGCCCAGTGCGTCGCCGTCGCCGAGCCTTCACCCGCTCACGCTGTGCCTGGACGCCTTTCAGCGGCCGGTGCCGTGCGTCTCGTGACGGCGGCCCCTGATCGACCGGCTCAGTCGGCGGCGCCGAAGTCGGGGACGGTGAGGGTGCCGTCCGAGGCAAGGGGAAAGCCGGGGTTCCAGGCAATCTCCCACACGTGGCCGTCCGGGTCGGTGAAGAAACCGGCGTAGCCGCCGTAGAACGTCTCCCGAGCCGGTGTGGTCACCTCGGCCCCGGCGGCTGCCGCCACAGCCATCAGCTCGTCGACCTCTGCCCTGGAGCGGACGTTCTGCGCCAGGGTCATCCCGCCGAAGCCGCCGGTGCCGGAGTCGTCGATGCCCGCGTCCTCGGCCACCTTGTCCCGCCTCCACAGCACCATCGCCAGACCGCCGACCTGGAAGAAGACCGTCTCCTCAACCTCCTGGCCGCGCCAGCCCAGCCGCTCGTAGAACGCCGTGGACCTGCCGAGGTCTGACACGCCGAGGGTGACCAGGCTGATTCGCTGCTCCATCCCCGCAACCTAACGCGTGGTCACTCGGGGGCGTGGCAGACGGCCTCGACGTTGTTGCCGTCCGGGTCGCGGACGAACGCGGCAAAGTAGGTCGGGTGGTATTCCGGCCAGACGCGGGGCGCGTGCAGCACCTCCGCGCCGGCCCGCACTGCGGCATCGTGAAAAGCCTGGACGGTGGCTCGGTCGTCGGCCGTGAAGGCCAGGTGCAGCTCGCGGGCTTCGCCGGGGCCGTCGGTCGGGCCCAACCAGAAGTCGGGGTTCTCCCGGCCGTAGCCGATCACGTCGGGGAACTCCAGTCGCCGGCTGCCGCCGAGCGGGGCGAGCACGGCGTCGTAGAAGGCGGCGCTGGCGGTCACGTCGCGGACCTGTAGCGACAGGTGGTCGATCATCGTGGACTCCTCCGAGAGTGTCGATGCCTGGGTGAGGTCACGCTAGCGGCGAGGTGTGACGCGAAGCCCGCGTTGACGCACCATCGCTTGGGAACCGAAGTCATTGACGACACGCGCTGGGATGAAAGTCGAGCACAACCACTAATCGATAGCATCAATGCTATGGGTTGGGGTAGCGTGGAGTTGGAACCAGAGGTTCGAGACTGGCTGGAGGAACTACCAACCGCCGACTTCGCCCGAGCGGCGTTATACATCGATCTCCTGGCCAGGATGCGGGAGGACCGGGAAGTCGAGCGGGCGCGCCGGGCATTCGAGCGGTGCGTGGCGGAGCGGCACATCGTGAACGAGGGGGCAGAGCGATGAGTGATCGCCTGGACTGGAATGACCTGCGTGACCGCCGAATGGCGGAACCGGGAGCGGCCGAGACTTACGAGGCCACCCGGATCGCCTTCGAGCTTGGTCAGGAGGTGCGCCACCTGCGGGAGGGGCACGGCTGGAGTCAGAGCCAGTTGGCGCGAGCCGCCGGCATGACCCAGTCCGCGGTGGCCCGCTTCGAGGCGGGTGGCACCGTGCCAACCCTGCCGGTTCTGGAGCGACTCGCTCGCGCGTTGGACCGGAGGCTGGACGTCCGGTTCGCACTTAACGCGGACGCCGCCTGACCGGGTCTGGTTAGGCGGCGATTGTTCGAGCGGTGGCGTACACGTCGGCAGGTAGGGCGTAGCGGAGCTTCCACAGGACGCGCATGGGTCGGTCGCCGGTGTGGAATGGCTGGCTCGACGATGCGCAGGCCGTACCACTTGATGAACGCGCAGAGCAGATCGACGCTCTCGGCGGAGGCCATTTCGTGGTTGACCTCGTGGTGTGGCTTCGGCGTCCCACCGCGCGATGCATGAGTCTGCTGTCGGATCGATGACAGCTTGCCAATGCCTCGTTTTTGAACGTTGAAGAGCTCCTTAATCGCGCAGGCGTCGTCGTCCTTCAAGACGTCGAAGGCGCCCGCTATTCACGATGAAAATTGCGCCATGGAACGGTTGGGCGCAGCTCAGGACGGCCAAGCCAGCCGCAGCGCTTCGATGACCAGACCCCAACGCCCCGGCCCGAGCGCCGGGGTCAGCGGGTTCCCGTCGGCCAGCACAACGCCAGCAGCGCGCAACACCGCCAGGTGACCGTCGTACGCTGGATGAGCGGCCAGTTCCGCTTTGACGTGCGGAAATGCCACGATCGGTAGGCCTGCGCCCATCGACTCGTTGAGGACACCGAGCGCCAGGGTGTCGTTGATGCCCAGCGCCCACTTCGCCATCGTGTTGAACGTGACAGGCGCGGCCACCACCACATCCGCCGGCGGGTGCGGCTCCGGGTCGCCGGGCATCCGCCACTCCACGCGTACCAGATAGCCGGTCTTGTCTTGCAACGCCGCCCGATCGAGCCACCGTGCGGCGGTCGGGCTGACGATCACGCAAACCCGCCAACCTTCGGCGATCAGCAGGTCGACAAGCTCGTCGATGTGTTCCGCCGGACCCGCGGCGCAGACGACCAGATGCAGCACCGGACGTTCCGTCATGTCCGCAGTCTGCCCGACTCCTACGTCGAGCAGTCGAGCGCCTACGGCCCGCCCAGCGTCGCCGCATCAGAATCTGACGCTCACGCCGTTGTCGCCTCGCGCATCATGCAATGCTGCGCCGTCTCCTGTGCCCTGGCGGTCGTCAATCGTGAGTGGGCGGCACGGAGGAAGCGCCAGCCTAACTCGGGCGGCATTCCCGTCCGTCTCCGACCTGGCGCTGGATGTGGCGGCAGCGGCTCGTACGACCTGCGCGGAAGCTCCCCCAACCACCCGAGATGTCCGACTAGGTTGACCGGGAGAGCACCGCTGCTTCGAGTTGGCGGCCCATAAGGAGCTTGATCGAAATGCGGGAAGTAGACGAGCAGTTCCTGATCGGCCTCGCAGAGATCGCGGCGACGCTTGTCGGGACGTTTCTCGTGGGCGTGTTCTTCTATCTGGACTCGGAGCAGCGCCGCGTCCGCCGAGCCGGGGCAGGCGCTGACCGTTACATCCGTGCGGGAGTGCGGGGCGTTTTCCTGATCACCGCCCTTCCGCTCATCGTGCCGCTCGCACTCGCCAATCTCGATCCGATCTGGGGTGCCCTGGCGTTCGTTGTGCTCGGCGCCATGTTGTTGGTCGCGTCGGTCGACTCGTCATTCCGGATTGTGCGGTACCGCCACGAGGGCATTTCGGTCACCCTCGCCGCCAACGAAATCGTGTCGTGGCTGGTCATCCTCATCATCATCGCCATACCCTGGGTCCTCGGTGGATGGGTACCGCCGCCACGTGCGTTCGTACCCTCGCTGGTGCTGGCGCTGGGGGCCGGATTCCTCAGCACGGTTGCGCTCGTCATGCATCTCTTCGATCCACCGCCGAAAGAAGTCGCCTCAACTCAGTGACCGGCCCACCTCGGGTGTGGCCGCGCGATGTTCTCCGGGCGCTGGATCCGCCCCGAACCCGCCTCGGCCGTCGGGGCGAAATGGTTGATGCCTGTGAGTCATCAATATGACTCACAGGCATCACGCTTGTCAGCACAAGGCCGACCGACCGGGAACGTGCGGTCGCTTACCCGCGTCTCGCAACCTGGCTCACTGGATGCGCAGGAAGTTGCCGGTGTAGCGGGTGCCGTCCCAGCTGCCACCGTTTCCGTCGAGCTGCCAGTTCGTGGTCCCGGACAGCGGGCTGAGCTCCTCGAAGTCGTAGTGCGGCTGACCACCGACCTTGAAGGTGACATGGACCCGGATGCCGTAGATGAACCGCGGGTCGGTCTTGGTGATGGTGACGACGGACGGCCCGGCCGCACTGCTTCCGGTGGTGAGCAGGTCGCCGACCCAGGCCGTACCGTTCCAGGTCGCGCCGTTGCCGTTGAGGTTCAGCGTGACCGAGTGGTCGAGGGTGCCGGCGTCCTGGTAGTCGTCGTGCCACTCGTCGTTGATCAGGAACTCGGTGCGTACCTGCAGGTCGGTGATGGTCCGGGTGTCTGTTCTGGTGATCCGGATCGCGTCCGGGGTCTCGCTGCCCACCACCCGCAGGAGAGCGACGCCGTGGGCGGGAACGGTGGTGGTGTAGCCGCCGGTGAACGTGCCCCGGTCGGCCCTGGCGACGACGTCGCGGACAGTCGCCGAGCCGGTGCCCAGCCCGATGTCACGCCAGTCGACGTGGATCGACGCCGCGGAACCGGCGCGGTTCCACAGTGCCACGACGCGTACGCCGGAGCCCTGGACCTTCTTCGACCAGACCTCCTGGTCGCCGAGGTCGCGCACCCGGCGGCCCTGCACGCCGAGGGGGTCCTGGTCGACCGCGATCACCTCGGGGTTGGTGAGGATGTTCTTCGTCGCGGCGTTCATGGAGGTCAGGTCGTTGCCCGCGATGAGCGGCGCCGCCATCAGCGCCCACATGCTGAAGTGCGTCTGGTACTCGGTGTCGGTCATGCCCCGGCCGCCGACGCTGCCGGTGCCGTAGTTGCCGACCTGCAGCATGTCCGGGTCGTTGAAGAACCCGGGGTGCGCGTACATGCCGAAGTTGTTGTTCCGGTCGATGATCTCGTCGACCGGGTTGCCGCCGGTGGAGGGGTTGCGGGTGTAGTCGTCGACGATGTCGCCGGTGCTGCGCGCCTGGTTACCCGTCTTGGGTCCCCAGGGCTTGAAGTCCCAGGCGCAGATGCTGTAGACGATCTGTCGGCCGGACGCCGCGAGGGCGTTGCGCATCGTCTCGTACTGCGTCTTCTGGTCGAGGCTGGCGTTGCAGTTGTCGTACTTGAGCAGGTCGACGCCCCACGACGCGTACGACCGGGCGTCCTGGGTCTCGTAACCCTGCGAGCCAGGTCGGCCGGCGCAGGTTCTCGTCCCACGGTCGGAGTAGACGCCGAACTTCAGCCCCCGCGCGTGCAGGTAGTCGCCGAGGGCCTTCATGCCGCTGGGAAACCGGGCCGGGTCGGCGACGATGTTGCCGGCGGCGTCCCGGCTCGTCTGCCAACAGTCGTCCAAATTGACGTACCGGTATCCCGCGTCGCGCATGCCGGTGCTGACCATGGCGTCGGCCTGGCGGTGGATCAGGGTCTCGTCGATGTTGCAGGCGTAGCGGTTCCAGCTGTTCCAACCCATGACCGGCGTACGTTCGAGACCGTTCTCCAGCGCGGAGGCGCGTTCGGCCGGGATGTTGACCACGGCGGTGCTGATCAGCAGCAACGCCAGTAGCACAGCTCCGGTCATCGTCCGCGATCGACGGTGGTGAACGCCTGAATATGACATCGAGGTCTCCTTCGGCGAGTCCACCCTCACCGTAATGGACGCTGTGCCATTTACCTAAGTCGATCTAACGTTGATTTCCGGCACATCATCGTCGATCGCCCTAAGCAACGTCCGTCCGCTACGCGACGTAGTCGGCTTGGGGATAATGCCTGGTCAGGTTGCTACCTACCGTGAACCCCGTCATCACGAGCGGCCTCGGCGCCGGCGGCCCTTCCTTGGCGCCGGACAGCCTCAGGGGCGCTCAGGCCTCAGACGGGAGAAACACATGCGTGCCAACAAGGAATCCCGACGGTTCGGTGCCCGCGCATCCGTACTCGTTCTCGGTCTCGTCGCGGCCGGGGCGGTGATCGCCCCCGCGAGCCCTGCGTCCGCCGCGGTCCCCGGCCTGGTGCGGGTCGCCGTGACCAGCGTCAGCAACTCGGCCGACTTCCACAGCGCCACGGCGACGTGCCCGGTCGGCAAGGTGTTGACCGGTACGGGTTACGAACTGAACGGCGTCACCGGCGAGGGCATCGTCGACGACCTGCGCCCCAACGGCGGCCCCGCCATCGCGCCGACGGCCGTCACCGTGGGCGCCTACGAGGCGGAGGCGTTCGCGGGCAACTGGTCGGTGACGGCGTACGCCGTCTGCGCGAACCCGCTGCCCGGCCTGGTGCGGGTCTCGACGGTCAGCGTCAGCGACTCGGCCGACTTCCACTCGACCACGGCCACCTGCCCGGTCGGCAAGGTGCTGACCGGTACGGGTTACGAACTGAACGGCGTCACCGGCGAGGGTGTCGTCGACGACTTCCGCCCCAACGGCGGCGTCGCCGCGACACCGACCGCGGTGACCGTCGGCGCGTACGAGTCGGACGCCACGGCCCTGAGCTGGTCGGCGACCGCGTACGCCATCTGCGCCAATCCGTTGCCCGGCCTGGTGCGGGCGTCCGCAGTGGGTGCCAGCAACTCACTGGACTTCCGCAGCGTCGTCGCGGGCTGCCCGGTCGGGAAGGTGCTGACCGGGGCCGGTTACGAGCTGAACGGCGTGACCGGCGAGGGCATCGTGGACGACTTCCGCCCCAACGGCGGCCCCGCGATCGCCCCGACGACCGTGGACTCGGGTGCCTACGAGGAGGACGCGTTCGCCGGCAACTGGTCTGAGACGTCGTACGCCATCTGCGCCACGGCGTAGCAACCGCCCGTCAGGTGGCCGTCCCGCAGTCGTGCGGGGCGGCCACAGTGTGGCTCACGGTGCGAGATCTGTCTCGTCGCGTGTCGGTAGGTCTTCCAGGACTGTTGATACCGCGATATGGCGTCAGCGGACGGTCGGCGGGAGGGCCTCGGCCCTAACGTCCGAGCGGAAGGCGGGATCCGAGGGGGGCGACCATGCAGACGGCCGAGGGGGTGGTGTTACCGGGCGAGCAGAGGCCGGTCACTGTGACCATGGATCGCTGGCGGGCAGGGCTGCCGCCGGACGCGTGGCCCGACGACCTCCCGGCGAGCGGTGAGATCTGGCGGCGAGACGTCTTCGCGGTGGCCGACGCGTACAGGGCTGGCGCCGCGACTGCGCGGCACCTGCTGACCGCCGCGCTGATCTGGGCTTACGGACCGATCGGGTACGGCCCGTGGCGCACCGCCAGGTCGCTCGCCGCCGATCCGGACGGCAAGCGTCTGGCGTACGCGCTTGCGGAGGTGTCCTCGTCGGCACCCGACGAGGACATGCTGCGCACGGCCTACCACCGCTTCCGCGACACCGGCCATGCACGCCTGCCGTGGTTGGGGTCGAGCCGGACGCGGTGGAGATGGCGGTCGTCCACGACCGGTGAGGCGGCTACGCCGCCGCTCGCAGGCGGGTGTCGAGGGCGTCGAGGTCGGGGACGAACCAGATGTGCCCGCCCTGGTTCGACTCGTACACCAGGGCGCGCAGCGCCGAGCTGGCCGCGAGGTGCGCCGAGATGTCACCCACGACGGCCAGCCGCAGCCGGTAGTTGACGAACTTCTGCATCACCTCGCCGGCGAAGCGGGTGCCCAGCGCGAAGAAGCGTTCGTCGAGTCGGCTGGCCGGCACGGCGACCACCTGGGCGCCCAGGAACGCCGCGCCGATGAGGTCCAGTGCGTCCTGCTCGGTGGCTAGCAGCGGGCCAACCGGGTCGCACACCAGCACCGGCACCCCGGCGCGTTCCCGGATCTCGTCAGGCATCGTGGACCTCCCGGTTGAGCAGGCCGTTGTCGGCGTGCAGGACGGCGTCGAGCAGGTGCAGCAGTTCGGCGGTGGAGGCGGGGTCACCCAGGATGATGATCTTCATGCGCTGGCGTTGCTCGTCGTGCACGGTCTGCACCCGCAGCGGGTTGGCCTGGTCGTGGCCCGTGTTGGCACTGGCGAGCATCAGCGTGCCGAGCCGGTCGGCGGCGGCCCGGTCGACGCCGTCGAGCTGCACGATGCTCGACACCTCCGCCTGCCCGCCGGCGCGGGTGGCGGCCGGGGCCTGGCCGGTCAGCGCGTCGAGATCGCTGGCGGCGATCCGGTACTGCTTGCCGATCCGCACCGCCCTCAGCCGGCCGGAACGGATGTAACCACGCACCGTGCGCACGTGCAGCCCCAGCCGGTCAGCGACCTGCTCTACCGAGTACATGTCCTTACTCATCGTTCTCTGAGCATACTAGATACGGAAGTTTACGGAAGGATGGCGTCTGATTCGTTGACGGCATCAGCTCCAAAGGGCACCAGACCCACCCGCCCCACCACCGCGAGGCGTCGAGGTTCAGCTCGGCGACGCTGACGGCAGGTCACCAGGTGGTGTCGAGGCGGTGCCGCTGCTCGGCGGTCAACTCCAGGTCCACCGCCCCCAGGCTCTCCTCCAGTTGTGCCACCGAGGAGGCGCCCACCAGCGGGATCGACGGGAGCTCGCCGCCCAGCAACCAGGCCAGCACCACCTGGTTGGCGGTCGCACCGGTCTGCCCGGCCACGTCCTGCAGCGCGGCCAGCCGCCGCGGCGCGCTCGGCAGGTCGTACGCCGCGCCGAGCGGCTTGTCCGCCCGGGTGAACGCCCCCTTGAGCAGCGGCGAGTACGCCACCAGGGTCAACTCCGGCTCGGCACGCAGGTAGCTGAGCAGGTCACCGCTGACGCCGCCCGGCTCGCCGTCCGGGTCCAGCCCGTTGGCCAGGTCGGTGCGGTTCGGCAGGTAACTGCGGTGGTACTGGAGCACCTCGTGCCCGGGC
The DNA here is from genome assembly GCF_046549295.1 of Micromonospora sp. 067-2. Classification (NCBI taxonomy): domain Bacteria; kingdom Bacillati; phylum Actinomycetota; class Actinomycetes; order Micromonosporales; family Micromonosporaceae; genus Micromonospora; species Micromonospora sp. 067-2. The sequence goes on along the minus strand of NZ_JAJPWB010000002.1, from coordinate 35,749 downwards.
AGGCCGGCGGCGGCGGCCAGCGCACGGGCCCGCTCCACCCGCCAGGCCCGGTGGTTACTCGCGCCCAGCAGGCCCACCGTGCCCTCGGCCACCAGTTCGGCGAAGCCCTCCACGGTCTCCTGGAGCGGCACAGTGCGGTCCTCGATGTGCGCGTAGAGCAGGTCCAGCCGCTCCACGCCGAGCCGGTCCCGGCTGCGCTCCGCCGACTCGCGGATCACCTTGGCCGACAGTCCTTCGGCGTTGTCCAGGTAGCTGGTGCCCGCCGCCAACGGGCGGGCGCCCAGCTTGGTGGCGATGACGATCTCGGCGCCGACACCCCGGCTGCGCCGCCACCGGCCGAGCAGTTCCTCACTCTGCCCGCCCTGCCCGCCGTCCACCCAGAACGCGTAGTTGTCCGACGTGTCGACGAACGTGCCGCCGGCCTCGACGTACCGGTCGAGGATCGCGTACGAGGTGGCCTCGTCGGTGGCGCTGCCGAAGAGCATCGCGCCGAGGCTGAGCACGCTGACCTCGCGCCGGGTCGCCGGATCGGTGCCGATCGTGCGGTACCGCATGGGGGTCTCCTCTCGTGCGCCCTACCGGTGGGCGCACAGGTCACCCTGCCGGCTGGAGCGCACTCCAGGTCAAGCCCTCCTCACCGGGGCGAGCCGGGCGGCGGTAATGGAAACGAGCGTGATGCCACAGAGTCATTTTGATGACTGTGTGGCATCACGCTCGTTGGGGACAGGCCCCGCCGGATAGGCGGGTTCAGGTCAGTTGGGCAGGTAGGCGAACGTGTCCGGGTCCGGGCCCTGCCGGCCGGCCCCGCCCTTGTCCAGCGTGGTGATCCGCTCCATCGCGGCGTCGTCCAGCTCGAAGTCGAAGATCTGGGCGTTCTCCTCGATCCGCTTCGGAGTGGTCGACTTCGGGAAGATGATGTCGCCGCGCTGCACGTGCCAGCGGAGCACCACCTGTGCCGGGGTCCGGCCGAGCTGCTCGGCGAGGTCGACCACCGTCGGGTCGCCCAGCACCTTGCCCTGTGCGATCGGCGACCACGCTTCGGTGAGGATGTTGTGCTCGCGGCCGTAGGCGCGAACATCCTCGTTGCCGAAGTACGGGTGCGCCTCGATCTGGTTGACCGCCGGCACCACGTCCGCCTCGGCGGCCAGCCGCTGCAGGTGCGACACCTGGAAGTTCGACACGCCGATCGAGCGGGCACGGCCGTCGCGCTGGAACTCCTGCAGCACCTTCCAGGTGGAGACGAAGTCGCCGTCGTACAGGGTCGGCAGCGGCCAGTGGATCAGGAACAGGTCGATGTGGTCCATCTTCAGCGCCGCCAGCGTCGAGTCGAACGCCTTGCGGGCGTCGTCCGGGCGGTGGAAGACGTTGTTCAGTTTGCTCGTCACGTACACCGCGTCCCGGTCGAGGCCGGACACGCGTACCGCCTCGCCGACCTCGGCCTCGTTGCCGTACATCTCGGCGGTGTCGATGTGCCGGTAGCCCACCTCGAACGCCTTGGTCACCGCCGTGACGGTGTCCTTCGGCTCGATCTGGAACACCCCGAAGCCGAGCTGCGGAATGGTGGTGCCGTCGTTCAGGCTGATGTCGGGAATCGTGTTGGCCACTGCGGCTCCTTCGCGTCATCTTCGTTGCCTGTCATCCATACCCGAGCCGAAGGTCGATTCACCGCCCAAGCCGGGGTGACGAGCGCAACGTCGGGTCCGTTCACCCGGTCGTGTCGAACAGCACCGGCCAGGGCCGTACCGCCGGCACCGACATCTCGGCCGGCGCGGGCACAACGGGCTCGGCGTCGGCCAGCACCTCGGCGGCGAGCTGCCCGAACATCGACGCCGCCGGGTGCGCCGAGCGTTCCGGCCAGGCCGCCGAGGTGCGCCTGGCCAGTGGTGCGCCGGCTATCGGCCGCCAGGCGATCCGGGGTTCGCGGCGAGCCACCATTGCTGGTTCCACGGCCACCGCGCCACCGGCCAGCACCAGCCCGAAGAGGAACTCCGGGTTACGCGCGGGCCGAACCCGGGCCGGCCGGTAGCCCTGCTGTCGGCACACCGCCAGCAGACGGTCGTGCCAGCCCGGTGCGGTGGCCCGGGGCGCGGCCACCAGGTCCAGGCCGGCCAGCGCGCCGAGCGTCACCTCGCGGCCGCGGGCCAGCGGCGAGGTCCGCGGCAGCAACACCCCCAGGGGTACGTCGACCGGGGTGCCGAAGCGCAGCCCGTCCGCCGTCACCGGGTGGTGCACCAGCCCCACGTCGAGGGCTCGCTCGCCGAGCATCCGTACCTGCTCGCCGGTGGTCAGCTCGTGCAACTCCACGTCCAGGCCGGGGGCCCGGGTGGCGAGTGAGGCCAGCAGAGCGCGCAGCGTCGCCGCAGGTGTCTCCGGCGGAACCCCGGCCCGAAGGACACCCAGTTCACCCGCGCGGACCTGCACCATCAGGTTGCGCAGCCGACCCTCGCCGGCGAGCAACTCCTCCGCCTCGCCGAGCAGCAGCTCACCGGCGGTGGTGAGCCGCACCTGGCGACGTGACCGGTCGAACAGCTCGACCGTCAACTCCCGTTCCAGCCGTTGGACCGACTGGCTCAGCGGAGGCTGCGCCATGCCCAGCACTTCCGCCGCCCGCCCGAAGTGCAACTCGTGGGCGACCACCACGAAGTGCCGTAGGTGCCGGAGCAGGTCCACGGCCGGACCCTACGCCAGCGCCGGCATCGTGCTGCTGGATACCGTGCCAGGGTGGACGTGGGGGAGCGCATCGAGGCCATCTTCGCCGGCGCGGGGGTGACCGCCAGCCTGCACGCCGTCGACCTGGACGCCGTGGACCTGACAGCCGGGGTCACCGGCGACCCGGTCGACGGCTCGATCGGGTGGCAGGTGGGGGTGCGCGCCGACGAGCAGGTCGTGATCGCCTCGATCTTCAAGATCCTGCTGGTGTTGGAGTTCGCCCGGCAGGTCGTCGCCGGCCAGTTGGATCCGACCGAACGGATCCTGGTCACCGCCGACGACCGGCTCGGTGGGTGGGGGCTGGCCGGCTGCGCCGACGACGCCGAGGTGTCGCTGCGTGACCTGGCGTACTTCGCCATGTCGGTCAGCGACAACACCGCCGCCGACCTCCTGCTGCGCAGGGTCGGCCCGGATCTGCTGCCGATGCTCGCCGCCGAGCTGGGGCTGACCCGGACCCGAGTCGTGGGCGGCCCTCGGGAGATGGTCGAGGTGATGCTCGCCGACGTGGGTGCGCGGACCGAGGAGGACTTCGCCCGGATCTTCCCGACGCTGCCGGCGGACCGGGTCTGGGCCATGCGGGTGTTCGACCCGTCGCGCACCACGTCCAGCACCGCTCGGGAGATCACCCGGCTGCTCACCCTCGTCTGGCGGGACGAGGCGGGACCGGCGGAGGCCTGTGCGATGGTCCGCGCCTGGATGGCCCGGCAGGTCTTCTGGACCCGACTCGCCGCCGGTTTCCCGCCCGGCGTCCGCGTCTCCGGTAAGACCGGCACCCTGCCCGGGCTGCACCTGGAGGCCGGGGTCGCCGAGTATCCCGACGGCGGCCGGTACGCCATCGCCGTCTTCGCCCGTGCCGACCAGCTGACCCCGCGCCGGATCGACGTGGACACCGCGATGGGGAACGCCGCCCGAACGGCCGTCGAGGCGTTGCGCGGGAACTGATTTCGCACCGGCCCGAGCGTCGGCGCATCGGCGCTGAACAGGCCCGATATGCGGCGGCGTATCGGAGTCGACTGCGTTCGATCTTGGACCTGGGCCCGACGGTGCTGGTTGGCTCGTGTCGACCGATCGCCCGACCACGGGGAGTGGATCCGCATGCCCAGTCTCGACCGCCGACGCTTCCTGCGCGACGCTGCCGCCACCACCGCCCTGGTCTCCGCCGGTGGCCTCGCCGCCGGCGCCGCCACCCCGGCCCAGGCCGCGCCGCCGACCGCCGCACCCGCGCCGACCGCCCGTCGCAGGGGAGCGGTCAGCTTTCGCTGGTGGGGTACGGCCGGCTGGCGCGTCGACATCGGAGAGCGGACCGTGCTGGTCGACCCGTACCTCAGCCGGATCGACACCGGGCTGTTCACCGGCACGTTCAGGGCTGCCACCCCGTTGACCGTGCGCACCGACGTGATCGACCCGCGCGTCGACCGGGCCACGACGGTGCTCGTCACGCACACCCACTGGGACCACTTCATGGACGTGCCGTACATCGCCGGGCGGACCGGCGCGCGGGTGTTCGGCACGCTGACCGCGTACCACCTGGGGTTGGCCTACGGGGTGCCGTCGGCGCAGCTCAGCCCGGTGAAGGGTGGCGAGGTGCTGGACTTCGGCGACCACACCGTCGAGGTGGTGGGCTCGCTGCACAGCCGTAACGCCTCGTACTCCCTGGCCTTTCCGGGGGTGCGGGTGAGTCAGCCGGCGCGGCCGGCGACGATCGCGGACCTGCCGGAGGGCGACACGCTGGGCTACCTGCTGCGGGTCGACGGCGGCCCGTCGGTGTACTTCACCGGGGCCAGCGACGTCGCCGAGCGGAATCTCACCGGCCTGGCGCCCGACGTGGCGATGGTCGCCCTGCAGAACGCCACCACCACCGGCGACTACCTGCCCCGGCTGCTGGCCGGCCTCGACTACCCGAAGGTCGTGGTGCCGGTGCACTACGACAACTTCGAGACGCGCTTGGAGAACCCGCCGCCGGTCGCCCCGACCGACCGCACCCGGTTGAACGACATGATCGCGGCGGTGCGTCGGATCTCGCCGCGCAGTCGGGTGCTGGTGCCGGAGTACGAGACCGCGTACCACTTCTGACCAGCGCCGGTGGGGGGTCGCAGCGCCGCGACCTCCACCGGGGTCAGGCGCCGGTCATTCCCGCCAGGGCACGCACCGACTTCCAGTTCCGCGTGGTGGCCACCACGTCGAGCTTCTTCTCCAGGTACGCGTTGGTGAACTTCGACCGCCCGTAACCGCCGTCGACGTAGTGCAGGAAGATCTCCCGACCGGTCACCGTGAACGACACGTTCTCACCACCGGGCACGGTCAGCGCATCCATGCTGGACTGCTTCGGCGCGGTCGCGAGGAAGGCCACCAGCAACCTCGTCGGGTCGCCCTCCCGGTCGGCGTACGGGTTGCCGCCGGCCACCGCCGCCAACTCCCGGCCGCTGCGCACCAGCACCGGCACGGTCAACGCCAGCTCGTCGGCGAGCGCCCGCTCGATCCCGGCGGCCAGCTTCTCCGCGTCGCGCACGGTGCTGCCGAAGGCCACGTTGCCGCTCTGCAGGTACGTCGTGACGTCGTCGTGCCCGAGGTCGCTGACGATCCGGCGCAGGTCGGCCATCGCCAGTCGGGTGGTGCCGACGTTGACCCCGCGCAGCAGGGCGACGTACCGGGTCATGAGCTTCTCCACGGGTGCGGGGCCGACCCGCTCAGCGTAGGTCGGCCGACCTCGAGCCGCCTCTCACTCGACGACCGGCAGCACGACCTCGTTGCGGCGCAGGAACCCCGGCTTCCACGGCGGGTCGAAGCGCGCGTACCGGATGGCGCCGGTGGGTTGCAGCCCGGCGGCGGTGACCGACCGGCCGAGCATGGTGGCCCGCTGGCTGAATGCCTTCTCCGTCCATCGCCCGGAGAACCGCATCGCCGCCGCGAGCTGCGCCGGAACCTCGCGGATGCGCACCCGGGTGTCCACCGCCTCGGGAAGGGTGGCGGCGGTGAAGGTGGCCGGCATGACGAACTGGACCAGGTACGCGCCCGGCCGCTCACCCTCCACCTGCACCACCGGCACGGTCATCGCGATCTTGGCCGAGCCGCCGGCCGCGGACATCGCCGGCGTGGCCGCACCGATCGGCTGCCGAGCCCGGTTGGCACCCCCGATGTACGCGGCCAGCGGCCGGAACGCCTCCATCGGCGCCCGGGTGAACGACGCCTGGACCTGCATCTCGGCCACCAGGTGGGCCGGATAACGGCGCAGCTCGAAGCCGGGGTGTCGGGACACCACCCGGTACGGCTGCTGTTCGGTCATCGCGCGGCTCCCAGGATCTCCTGGAACAGACGCTACCGCCCGTCCGGCTCCCGGTCGGCCGAAGTCGACTCGTCCAACCGTCCAGCGACGGCCCGCCAGTACTGCCGTTTGCCCTCGTCGCGCAGCACCACCCCGAGCAGGCCCAGCTCGCGGCGCAGTTCGCGGGCGTCGTCGCGGCGATCCTTCCGGACGGCCCGCTCGCGGGCGCGCAGCAACGCGTCCGCACCGGCGGGCAGCCCGGGCAGGTCGGGCACCCACAGCCGGTACGCCGACCGGTGCGGGTCGTCGTCCGACCAGCCCCAGCCGTGCGTGCGAAACGCGCCCGCCAACTGGGTGACCGGCAGGTCCGTCGACTCCCGGGCCAGCTCCGCGCCGTCGCCGTCGAGCAGCACGAGGTGTCCGTCGGCGAGGAAGACCACCCGGGTGTCGACGCGTGCGACGGTCCGGTCCTGGTCGGAGCGGCGCAGCCGGACCTGCGCCGCGTCGACGGTGACGATCAGCCGTTCGGCGGTGCCGATCCCGGCGAGAACCAGGCCGGCCAGGACGCCCACGGCGATCGGGCCAGCGGTGGCCTGCGGCTCGGGCAGCTGGTCCAGCCACTCGAGCAGGCCCTGGAACGGCACCCAGGGCAGCCGGGCGAGCCAGCCCGTCGCCGCCGCGAGGAGCCAGCCGGCGCCCGCGCCGAGTAGCGGGAAACCACCCCACAGGACCGCCAGCTCCAGCGGGCCGCCGCTGACGACGGTGTGTGGTCGGTAGCCGGCCGTGTCCATGGTCAGGACACTTCGCGGCGAAGCGTCCGGAACAGGCCGGCGGCCAGCGGCAGGACCAACCAGACGAGCAGGGACACCGCCATCCGCCCCCACTGTTCGCCGGTGATGGCGTCGCTGCTGTAGAGCGGTTCCATGGTCCTGCTGGTGTCCAGCCAGCCGGACGGGCCGCGCAGGGGCCGGACCATCTCGCCGAGCACCCCCCAGAGGGTGGGCAGCAGCAGGTAGCCGACGATCGCCAGCGGCGGGTTGAGCAGCAGCAGACCGAAGGCGGCGCCCATCAGCACGGCGGTGACCTGGAGGATCACCGCGTTCAGCAGCAGCGACCAGTCGATCTGCCAGGTGCCCGCGCCGCCGGTGGCGGACGCCACCAGCGTCCCGGCGGCGGCAACGGCGAGGCTGGCCAGCACCGAGGCGAGTGCGGTCAGCATCACGGCGATCAACTTGGCGGCGATCACCCGTTCCCGGCGGGGCACCAGGGCGTACGTGGTGAGGGCGGTCCGCTGCGACCACTCGCTGGTGATCGACAGGATGCCGAGCACCGGCAGCAGCACCCCGACCGGCAGCAGCGAGGGCGTGAAGAAGTTGAGGAAGGTCTGGTCGGCGTCCTTCGCGTAGATCAACTGAAGGGTGACGATCGCGGCGGTGATCAACCCGATGGTGATCAGCAGCCAGCGGCCGGCCCGGGTGTCGACGAGCTTGCGCAGCTCCACAACGGTGAGCCGGAGCAGCGACGGGCGGCGTACCGGGTAGTGCTGCCGGGGCGCGACGGCGCCGGCGGCGGGCGCGGTGGTGGTGGTCATCGGACGGCCTCCTTGGTGGATTCGCCGGCGGTCAGGCTGAGGAAGAGTTGTTCGAGGCCGCCGCCGCTGGCGGGGCGCAGCTCGGCGAGCGCGACGCCGGCATCGGCGGCGGCCTGGCCGACCGCCTCGGCGTCGGCCTGCACGAGCAGCCCTTCGGAGCTGTCGGCGGCGCCCAGCCCGGCCACCTCCAGCGCCCGGCGCAGCGCCGCGCCGTCGCGGGCCCGGACCAGCGTGCCGCCGCCAGCCAGCAGCTCGTTCTTGTCGCCCTGGGCCACGATCCGGCCGCCCCCGATCACCACCAGCCGGTCCGCGACCGCCTCCACCTCGCGCAGCAGGTGGGAGGAGAGCAGCACGGTGCCGCCCCGGTCGGCGAAGTCGCGCAGCAGGCCGCGCATCCAGAAGATCCCCTCCGGGTCCAGACCGTTCGCCGGCTCGTCGAGGATCAGCACCCGGGGGTCACCGAGCAGCGCCTGCGCCAGGCCGAGCCGCTGGCGCATGCCCAGCGAGTACGCCCGGACCCGCCGCTTGGCGGCCACCGCGTTCAACCCGACCAGGTCGAGCTTCGCGGCGACCTCACGCCGGTCCAAACCCATGGTGTACGCGGACAGCGTCAACGCCTCGCGACCGGTCCGCCCGGCGTGCTGGGCGGAGGCGTCCAGCAGCACCCCGACCTCCCGACCCGGGTTGGGCAGTTCCCGGTAGGGGCGCCCGGCGACGGTGGCGCGCCCGGCGGTCGGCGGGGTGAGTCCGCAGATCATCCGCATGGTGGTGGACTTGCCGGCGCCGTTGGGGCCGAGGAACCCGGTGACGGTGCCCGGTTCGCACTGGAACGACACGTCGTCCACCGCCGGGTGCGGTCCGTACCGCTTGGTGAGGTTCTCTACGCTGATCATGTCGTCGAGCCTGCCCGGGCCGCCCGGCCAACCGCTGCGGCCACCGGTAGATGCCGCGCCGACCTTGGTCGACCGGCGGGTCTCGACTTTGGTAGCTGGTCGTGTCGCCGGTCGGCTGCCTAGCATTGCGTTCGTGACCAGCCCCGCCGTGCCGGAACACCCCTGGCTGTTGCCAGGGGAGCTGGCCGTCCCGGCTGACCGTGACCGCAGGCATCCGCGCCGCACCACCCGCGACTGGATCGTGGACAGCGTCGCGTTCCTGATCGCCCTGGTCTGGGTGCTGCTCGCCACCGCGGACGCCCTGTCGCCCGACCCGACGATGACCATCCCGCCGCCGCACGGCTGGATCACCGGTGCGGATGCGGTGCTCGGTCTGGTCTGCTCCGGGCTGCTATGGCTGCGTCGGCGATGGCCGCTCGGGCTGGTGCTGGGCACGCTGCCGCTGACGTTGTTCTCGTTCGCCGCATCCGTTCCCCTGCTGATCCTCTACTTCACCGTGGTGGTGCACCGACGGACGGCCGTCGCGGTGGCGGTGACGGCCGTCGGTCTCGTCACCAACCTGGTCTACGCGTGGCTGCGTCCGGACCCGGGCATGCCGTACTGGGTCGCGGTGTCATGGGGCGTGGTGATCAGTTTCGGCGTGCTGGCCTGGGGGATGTTCGTGCGGGCGCGCCGGCAGTTGATCGTGTCGTTGCGGGATCGGGCCGAGCGGGCCGAGGCGGAGCAGCAGCTCCGGGTGGCCCAGGCTCGCCACCTCGAGCGCACCAGGATCGCCCGGGAGATGCACGACGTGCTGGCCCACCGGATCTCGCTGCTCAGCCTCCACGCGGGCGCGCTGGAGTTCCGCCCGGACGCGCCCGCCGACGAGGTGGCCCGCGCCGCCGGGGTGATCCGGGGCAGCGCGCACGCCGCCCTGCAGGACCTGCGTGAGGTGATCGGGGTGCTCCGGGCCGAGGGCAACGGCGACGCCCCGGAGCCCCCGCAGCCCACCCTCGCCGACCTGCCGGCCCTGATCGCCGAGTCCCGGGCGGCCGGGGTCCGGGTGAACGCCAGCGACACCGTCGTCGCGCCGGCGGAGGCGCCGACGGCGCTGGGCCGTGCCGCGTACCGGATCGTGCAGGAGGGGCTGACCAACGCCCGCAAACACGCCACCGGCGCGGCGGTCACCGTGGACCTGACCGGCGGGCCGGGCACCGGGCTGACCGTGGCGATCCGCAACCGGTGGCCGGTGGGCGCCCCGGCCGGCGGCGGGCTGCCCGGCGCGGGCACCGGCCTGGTCGGCATCTCCGAACGGGTCACCCTGGCCGGCGGTCGACTGGCGTACGGCCGGGACGACGCCGGCGACTTCCGGCTGGCCGCCTGGCTGCCGTGGCCGGCGTGACGGGCCCGGGCGGCGGGGCCGTGCCGCCCGGCGGGGTCGGCCCGGGCGGTGGCACCCGTGCGGGCGTGTCGCCGGTGCGGGTTCTGATCGTGGACGACGACGCGTTGGTCCGGGCCGGGCTCTCGATGATCCTCGGCGGCCTGCCGGACGTGACGGTGGTGGGCGAGGCCGCCGACGGGAGCGAGGTGCCGGCCGCGGTCGCCGCGTACTCCCCGGACGTGGTGCTGATGGACATCCGGATGCCCCGGGTGGACGGGCTGACCGCCACCGAGGCGCTGCGTGCCCAGCCGCAGCCGCCGGAGGTGCTGGTGCTGACCACCTTCGACGCCGACGAGCAGGTGCTGCGGGCGCTGCGCGCCGGGGCCGCCGGCTTCCTGCTCAAGGACACCCCGCCGGCGGAGATCGTGCACGCGGTGCGCCGGGTGGCGGCCGGCGAGGCGACCCTCTCTCCGACGGTGACCCGGACGCTGATCGCCCACGTGACCGCCGTCGCCCCGGGCCCGACCGGCTCGGATCTGCGTCGGGAGCGGGCGCTGCGGCAGCTCACCGGGCTCAGTGAGCGGGAGCGGCAGGTGGCGGTCGCGCTGGGCCAGGGCCGCACCAACGCGGAGATCGCGGGGGAGCTGTACATGAGCGTGGCGACGGTCAAGGCGTACGTCTCCCGGCTGCTCACCCGGCTCGACCTCAACAACCGGGTTCAGGTGGCCCTGCTGGTGCACGACGCCGGCCTGGTCTGAGTGCCTCCACGTCCAACCCGGAGGTCGACGTGGTCGGCGCCGATCGTGGGCCGGTCGCACGAGGCGGTGCCGGTGGTGGCCGTGTCGCGCGGCGGCGCAGTCGTCGACGGATCACGCGTGCTGTCCCCGGAGGATCTGCTCGCCGCGTACCAGGATTGAACTGTCGTCCGGTTCCGGCCGTACCACTGGCCGAGGATGTCGATACGGCTGGTCCGCCGTATCGCTGCCGAACTGCGGGAGGCCTGCCGTGCGAGTTGGTGAGCAGTCGACGGATCCCATCGACCAGGTGCTGGGTGAGGTGCCCATGCCGGCGCCGCTGACCCCCGAGGATGTCCGGCTCGCGGTCCGGGCGGTGGTCGTGCACACCGCCGAGGAGTGGCCCAACGGGCCGCTGTGCCGCAACGACGGCGCCTCCTACCCGTGCCGGCTGCACCGCTGGGGGCGACGGGTCCTGGAGACACACGGGCTCAACGATCGGCAGATCGAGGCGTTGATCCGGCACGGCAACCCGTTCGTGCACGTGCCCTTCCCGTTCACGGCGACCGGGCCGACGCGGCACCAGGCCGGACGGGTCGTTCCTCCCGGGGTACGCCCCACCGCTGCCGGCCGGCCGGTGACTCCCCCCGTCGCCGCGCCGCGCTGGCCCCGGGCGAGCTGACCGGAGCATCCCCCGCCCGCCGACCCGGGGCGAGACGACGCCGGCCCGACGCGGTATGTCCCCACCGCGCCGGGCCGACGTCGCGCTGTGCGTACGCCTCAGTCGTTGGTGGTCCCGACCCCGCAGTCCGGCGCGGACCAGCTCGTCGTGTTCGAGCTGTCGTCGCTGTTGTTCTCCCGTCGCGAGTCGACGTGCACGTGGTCGTCGTGGTCCGGGTAGCCGGGTCCGTAGATGCCGCTGAAGCCGTTGTTGCGGGCGCCGCGGGCGACCTGGCACAGCGATGACGTCCGTGAGGTGATGTCGGCGGCGTTGCCGTACAGGTGTTGGCTGTCCGACGCGCCGCCGACCTGGTCGTTGCAGGCCCGGCTGCGGAACCCGCTCGACACGTCGAGCGGCTTGTCGCCGAGGCTCTTGCGCAGCGCCTCCAGCTTCCACATGGTGCGCAGCGCGTTCTGGCGGGTCTGGGCCGGAGACAGCGGGCCGCCGTTCCACCCGCCCCGACCGCACCCGTCGTCCAGCTCGCCGTAGGTGAAGTGCGCGGGCGTGCAGTCGTTGTCCTGCAGCTGGTACAGCTTGCTGTAGGTCTGCTGGCCGGCGATCCCGTCGGCCCGCAGTCCGTACGCCTGCTGGAACCGCTTGACCGCGGCGGCGGTCTTGGGGCCGTAGCGGCCGTCGTTCTCCACGATGTCCCGGTAGCCGGCCCAGCCGGCGATCCGGATCTGCAACTGGCGGACATCGTTGCCCGAGCGTCCCTGGGTCAACGTCCGGTTCCAGGTGTAGCAGCCGTCCGCCTGCGCCGCCGGCGCGGCGACCACCGCGGCGATCGCTGCCCCGGGCAGCGCCAGGGCGAATGCGACGGCAGCCCGCTTCAAGGTGTGTACGCGCACAGAAGTCCTCCCGACAGGAGAGCGAATGGGGTGGGCTCCGGGACATCGACCGGGACGTCCCGTGATTTCCACCCTCGCACTGATCGGTGCGGTTGGCGGCGATTAACGGGAATTGTCCTCATGATTCACGTTGCCTGGGTTCTACCTGTGAATTCGACTGATTTGCGAAACAGCCATTTCGCTCCGATCACCCCGGGCGCGGGCAACCACACCGAACGTCGCAATCGACCACACCCTGGGTGATGTTCGTGGCCGATGGCTGACCGGTAACGTCAGCCCCGGTGGCGGAATGGCGGAGGTGCACGTGGCACGCGGTGGCGTCTTCTGTGTCGAGGGTCAGTGGCACCGCGACCTCAACGAGCGGGGCTCCGTCCTGCCCACCCTCGAGCTTCTGGAGCGGCTGGGCAAGATCCGCTTCATCCACAAGGACGCGGCGACCCGCGACGAGCTGTTCTACTTCCTGGACCGCTGGCTGCTCAAGCAGTACGCCGACCACCGGGTCGGCTTCTTCGCCATGCACGGCGAGCCGAGCCGGCTCTGCCTCACCGACTGGCAGTCGGTGGAGTTGAACGAGGTGGCCGAGCTGATGGCCGGCCGCTGCGAGGGACGCCGACTCTATTTCGGCAGCTGTTCGGTGCTGCGCGCCTCGGATGCCGTGCTGCGCGAGTTCCTGGAGGTCACCGGAGCCGCTCTGATCTGCGGTTTCACCCGGGAAGTCGACTGGGTCGAATCGGCGGCCTTCGAAACCGTACTACTCGACGTGCTGGCCAACGGCCAGCGGCACAATGCCGCCGAGCTGCGGATGGGCTCGGCGCACTGGGCGCCGCTCGCCTCGTACCTCGGCTTCCGGGTGATCTACGCCAACGGCCGGGCCTGGCGCCCGGCCGGCCGGGCCCGGGTGCCCGCCCAGGCGGCGCACCGCGCCAGCACCCGACCCAACTGACCCGCCGCCGCCCTGGTAGGAACGAGTCATGGCACGCAGCATCGCGAGAAACACCCGGGTCGACCGGGACACTCTGCTCGACTTCCTCCGACCGCGGCACCGCGTCGTGCTGATGACCACCCGGGCCGACGGCCGCCCGCAGTCCTCCCCGGTCTCCGCCGGAGTCGACGGCCAGGGCCGGCTCGTCGTCTCCACCTACCCCGAGCGGGCCAAGGCGACGAACATCCGCCGCGACCCCCGGGTGTCGGCCTGCGTGCTCTCCGACGACTGGGACGGGCCCTGGGTGCAGCTCGACGGCACCGCCGAGGTACTGGACCTGCCCGAGGCGCTGGAGCCACTCGTGGAGTATTTCCGGAGCATCTCCGGCGAGCACCCCGACTGGGACGACTACCGGGCGGCCATGGTGCGCCAGGGCAAGTCGCTGATCCGGGTCACCATCGACGGGTGGGGTCCGATCGCCACCGGCGGCTTCCCGGCCCGCCTCGCCGACTGACTGTTCGTTCGGTGGATCACCGGGTTGGCATTCATCGAATACGGTGAGCCAGGCAAGATCCACTGAATCGAACGGGGAACCCATGAGCAATCTCAGCGCCCGCCGTCGGCTGCTCGCCTGGGCGGTGCCGGCCGCCCTGGCGGTCACCGTCGTCGCGCCGGGCCTGCCGGCCCGGGCCGCCCCGGCCGGCACTCCGACCCCGGCCGTGGTCGGCCCGATCGACAAGGACCTCGACGGCGACGGCGTACCGGACCTGGTGACCGTCGGCGGCACCGCCGGTCTCGACTCCGGCGTCTGGACGGCACGCGGCCGGGTCAGTGCCGCAGGCGTCGGCACCGGCCGGGTGAAGGTCCCGGCCGTGAACATCGGCGGGTACGGCAACGGGATTTACGGCAGCGAGAACCCGCCTGCGGAGTTCGACGGCGCGCAGGTGATCACCGGCCGCTTCTTCGGCACCGCGAACCAGGACTTCCTGGCCTACTACCCGAGTGGCGTCAACACCGGTGGCGGCAGCTTCATCGCGGGTGCCGGGGACGGCACGATGGTCAATCCCTATGGCGGCAGCGGTCAGGTCAGCCTCGTGTCCGACTATTTTCTCGACGAGTACGGCAACTCCCCGGTCCAGCTCGTCAACGGGTACACGGCAGACGGTGTAGACACTGCCATCGCGGATCTGCTGGGCATCGTCGGCGACGTCACCAACGGCTACCGCCTCACCTACTACCCGAACATCGGCGCGCCCGGCCTCTACCTCCCCCGCCTGCCGCTGAGCAACGCCACCCCGACCGGCGGCAGCGACTGGCAGAACTGGACCCTGGCCAGCACCGAGCTGGCCTCCGGCGCGGCACTGGTGTTGCGTAACGCCACCACCGGCGACCTCTTCCTCTGGCAGGGCGTCACGATGACCGACAATGGCGACGGGACCGGCACGTTCGGCTACACCCAGTACCGACTCGCCTCCGGCTGGAACACCGGCGTCACGATCAGCAGCCTCACCGCCGCCGACCTGAACGCCGACGGCGTGACCGACCTGTGGTCCGTGTTCCCCGACGGCAGCGTTCGCGCCTACCTGATCTCGACACTCTCCGCCACGAAGCCGGCGAAGATCCGGGCGACCCAGGCACAGCAGCTCGGCTGAGCCGCGGTGCCGGGTCCGTCGTCTGCAATCGGCGGCGGACCCGGCACCGGTCAGTCGACCAGGGCGGAGTAGACGAGCTGGCGCAGCTGGGAGCGCAGCGGATACGTGCTGGACGGCATGAGCTGGGTGAACAGAAGCGCGGTGATCTCCTCGGACGGATCCACCCAGAACGCGGTGCTGGCCACCCCACCCCAGTAGTACTCGCCGACGCTGCTCGGCACCCGGCTGGGAATCGGGTCGTCGACCACCGCGAAGCCGAGGCCGAAGCCGATCCCGTCCAGGGTGGTCTCGGCGAAGCCGCCGGTGGACAGGGTGCCCAGGTCCTGGCCCCCGGGCAGGTGGTTGCGGGTCATGAAACGCACCGTGCGTGGCCCGAGCAGGCGTACGCCGCCCAGCTCGCCGCCACGCAGCAGCATCTGGGTGAAGCGGTGGTAGTCGGCGGCGCTGGAGATCAGGCCGCCTCCGCCGGAGAGCAGGGCCGGCTTCGTGTGCGCGAGCGAGCCGAGCCGGTCGTGGCGGACCGCCCGGCCACTGCGCGGATCCGGAACGTGGAGCGCGGCCAGCCGCTCGGCTTCGTCGCCCTCGACCCACCACCGCGTGTCGGTCATGCCCAGCGGGCCGAAGATCCGGTCGGCGAAGAACGCGTCGAGGCTCTGCCCGGAGACGACCTCGACCAGCCGGCCGAGCACGTCGGTGGCGACCGAGTAGCCCCAGGCGGTGCCGGGCTGGAACAGCAGCGGCAGCTCGCCGAAGGCGGCGCAGGCGCTGGCCAGGTCGACGTCCGCCGGTGGGTACAGGTCGTAGCCGGCCGCCCGGTAGAGCCCGTCGACCACGGAGGTCTGCATGAAGCCGTACGTCAGGCCGGCGGTGTGGGTCAGCAGGTGCCACACCCTGATCGGCTCGATCGCCGGCACCGTGTACGGCTTGAGCGTCGAGCCCTTCGAATAGACCCGCAGGTCGGCGAACTCCGGCAGCCAGCGGCTGATCTCGTCGGTCAGCTCGAACCGGCCCTCCTCCCACAGCATCATCGCCGCGACCGAGGTGACCGGTTTGGTCATCGAGTAGATCCGCCAGAGCGTGTCGGACTCGACCGGAGCTCCCGACTCCCGGTCCCGCAGCCCGTACGTCGAGGAGTGCGCCACCTCGCCACGGCGGGTGACCACCACCTGCCAGCCGGCCAGCCGGCCGTCGTCGACGTACCTGCCGAGGTGTTCGTCGATCCGCGCCAGCCGCGCCGGGTCGAAGCCGATCTGATCGGGGTCCTTGCTCCGCGCCACACTCACGCCGCCGAAGGTACTCGTCGGTACGGCGGTACCGGAAGGGGCTGCCGTCGACCGGCCGCCCGGTTGTCGGGGGCCGGCGTTAGCCTGGCCGGATGCCGGAGTTGACCGAGGACGTGACCTTCCGCCATGAGGACTGGTACGGCGAGGAGTTGACCGACCGGCACTTCGTGGGCTGCGAGTTCTTCCACGTGGACCTGACCGAGGCGGTGAGCCGGGGCGCGGTCTTCACCGGCTGCACGTTCGGCAACGTGCTGTTCAACTCCTCCCGGCACGTCGACTCCGCCTTCACCCGCTGCGTCTTCAAGCGGTGCAACTTCTTCGAGGCCGAGTTCACCGGCTGCAAGCTGGTCGGCAGCGCCTTCACCCAGTGCGACCTGCGGCCGTTGGCGGTGGCCGGTGGCGACTGGTCCTTCGTGGCGCTGCCCGGTGCCGACCTGCGCGGCGTCCGCCTGGCCGACGTACGGATGCGCGAGGTCGACCTGACCGCAGCGAACCTCACCGGTGCCACCGTGACCGGCGTCGACCTCTCCGGCTCGCAGTTGCACGGCGCCCGGCTCGGCGGTGCCGACCTGCGGGGCAGCGACCTGACCGCGCTCGACCCGACGGTCGTGGAGCGGGCCGGAGCGATCGTCGACGCCGAACAGGCCGTGGTCATCGCGCAGGCGCTCGGCTTCCAGATCGGTGCCCCGCTGGGGTGATGCCGCTCGGCAACCGGGACTGGACACGCCCGCCTTTCTGGATCTAGCGTGTCGACCACCTCTGGGCAAACGTGTGTGACGCCCACAGTGGATGGTGCGTTCCGCGGCGGTCGGTGGCCGCCTCGCGGCGGAGTTGGAGGGGTCGGTGACGGACGAGGATCGCACCACCGGGCAGACTCGCAGCACTTTGCGCCGGCTCGCCCGCACCCGACAGCGGCGGCGCTGGGCGGTGCAGGGGCTCGCCGTCCTCGCCTGCCTGGTGGGGCTGCTGTCGTACCTCGGCACGCGGTCTGGGTCTGCACCCGGCGACGGCCAGGCGGGTGGCGTGGGCGGCGTGCCCGCCCGCCCAACCGGCTTTCCGGGCGCGGAGGGGCGCACCACCGAGACCGGGCCGGCGGCGCCCGGACTGCGTCCGCGGCAGCGTCCGCCCACGCCCGACCCGACGTCGTCGGTCAGCGTGCCCGCTGCGCCGCCGGAGGGGCCGGTGTTGTCGGTGAGTCAGGGGGAGGTGCCGGCCGAGGTCGACCTCGGGGCGGTGGGCACCCGGGACTGGATGCACTGGGGGTTGCGCGGCGGCACGTCGACGGTCCGCAAGCGCGCCGGCTCCGGTGAGATCGTCGACGGTGGCGGCAACGGCACCCGGGTCGGCTGGGACGGTAACCAGGAGGTCTTCAGTTGGCGGGACGGCACGCCGGAGCGGTCGCTGAGCGGCACCCCGAACGGTGTCTACACCTGCGACGTCGGCAGCGGGTTCACCGTCACGGTCGCCGGCAGCGGTGAGCTGCGCACGGTCCAGCTCTACGCGGAGACCTGGATGGCCCGTGGCCGGCTCGAGGCGCGGCTGTCCACCGGCGGGCCGACCAGCACGCTGCGGTTGGAAGATCCGTACACCAGCAGGAGCGCCCAGTTCACCGTGCGGTTCCGGCTGCCGAAGGACGCCCGACTGGTGCTGACCTGGACCGTCGAGAAGGTCTTCACCGAACACTGTGGCAACGTCGGCCTCCAGGCCGTCGCGGTGCGCTGACCAGTCTCCGGTACCACGCCGCGACCGGGGGTCGGCGCAGTAACCTGGGCGCGACAACCCCAACCCCACCAGGAGCCCCGATGACGGCCAGCGAGCAGGTGACCGACAGCCCCGAGGGCTGGGTCGCCGAGCACATCCAGCGGTATGTCGAGACAGACGGCGCCGAGGGTCACGAGTGGCGGCCCGGCGTCTTCACGCTGCTGCTGACCACCCGGGGTCGGCACAGCGGCAAGCTGCGGCGCACCGCGCTGATCTACGGCCGGTTCGGCGAGGACTACCTGGTGGTCGGGTCGCAGGGAGGTGCTCCGAAGCACCCGGCCTGGGTCCTCAACCTCCTGGCCGAGCCGCAGGTCGAGGTGCAGGTCGCCGGCGAGACGTTCCGGGCGAGGGCCCGCACCGCGACCTCCGAGGAGCGACCGCGGGTGTGGTCCACGATGACGAAGATCTGGCCGGCGTACGACGACTACCAGACCAAGACCGACCGGGAGATCCCGGTGCTGGTGCTGGAACGGGTCTGACCTGCGGCTGCCTCGATGCGCGAGCGACGCCGGGACAGTTTGTCCGTCGCACACGGTCGGACGGGACGTAGCTTTCTGCTGTCCCCGTCCGACCATCCAGTGTGGAGGCAGCGCAGATGAGCACCAGTACCGCCCACCGCGTCCGTTCCGGCGCCTCGTCCGGTGCCGGTGACATGTCCGGGGAGGTGCTCCGCGACATCCCCCTGCCGCCCTACGTGACGGGCGAGGACACCCAGTTCGCGGTACGCGCGGTGGTCGTGCACGCGCCCCGGCGGTGGTCCGGTGGAGTGGTCTGCCGCAACGACGCCAGCCCACATCCGTGCCGGCTGCACCGCTGGGGTGCCCAGGTGCTGGCGCTGCGCGGCCTGCGGGCCGCCGAGATCGCCGCGCTCATCGAGCGCGGTGACCCGACGGCGGTGGTCCCTCCGCCCGACCGTCCGGCCTGACCGGCTAGGTCGGTCGGCCGACCGACCTGTCGTGCCCACCCCAGTAGTGCCGCTGCGCCCCCATGATCAGTGGTGCCACCAGCGCGGCGAGTGCGCCGCCGAGCAGCGGGAAGACGAGAAACACCCAGAGTTGGCGCAGCGCGGTGCCGCCCTCGAAGACCGCCGGGCCGAAGGCGCGGGCCGGGTTGACCGCGGCGCCGGTCAGCGTCACGCCGACCAGTTGAGTCGCGGCGAGGGCCAGACCGATCGCCACTCCGGCGACCCCGGGGTCCTCGCTGCGACTGGTCACCACCAGGACGACAAGCACGAAGAGGAAGGTCAATATGACCTCCAGTACGGCCGCACCACCCCGGTTGATGTGTGCGCCGTACCCGTTCGTGCCGAGCGCCCCGGTCTGGTCCGCCACGTCACCCCAGCGGGTCAGTGCCCACAGTGCGAAGGCGGCCACCGTCCCGCCGGCGAACTGCGCGATCCAGTAGGCCACCGCGCCGATCGCCGAGATCTTCCCGGAGAGCAGCACGCCGAGCGTCACCGCCGGATTGACGTGGCTGCCGGACAGCGGGCCGATCGTGTAGACGAGCGCGAGCATGACGAACCCGAAGGCCAGCGCGACCACCACCACGCCGCCCTGGACCCGGGCCGCGACGGCACTGCCCACGCCGAAGAAGACCAGCAACAGGGTGCCGAGGAACTCGGCGGCGGCTCGGCGAGCATCTTCCATTCGCCCAGCCTATGGACAATCGGGGCAACTCGGCGTTGGAACGGCGGTCTGCGACCGGCGCGACGGCCGGGCTGGCCGGGTCGGGGGTCGACCGCCGCTCTCGACTGATCCGGCTCTATTTGACGGATCGCTTGGTAGCGGGCACGGTGGGTAATGAAGGGGCTTGTCAGCTGCCCCGACGCGACGGCGACGATCGTTCGCCCCACCTGTCGCCTCCCACGTGTGCTCGTACGCGGACCGGCTGTCCGGTCTGCGCGGTAACCGACCGCGAGCCGAGAATCCACGAGGAGTTCCGCCAATGCTCACCATGACCGACAACGCCGTGCTCGTCATTCGTGACCTTGCCAACCAGCAGGACGTGGCCGAGGACGGCGGGGTGCGGATCGCCGCCGACGCCGAGGCCGGGTCGCTCACCGTCGAGCTGGTGCCCGAGCCGGTGCAGGGCGACCGTGTGGTCGACAACCAGGGCGCCCGGATCTTCCTCGACGAGGACGCCGCCGAGCTGCTCGGTGATGCCTCGGTGGATGCCACCGTCGACGACGAGGGCATCATCCAGTTCGGTTTCACCGAGAAGTAGCAACCTGGTCCCAGCCGGTTCGGCGGGTCTCGCCACCGCGCGGCCGCCGCAGCGAGCGCCCGCGCTGCGGCTGGTCCGGCCTGGACTGCCACGTGCGGGTCGACCGCCGTGCCTTCTTCCGTGCCGGTGGCTCGGGGCAGGGGCGGGCTCTGCTGGATCGGCTGCGCAGGCGCGCTACCGAACGCGGACGGCGGCCCTCGTGCCGCCCGACCTGCTGGCCTGGCTGCACAGCGACGACTGACCGCGCGCGTCGACTGCCCGTGCGTACACCCACCGGGAGTGGCGGGCGCCGGGTGCACAAACGAGCGCACGGCGCCGCTTCGACCGGTGGTCGGAACGTCGCCGCGCTCTGGCCGTCTCCCACCACCGCAGCCGTTCGGCGGTACGCCGGCGGGGACCTGGCTCGACCGGCCGTGTTCGCCGGTCAGCCTCTCGATCCCCGGCCAGGGAGAATCCAAACCTTTTCGACGTGGGGAATTCCACCATTTGTGTGTCTCGGCGTGGCCGGTCGCCGAAGCGGGTATGAGGCCGGCATGGAGCACTTCACTATCGCAACCGTCGCCGAGAAGAGCCCGGACTTCCGGCGGGTGCTGTGGACCGGGGAGCACACCCAACTGGTCATCATGACCATTCCGCCGGGTGGCGAGATCGGCGAGGAGGTACACGACGGCATCGACCAGATCCTGACCTTCGTCAGCGGCACCGGCGAGGCGCGGGTGGCCGGTGCGAAGCGCGAGGTCGTCGCGGGTGACCTCGTCGTGGTGCCGTCCGGCACGAAGCACAACTTCGTCAACACCGGGCCCAACCCGCTGGTGCTGTACACCGTCTACGGTCCTCCCGAGCACGCCGACCAGGCCGTACACCGGACCAAGGAGGAGGCCGACGCCGCCGAGGAGGCCGGCGAGGACGAGCCGCCGACCGCGTGACGGGGCCGGCCGCGGCCTGATCCGGGCCGATCCGGGTACCCGCGGCCGGTGGAGCAGCAGCCGGCGATCTCCGACTACGGATTCCTCTCGGACTCCCGCTCCGGTGCACTCGTCGGCAGGGACGGTTCGATCGACTGGTGGTGCCCGGCCCGGTTCGACGGCGCGTCCGTGTTCGGGCGGTTGCTCGACCCGGACGCCGGGCACTTCCGGGTGGCGCCGGTGGACGTCGGCCGACCGGGACACCGGGTGGAGCGCGCGTACCGGCCGGACACGCTGGTGCTGCGCACGGTGCACCACACGCCGCACGGCAGTGTGGCGGTCACCGACGCGCTCGCCGCCGAGAGCGGTGCCCGCGCCCACGAGCTGGGCATGAACTCGCCGGCAGTGCTGATCCGCGTGGTCGAGGGCCTGTCCGGGCGGGTCCGGATGGCACTGGACTTCGCGCCCCGGCCGGAGTACGGGCTGCTCACCCCGTACCTGCACGAGCAGGCGGACGGCACCGTGCTGGCCACCGCCGGTCCGGTGGTGCTGGCGCTGCGCGCCGGTGACATGACGCTGCACGCCGACCGGGACCGGGTAACCCACGAGTTCGAGGTCTCCGCCGGCCAGGTCGTCGGGATCGACGTGGCCTTCGGCGAGGCGTACGGCGACCCGCCCGCCCGGCTGGATCCGGTCACCGCGCTCGGGGAGACGACGCAGTCGTGGGAGGCGTACCGGGAGACGCACGGCTACCAGGGCCGCTACCCCGATCTGGTCCGGCACAGCGCGACAGTGCTGACCGGCCTGACGTACGCCCGCAGTGGCGCGGTCGCCGCGGCGTTGACCACGTCGCTGCCGGAGCGGCCCGGCGGGGACCGCAACTACGACTACCGGTACTCCTGGCTGCGCGACTTCTCGATGACCATGCGCGCCCTCTGGGTGGCGGCCTGCCCCGCCGAGGCGAACCGGCTGTTCGCCTGGGTGGCCCGCTCGATCGGCCGGATCGGCGACGAGCCGGTGCCGGTGCTGTTCGGTTTGCAGGGGGAGCGCGACATCAGCGAGCACAACTGCACACACCTGCGCGGCTACGCCGGCAGTGGGCCGGTCCGGATCGGCAACGACGCCTGGCGGCAGCGGCAGCTCGACGTACCGGGGGAGGTGATCTCGGCGGTCTGGGGGCTGCGCCACTATCTCGGCGCGACGTTCGACGTGGAGTTGCGGGAGATGGTGCTCGGCCTGACCGAGCAGGTGGCGACGACCTGGCACCTGCCCGACCGGGGCATGTGGGAGACCCGGGACAGGGAACGGCACTACCTCTCCTCGAAGATGCTCTGCTGGTTGACGATGGACCGGGCGGTGCGCATGGCCGACCGGCTCGGGGAGCGGGCCGATCCGCACCGGTGGGCTGCGATCCGCGACGAGATCCACGGTGAGGTGCTCCGGCAGGGCTGGAACGATCGGATCGGGGCGTTCACCGGCGCCTTCGGCTCCGCCGAGCTGGATGCCTCGGCCCTCCTTCTGCCGGTGGCGCACTTCCTGCCGGCCACCGACCCTCGGATGCGCTCCACCATCACGGCGATCGAGCGGGAACTCGGCACCGAGAACGGGCTGGTCCGGCGCTGGACGACAGACCCCGCAGGGTTCGTGCTCTGCTCGTTCTGGCTGGTGGAGTGCCTGGTGATGATGGGTGAGCAGCAGCGCGCCGAGGCGTTGTTCGAGCGGGTGGCCGGGCACGCCAACGATGTGGGCCTGTTCAGCGAGCAGATCGACCTGGTGACCGGCGCGCAGCTCGGCAACACTCCGCAGGCGCTGTCGCACATCGGCCTGATCAACGCGGCCTGGCGGATCACGAATCCCGACAGCTACTGACCGGTTGCCCGAGGCGGAGACCCTCTGCGGCGTGCCGCCGGTCGGCTGGCCACTGGTCGTCCCGGCGGGGAAATCCTGCAACAGACCTGCAAGCGCCAGGCATTGACGGTGGCGGTTGCGCGGTCCTAGCCTCGAAGAGACGGGAAAGCCCTTTCCCAAGGCTTTGATCCCGCTTCACCCCCTCCGGATCCCGGGCAATCCGACGGGGCACACCGATCCCAGGTCGCGGCAACAGGCCATATCCGCACGTCCCCGTACGGACGGCCGTGGGATCGCCACCACATGTGTCAAGGAGGACAACCGTGCAAGAAAGACGAAACCCCGGCCGACGACCACTGCTGCTGGCGGTGGGTGCCGCGGCCACCGTGGCGGCCCTCGCGGCTGGCATCGGCTCGGCCTCCGCGGCCACCGTCTTCACCGACAACTTCAACGACGGCAACTCCTCCGGCTGGTCCAAGTCCGGCGGCACCTGGTCGGTCGTCACGGACGGCTCGGGCGTGCTCAACCAGTCCAACGTCGGCAGTGAGCTGGCCCGGAACTTCGCCGGTCAGACCAGCTGGACCAACTACTCGGTGCAGGCCCGCGTCAAGCCGGTGAGCTTCGGCTCGTCCAGCGCGCTGGTCGCGCTCGCGGCGCGTTCCATCAGCAGCACGAAGATGTACCGGTTGGCCCTGCTCGGCTCCGGCCGGGCCGAACTGCAGGCCGTCAACGGCAGCAGCATCACCGCGATCGGTTCCGCGTCGGTGGGCGCCAGCGCTGGCACCTGGTACAACCTGCGCATCGAGACCAGCGGCAGCACCATCCGGGGCTTCGTCAACGGCACCCAGATCGCCGCCGGCACCAACAGCCTGGCCGGCGCCGGACGGATCGGCCTGGTCACCGCGCACGCCAGCGGCAGCTTCGACGACGTGGCGGTCGACTCGTCCGGCGGCGGCACCCCCACCACTCCGCCGACGACCACCCCACCCCCGACCACTCCGCCGCCGCCCACCACGCCTCCGGCGGGTTGGCCGACCCCCACCGGTAACCAGAAGGTGGACGCGACGATCCCGGTCTCCGGGAGCTTCGACGGCGGGCTCAAGCGCTACTACGGCATCGGCGACGGCGGGCAGAGCGAGAGCCAGGACCCGATGTTCGAGCTGGCCGCCGGAGCCACCCTGCGCAACGTGATCATCGGTGCGCCGGCCGGTGACGGCGTGCACTGCGAGGGCAACTGCACCCTGATCAACGTCTGGTGGGAGGACGTGGGCGAGGACGCCGCCACCTTCCGCGGCGGCACCACGTACACCGTCGACGGCGGCGGTGCCCGCTCCGCCAGCGACAAGGTCTTCCAGCACAACGGCTCGGGCACCGTCTACATCAAGAACTTCCGGGTGGAGAATGCCGGGAAGCTCTACCGGGCCTGCGGCAACTGCTCCACCTCGTACCAGCGGCACGTGGTGATCGACAACGTGATCGTCCGGGACACCGACGCGATCGCCGGCATCAACACCAACTGGGGCGACACCGCCCGCTTCAGCCGGATCACCATCGTCGGCGACCCGGACCGGGAGACCTCGATCTGCGTCAAGTTCAGGGGCGTGCCGAAGGGCAGCGAGCCGACCGAGATCGGCGAGGGTGCCGACGGCGTCAACTGCTTCTACGCACCGTCCGACATCACCTACCAGTAGGGCCGCAGCAGGGGCGTTCCGCGGACCGGATGGTCCGCGGAACGCCAGCGCGTCTCACACCATGACGGGTACGCCGGAGACGTCGACGGTCTCCGGATACTTCAGCCCGGCGCCGGTGTTGAGCACCACCACCCGCTCACCGGCCCGGATCCACCCGCCGGCGCGCAGTTGCCGCGCCGCGGTCAGGCAGGCCGCGCCCTCCGGGCAGAGCAGCAGCCCCTCCCTGGTGGCGAAGTCCCGCAGGTCGGCCAGGATGTCCGCGTCGTCGACGGCGATCGCGGTGCCGGCGGACGCCCGCAGCGCGGCCAGGATCAGCTCGTCGCCCAGCGGCGACGGAACGGTGATGCCGAACGCCACGGTGTGCGCGTCGGCCCACGGCTCGGCCCGCTCCTCGCCTGCGGCGAAGGCCCGCACGATGGGCGCGCAGCCCGTCGACTGCACCGCCACCAGCCGGGGCAGCTTGTCGCCGATCCAGCCCAGCTCGCGCATCTCGTGCAGCGCCTTGTGGATGCCGATCAGGCCGACCCCGCCGCCCGTCGGGTAGATGATCACGTCGGGCGCCTGCCAGCCGAGCTGCTCGACGATCTCGTACCCCATCGTCTTCTTGCCCTCCAGCCGGTAGGGCTCGCGCAGCGTGCCGGCGTCGAAGATCGCCCCGTCGGACTCCGCGACCAACTCGGCCACCCGCCGGCCGGCGTCGCTGATCAGCCCGTCGATCAGCCGCAGGTCGGCCCCGGCGGCCACGCACTCGTTGCGGCAGATCGTCGGCGCCGCGAGCGGCATGACGATGGTGGCGCCCATTCCGGCCCGTGCCGCGTACGTCGCCCAGGCCGATCCGGCGTTGCCGTTGGTGGGCATCGCGATCCGCTTGACGCCCAGCTCGCGGGCCCGACTCACACCGACCGCCGCGCCGCGTGCCTTGAACGAGCCGGTCGGGATCAGCCCCTCGTCCTTGACCATCAGATCCGTGATGCCGATCTCGGCACCGTACGCGGGGGCGCGCAGCAGCGGCGTCCAGCCCTCGCCGAGCGTCGTGACGTGCCGAGGGTCGGCGACCGGCAGCAGCTCCCGGTAGCGCCACAGGTCGGCCGGGCGCAGCCCGAAGCGCTCCGGGGTGACCGCCTTCGCCACCGCCGGCAGGTCGTAGCGGGCCAGCAGCGGGGAGCCGCACTCACAGAGGTTCTGCAACTGGTCAGCGGCGTACTCCCGGCCGCAGCGCGGGCAGTCCAGGTGGGTCAGGTACACGTCGCTCCTCGCTGTCAGACCGCGTCGATGCTCAGCCAGTGCCGGCTGCGCCCGCCCGGTTCGTAGACCGAGTCCAGCCGCTTGGCGACAACGCCCGGCAGACCCTGCTCCCGACCGGTGCGCAGCGCCTCGTCGCCGGCGCCGGGAAACCACGGCGGAGTCTGCCAGTGCGCACCGGTCAACGCCAGCCCGTCGAGCAGCTCCCGGCGTTGCGCGTAGGGCACGTTCACGCTGCTCACACCCTCCAGCCACAACAGGTCGACGAGCAGGTACTGGGCACCGGCGGGGACCCGGCCGCCGCTGGCCGGTCCCGCCGGGCGGACCCGACCGGCGCCGTCGATGCGGACCAGCACGCCGTCCACCACCGCCTCGGTCGGCGCCAGTGTCTCGGCCAGCGCCCGCAGCCACGGGTACCCGCCGGTGATGTCCTCGTCGGTCTCGGAGAGCAGCCGGAGCCGCCCGCCGGAGACGTACGCCATCGCCCGGACCCCGTCCCACCGCAGCTCGTACCCCCAGTCGGCGCGGTTTCGGGGGAGCCCGGCGGCGGGTGTGGCGTGCATCGGGCGTACCAGCTCGGGCATCGGCGTCCAGCCCGGCGGGGCAGGGTCGGTGCGCCGGATCATCCAGTCCCGTCCGCCGGTGGCGAAGAGCGCGTACCGGCCGTTGGTCCGGTCGCCGGAGAGCGTCACGATCACCTCGTCGTCGCGCCACTTCTCGAGGAGGTAGGTGCCGCGGTCGTGGATGACCATCCGGCCCCCGCCGTACTCGCCGGCGGGAATCTCACCGGAGAAGTCGAGGTATTCCATCGGGTGGTCCTCGGTGTGCACCGCGAGATGGTTGCGGCCGGGATCGCGGGGCAGGCCGCGCGGCACCGCCCAGGAGGCCAGCACCCCCTCGTGCTCCAGGCGCAGGTCCCAGTGCAGGCTGCGGGCGTGGTGCTGCTGGATGACGAAGCGGCCGCCGCCGTCGGCGCCGGCAGCCGTCGGGCTCCGCTCCGGAACCGGCTCCGGCGTACGGGCCGCGTCCCGTCGGCGCCGATACTCGTCCAGCCGATCGGTCACATCCCGCATTCTCCGGCAAAGCGGATCAGCGCGCTGGACGCCGAGTGTCCGATTCGCTCGCCGGCCGGGCTCGCGGCGGGGTAGAACGGTCCTCATGGACCTCAGCGACCAGCCCGCCGCCGTGCTCCCCGGGGACGTGCGGATGCCTCTGCTCGGCTTCGGCACCTGGCAGGCCACCGGCCAGGCGGGCTACGACGCCGTGCTGGCCGCGCTCGACACCGGCTACCGGCACCTCGACACGGCCACCCTGTACGGCAACGAGCGGGAGGTCGGCCGCGCGGTGAAGGAGAGTGGGCTACGTCGGGAGGACATCTTCCTCACGACCAAGATCCCGCCGGACCGGGTGGGCCGGGAGCGGGAGACGCTGGAGGCCAGCCTGGCGGCGCTCGGCGTCGAGCAGGTGGACCTGTGGCTGATCCACTGGCCGCCGTCCGCCGCCGACAGCATCCCCATGTGGCGGGAGCTGCTGGCCGCCCGCGGCGAGAACCTCACCCGTGCGATCGGGGTGAGCAACTACAGCACCGGCCAGATCGACGAGCTGATCCAGTCGACCGAGGAGAACCCGGCGGTCAACCAGATCCGGTGGGGTCCGAGGCTGTACGACCGGCAGCGGCACGCCGAGCACCAGGACCGGGGCGTGGTGCTGGAGGGGTACAGCCCGTTCAAGACCACCGACCTGAGCGACCCGGTGCTGACCCGGATCGCCGGCGCACACGACGTATCGCCCGCGCAGGTGGTGCTTCGCTGGCACATCGACCACGAGATCGTGGTGATCCCGAAGTCGGTGACCCCGGAGCGGATCTCGGCCAACTTCGACGTCTTCCACTTCTCGTTGACGGCGGAGGAGATGCGCGACATCGACGCGCTCGGCGAGGTCTGACACGGCGGTTTCCTTCAGCACGAGACTCGGCAATGAAGGGTATCGACATTGACGTACGTGACGGTATAACGTGCCCGTCATCACGTACGTCGATGCGTTTCCCGCCGTTGCTGGAGGATCGCCATGGCCCGGTCACCATCCATCCGTCTGCGCCGCCGCGGGGTGCTCGGCATCCCCGCCCTGGTGGCCGCCGCACTGACCACCGTCGTCCGGCCCACCCCGGCCAACGCCGCGCCGAAGGCCGAGTGCCTGGCCGACCTGCTCGGACAATCCTGATGGCCACCGTCGGATGGCTGGTGGACGTCCTGCGCGCCGCCGGGGTCCAGGTCGTCGTCGAGGGCGACTGGCTCAACCGGATGCGGCCGGGCTCCTTCGACCCGATCGGTGTGCTCTGGCACCACACCGCCTCGACCTCCAGCGCCAGCAACCCGCACCCGGCGCTCGGCATCTGCATCAACGGCCGCTCCGACCTGGCCGGACCGCTGTGTCAGGCGCTCGTCGACTACAACGGCGTCTTCCACGTCATCTCCGCCGGCCGGTGCAACCACGCCGGTGCCAGCGGCGGCAGCGGACCCATACCGGCCGGGGACGGCAACACCCTGATGATCGGGTGGGAGATCGACTACAACGGTGTCAACCAGGAGATGACCGCCGCGCAGTACGACGCCTCGATCGCCGCCACCGCCGCTGTGCTCACCCGACTCGGGCGGGACAGCAGCTACGCCCGCGGGCACCGGGAGACCAGCACCACCGGCAAGATCGACCCGTCCTTCATCGACCTGAACGTGATGCGCGCCGACGTGGCGGCGAAGATGGCCGGCGGCGGCACGGCATGGTCCTCCACGGTGGACAACACCACCGCCGGCCGCTTCACCGCCAGCGCCAACTGGGGCGTGTCGTCGTTCTCCAGTCAGCGGTACGGGGCCGACTACCGGTACGCGGACCCGGTCGCGGCCAGCGACCCCGCGTGGTACAGGTTCAACGTCCCGGCCACCGCCAACTACCGCGTCGAAGCCTGGTGGCCGACGAACTCCGGCTACAACAGCGCCACCCCGTACATCGTCGCCACCAGCAGCGGCAACCGGACGGTGACGGTCGACCAGCGGGTGACCGGTGGGCAGTGGCGGATCCTCGGCACGTTCGCGCTGCCGGCCGGGGACGCCAACCGGGTCGCCGTGAGCCGATGGAGCAACGCCACCGGGCTCGTCATCGCCGACGCCGTCCGGCTCACCCGCGTCTGACCGGGCGGGCCAGCGCTCCCAGGCACCCCTCATCACCCCCGCATGGAGGAACATTGCTCAGCAGGAGACGGTTGCTGATCACCGCGTCGGCAGCGATCGCCGGCTCGACCCTCGTCGGCCAGAACGCCCGCGCGGCTCTTCCCGTGGTCGACATGGAAGCGCTCATCAAGGCCGCACAGATCGACCCGCGCCGCGCGGACACGGCCATCACCTCGGGCAGCAAGGACAGCGTCCTGCAGGTGGAGCGCGCGCTACAGGCACGAGGCCTCCTCGCGGCCGGCTACGTCGACGGGCACTTCGGCACCAGCACCGTCGCGGCGTACGCCACCTACCAGCGATCCCTCGGATACTCCGGCCTCGACGCCAGCGGCCTGCCCGGGCCGACCTCGCTGCGTCAGCTCGGTGAGCAGCGGTTCACGCTCACCCGAGTGCTGTCCCCGGGCAGCATCCTCACCTTCCGCGGCGCGCAGGTGAACACGCGCACCCGGAGCATGCTGCTCGAGGCCGAACGACTGCTCGGCGCCCAGTTGACGATCACCCAGGGCTCCTACAGTTCCAGCACACCGGCGTCGGCCGGCACCCACGACGGCGGCGGTGCGCTGGACCTCTCGGTGAGCGGCATGACCACCACCTACCGGACCACCGTCGTCAGGCAGCTGCGCCGGGTGGGCTTCGCGGCATGGCTGCGTAACCCGTCGCAGGGCGACTGGCCGTACCACATCCACGCCATCGCCCTGGCCGACACCGACCAGTCGAGTGGCGCTCAGCATCAGGCAGGCGACTTCTACCTCGGCCTCAACGGCCTTGCCAACCGTGGCACCGACGACGGCCCGGCCGTCACGCCCAAGCTGACCTGGGAGGAGTACCTGCGTACGGCGTGACTGGCCGGATCTGTCGCGGAACGTCCGGATCGGGCCGAATAGATGCGCGACGCCGATAGTCTGATCTTCGATCTCGAGGCTGCGGCCACGCCAGCAATGTTCTCGACCGTTCGGGCCTTTTCGGTGGCGTGGAGCATCGAAACGAGGTCGAAAATCCTGGTGGGTGCGGACGATGAGCCTGCAGACCGTGCGCAGGAGGTGGAAATTCTCACCGAGTCCACCCTGATCGACGTGTCGGTGTGCTGGCCGAGCCTGGACATACAGAATGCTCCAGGTGGCGACGCTCTGGTGCCGCCACCTCGACTGTGGAGAAGTGAAGGATGTCAGAGAGCTACCTGGAAGTCGGAGGGTTCGGAAACGCCGACGTCGACGATCCGCACGGGGATCGAGAAACTCTCCACCAGCTTGCGGCGGCAGGGGCGGATATGGCCGTTGTCACCACCTTCGTTCACTACCTGACATTCGATGCGGAAGCGCGCATGGTGGCCGCCGGCCGTGCGATCCGCCAGAGCCTCGGTTATTCGGTGGAGGGCTTTCCTCCCGAGGGTTCGGACGATGGCTGGTCTCTGCGAGTCACAATCGAGCGCCTGCCATCGCTTGAGAGCGTCCAGCGGATGCGCGAAGTCATGGAGGTTGCCGCGAGGCGTTTCGACGGAAGCTATGACGGGTGGGAGGCCGCCGTCCGTGAGGGTTGACCGGTGCCGGCTCTCTGCGCTGATCTCGCTTGACTCTGCAATGAACAGACACTCCGCGGGGGCGCCGCCGATGGAGCGGCGACCCCCGCGGCGGTCGAGCGACCCTCAAGCTGCTCTGCAGGCCACGCCGTTGAGCGTGAAGCTGGTCGGTGACGAGTACGCCCCGCTCAGCGTCCCCTGGTAGCCGAAGCTGGCCGTGCCGCCCGGCGCGAGCGTGCCGTTCCAGCTCACGTTCCGGGCCGTCACCGTGGACCCGCTCTGGCTCACCGTGGCGTTCCACGCGCTGGTCACCCGTTGCCCGCCGGGCAGGTTGTAGGTCAACGTCCAACCGTTGACCGGGCTGGACCCGGTGTTGGTGATCTGCACGTCGGCCGTGAAGCCGCTGTTCCACGAGTTCGGCGTGTACTTCACGGCGCAGCCCGCGCCACCCGGTGGCGGGGTGGTCGGCGGCGGAGTCGTCGGGGGCGGAGTCGTCGGGGGCGGCGTGGTGGGCGGTGCGCCGCCACCGTTGACAGCGGCCGAGAATGACGTCACCGCCAGGCCGACGCCGCCCTGCCACGGCTCGAAGCCGGCCTGGATGCTGGTCAGGTACCAACTGTTGGTGATCGCGCCCCGGTTGCGGACGTCGTTGACGAACTCCAGCACGCTGAAGTTCAGGCTGCTGATCGGCGACGGCGCGACGTACGAGATGACGTTGTTCGAACCGTTGCTGCCCCGCCAGACCTCCCACGTCCGGCCGGCCAGGGTGGTCGTACCGACCGGCGAGCCGATGGGCTGGATCGGCCCCTGTCGGTTGAGCCAGATCATGATCTCCATCTGGTTCACCCCGTCCCGCTTGGGCGTGGGGTCGAGCCAGATGTCGTACGAGGCGTTGTAGGTGCCGCCGACGTACCGGTAGCTGATGCTGCTGGTGGCGCTGCTGATCTGGCTCACCTGGATCGGCAGGTTCGTGCCGGGGGAGCAGTTGGTGTAGTGACAACCGAAGAACACCGAGGGGTACGCGGTGGGCGCGCCGTTGGTGGGGTTGCTGCCGTTCAGGGTGGTGATCTCGAAGCCGGTGCCGGTGACGTTGATGCACTGCTGGGCGGTGGTGCCCCAACGGTTGTTCTGCACCACGTACCGGCCCTGGATGACCGTCGAGCCGTACTGCTCGCAGATCTGGGTGTCGGCGGAGGCGTTGCCGCCGAGTGCCACGGCGACGATCGAGCCGCCGAGCAGCAGGCCGGCGGCCACCAGTGCCCGAAGTGGACGTTTCATGACGCTCCTTGACTGTGGCGCGTGCCGGGCGCCGATCGGGTCGGGGCGGATGCGGGAGCGCTCCCACGCTCAATGACACATTTACATGCCTGAAACTCCGGCGCAACCGGACGCGTCAAACTGGTGAAATGTGAGGATTGCCACGCCCGCGACTCGCGGCTGCCGGAGGACGTCCAGGTACGCGAGGCGCGCCGCCGACGAGCGACGTCCGGCGGGCCGATCGGACTCTGGCGTGCACCGATAGCGCCGAGTAGCGTGTTGCCTCCAACGCGTGCCGCATCCCCTCCGGAGGCGTACACCACCATGGGTGGCTCCCCCCTGCGCATCCTCGTCGTCGGCGCGGGCATTGCCGGCCTGGCCGTGGCCCGGGCGCTACGCCTGGCGGGCTTCCGGCCGGACGTGACCGACAAACTGCCGCCGGGGGAGTCCACCGAGACCGGCCTCTACCTGCCGGGTAACGCCGCCCGCGCGCTGCGTCGGCTGGACCTGCACGACCCGGTCCGTCCGCTCGGGCAGGTCATCCGCCGGCAGCGCTTCTTCGACGCCGCGGGCGTGCAGCTCTGCGAGGTCGACCTCGACACCCTCTGGTCCGGAGTCGGCGAATGCCGGGCACTGCCACGGTCGGACCTGCACCGGGTGCTGCTCAGCGGTGCCGGCGGCGCCGTCCGGCACGGCGCCGAGGTCCGCACCCTGGACCTGCTTCCGGGCGGCGTCGGGGTCACCTTCACCGACGGCACCAGCACCGAGTACGACCTGGTCGTCGGCGCCGACGGGCCGCGCTCCCCGGTGCGCGCGCTGGCCTCCCTCGGCGGGCCGCCCCGGCCCGTCGGGCAGGTGGTCTACCGGGCCGTGCTGCGCGACGGCCCGCCGGTCACCGAGTGGACCGCCCTGCTCGGCCAGCGCTCCGGCTTCCTGATGGTGCCGATCGGCGCCGGTCGGCTGCACTGTTACGCCGACGAGGCCGGCACCGAGGCACCTGCCGACCCCCTGGCGCGACTGCGCGACCTGTTCGCCGACTACGGCGGCCCGGTGCCCGAGGTGCTCGCCGCGCTCGACCGGGTACACGTCGGGATCACCGACGAGGTCGAGTTGGGCCGTTGGCACCGCGGCCGGGTGCTGCTGGTCGGCGACGCGGCGCACGCCACCGCACCGACGCTGTCCCAGGGCGCGGCCATGGCGCTGGAGGACGCGGTGGTGCTGGCCGAATCGCTACGCGCCGCCGGCACCGTCGAGGCGGCCCTGGTCGCGTACGAGAGTCGCCGCCGTCCGCGTACCCGATGGGTGGCCGACCGGACCCGCGACCGCAACCGGACCAGGGACGTACCGCCGGCGTTGCGCGACCCGTTGCTGCGCGGGCGCGGCGGCCGGATCTTCGGAGAGCACTACCGGTTGCTGGTCGGCCCGCTCTAGATCGGCCCCGACACCCCACGCGGCACTGTCACCTGCCGGGGACTATCCTCCTTGCGGATGACGGCCCGCAGATACCAGCGTGTGCCGAGCGGGACAAACGAGAACCGGAGGCCACTCGTGACCACCGTCGCACCCAAGCCGGTCGTGACCCGGCCCTGGCCGGTCCGGGAGCCGGTCAAGGGGTCGGCCCTCGCGCGGCTGCTGCGTACCACGGACGCGAAGCAGATCGGGATCATGTACATGGTCACCGCGTTCGCGTTCTTCATGATCGGTGGCCTGATGGCCCTGATCATGCGGGCCGAACTGGCCCGGCCCGGGCTGCAGTTCCTGTCGCCGGAGCAGTACAACCAGCTCTTCACCATGCACGGCACGATCATGCTGCTGTTCTTCGCGACGCCGATCGTCTTCGCCTTCGCGAACTACATCGTGCCGATCCAGATCGGCGCGCCCGACGTCTCCTTTCCGCGGCTGAACAGCTTCGCCTACTGGCTGTTCCTCTTCGGCGGGTCGATCGCGATCGCCGGCTTCATGACC
This sequence comes from Micromonospora sp. 067-2, assembly GCF_046549295.1. NCBI lineage: Bacteria > Bacillati > Actinomycetota > Actinomycetes > Micromonosporales > Micromonosporaceae > Micromonospora > Micromonospora sp. 067-2. Next base: position 2,142 of record NZ_JAJPWB010000002.1, on the reverse strand, counting down.
CCCGGCGGTGCGGCCGACTTCGGCTGGACCGCCTACACCCCGTTGAGCACCGCCGAGCACTCGCCCGGCGTCGGCGGGAACATGTGGGTGGTGGGTCTGGCCGTGTCCGGCCTCGGCACCATCCTCGGTGCGGTGAACATGATCACCACTATCCTGACGCTGCGCGCGCCCGGCATGACCATGTTCCGGATGCCGATCTTCACCTGGAACATCCTGGTCACCAGCCTGCTGGCGATCCTGGTCTTCCCGCTGCTGGCCGCCGCGCTCTTCGCGCTCGCCGCCGACCGCATCATCGGGGCCCACGTGTACGACCCGGCTACCGGTGGGCCGTTGCTCTGGCAGCACCTGTTCTGGTTCTTCGGGCACCCCGAGGTGTACATCGTCGCGCTGCCGTTCTTCGGCATCATCTCCGAGATCATCCCGGTCTTCTCCCGCAAGCCGATCTTCGGTTACAAGGGTCTGGTCGGCGCGACTCTCGCGATCGCCGCGCTGTCCATGAGCGTCTGGGCGCACCACATGTTCGCCACCGGCCAGGTGCTGCTGCCGTTCTTCAGCTTCCTGAGCTACCTGATCGCCGTGCCGACCGGAATGAAGTTCTTCAACTGGATCGGCACCATGTGGCGGGGTCAGATCAGCTTCGAGACGCCCATGCTCTGGGCGGTCGGCTTCCTGGTCACCTTCCTCTTCGGTGGTCTCACCGGTGTGCTGCTGGCCAGCCCGCCGATCGACTTCCACGTGTCCGACTCGTACTTCGTGGTGGCGCACTTCCACTACGTGCTCTTCGGCACCATCGTGTTCGCCGTCTTCGGTGGCATCTACTTCTGGTTCCCGAAGATGTTCGGCCGAATGCTCGACGAGCGGCTGGGCAAGGTGCACTTCTGGCTGACCATGATCGGCTTCCACACCACCTTCCTGGTCCAGCACTGGCTCGGCGCCGAGGGCATGCCCCGCCGGTACGCCGACTACCTGCCCAGCGACGGCTTCACCACGCTGAACACGATCTCCACGATCGGCGCGTTCATCACCGGTATCTCCACGCTGCCGTTCATCTACAACTGCTGGAAGTCGTACAAGACCGGCCCGGTGGTCGAGGTGAACGACCCCTGGGGTCACGGCAACTCGCTGGAGTGGGCGACCAGCAGCCCGCCGCCGCTGCGCAACTTCGACCGGATGCCCCGGATCCGCTCGGAGCGGCCGGCGTTCGACGCGAAGTTCCCGGAGCTGGCCGCGGGTGGCCAGAGCGTGGCCGGCCCGCCGGAGGGTGGCGCGAAGCCGCTCAGCAGCGAGTCCGACGGCGGGGCCAGCTACCGCGAGGACACCGCCAGCGACATCGACAGGCACTGACGCTCAGCACAGCAGCAGTACGACGGGCGCCGCCCCCGGACCACCCGGGAGCGGCGCCCGTCGCCATGTCCGGCTACCGGCGCAGAACCCCGCCCGTTGCCCGACCCGCCAAAGCCGCCGCCACGGCCTCTTCGGCTCGGCCCCGGCTCGGTCCCGGCGCGCCTTGTGTCCTGCTCCTGCTGCGGCTCCGGTCCGGCTCGGTCCGGCTCCGGTCCGGCTCGGTCCGGCTCCGGTCCGGCTCGGTCCGGCTCCGGTCCGGCTCGGTCCGGCTCGGTCCGGCTCGGTCCGGCTCGGTCCGGCTCGGTCCGGCTCGGTCCGGTTTCGGCCCCGGCTCGGTCCGGCTCCGGCTCCGGTCCGGCTCCGGCTCGGTCCGGCTCGGTCCGGTTTCGACTCCGGCTCGGTCCGACTCGCTCTCCCGCCACGTGGAGTCCACCCCGCCGTGCCCGGCACCTGTTCCTGTTGAGCCTGATGCCTCTGAGGCATATTTATGCCTCAGAGGCATCAGCCACCTTCGTGCATGTGGTCCCGGACGGTCGCGCAACGCCGCCAATGGGCCACCTAGGAACAGCGCCGCCCTCTCGCAAACCGCCTGCTGTCGGGGCGCCGGGTGTCGGGGTGTCGGGCCGTCCAGGTGTCGGGCTGCCGGGGTGTTGGGGCGCCGGGTGTCGGGTTGCCGGGGTGTTGGGGCGCCGGGTGTCGGGTTGCCGGGGTGTTGGGGCGCCGGGTGTCGGGTTGCCGGGGTGTTGGGGCGCCGGGTGTCGGGTTGCCGGGGTGTTGGGGCGCCGGGTGTCGGGTTGC